>NZ_KE150262.1:831068-836473 GCF_000411135.1 Actinotignum schaalii FB123-CNA-2 | reverse complement strand
CACACTCTAAAAAACATGGCGGCAGCAACCTACTCTCCCACACCCCACCGAGTGCAGTACCATCAGCGCAAACAACCTTAGCTACCGGGTTCGAAAAGGATACCGGGCGTAACCTTGCCGCTATAACCACCGCCACAACCAAAACACCAACCAACCACCACATGGCGGCCAGTCATCGCACAGTGAACGCAAACAACTCATCTCACGCAAAAAAATCTCTCACACAATGTTATCTTGGCCATCGGTCCATTAGTACCAGTCAACTAAAACCCTCACAAGCCTTACATCCCTGGCCTATCAACCCGATCATCAACCGGGGACCTCACCCACCCCAAAGGTGGAACGAGAACTAATCTCGAAGCAGGCTTCCCGCTTAGATGCTTTCAGCGGTTATCACAACCCGACGTAGCCAACCAGCCATGCTCTTGGCAGAACAACTGGCACACCAGAGGTCAGTCCGTCTCGGTCCTCTCGTACTAAAGACAGCCCTTCTCAAGATTCCTCCGCGCGCAGCGGATAGGGACCGAACTGTCTCACGACGTTCTGAACCCAGCTCGCGTACCGCTTTAATGGGCGAACAGCCCAACCCTTGGGACCGACTCCAGCCCCAGGATGCGACGAGCCGACATCGAGGTGCCAAACCATGCCGTCGATATGAACTCTTGGGCAGGATCAGCCTGTTATCCCCGGGGTACCTTTTATCCGTTGAGCGACGGCGCTTCCACAAGCCACCGCCGGATCACTAGTTCCTACTTTCGTACCTGCTCGACATGTCTGTCTCACAGTCAAGCTTCCTTCTACACTTACACTCACCACCTGATGACCAACCAGGCTGAGGAAACCTTTGAGCGCCTCCGTTACCCTTTAGGAGGCAACCGCCCCAGTTAAACTACCCACCAGGCACTGTCCTTAGCCCGGATCACGGACCAAAGTTAGACATGCAATACGATCAGAGTGGTATTTCAACAACGACTCCACACCAACTAGCGTCAATGCATCACAGTCTCCCACCTATCCTACACAAACCGTACCGAACACCAATACCAAGCTATAGTAAAGGTCCCGGGGTCTTTCCGTCCTGCTGCGCGAAACGAGCATCTTTACTCGTAATGCAATTTCACCGAGTTCATGGTGGAGACAGTAGGGAAATCGTTACTCCATTCGTGCAGGTCGGAACTTACCCGACAAGGAATTTCGCTACCTTAGGATGGTTATAGTTACCACCGCCGTTTACTGGGGCTTAACTTCCCAGCCTCGCCCCCAAAAAAAGGGGCTAACCAGTCCGCTTAACCTTCCAGCACCGGGCAGGCGTCAGTCCGTATACATCGCCTTACAGCTTCGCACGGACCTGTGTTTTTGGTAAACAGTCGTTTCCCCCTGGACTCTGCGCCCCTCACCGCCACCACACCGCACGGGTGCACGACAGCTCAGGTCCCCCTTATCCCAAAGTTACGGGGGCATTTTGCCGAGTTCCTTAACCACGATTCACTCGCACGCCTTAGTATGCTCTACCCAACTACCAGTGTCGGTTTCGGGTACGGGCGGTCTTACCACTCACGTCGATGCTTTTCTCGGCAGTACAGGATCACTCTACTTCCCACAAAAAAGTGGTCACCATCAGGCCTCACCCTATATGTCCCCCGGATTTACCTAGGAAACAGGCCACACCCTTAAACGCGCCAAGCCATTAGGCACGCGAAGCTACCTCCCTGCGTCACACCTGTTAACACGCTTGCCTCCCACACTTAGGACCCCACGCCACCACACACCAACAACAAAAACCCAAAAAAGGATCAATGCATCATGATGCGAGCAGGATGGTTAGCATCAACGCAGAAGACACTGGACGCAATAAAACCGGTACCAGAATAAGAACTGGTTACCCATCGACTACGCCTGTCGGCCTCGCCTTAGGACCCGACTAACCCAGAGAGGACGAACCTAGCCCTGGAACCCTTAGTCATACGGCGGGAAGGATTCTCACCTTCCAAACGTTACTCATGCCTGCATTCTCACTCGCATCAACTCCACCACACAGTCACCCGGCAGCTTCACCACTGACACGACGCTCCCCTACCCAACCACACAGGTTGCCACAGCTTCGGCGGATAACTTAAGCCCCGCTACATTATCGGCGCGGAATCACTTGACCAGTGAGCTATTACGCACTCTTTCAAGGATGGCTGCTTCTAAGCCAACCTCCTGGTTGTCACAGCAACTAAACATCCTTTCCCACTTAGCACACACTTAGGGGCCTTAACCGGCGATCTGGGCTGTTTCCCTCTCGACGACGAAGCTTATCCCCCGCCGTCTCACTGCCACGCTACACTTGCCAGCATTCGGAGTTTGGCTGATTTCGGTAAGCCGATAAGCCCCCTAGACCATCCAGTGCTCTACCTCCAACAAGAACCACGCAACGCTGCACCTAAATGCATTTCGGGGAGAACCAGCTATCACGGAGTTTGATTGGCCTTTCACCCCTACCCACAACTCATCCCCCAGGTTTTCAACCCTGGTGGGTTCGGGCCTCCACACGCTCTTACACGTGCCTCACCCTGGCCATGGGTAGATCACCCCGCTTCGGGTCTAGAACATGCAACTAAAACCGCCCTCTTCAGACTCGCTTTCGCTACGACTACCCCACACGGGTTAACCTCGCCACACATCCTAACTCGCAGGCTCATTCTTCAAAAGGCACGCCATCACCACACAGGCTCTGACGGCTTGCATGCGACCGGTTTCAGGAACTCTTTCACTCCCCTCCCGGGGTACTTTTCACCATTCCCTCACGGTACTAAATTCACTATCGGTCACGACGGGTATTTAGCCTTACCAAGTGGTCTTGGCAGATTCACACGAGATTCCACGAGCCCCGTGCTACTCGGGCATGTCATCACGCAGTCGAACAAGTTTCAGCTACCCGGCTATCACGGTCTACGGCAGGCCTTCCCAAACCTTTCACCTACAAGCCCGATTTATCACTACGCCCCACCATGTCGGTAGCAGGAAAACAACACCCCACAACACCTTGCATGCAACCCCCGACAGGTATCACACACACAAGGTTTAGGCTCCTTCGCTTTCGCTCGCCACTACTCACGGAATCACACTTGTTTTCTCTTCCTACGGGTACTAAGATGTTTCACTTCCCCACGTTCCCACCACCAACCTATCAATTCAGCTGGCAGCAACCCGGCATAACCCAGGCTAGGTTCCCCCATTCGGACACCCTCGGATCACCACTCGCTAGCCAATTCCCCGAGGCATATCGCAGGCTACAACGTCCTTCTTCGGCCCATACGCACCAAGGCATCCACCAAACGCCCTACAACACCAAAAAAACAAAACACAAGAAACTCAAAACAAAAACATTACGCAAAATCACAAACAAACACACAACCAAAAACCAAAGCCTCTGGCACCACATGCTTGTTATAAAGATGCTCACGCTCACTATGCGACAACCAACCACCACACCAACACCACAAACAGAAAACAAGGACAAACCCTCACCAACTGCTCACAGGCGGTAAACAGACAAGCTAGTGTCCGAATGCCTAACAGCACGCCCAACCACACAACACCCAAAACACAACAAGCACAAAACCCGTGTATGCCCCAAGCATCTCTTTTTACGCGTCCCAAACAAGAAACAAAACAAAAACCAGCAAACCCCAATAGCCCACCGATTATAACGTCTCCTGCAAACAATCCTTAGAAAGGAGGTGATCCAGCCGCACCTTCCGGTACGGCTACCTTGTTACGACTTCGTCCCAATCGCCAGCCCCACCTTCGACCGCTCCCCCCAAAAAATGGTTAGGCCACGAGCTACGGGTGTTACCAACTTTCGTGACGTGACGGGCGGTGTGTACAAGGCCCGGGAACGTATTCACCGCGGCAATGCTGATCCGCGATTACTAGCGACTCCGACTTCACGAGGTCGAGTTGCAGACCCCAATCCGAACTGAGACCGGCTTTCCGAGATTCGCTCACCCTCACAGGCTCGCCACTCTCTGTACCAGCCATTGTAGCATGCGTGAAGCCCGCCCAAGACATAAGGGGCATGATGATTTGACGTCATCCCCACCTTCCTCCGAGTTAACCCCGGCAGTCTCTCGTGAGTCCCCACCACAACATGCTGGCAACACGAGACAAGGGTTGCGCTCGTTGCGGGACTTAACCCAACATCTCACGACACGAGCTGACGACAGCCATGCACCACCTGTGAACCGACCCCAAAAGAGGCACACCCATCTCTGAGCACTCCCGATCCATGTCAAACCCAGGTAAGGTTCTACGCGTTGCATCGAATTAATCCGCATGCTCCGCCGCTTGTGCGGGGCCCCGTCAATTCCTTTGAGTTTTAGCCTTGCGGCCGTACTCCCCAGGCGGGGAACTTAATGCGTTAGCTACGGCGCAGAAAACCTGGAAAGGCCCCCCACACCTAGTTCCCAACGTTTACAGCATGGACTACCAGGGTATCTAATCCTGTTCGCTACCCATGCTTTCGCTCCTCAGCGTCAGTAATGGCCCAGTGACCTGCCTTCGCCATCGGTGTTCCTCCAGATATCTGCGCATTCCACCGCTACACCTGGAATTCCAGTCACCCCTACCACACTCAAGCCTGCCCGTACCCACTGCACGCGCGAAGTTAAGCCCCGCGTTTTCACAGCAGGCGCAACAAGCCGCCTACAAGCCCTTTACGCCCAATAATTCCGGACAACGCTCGCGCCCTACGTATTACCGCGGCTGCTGGCACGTAGTTAGCCGGCGCTTCTTCTCCACCTACCCTCAACCCACCAAAAAAGTGAGCCTTGTTCGATAGCGAAAGAGGTTTACAACCCGAAAGCCTTCATCCCCCACGCGGCGTCGCTGCATCAGGCTTTCGCCCATTGTGCAATATCCCCCACTGCTGCCTCCCGTAGGAGTCTGGGCCGTATCTCAGTCCCAATGTGGCCGGTCACCCTCTCAGGCCGGCTACCCGTCACCGCCTTGGTAGGCCATCACCCCACCAACAAGCTGATAGGCCGCGAGCCCATCCCCCTTCACAAAAGCTTTCCCAACACCCCCATGCGAGAGCGCCAGAATATCCAGTATTAGACCCCGTTTCCAAGGCTTATCCCAAAAAGGAGGGCAGGTTACTCACGTATTACTCACCCGTTCGCCACTAATCCACCCACAACAAGTTGCAGGCTTCATCGTTCGACTTGCATGTGTTAAGCACGCCGCCAGCGTTCGTCCTGAGCCAGGATCAAACTCTCCACAAAAAACCAGAGAGCCAAAACATCTAGCCCAAAAAACAAAAAATAAAAAACAAGAACAACACACCACCAACAAACAAACCAAACACCACATAAAAACACGGCACCTAGTCACTATCTATTGGAGTGCTAACTGTCCTCGCA
>NZ_KE150262.1:819187-828411 GCF_000411135.1 Actinotignum schaalii FB123-CNA-2 | reverse complement strand
CCATTCAAAGCGGGAAGCTAGTGAACTAGGCTACTCACGAGGAGTTTCCGTGCCACCTCGAGGCGTTTCCGGCTCTCGGCGACGGATAACAAGCTTACAAGCCCAACCCCACGAACGCAAACCAAACCAACGAGACACCCACCACACCCGCCACAAACACCACCAAAACCGCGGAAACCACGCCCAGACACACGGAAAACACGCGTCAACAACCCAGCCAAATACCCCCGGACTACCTTAGAACACCGCAACACACGCCTACACACCCCTCAAGCACCGCCCAGCCGAACCTCGCAGCGCGGCACATGCGGCGCGCGGGCAAGAAGCTGCGGCGTCGTCGATAATAGAGAAGTGAGTGCACGAAAAGCTCCGGCTACTGCCGGCAACCCTCAGCAAAGCGACCCGAAGCGTCCGTCCCCCGATCCCACTACAAACCACCCGCACAGAGGAACCACGCTTCAGCCTGGCACGCAGCTCGGCCTGCTTGTCACCCTCGTCATTGCCGTGCTGTCCTATCAGCTCAACACCACGATGGTGACTCCTGCGCTTCCCGATATCGGGCGGAGTTTTACGGTGAGCGAGGGAACGCTTGCCCTGGTCTCGAGCCTCTTCTTCCTCGCCGGCGCGGTTGCCGGGATTCTCCTTACCCGTTGGAGTGATTTTATTGGCCGCGCCCGCATGCTCCTGGCGGTTCTTGTGATCCTGCTGGTGGGAACACTGATATGCGCACTCGCCCCGAACTTCCCTATCTTCGTGGCGGGGCGGGTCCTCCAAGGTATCTCCGGGGCGGTCTTCCAGCTCGCGTATATGATCCTGAGCGAATCAGTATCGCCGGCAGTTCTAGGCACCATGCTCGGCATCATCAGCGCCGCTAACGGAGGCGTGGGTGGTCTGGACGGATGGCTCGGCGGGATCCTCACCGATCGCTTCGGATTCCAGGCCATTTTCTTCGTTATTGCGGGTCTCGCCGCGGTGGCAATTTTCCTGACGGTTCGACTACTCACTACGCAGGAGCGGCCGGCCGCAAGCGGAAAAATGGATTGGTGGGGCGGTGGACTCCTCTCCCTCAGCCTTATTTTCCTGACCTACTACGTCACTATTGGCGGCGTCCGCGGGTGGTTCGCCCCGGCTAGCCTCTCACTTTTCGCTGTGGCCGCGCTATTTTTCTTCGTTTTTTGCATGGTTGAGCATCGGGTTTCCTCACCGCTTTTCGCCCTGCGTCATCTGGCATCACGCCACTGCTGGCCCCTTATTGCTGTCACGCTGCTATCCTTGGCCTCAGTTTTTACGGTCATTAATTTCACGGTCGCGCTTTTCGCCCAGAATTCCGACGTGGGCTACGGTCTGGAAGCTGGCCGGGCCGCGCTCCTCTACCTCACCCCGCCCGCACTTATTGGGCTGGTTGCCGCCCCGCTTTCCGGGTGGCTGGCGGGGAAAATCGGCTGGCTCACCGTGCTGCGCACCGGGCTCTTCCTCTCTCTCTGCGCGATTGGCGGGATCTGGATCTTCCTCGATCACCAACGGGTTGTTTTCACCCTCATCGCGCTTCTTGGAATCACCTATAACGGCATGATTCTCACAACTGTCAACGGGCTTGGCGTTATCCTGGCTCCGCCCGAAGCACCCGGCTCGCTCCCCGGTCTCAACGGCGCAGCTTTCGGCGTTGGTGCGAGCCTGGGTATCGGACTGGTTGCGCCCCTCGTGGGAACGTGGGATGGCTACCGCGGGGCGCTGGCGGTTTCGGCGGGCGTCGCCGCGCTAGCTTTGCTGTGCGCATGGGTTCTGAAAATGCGCACAGATTCATAACGACGACGCAGCTACCTGGCCACCGCGCACCCGTGCGCCACGAGCTGCAGTACAAAAGTGGCCGGCGCCTGAGCCAGGCACCGGCCACGTCCGCCGCTTGAGCGCATGAGCTAAGCGAACACCTCAGTTTTTAGAGCAGCGAGGCGTAGAGCGCGCGGATTTCTTCCTTGGTGGCCTTGCGGGGGTTGCCCGGGGTGCACACGTCGTTGAAAGCATCCTCGGCCAGGGCATCGAGACCGGATTCGTCCACGCCCACCGCGGAGATCGTGGTGGGATTACCCAGGTCCTCAACCAGCTGCTTGACCGCATCCACAGCGTAGGTACGCGCTTCTTCTAGCGCGACGTCGTACGAATCCTTCATGCCGAAGGCATGCGCAATATCGCGGTACTTTTCACCGGTGTACTCCGCATTGAACTTCATAACGGCCGGCAGCAGGATACCGTTGGCCACACCGTGCGGCGCGTCGTAACGCCCACCGAGCGGGTGCGCCATGCCGTGCACCAGGCCCAGGCCCACATTGGAGTAGCCCATGCCCGCGATGTAGGAAGCGTATCCCATTTGCTCAACGGCATCGGTATCGCCATCGGCAGCCTTGCGCAGGTTCTTCGCGATCATCTGGATGGCCTTGAGGTGGACCGCGTCCGAAAGCTCCCAGGCACCCGGCGTGATGTAGCCTTCGATGGCGTGGGTCAGGGCATCGAGCCCGGTCGCGACCTTGAGGGAGCGGGGCATGCCGTCCATGAGATCCGGATCCACAATGGCGAGCACCGGAATATCGTGTTCGTCCACGCACACAAACTTGCGATGCTTCTCCGTATCGGTAATCACGTAGTTAATGGTGGTTTCCGAAGCGGTACCGGCGGTGGTGGGAATACCAATAATCGGCACGGAGGGGTTCTTGGTGTCCGCTACGCCCTCGAGGGAGAGAACGTCGGAAAATTCGGGGTTCGCACCGATAATGCCGATGGCCTTCGCGGTGTCCTGCGGGGAACCGCCACCCAAGCCGATGAGCACATCCGCACCGGAATCCTTGAGCGCCTGCACGCCGGCCTTCACGTTTTCGACGGGCGGGTTCGGAACGACGTCGTCGAAAATCTCGTAAGCAAAATCGGCCTCATCCAGACGCTTCGTGACTAGGTCCACGGTCCCGGCCTGGCGCACACCCTTGTCGGTGATGATGAGGACTTTCTTGAAGCCGCGGCGATGCAGCTCGGGGACCAGCTGGTCGAGCGCACCGCGCCCGAAGTACGAGGTTTGGTTGAGGATCATGCGATTAACCATGACAACTCCTTATGTCGAATATTCGTAGCAACTGCGCCACTTTCCTGACATGGAACATTGTTCCATTTTTTTGACCCCCGCACTATGACGTAAGGCCCGACATGGATTGATCGCCGGGGCCGTGGCGATATTTTCCCGCCCAATCCGCGAGCTGCCGGGCCGGGAAGGCTTTACTCTCCCCGGCTTTCATTTTAGACTGGCCGTGTCAGAATCCCAACTATTAACATTCCATCCCACTAAATGGGATTGAATGTGTTGCGGTGGAGATGCGCGCGGCACGTTATCGCGTACGTGAAACGGCCGCACGGTATCGCGTACGGAACGACTGCTTGCGGTCGCGCACGCGGAACGACGGCGCAGCTACCCCGCAACACCCTCTCAACAATCACATAGCAATCGCACATAGACGCAAAGGAGCATCTCATGTCATTACCAACAATCAAGCACGTGCGCGCCTTCTTCATGGGCGGCGCCACCGCCAAAAACAAAGGCCAGGGCGGCGGTGACTATCACGACCAGGGCGGCGGGCACTGGATCGATGACCATATCGCTACCCCGATGTCCAAGTACAAGGAGTACGAACAATCACGCCAGTCCTTCGGCATTAATGTGCTCGGCACCCTCGTGGTGGAAGTGGAAGCCAGCGACGGCACCACCGGCTTCGCGATCTCCACGGCCGGCGAAATCGGCTGTTTCATCGTGGAAAACCACCTCAGCCGCTTCATCGAAGGCAAGCGGGTGGACGATATCAAGCTCATCCACGACCAGATGATCAACTCCACTCACTACTACTCCGGTGGTGGCGGCGTTGTTATGAACACCATTTCTTGCGTGGACCTGGCCCTCTGGGATCTATTCGGGAAGGTGCTCGGCCAGCCCGTCTACTCGCTACTCGGCGGCGCGGTTCGCGATGAAATCAAGTTCTACGCCACCGGCTCGCGCCCGGATCTGGCCAAGGAGATGGGCTTCATCGGCGGAAAGATGCCCACCCAGTGGGGCCCGCACGATGGTGACGCCGGCATTCGCCGCGAGGTGGAACGCATCAAGGATATGCGCGAGAAGGTGGGCCCGGACTTCTGGCTCATGTGGGATTGCTGGATGAGCCAGGATGTCAATTACGCGGTCAAACTCGCCCACGCCTGCGCTCCCTATAACCTCAAGTGGATCGAGGAATCCTTCCCCGCCGCGCAGTATGACAATTACGCCGAACTCAAGCGCCAGGTCCCGGCCGGGGTGATGGTCTCCACCGGTGAGCACCACGGTAACCTCGCGGCCTTCCGTACGCTTTCCGAAACCGGCATTGACATTATGCAGCCGGACGTGGGCTGGTGCGGCGGCATCACCACCCTCCTTGAGATCGCGGCCATTGCCAAATCTCGCGGCCAGCTGGTGGTCCCGCACGGTTCCTCCGTGTACTCGCACCACGCGGTTATTACCTTCACGAATACGCCGTTCAGCGAATTCCTTATGACCAGCCCGAAGGCGGATACCATCCGCCCGCAATTCGACCCGATCCTCCTGGGTGAACCAGTCCCCGAAAACGGCCGTATTTCCAAGGAAACTCTGACGAAACCCGGATTCGGCGTCGAACTTAATCGCGATATCGCGCTGGAACGCCCCTATACGCACTAGAGCGCTCGCGTTCCGGGTAGATACGCATCCACGCATACGAAAAGGAGAAAATATGACAGCCTCTTCGCCATCTCCAGGATCGCCCGCGGCTAAGTCCGGCACTTCCGGCACCGCGGCCTCCGGCACACGCTCCGGGGCACCCGGCGCCTCCGCAGCCCGCGAAGCAACCCTGAATATCGCAGTTCGCAAGGCGCGCCGTCGCCTTGTCCCTTTCATGATGCTGCTGTACGTCCTCGCCTTCCTGGACCGTTCCAATATCGGATACGCCCAGCAGGAATACATGCTGGACACCGGCATCGGTGAAGCCACCTTCGCACTGGGCGCGGGGATCTTCTTCGTGCTCTACGCTTTCCTCGGCGCCCCCGCGAATCTCATGATGCGCAAAATCGGGGCGCAGAAATGGATCGGTTCCATCGCGGTGGCCTGGGGCCTGGTATCCGCCTGCATGGCCTTCGCCGATACCCCGGCGAAATTCCTCACCATTCGCCTGCTTCTGGGCGTGGTGGAGGCCGGCTTCTTCCCCGGCATGATCTACCTCTCTTCTATCTTCTTCCCCGCCAAACCGCGCGCTTACGTGATGGGACTCTTCTATCTGGGAGCGCCCCTCGCGCTGGCGCTCGGCTCGCCGCTATCCGGTGCGCTGTTGCAGATGCACGGCTTCCTCGGTTTCCCGGGGTGGTTCTGGATGTTCCTCATCGAGGGCCTGCTCGCCGCGGTTGTTGGGTGCCTCGCTTTCTTCTATTTCGACGACGGACCGCGCTCTGCCAAGTTCCTGACTCCGGAAGAGCGAATCGTCCTGGCCGAAGCGGTGGAAGGTGAAGATTCAGGTTCCGGGGTGAAGTCCACCCTCAAGGATGCCTTCACGAACGCTCGGGTATGGACGCTCGCCATGGCCTACTTCGCCATCCAGGTGGCGGTGTACGGCGTCGTCTTCTATATCCCCACGCAGGTGGCGCGCCTGCTGGGCGAATCGGTGGGCTTCAAGGTGTCCCTCGTCGTCGCCATCCCGTGGGTGGTTTCCCTTATCGGGACGTGGTGGTTCTCCAAGAATGCCACCACCCCGGATCGGCAGCGGATCTGGTCGGCCGGGCTGCTGCTGGCCGCTGGCTTGTCCCTTGGGCTTTCGGCACATGCCTCCCCGATTCTTGCCATTGCGGCACTGTGTATCGTCGCCACCGGCGTGATCGCCTGCCAGCCGCTCTTCTGGACAATGCCGACGAATCTACTTGCCGGGGCCGCCCTGGCCGCGGGTATTGGTTTCATCAATACCTGGGGTGCTGTTGGTGGTTTTGTGGCACCGAATCTGAGAGTATGGTTCAACGAAATCTTTGATACCCACCAGTCGAGCGTGGCGGGACTCTGGGCGGTTGCAGCGGTGGCAATCCTCGGTTCCTTCATTATCGTCGCTCTCAAGAATCGAAAGGACGTTGGTATTGAAAGCGACGTTGCCTAAAAACCAGTTCAAAGCAGAGTTTGCGGCCTCCCCGCAGCGGGCGCGCCGTGGAATCTGGATGACGATGGCTTCGGCTACCTCGGCGGAAATTTGCGCCGGTTCGGGTGCTGATTGGCTGTTATTCGACGGCGAACACGCACCCTATACAGTGGCCTCCCTGCTGGATCAGCTCCGGGCTGCTTCCGGGTATCCCATGCCCCTGATTGTGCGTCCGGTGGAAACCACCCCGGCACATATTAAACAGGTGCTGGATCTGGGAGCGCAGAACCTGCTGCTACCTATGGTAGATACCCCGGAGCAGGCCCGCGCGGCCATGCGGGCGGTGCGTTACGCACCCCGCGGGATCCGCGGGGTAGGGGCATCGGTGGCGCGTGCCGGGAATTGGGGCCGTTACACCTCCTATATGGAGGAGGCCGAAGCGGAACTTTTCGTGCTGCTGCAAATCGAATCCCGGGAGGCGCTCTCCCACCTCGATGAGCTGCTTGAGGTGGAGGGACCGGACGGCTTTTTCATCGGGCCCGCCGACCTGGGCGCTTCACTGGGTAATCCCCCCGCGGAGGAATTGCACGCTATCGTGTGCGATGCGCTGGCAAAAATCCGAGCGGCCGGGCTGGTGGCCGGTTCCCTCGCCTTCGATGATGCGGTAGCCGAACAGTATATTGCCGCGGGCGCGAATTTCATCGCGACCACGGCGGATTCCACTCTGCTGGTGGAGGCACTCGCCGCGAAATTCCCGGAGCGGTAATTAGCCCGCGTACCCGCGTAGCTCATTACCTCTCCGCTCCTCTCCGGTACCAGGTTCCCAACTATTGGGAACCTGGTACCGTTTATATATGACATCCGACGATATCCCTGGCACGCAGACACTTCGCCACGGCCTCCTTGTTCTTCGTGCCGTCGCCACAGGGGCTCGGAATCTCACCGAGGTCACCACGGCAACCGGCCTGAGCCGCTCGAAAGTGCACCGGCTTCTCCAGGCTCTGCGCCAGGAACGTTTCCTGCGCACCGATGAAACCGGCACATATTTCCTGGGGGCTTCCCTTATTGAGCTGGGTTTTCAGGCCCTCGATGATATTTCTTTGGTCGGTATTGCCTCCCCGTTGCTCTCCCAGCTTTCCGAGGACACCCTCGACACCGTTCACCTGGGTACCGAGCTGGAAGGCGAGGCCCTCTACCTGCTCAAATTCCCCGGGCATCGCGGTATTGAGGTGCGTTCCCAAGTGGGAACTCGCCGCCCGATTACCCGCACCGGCCTGGGCCGGTCACTGATTCTTGATAGCCCCGAACGCTGGGAGAGCCTCTACCGGGCGGATCGCGAGCGGATGCGGGATACTCCCCCGCCGGAAACCCTGGAGGAATTCACCGCCGCGATGGAAAAATACTCCCGCAATGGCTATTCGGAAGACTGGGAAATCAGCGAGCCGGGGATTCGTTGCGTTGCTGCACCTATCCGCAATGCCTCCGGGAATATTGCCGCGTCGATTAGCGTCTCCAGCGCGGTTATTTATATGGGGAAGGCGCGGATGCGGGAATTGGCGGCGGCGGTCACGGCAACCGCCGCGGAGATTTCCCGCCAGATCGGTTACGGCGCGGTATAGCTGGGAATTACGGTGCGTGGCGTTTAAGTACGACGACGCCGCGTCCCCGCGGCGCGCGGGCGCGCCGCGGCGCCGTCGTACTATCTGGTGCGAAGCTATTCCACATCGAGCGGGACTCGGCGGCGCGGAGCCGGAAAGGCGCTGTCCAGGCGCGCCAGCTGCTCGGCGCTCAACTCGATCCGCGCGGCCTCCAAGTTTTCCCGCATATGCGTGCGCTTGCCGGTGCGCGGAATCGCGATGACCTTACCCTGCGCCAGCACCCAGGCGAGCAGCACCTGGAAGGGGCTTGTACCTAGTTCGCGGGCGACCTCGGTGACGGCAGGATTGGTGACCAAGCCATTGCGCAGGGTTCCGGCCTGGGCGAGTGGGCAGTAGGCGATGAGCGCCGCGCCGCGCCGTTCCATGAGGCCGCGCAATTCCACCTCAATCCCGCGCGAGCCGAGGTGGTAGAGCACTTCGTTAGCCTGGCAGTTTGTGCCGCCGGGCACCGCGGCAAGGTCTTGCATATCTTCGACGTCGAAATTGGAGACGCCCCAGCTGCGGATTTTCCCGCTGCCGCGCAGGCGCTCGAGTTCCGCCACGGTTTCCGCCAGCGGGGTGCCGCCGCGCCAGTGGTAGAGGTACATATCCACGTAGTCGGTTCCGAGGCGCGCCAGGCTGGCATCCAGCGCGGCCTCCATGCGGTGGCGCGAGGCGTTGGAGGGCAGCACTTTGGTGATGAGGTAGAGCGATTCGCGCGAGAAGGGCGTGATTGCTTCGCCCACGAGTTTTTCGGAGCGCCCGCTGCCGTACATTTCCGCGGTGTCGATGAGCCGCGCACCGCCTTCGATTCCGCAGCGCAGCGCCGCGATTTCGTCCTGCCGGCTCGCCGGGTTATCGCCGAGGAACCAGGTACCCAGCCCGAGGGCCGGAACAGTATCTCCATTGGCCAAAGTAATGTTTCGCATGGGGTTTCCTTTTCGTGTTTCGCTTGCTTCCCGCGAGAACCTCATGAGCCTCACGAAGTTCAATAGTCACACCAGCCCCTGGGGAGGGGTATCTGTTTTTCAGAGCTGTACTTCATATGTCGTACATACGAAGTACATCCCGGAAAAACATACCCTCCTCGCCGGCGCGGCGGACAGCGCGGTAAGTCGCGGGAGGTGCGGGGCTCGGATCGGCGTTGCTAAGCCCGTGCTTGGGGTGCCGTTTACTCTTACGAACGCGCCTGGCGATGTTAGTGACCGACCAACTGTCTTGGTGGTGACCAACATGAAGGGTTGCGTCCGTTAGTGTGGTGTATCTGTATCCCGCGGTGATCCTCGTGTCGGCATGCACAAAGGCGACCATCGCGGGTACCTTTCGAATCAACTCTTACCTATCCTCGAAAGGAGATACCCCGCAATGGCCGCTGACCCCCATCATATCGACCCGACAACCTACCTGGGCGAACTACTCACCCAAGCATCCCCCG
>NZ_KE150262.1:705044-816997 GCF_000411135.1 Actinotignum schaalii FB123-CNA-2 | reverse complement strand
GTCTGGCGCAAACCCGGGATGTTATCGCTCGTGGTGTTATCGACGAGAAGACTATTAGTGGGAAGGAAATTATTGCTTGACCTGTGTCTGATATCCAGTCCTTATTAGTATCGAAACCAGAGAATGACAATCATGATTCGAGAACACAGATACACCACTAACCAGGACTTGACCACATGAAGCCATGACCATCACATTCACATCTATTACAGTCGCTGATTTTTCGCAACTACTTGACACCGACCGGCCACGTACACTTTGCACATGCGTCGAGTGAAGGGACAACCATGGTTCGTGTATCGCCGGATCCGGATTGGACGCCGGTGCCTTTCCGCCAGTCATGGAGCGGACACCTCATCGTCGGCACCATTACTGCGATAGGCATCGTGATTACGCTGGCGCTGAGCCGGTTGTTTCTCCCTCATCAGGTGAATTTTTTCGCTCTGCTGCTCATTGTGGTGCTGAGCACCGTAGCTGTTGAATTCCTTTCAACACACATCGACCGTTGGCATCAACGCCGCTGGCGCCATCCGAGTCCTGGCGGATGGATTCCTCCGCTGTGCCGGATTGTATTTTTTGTGGGGGTCTATTTTCTTGTCACGCTAGTGCTGACGCTGAACTCCCGGCAGGCACTCATCTGCGGTGGCGCGGCAACCACAGTCGCGATCATCGAAGTGATTGGGATACGGGAGTGGAAATCCGGCTTGACCGGAGCGGAGGAGAGAGAAGCCACTCGGACAGCCAAGAAAGCGCTTGAGGAAATAGCGATAGAAGCGCGCATTGAGCGCCGGGAGAAAGCTCGCCGCAAGGAGGCGGAGCGCCGCAAGCGGCTCGGTTTGCCGGAGGATACCAGTCCGATTATTACGGTAAAGCGGGGTGGTTTCGAATTCAGGCCGCACCGCGTGAACTTTATTCCGCCGCGCGCCGAGCCCGACGCCGCGGAGCGGCCTGATAGTCACTCTGATAAGTGCCCGCAGGAGGGGTGGGATTAGCGAAGCGATGCGCGGGGCCTTGTTCCGCTGTGTGGGCGGAGCTGGCCGCTGAGCTATGGGAGGCGCGGTGCGCAGGGTTCGGCACGGATGTGGCGGCCGCAGCGGAGGTATGCGCGGCGCGGCGGCCGCGGATTTCCTGCCAAATATTGCGGCTGCGTGCGGCGCTTTCGGTACCCGGCTGGGCAGCCCGGCTCCCCCGCCGCCGCGGGCGCTCGGCAGCAGCTGCCGGCGCTTCGGGTGTTTCTGCTGGCGACTCGGCTTCTGCGGCGGATTCCATCTCGACAGCGTCATTCGCTTCCGCTACCGACTCCGGCTGAGCTTCCGCCTCGGGATGATCACCCGCTTCAGCCGCCACATCCAAAACCGGCACCCCGGCGGCTGGCCCGAGCGCGGTGGCGCGCTGGAGGCGGACTTCATCCACAGAGAGCAAAATCCCAGCGGCCCGTTCCAGGATGGTTACCTGCCAAACTTGCACCCCCGCTCCGGCCAGGGCCCGCACGGCATCAGTAATATCCGGATCGATAGCACAAGCGAAAATGCTCAAGCGCGGGGCCGGTTCCGGGATGGGCGGATTGACGGCGGTGAACTCCTGCCAGGCGGAGGAAAAATCATGAGGCCCGCCCGGGAAAAGCCGGGTAATTTCCCGCCGATCCAAAGTGGCGTGCTGGGCGGAACGGGCGAGGGCCGCGAGGAGCGCTGCGCCGTCGAGAACATCAATAATATCGACGCTAATAATGTTCCCGGTGGCATCCAAGGCGACCAAAGAAGCGGTGCCGCGCTCCCCTTCCGGGCGCGTCCACGCTACTTGGAAGGCCGGGAAATCGAGGAACTCCGCAATCTGGGCGCGCAGCGCTTCGGCAACGGAGGCGCGGGTTTCTTCCGGAAGATCAGCGGGAGGCGCCGCGCGATGAAATTGCCCGCCACGTAATGAGAAAACGCCCACGAGATACCATCTCCGATACTGCTTACCGCACCAACCTGCCTATCCAAGCCTATCCTAGGCGAGGTACCTGAGAATTGACTGCACCGCGCTTTATTGCACGACGGCGCCCGCGTCTCCAGGTGCTTGCGTTGTCGTGCCCGAACGGCCCCGGTGGCCCGGTACCGCTAAGCCATCAGATGCTAAGCGGCCGGGCGGAAACCAGCTCCGTGAAGAGCTCGGTTCCCGCCCGGCCGCTGTGCAGTGCTAACCGTGCTTGGCTAACGTTTGCGTGCCCGGCTAACGGTTACGCAACTACGCGCAATACGCAAGCGCTACGCCGTCGCGCCGGCTCCGGACTCATGCCCCTTGGCCATGACGGCCGCGCGCCCGGCTTCCAGGCGTGCCACCGGCACCCGGAACGGGGAGCAGGACACGTAATCCAAACCGACGGAGTCGAAGAAGTGCACCGAGGCGGGATCCCCACCGTGCTCACCGCAGATACCCACGGTGAGATTCGGGTTGCCCTTCCGGCCGCGTTCGGTACCCATGCGCACCAGCTCGCCCACACCTTCGCGGTCGATGGTCTCGAAGGGCGAGGTGTCAAAGATCCCTTCCGCCATATAGGTCGGAATGAATTCGTGTTCGACGTCGTCCCGCGAGAAGCCCCACGTGGTCTGGGTCAGGTCATTGGTGCCGAAGGAGAAGAATTCAGAATCTTCGGCGATCTTCTCCGCGATGATCGCCGCGCGCGGCAGCTCGATCATATTGCCGATCGCGATGTCCAGGTCGTAGCCGGATTCGCGTTCCACCTCGGCGATGATCTTGCGGGCGCGGTCCGCCACCAGGCGGAATTCCTTCTCCGAACCGATCAGCGGGATCATGATTTCCGGATGCGGGTCCAGGCCGCGCTTGCGGCAGGCAACCGCCGCCTCGGCCACCGCTCGCACCTGCAGATCCACGAAGCCGGGGATCTGGATGGACAGGCGCACCCCGCGCAGGCCCAGCATCGGGTTATCTTCGTGACGTTCGGTTGCCGCCCGCAACAGGGTGCGGGTGTGCTCGGACACCTGCTGGCCGCGGGCTTCCATGGTGGCTACCTCAACCGCGAGCTTCGTCATATCCGGGAGGAATTCGTGCAGCGGCGGGTCGATGAGGCGCACCACCACCGGCAGGCCGTCCATCGCCTCGAAAATACCTTCGAAGTCACCGCGTTGCAGCGGCATGAGCGCGCCCAGAGCGGCCTCCTGCAATTCCGGGGTGGCCGCGAGGATCACGTGCTCGATAAGTTCGCGCCGCTCCCCTAAGAACATATGCTCGGTGCGGCACAGGCCGATGCCCTGCGCCCCGAATTCGCGAGCGCGCGCGGCATCTTCCGGATTATCGGCGTTCGCCCGCACGTGCATGCGCGAGGATTTATCCGCCTGGGTAAGGATGCGATCCACAGAACGCACCAATTCGCAGGTGTCCTTATCGTCACCGGCAGCCTCCAGCGCGGCCTCCAAGCCCTGGGATACGTAGATCATGACCGGGGAGTCTTCCACCGGTACCGCCCCGAAGAATACTTCCCCGGTGGTGCCATCAATGGAAATAACATCCCCGGCACGCAGCGTCTGCCCGGTGGACTTGATGAAGACCGTGCCGGCCTTTTCTTCCACAAGCAGGTCCTCCGCACCCACCACGCAGGTGCGGCCCATCCCGCGGGCCACCACCGCGGCGTGCGAAGTTTTCCCGCCGCGCGCGGTGAGCACGCCGGCGGCCACCACCATGCCGGGCAGGTCATCCGGGTTGGTTTCGCGGCGCACCAGGATCACTTTCGCGCCTTCTGCCGCGCGCGCTTCCGCCTGTTCATTACTGAAGACCACTTCACCTACGGCCGCACCCGGGGAGGCCGCCATGGCCTTGGTGATGAGGGTGCGCTGCGCATCGCGCTGGAATTGCGGGAAGAGCAACGAGGTGAGCTGTTCGCCGGTAGTACGGGTGATGGCTTCTTCCGCGCTGATAAGGCCTTCGTCCACCAGCTGGGTGGCCACCCGGAAAGCCGCGGCAGCGGTGCGCTTACCCACGCGGGTTTGCAGCATCCACAGCTTGCCTTCCTGGATAGTGAACTCGATATCGCACAGGTCCCGGTAGTGGTTTTCCAGACGCTTCATGATGTCCATGAGCTCGGTGTAGGAAGCCGGGTCCAGCTGTTCGAGGTCCTTGAGCGAGAGAGTATTGCGGATACCGGCCACCACGTCTTCGCCCTGAGCATTGACCAGGTAATCGCCGTACACCCCGGAGTGCCCGGTGGAAGGATCGCGGGTGAAGGCCACTCCGGTTCCGGATTTCTCCCCCATATTGCCGAAGACCATCGTGCAAATATTGACGGCGGTGCCCAGATCATCCGGGATGTGTTCGCGGCGGCGGTAGATGCGGGCACGTTCGGTGTTCCAGGAGCGGAACACCGCGGTGATCGCGAGGTTCATTTGCCGGCGCGGGTTCTGCGGGAAGGGATACCCGGTGGCGCGCCGCACGATTCCCTTGAATTGTTCGACCAGCTCTTGCAGGTCCGCCGTCGTCATATCAAGATCGCCGCTGTAGCCTTTCGCCTTTTGCAGGGCGTGCAGGGCGTCGGAGAAAAGATCCCCATCAATATCGAGGACGGTGCGGGCGAACATTTGGATGAGGCGCCGGTAGGAATCCCAGGCGAAACGCTCGTTGCCGGATTGCGCCGCCAGGCCCTTCACGGATTCATCATTGAGGCCAATATTGAGTACGGTTTCCATCATGCCCGGCATGGAGAACTTCGCGCCCGAACGCACCGAGAGCAGCAGCGGGTCCTCCGGATCGCCAAGTTTCTTGCCCATCTGCTCTTCCACGGTTTCCAGGTGGCGCGTCACCTCCGCTTCGAGTTCTTCTGGTTCCTGCCCGTTACTCAGGTAGTAGCGGCAGGCTTCGGTGGTGATGGTGAAACCGGGTGGGACAGGCAAATCCATGTGGACCATCTCGGCCAGGTTGGCTCCCTTGCCGCCGAGCAGGTCCTTCATGTCCTTGTTGCCCTCGGTAAATGCGTATACGAACTTGGTCATATCGTCCTCCGTGAGGGTTCACACGCGCATAAGTGCGCGGAGCGGCCCCGTCGCCGCTCACGTGTCCAGGGTAACACTTTGGGGCGGTGTGATCGAGAGGGATTTTTAGTGAATACCGCGCACGTTGCCGGCCGCGTCCACGCCAATGGCCAGCGCGGACGGTTCTTTGGGTAGGCCCGGCATGAGCATGACGCTCCCGGCCATCACCACGACGAACCTGCCACCCGCGGAGAGATGCACGTCCCGTACCGGCACGTCGAAATCGCTGGGTGCGCCCAGGCGTTTCGGGTCGGTGGTGAAGGAGGCCGGGGTTTTCGCGATGCACACGGGATAGCTGCCGTAGCCGCGTTCTTCCAGCTCACGCAGTTGCTCGCGGGCTTCTTGCGCGAAGGTCACGCTCGCACCCCCGTAAACGCGCCGCACCACCGCGGTGATTTTTTCGGCGAGACTCGCGTTATCGGGGTACGTGAACGTGGTGCGGGAGGGCGTTTCGAGGGCGCCCAGGACCGCTTGGGCCAGTGGCGCCGCGCCTTCCCCGCCGCGCGCGAAATGCTCGGAAACAGCCACGGGCACGCCCAGATCTTCGAATTGCGCGCGCACGTTTGCGATATCGGCTTCGGTATCCGTATCAAAACGGTTAAGGGCGACGACGACGGACTGCCCCCAGACCGCCCGCAAATTATGGATATGCCGGGCAGCGTTGGCGATACCCCCGTGGTAGCGCAGGGCGCGCAAAGTAACCACGAATACGACGGCGTCGGGGCGCAGCCCGGAGGTCCGGCACATAATGTCAATAAATTTTTCGGCGCCCAGATCGGCCCCGAAGCCGGCTTCGGTCACCGCGATCTCCCCCATCGCGAGCGCGGCGCGGGTCGCCACCACGGAATTGCAGCCGTGGGCGATATTAGCGAAGGGCCCGCCGTGGACCAGGGCGAGGGTGCCTTCCTGGGTGGCGACCAGGTTCGGGGAAAAAGCTTCGGCGAGGAGGGCGAGCATAGCGCCGGTGGCCCCCAGGTCTTTGGCGGTGACCGGCTTGCCGGCGCGGGTGCGGGCCACTTCCATCGAATCGAGGCGCTCGCGCAGGTCCGCGAAAGAGGAGGCCAGGCAGAAAGCTGCCATGACTTCGCTGGCGGGAACAATATCGAAGCCGGTGGCGCGGGTGGCGTGCGCGCCGGGATTGGAGTGGGTGCCCGCACCCGGGCCGGCACTATCGAGGCGCCCGCTGGGGCTGAGGAGGATGGCACGCAGGGCCCGGTCGTTCATGTCGATCACGCGGCGCACGCTCACCGTGGCCGGGTCGATATCGTGGGTATCGAAATACACCGCGTTATCGGTCATGGCGGCCAGCAGGTTGTGTGCGGCGGCGATAGCGGCAAAATCCCCGTTGAAGTGCAGGTTAATGGAGTCCGCCGGGGTGAGGGTGGCGCGGCCCCCACCGATGGCCCCGCCCTTGAGCCCGAAGACGGGCCCCAGCGAAGGTTCACGCAGGGCCAGCACCGCACGCTTACCGAGGTAGCGCAGGCCGTCGGCCAGGCCGATGGAGGTGGTGGTTTTCCCTTCCCCGGCCGGGGTGGGTGACATGGCGGTCACCAGCACGAGGCGGCCGGGTTGCACGGAGTTGGTTCCAGGTTCGACGGAGCCGGTTTCGGGGTGGCCCAGCTGCGCACCGAGGCTTTCTACCCAGCGGTAATCGATCTTCGCCCGATCCCGGCCGAAGGGGATGACGGCATCTGCAGGCACACCGGCCGCCAGAGCCATATCAACAAGGGGAAGATCAATAGACATACGCTGTAGTTTATACCGCCACGGCCGATCACCTAGGCAAGCGGACCCATGTCAGCAACGTAGGCGTCGAGAAGCGCTTGGCCGCGGGCGTCGTCGTCGTTATTAAAATATCGGAGCACGCGGGCCGGGACCCCAACCACAATGCAGTTCGCGGGGACGTCGCGCATGACGACGGCGCCGGCGCCCACGATGGAGTTTTCGCCAATGGTGACACCCGGGCCGATAGTGGCCGAGGCGCCGATCCACACGTTATCGCCGATGGTGATAGCGGTGCCGAATTCGAGGTCGGTTTCGGCGCGCAGGCGCGGGGGAACCGGGTGACCGGCGGTGGTGATGGTGACGCGCGGGCCGATGAGGACGCGGCGGCCCAGGGTGATGGGTGCGACGTCGAGCAGAATCGCGCCGGAGTTAATGAAAACCTCCGGGCCAATGTGGACATTCGCGCCGTAATCGCAGTGGACGGGCGGAACCACGGTGGCGCTCGGGTCGAAAG
Source organism: Actinotignum schaalii FB123-CNA-2 (assembly GCF_000411135.1). GTDB lineage: Bacteria > Actinomycetota > Actinomycetes > Actinomycetales > Actinomycetaceae > Actinotignum > Actinotignum schaalii_A. The sequence goes on along the minus strand of NZ_KE150262.1, from coordinate 809,737 downwards.
AACCGAAGAAACGTGCGGCGATAGTGCGGATCGTTTCGTTATCGGAGGGGTTGGTGGCATTGAGTTCATGCTGGACGGTGAGGCCCTCGCGGCGGACTTTGGCGAGGTAGGGGTCGTCCGCGATGTACATTTTCCCGGCGACCATGCGTTCCCAGGTGGGAGAGGGTTGGGACGCCGATTGTGGTGCGGCGGGCACGGGTTGGGCGGCGGCGCCGGGCACGGATTCCGGCGCGGGCTGATTCGATTTGGTCATGGGTTCATTCTGGCATATCTGAGCTACCATCTAAGGTGAACTCTTGTTCACCCTTCGGAAGGGATGCGGTGGTGCGTTTCCCAGGCTTTCTACCCCGGCGGTGGCCGGCTGGACATCGTGGCCCAGCTGGCATGCTGCCACTTCGCCCCGTGACGGGCTCCCAACTGCGCGGCCGGGCGTCCACCACCGCAACCGTATTGATAAGACCTCACCAGCAGCGGGCCGTTCAGCCGGCCCCACATCAGAAAGGATGAATTATGCGCATTGCAATTATTGGAGCTAATGGCGCGGCCGGAAAACTCCTCACCCAGGAAGCTATGTCGCGCGGGCACGAAGTTATGGCCGTGACGCGCTCGGAAAACGAAACGGAAGCTCCGGTCTCGCTGCGCCGCGATATTTTCGATATCGAACGCGGAGATATTGCCGGCGTCGATGCCATGGTTGATGCCCTCACGCCCAACGCGGATGCCGGGAAGGATTTCCCCGAACGCGCCGCGCACCATCTCATCGAATTGGTTTCCGGGCTGCCGACCCGACTCATCGTGCTCGATAACGGGGACGCGAAGGTCCCGGCAGCTTTGGAGGGTGCCCACATCGCCAAATGGACATATATTTCCCCGGAGATCACCTCCGCCGATCTGGCCGCGGCCGTGATTGAGGAACTCGAACGCGGGCCGCTGACCGCGCATATCCGCCAGCATCTGGTGGTGAGCTAGAAGTAAAGAAGGGAACCTATGATTATTTACTTTTCTGAAACTGGCATTACTGAAAAGGCAGCAGAACGTTTGCAGGATATCGTCGGCGGTGAAGCGGTACGGATAGCCGCAGCGCAGCCCTACACGAATCAGGATTTGGATTGGCGAGTCGAGGATAGCCGGGCGAACCTGGAACAGCACGGAAAGCTCCCGGCCCCGGAACTCGCAGCACCGGTCGATTTAGGTGGCGCCACGGACATCTTCCTCGGTTTCCCGATCTGGTGGGGCATCCCGCCGAAAGTGGTGGATAGCTTCGTGAACTCGCATGATTTGGGGAAGGCGCGGGTACACCCCTTCTGCACCTCCGGAAGCTCACCGATGGACGAGGCAACGGAGTATCTACGCTCCACCTTCCCGCAGATTGCGTGGGCACCAGGATTGCGTTTCCACAGCGGCCTCAGCGACGAAGAAATCCGCGCCTGGGCCGATGCTCAGTAAGGTCACGGGCGCGACCACTGCACTTATCGGAATTCTTGGCACGCTTGCTACCCTCGCGGCATGTTCACGGGAATCGCATCCCTCTTTCGATGAATTGGCGGCTTGCACCGGAACGGTGACGCTTTCCCAACTCAACCTGCCCGGCCCCTATGGGGTTTCCTGGACGGTTGAGTTTGCGGAGGGTGACACCGCTACCTTGACGTACAACGTTCCCGGTGAAGGTGCGGGACTGAAGGAGGTCTATCGGGAGTCTTTCCAGGTTGACCCGCAGCTGCACCAGGAGATGTGCGTGCAGGCTGCGATGACAAAAGAAGTCGAAACCCTGCCGGGCGGAGCGACCGTCAGCTGGGATTTACCTCCGGCCGGCTCGGGACACACCAATGACGGGGAAGCAACTGCGCTCATGGAGCCGGTCATGCTCATGGTCACCAAGGAACGCCTGTGGGCTGGGAACGAGGCATATGAGGAATACGCACGCAATCGCTAGTGGACGCGCGGGGCGGCAGGCGCAGCGTCGTCGTTCTAAATAAGGGACGGCACGGAAACCGCATGCCGCCACGGCGCGAACCAAAAACGAAAGCAGGTACCGTCGCCCCGGTTTCCTCCAGGGCGACGGTACCTTTTCTGCAATAAGGCGTTAATTAGGCTCCGGTTACTTCTTGTTCAAGATCGTCGGTAATAACCTTGCCCATGGTTTCCGGCGTGGACAGGCACGCCAGAATTCCTAGGCCCATCATGATGGTGGTGAAGGTCAGTACCGGCCACCAACCGAAGCTACCCGGCCGCACGATAATGGCCGCGATCATCGGGGTGAAGCCCACAATGATATTGCCCAACTGAGTGGAGACGGCATAGCCCGTCATCCGCAGGCGGGTTGGGAACATCTCGCTATACATCGGAGCCTGAACAACGTTTCCGCCGGTCGAGACCAACCCGATAATGAAGAGCAAAACTACAAGCAGCGGCACGCTCTTGATCTGAATTGCCCAGAAGATAACCGGGAACAGTGCCACGAGGCTGAACATCGAGATGAGGTACACCGGCCGGCGGCCGATCTTATCCGAAAGCGCTGCCCACAGCGGCTGAACTGGAACACCGATAACCATCGATACGGTGGCTAGAGTCAGCAGGGTTGAACGTTCCCAACCCCAGTAGGTCGTGCCGTAGTTGAGCATGTAGTTCGTGAGCAAAACGCCGGTGATCGCGAACTGTCCCATCGCCATAACGCGAATGACTTGGCGCCAATGATTCTTGAAGAGGTCGCCGAGGCTCCCCTTATTTTTTCCGGCAGTTTTTGTTGCCGAATGTTGCGTGGTTTTGCCCTGCTGGCGGGCGAGGGCCTCGTAAACATCACGGGGTTCATCTGCCTTCGTCCGTACCCACAGCGCGTAGAGCACCAGGGGAATCTCAACGAAGTAAGGGATTCGCCAGCCCCAGTCGAGAAGGAAGGACTCATTCCCTGACACAGGGATAAAAGCGGCAATGCCGAGGAGCTGACCGATGAGAAGTCCGTGCATGGTGAAAGCAACGAGGCGCCCGCGTTTCTCGGGCGGGGCTAACTCTGAGGTCATTGCTGTGGATCCGGCTTGCTCACCACCCGCGGAGAAGCCCTGGATGAGTCGCATCGCAATCAAAATAATGCCGGCGGTAGGACCAATCGAGTCGTAGGACGGCAGGATTCCAATAACGAGAGTGGCAAATCCCATTAACCCGAGTGTGAGGAGGAGCGTCTTCTTCCTTCCCCAAGTATCGCCGAGGTGGCCGAGCACGATGGCTCCGAGAGGTCGAGCAAGATACGCAACTCCAAAAGAGGCAAGCGAAGCAATATTCGCTAAGGTCGGATTATCTCCGCCACCGAAGAAAACGGTAGGGAAGATGACTGCGGATGCGGTTCCGTACAGGCCGAAGTCATAGTATTCGGCAAGAGCGCCCCAAAAGCCAGATTTTGCGGCTTTTTTGGCAGATTTTTCTACGTTCACTTCCTCGCTCGAGGCCTTCACGGTTACATTCGATGCGAGACCGCTCTTCGGCGACGATGCCGGTGCAGCACCCGATGTCGTGTGCGGGTCCGTCATTGGTTATCCTTTCGCGCAACGGAGCTGCATTGCATCCGTTATATGCGGTAAATCGTGGGCGTTCCCTTACGTCCATTCGCTAGCGTACTGAGAGCATGGTGATTAAAACCGCGTCAAAGCGGGTGAATTATTTACTCTCTCTTCACACCATCAGACGAGTAGACTAGTCCGTAATCACCGGAAGTAATATTCAAAAATCCGTGTAACGAATGGCGGTGCAGCATGCGAACAAACCTACAATTCTCACAGCGTTTGACGGACGCAATCCAAGCGCTCCACGCAGCCGATGACCGCCGGGCCATCGCGCGCTATTTCGTTGCTTTACTTGCGGACGTGGCACCTCATGCAGACTACATTTCTTTCCACGTATTCTTGCCGCGCCAGAATACCTTTGCGGTACTGGGCGTATACGGGCTGCGTCATTACAATTCCACTCTCTTGGTGGAATCCGATTCGACCTTTGGAAGAACTCTTGACTGCCGCGAACAGTACTGGGCCCGTACCCCCGCAGAGGTAGCTCGCCTGTATTCCTTCCCGGACGATTCTTCGCTCGCCTACGAACGAACTCGGCCGCTATTTCGCTCGGCTTCCGAAGCAACTCACACATCCGCGGTTATTCAGCCCTGCATCATCGGCCAAGAATTAGAGGGCACGATCTGGCTGGAATCCCATTCGCGAGCCGGAGCTTTTTCGACAACAGATCGGTTGCGTATCTCCCAGCTTTCCACCCTCGCTGCGCTACTTCTGCGCACCGCACCTCACGCAACTATTCTCAATTCTGAAGGTTTAGCGGAGGTATGGGACGTGCTTCCCACCAACCCCACTCAAGTCACCGCGGAAACACCGGAGAATTCCGGATCTCAAAATACGCCACGCAGAACCGAATCGAGAAACGCACCGGCTCTTACACCCCGCGAGAGGGAGGTATTAGCGCAAATTGCACGGGGCCTCACCAATTCCGAGGCGGCCTGTGCTCTGCATGTATCTATCAATACGGTGCGCAGCCATCGCCGCACCCTCATGCGAAAACTCGGAGCACACAATGTAGTGGAGCTACTGGATGCAGCGGAACGCTACGGAATACTACCGAGCTCATAGAGAGACTAATCCCCCCGACAGTCCATGGGAGGTGTTTTCACCCCGATGTGCCAAGCTAATTCAGAGCTCGGACTCTAGGCTGGCATTTAACCGCACAGGAGATTATTTCGAGGGAGAAATGATGAACGCACCAACACTGACCGTACCGGTTCCCCATGCCGTAGGTCCGATTCCAGCCAACGATAAAAGCTATCCCTTTTCTACAATGCGTTTCGCACGCGAACCACTAGATTTAGCCACGTACGGATACGTTGAGGAGGAGTATTTCCTTTCCGGTACCGCGAATATTTATGGTTTCGCTCCGGAGGATAACTCCTGCGTCGTCGTAGAAAAAGAGGGAATCCCGTATTGCACCCGCGTGCTGGTGCGGCGCCCTGCGGAGGAGAGTTCACCGACCGCGTGGGTGTCCATTTTGAACGCCTCGCAGGGATACGACATTGAAGATGATTGGCGGCGGGCCTGGGACTACCTCATGAGCAAACGGCATACCTATGTCGCGGTGACGGCCAAGCCCATCCAGATTTCCGCCTTGCAGACCTTTGATCCGGAGCGTTACGGAAAGCTGAGCTGGGGTGGAAAGCCACGCCAGATTGATGCTGCGGAGCCGGGCTGGAATCCGTTTATGCAGCTCGACGAGTGTGAAGAAGGCTTGGCCTGGGATGTGATCGCCCAGGTGTCTGCGTGGTTACGCTCATCGGATAGCCCCGTTGAATTAGAGCATGTTTTCCTTATCGGTCAGTCCCAATCCTCGGTGTATGCCAATACGTATCTGACGTACTTCCATAATCTCTTGCGACTAACCGACGGCGCACCTACGTATGACGGTTACGCTCCCGGGGTTGGATCTGTGTTTGTCAAAGCTATTAACCAGCACAAGTCCGGGATTCCACCGCAGATGCTCAGCGGTGTTGATCTTGAGGCGCCCGGAACCGAGGAGAAACAAGCAGCGTTTGTCCCCTACCTTGTTGAACCCGCCCAACTCGATGTGCCGATCATTAGCACTTCTTCGGAGGCCGATGTGAGTCTCTTCGGTGCTGGCCCGGATTCTTTCCACCTTGGGGATGGGCCGCTGCGCCGGCATTGGCACGTAACGCGCTCCCCGCATTCTGATGCTCGTTCGCGGGTGATTCCGCAAAATTCGGAAGTGGTCAAGGCGAAGCGGCGCCCGCGCCAGATAGATACCGCATTCCTCGAATCCCTCAGCGCGCTTCCTATTGAGCCCATTATTACCGGATCCATGGCCGCCGTGGAGAAGTGGGCTGCGGAGGGTGCGCCGGCTGCACCTTCTACCTGGTTTGATGCCGATGGGAACCGCTGGATTAAAGATAGCGATGGAATGCTTTCAGGCGGCGTTGAGCTGGGCATTGTGGCTCATCCGATTGCGGACTTCCTCCCCGGAGAACCTTCTAATCCGGTGTACGGCCTCATGACCCTACACTCGCGCGAGTCGATTTTGGGGCGTTTCGCTTCTTTCGAGGACTACCAGGCAACCTGCGATGAGGTCGATGATGCGCTGGAAGCGACCGGGTACCTCGAGCCCGTGGGCCGGCGTTTGCTCCACGCCGTGGAGCGTGAGCTGTGGGAGCGTGCGGTGAACGGGGCACCGGCACCCCTGAGTTCACCGCAGGGGCGGTAATTTCGCCTGAGCTTCCGGTGCGAGAGGTGCGGCGTCGCCCTTAATCCCGCGCACTCAAAGCACCGGTTTCTTCCAGGTAATTCTCCCACTGCGGCGAGGCCGGGATGCGCCGGACCTGCGCGGAGGCCAGCATGGCGAAGGCCGCGAGCGCGGTGGGAAAGGCGAAGGCACTCTGGGTGAGTTCCCAGCCCAGAGCGCCGATGCCCCAGCCGGCCAGCGCGGGCGCGAAGGCCGCCGCGCCAGAGGAGAAGAACTGGCTGACCGAACCCACGCGGCCCATGAGCTCGTTGGGCGTCATAAGGGTGACCAGGCCCATGACCGCCGCATTGACGGCGGGGATAATCAAGCCCATTAATGCGTACACCGCGCCGATCCACCCCAGGCCAGGAAGGAAAGGCACCAGGGCGACGACGCCGGCGCACATGAGGAATCCCGCCACGATCAGCACTCCGGAGGCCACCCGGGCAACCACTTTGGCTGCAACCACCGCCCCGGCTAGTGCCCCGCAGCCGAGCGCGGTGGCGAGCAGGCCAATGAGCGCCGGCTCCACCCCGCGGTCGGCAAGGCCGAGGGTTACGCTCATCATCATGCCAGCCCAACCCAGGTTGAGCAGGCAGGCGCAGATAAGGAGCACCCGCACCGCAGTGCGGTCCCATATCCAGCGCAGGGATTCGTTGAATTCCGCGAGAGCGCGGGAGATACGTCCGGTACTGATAGAGCTCGCAGAGTTTTCTGAGTTCTCAGGGCACCCGGCTCTGCCGGAGCACTCATCCCCGCAGGAACGCCCGGGCCGGTAATCCCCGCGCATGAGGAGTGTAGCCCCCATGCTCGCCAGCTGCCCGATGATTTGCGCGAGGGCAGGAACGTAGAGATGGATAGCGAGCAATGCTCCGCCGGCCGGGCCGGTAGCCAGAGTGACTGCGGCGTCGCGCCCTTGATTTGCGGCCACGGCATTGGGCAGTAAGCGCCCGGGCACCACCTGTTTAAGCATGGAATTGGAGGCCGGGGAAAGCAGCGAATTACGCAGGCGATCCAGGAAGGCGAGCGCGGCAAGGTTGGCCACGTTCGCGGTGCCGGTGAGGAGCAGTGCCACCAGCGCGAGCTGCGCGAGCACGCCCAGTCCGGAGGAGACCAGGCGCAGCGTGCGCCGGTTGTGGCGGTCCGCCAGAACTCCCCCGGGGAGGATACCCAGCAGGGTGCCCGCACCTTGGAAGAAGCCCACAGTTCCGGCGTGGACCGGGGAGCCGGTAACCGCCAGGCAGACCAATGGGAAAGCGAACATTGCAATGCCCGCGCCCAGGTCTTGGAGGAGGTCGCCGGCAAACCAGGCCCGGTATTCACGGGATGCCCAGATGGTGGCAGGTTCACGCTCCGAGGCAGGCGCCCGATCTTGGTCAGCCACCTGATCCGTTACTGTGACTGGCGCATTCGCCGTGCTTGACATGCTTTCTCCTTGCCTATTTTTGGCCATTTCCCTGGCTTCCACCTCCCACTATAATTACGCAACATATATTGCGCAATATTTGTTGCGAATATGAGAGGATTGGGCACTCCAGCTACAATGAACCCATGGCTTCATCTGACGGCACCCCCGAATCGAGCAGGACCGCGCCGGGGACCACCACTACAGAAACGGCAGCTCGCCTCAACCGCGAACAGCTGCGGGCGCTTTCTCACCCGGTTCGTTTAAGTTTACTTCACACCCTGAGCCGCCTAGGCCACGCTCGCGCCGCCGACCTGGCCGAAGAACTGGACCTACCCGCTAATTCCATGAGCTACCACCTGCGGATTCTGGCTCGCGGCGGCCTGATTCGCGAGGATCCCACCCGGGCGCGCGATAAGCGGGATCGAGTGTGGACGCTCACATCCCCGCGCATGGCCACCGATTCCAGCCTGCCCAATCCCGAATATTCCAAAAGCGTGACCGCGGCTGGCACCGCGATTCTGGAATGGGCCACCTCGCTGTGGCTGGCGGCGATGACTGCTCGCACCGATCACCCGGAGGAACGGCCACTGTTCACCAGTTTGCACCCGGCGGAAGTCCTTCTCACTCGCAAGCAAGCTGCCGATCTTTCCAAGAAAATGTACGAGCTCGTGGAAGAATATCGAGTGGATAACGAGGCGGCCGCGGCGGCCCATCAAGAAGGCGCCGCCACGGAAAACGCCACGGATAATGCCACACCTTTCGTGACCCTGCAGGCCATTATTCCGCGCAGCCCCCACAAGAATTCTTAACGAACCTCAAGCCGCAACTCACCCGCGAAAATCCCACGAGTACACAACAGCGGCCTACCACTTTCATCCCCACTCTGCCAGGAGACGCAGAGCACCCCACTCCCCGGTTCCACATCGAGCACTTCAGCATCGTCCACACTGGCGGTGCCGTGCGCGAGTGTGAGCTGTGTTGTTACCAAACGGTATCCATAAGCATTTTCGAGACAATCGCGCACCGGACGACTGAGATCCTCAGAAAGTAAATCGGGAAAATGCTTGGCATCGATGTGGGTTTCTTCGACGCCGCGCACACCAGACCCGGTACGCAACTGTCGGACGAGATACACAAATTCTCCAGAATCCAAGCCGAAAGCTTCACGTTGGGCAGAGTTAGCACGTTGCAAAGCGCAGCCAATAAGCTCCGTGTCAAGACTGGTGCGCAGGTGTTCCTCGAGGCTGGGCAGCGGTTCCCTGCCCCGCTCCGGGCGTGGCACCGCCACGAAGGTCCCCTTCCCCGGAATGCCAACAGTGCGCCCCTCCTGCGCGAGCAGTGTCAGGGCGCGGCGTACCGTCATAGGCGCCACGTCCATTTTGCGCGATAGTTCCAATTCACTATCGAGTTTCGCACCGGGTTGCAGCTTCTCGATGGTCGCGAGGAGACTTTCGTACACGGCTGCGTATTTCGGCTTCATGCTCTTTATTATTACCTAGATCTCATCGCGAAAGGCAGCCGCACCCTAGACGGCCTAGGGTGATGTTTATTACCCTAGGGTTATTCGGTTCGGGCACCTCACCCGGCCGTGCGGGCATCTTCTAGCAAAGGAGCGCAATGAGGCATTCCGCGTTATCGTATTCAGTTTCTGGGGCTCCCATCGAGGGCACTATCGTCGCTTTTCACGGGGTGACCGATTGCGCCGCCTCGCTACACAGCCTCGCCGCGCATTACGGGCGGGACTACCGAGTAGTGCTCTGCGATCTCCTCGGCCACGGACTCTCGGCCCGTTTCGCCAAGGATGACCTGGCCGATCCCTTTTCCGCCCTGGTTGCCAGCGCAACCGATGTGGTGGTGCGGGCCGCGGCCAGTACGCCCTCGCGCCAGATTCTCCTCATGGGGCATTCCCTCGGCGGTGCAGTTGCCGCGCATATTGCCGCCGCGCATCCCGCCCTCATCGCGGGGCTAGTGCTCGAAGATCCAGCACTCCTCACCCCGGAGCAGGTACAGACCTACCGCGAGGCCGCGGAAAGCCTGGGCAAAACTCAGCAGCGGGTGCGCGAATACCTCCCCGAGGCCATCGCTTCGCTGCGCGAGTCCTACACCACCTGGACACCCTCCGAATATGCCGGCTGGGCGCAGGGTAAAACCGAGGTTGATCTCGATTTCATTGCCACCGGCGTGGTGGGTCGCCCCGGCCGTGAGGTGCTCGGCCAGCTGCATATGCCAACCCTCCTTGTTACCGGCGACGGCGATGACGTGCTTTTCGGAGCCGCCGGCATCGAAGCCCTGGCCGAACACCGCAACCCGCAACTGCGCGGAGTACTTATCCCGCAGTCCACACATACGGTGCGCCGCGACCAGGACAGCGCGTTCTACGCCGCCGTGGACCCCTTCCTCGCCGAGTGCGCAAAAGCGCAGGTGCGCCCGCAACCGTACTTGGATCCGCAGCTCACGCCGCTGCTCGCGGGCGTCCCCGAGCAGACCACCTGGGATACCGCGGCAATGCGCGCGGAGGGCGAGGCGCTACTGGGAGCAGAGCCGGAACTACCCGCGGGAATTCGCCGCGAGGTCGTTACGGAAAACGGCCTCGAGTTGCGTATTTTCCACCCCGATAGCACGACGACGCAGCCCCGCGTGGTCCTGTCCTTGCACGGCGGTGGTTACGTGGCGGGCCGCGCCCGCTACGATGACGCCCGCAACGCGGAGATTGCGCAGCTGGCCGAGGCCACCGTGGTAGTTCCCGATTACCGACTGGCTCCCGAGCATCCTTTCCCAGCGGCGGTGGAAGATTGCCGGGCTGCGCTCGCTTATATTACGCGCGTTTTCCCGAGTGCACCCGTGCTGATTTTCGGCGATTCGGCCGGGGCCGGCTTGGCCGATCAGGTGCTGCGCTTCGCGCAGCCGGAGGAACTGGCGGGCTTGTGCGGCGTCGTCGCCCTAGAACCGTGCGTGAGCCCGCGCCTCGATACGCTTTCCTACCGAACCTATCGCGACGGGCCGGTGTGGACGCGGGAGGCAGCGGCCGCGGCGTGGAACGCGTACGTCGGCGATTCCGGGTATCGCGCCGAGCCGATTTCCGCAGGTAGCGGACCATATTCCGGCTTGCCCATGTTGCTTGTAGTCAATCCGGTGGACCCGCTGCGCGACGAGGGCCTGGACTGGGCGCGCGATCTTATGGACGCCGGAGCAGCCGTGGAGCTGCATATGTATCCAGGGACGTTCCACGGCATGCTCAGCGCCCCTGGCACCGATGCCTGGGCGAAAGTCCGTGCGAATATAAGCAGTTTTATGGCGGCCGCTTTCGCCGGGCCGCTTCCCACCTCCACAAAAGAAAGGCAGAACAATGAGTAAGGCGACTTCTTCGCGGCTCCTTCAGGTAGCCATCGCCGCCGCGCTCGGAGGTTTCCTCTTTGGCTTCGACGTCGCCGTCATTAACGGCGCGATTGGGTCGGTATCAGGGAACGTGACCGGGTTCGACCTCAGCTCCCTCATGACGGGAGTGGTGGTATCGGTGGTGAGCCTCGGCGCAGCCATCGGGGCCTGGTTCGCCGGGCAATTCTCCAATAAATACGGCCGCATTAAGGTCATGGTTACAGCCGCTATCCTGCTGGCTATTTCAGCTCTTATGTCCGGACTGTCCTTTAGCGCTTGGCAGTTGGTGGGCTGGCGACTGCTTGGCGGGCTGGGCGTGGGCATTAGCGCCGTCGTCGCTCCCGCCTATATCGCAGAGATCGCACCCGCGGATAAACGCGGGCGGCTCGGAACCCTGCAACAGCTGGCCATCGGCATTGGTATTTTCGGGGCCTTTATCTCCAATTTCATCCTCGTGAAAATTGCCGGCTCCGCGGACGACATTCTGTGGTTCGGGCTAGAAACCTGGCGCTGGATGTTCATGAGCGAATTGGTGCCTGCACTGATTTACGGATTGTTGGCGCTACGCCTGCCCGAATCGCCGCGTTACCTAGTTTCCGTGGGGCGTGAGACGGAAGCTGTTGCTATTCTGACCTCTACCGGAGCGGATGCGAATCCGGCCGAACGCGTCGAAGAAATCAAGCGGAGCCTACGCGGGCACCAACCGCGGCTGCGCGATCTGCGCAATAGCAAGTACTTCCTGCACCCGGTGGTGTGGGTGGCACTCGCCTTCGCCTTCCTTATCCAAATGGCCGGTATTAATAACATTTTGCTGTATGCAACTCAGCTGTGGGAGACGGTGGGCTACACCGGAAACCTCGCGGTCTTCATCCCCGTTGTCACTTCAATGATCGGTATCGGCATGACCGTGGTGGGTATGCTCTTGATTGACCGCGTGGGGCGCCGGCCACTGCTCCTGTGGGGTGCTATCGGCATGTTCATCACGATGATCACTTCGGCCATCGCTTTCATGCAGGGCACGGTCGACGCCAGCGGTGCGCTCGAACTTCCCGGAGCGTGGGCGGCTATTGCGCTGGTGAGCGTACACCTCGTTTACATCATTTTCTGCGGTACCTGGGGCGTGGTGCTGTGGGTATTCCTCGGGGAGATTTTCCCGAACCTCATCCGCACCGCAGGACTTGGTTTGGCAACGGCGGGCAACTGGATTGGCGGAACCCTAGTGACGCTGCTCTTCCCGGTATTCGCGCAGCATCTCGGCCTGGCCGGTACCTACTTCTCCTACGCGGTGGTGGGCGCACTGCTCATCTGGCTGGTAGTGCGCTATATCCCGGAGACGAAGGGCCGCGAACTCGAGGAGATGGAATTTAGTACGCGGTAGCTAGGCTGCTGCGGCTGTGCTGCGGCGCCTTCCGAGCACCGGGTAATCCAGACGGCGGCGATGGTGAATCCTCTAGGTTCACTATCGCCGCCGTTAGTTTTCCTCGGGCGAAGCGGGAGGCCGGTGCACATCGAGCCAAGACGCCCGGCAACTATCCGGAATATCCGGATAGTTCGATTGGAACGCGCAGCTCTTCTCAACGCAGTTCAGACTATGACTCAGATTCATAGAACCTATCTCTCCGCCCAGAACACTTATCAGTGAACGGCGAATGGACTGTACGTCTACAGATACAGAAGTACAATGAATATATGGCTATCACCGCTTTGCCTAGTTCAACGCAAGTTCCATCACTCCAGCGGCTTCAGTCCGCTGAGGAGGAAATTCGCGATGTCATTAAACTTCATAAAGGCACCGGGCGGTTCTGGGTTTTCGGTTCAGTTGCTCGCGGTGAGGCAACCACCGAATCGGACTATGACCTCCTGGTCGAATTTTTGCCCGATGCTAGCTACTTTGACCTTGTAACAATAGAAATGAAGCTGAGCGAGCTACTCGAAACTCCAGTCGATGTCATGTCGATTCGTTCGAGGGGCTACGCTGCAGATCATGCACGCTCCCAGGCTATAGAGATCAAGCATGGCTCCCCCTACTGATCCGCGCATCGTGGCCGAAGCTCTCAACGAATTGGCAGATACAGTCGCATACATCGTTAGCCACGGAAGAGATACTTTCCTTGCACGTTCAGCTGAGTCAGAACTGCTGTACCTTGCATCCTGTCAAGTTGTAATTCGACTTCACGCTATGATTGAGGACCTTCCCAAAGAACTGACAATTTCATGGTCTGATTTGCCTTTAGGACAGGTACGTGGGATGCGTAACCGACTTGCGCACGGATACCTTGATATTGATGAACAGATGCTCTGGAAAACCCTAGCAAACGACACACTCCCCTTAATCACCGCCATACTTGCTCGAATCGAAGAGTAAGTTGCCCGCAGGAAGCATAGGAAACAGCGGGACCTTGCTCTTCCAGCAAGTAGTCACAACAAAGGCTATGGACACCGAAGGGCAACTATTGGAATTTTTCCAATAGTTCGAAAAGAAGACATCAGGAAGATCACGCCGCTAACCCAGCATACTCCCGCTATTGCACTTCAAACTAGAATCTAGGCCGGTCTGGACCTATGTCCAAGACCGCTTTTATGACAACCCCACAATCGCGCGGATTTCCTCCACATGTGCTTCCAGATCCGCGAGCGGAGTCCGATAGGTCAGCGCGCTGACCGAGATTGCCCCGTCCGGAACCGCGGTTGAGGAGAAAAAGTACGGAACAGCCAGGCAGTTAATACCGGTCTCGTTTTCCTGACGATCCACCGCGTAGCCCTGCTCCCTAATTTGGAGGAGTTCCCGATACAGTTCTTCCGGGTCGGTCACCGTGTATTCGGTGCGGGCCGGGAATCCCACACGCTTCTCCAACTCACGCACATCCTCCAGACTTCGTACCCGGTAGGCAAAAAGAAGCTTCCCCACCGCCGTGGAATGGATGGGATTTTCTCCACCGATGCGCGATGTCAGTTTCACGGGCCCGAGGATGGGATCCTTTTTCGCCCGGTAGATAACGCGGTCCGCTTCCAGAGTGGCATAGTGGGCAGTCTCCCCGAAGCGTTCCACCAGTCGCTCCAAAACGGGGCCAACCCGCTCATCATTACTCCACGCTTCGAGATTACGTAACGCTAGGCGCACATAATTATCTCCAAGGACGTACGTCCCATCGGGGCGCTGATCGGCCAATCCCGCCCGCCGCAAAGCTGCCAAACCCCGATGAACAGTGGGTTTTGGGGAGTCTACCGCCCGCGCGAGCTCCTCGAGCGAAGCCCCGCGCACCCGCTCCCCCAAAGCCACCAAAATGGCGAGAACTCGGTCAGAACCCACCAATTTCTTGCTTTGCTCACCCATATCGCCCCTATCGGCTAAACTCATAACTGTTCCACTTATCGAATTGCGTTCCATTTATCGGAACCGCCCAGTGCGGGGCACGCCGCGGAAAGCGACGGCATTTCGGCTTGGAACACCACGCAATCCGGCATCGTCGCTTGTGTAGATTTGAGAGGTCATCATGGCATCCCTTCTTGCTATGCCGCTAGGAACATTACCAGCGGTCTTCCCCATGGAGGCGGAAACCGCCTCCGCTCACCCTGGCATTCTTGTGGCCGCGGCCCTCCTGGGCATTGCCACCATCGTTGTTCTTATCACCGTTTGCAAGATCCACCCCTTCCTTTCCCTCATGTTCGGATCGGTGGTCATGGCTCTTGTGGCCGGCGTTCCCCTCCTCGACGTTTTCGATTCCTTCACCAAGGGCTTGGGCAGCACCGTCGGCTCCGTTGGTGTTCTCATCGTGCTCGGCTCCATGATTGGCGCACTCCTCATCAAATCCGGAGGCGCGGATACCATCGTCGATTCCATCATCGGGCGCACCAGCACCTCGAAGCTCCCCTGGGCTATGGCACTGATTGCGTTCATTATCGGAATCCCGCTCTTCTTCGAGGTCGGCGTGGTTCTGCTTATTCCGGTCGTCCTCATGGTCGCCCGCAAGTCCCATGTTAACGTGTTGCTCATTGGCGTGCCCGCCCTGGCCGGCCTGGTCTGCCTGCACGGCTTCGTTCCCCCGCACCCCGGCCCGCTTATCGCCATTGACGCACTGGGCGCGAACCTCGGCCTCACCCTGGGCATCGGCCTCATTATCGCCATCCCGGCGGTTATTATCGGCGGACCGCTCGTGGCGCCCATGATGGCCCGCGCTATCCCCGATCTGCAGCCCAAGGAACTCATTTCCACCGATGAACCGGTCCCGGCCGAACACCGCCCCGGCTTCTTCGCGTCCATCATGATCGTGCTGCTGCCGGTTATCCTCATGATGCTGCGCTCCGTCGTCGAAATGACATCACTGAACGTTCCCGTTCTCACCACGGCGCTGCTCTTCCTGGGAGAACCGGTTGTCGCACTGCTCTCCTCCGTGATTTACGGTGCTTTCGCGCTGGGGATGCGCGGCGGGCGCGGCCTGCAAGGAGTCTCCGATATTATCGGCTCCTCGCTCCCGCCCATCGCCGGCATTCTCCTCATCGTGGGTGCCGGTGGCGGTTTCAAGCAGACCCTCGTCGATTCGGGTATCGCGGATGTGATCGGCAACTGGCTCTCCGGCCTGCCGCTTTCCCCGCTCCTGGCTGCCTGGCTCGTGGCGGTCTTCATCCGCCTGGCTACCGGCTCCGCCACCGTTGCCACGATTACCGCGGCCGGCCTGGTGGCACACCTGGCCGAAGGCATGGAACCCATTTCCCTGGCCCTCATGGTCCTTGCCATCGGCGCCGGTTCCCTCTTCATGTCCCATGTGAATGACGCGGGCTTCTGGCTGGTCAAGGAATACTTCGGTATGACGGTCGGCCAAACCTTCAAGACCTGGTCCGCCCTCACCACGATTATTTCCATCGTCGGAATTGTCATGGTTGAGATCATTCACCTCTTTGTCTAGGAAAGGAGCTCCCCCACCATGGAAAACCCGCAATTCATTTGCCCCACGGTCACGGCTTTCGATAACAACCTCGATATCGACGCCGCAACCAACCGGCAGCTGTGGGACCGACTCATCACGGGCGGCGTTGATGGCATTCTTGTGGCCGGCTCCATCGGAGAGTTCTTCGCCCTCGCTTATGAGCAGAAACTTGAGCTGATCAAGCTTGCCGCGCAGCACATTAATGGCCGGGTGGAGTTGCTGGCCGGCACCGGGATGAACTCCCTTCCGGAAACCATCAAGCTTTCCAACGCGGCGCTGGAAGCGGGAGCGGACGTCGTCGCCCTTATTACCCCGTACTACTTCACCCTGGGTGAGGAAGCGCTCTTTGATTATTACGCGGCTTGCGCGCAGGCAATTGACGGGAAGATTCTGCTCTACAATTTCCCGGCTCGAACCGGGAACGATATTGGCCCGGAACTGCTGCGGCGCCTGGTGGATGAGTTCCCGAATATCATCGGGATTAAGGACACTGTCACGGAGCTGTCCCATACCCGCGCGCTGATCCAGGCGGTACGCCCGCGGCATCCCGATTTCCGCTTCCTGGCCGGTTTCGATGAGAACTTCTACTACACGCTGCTCAGCGGTGGAAACGGAGCTATTTCCGGCCTGGCGAATGTGTACCCGGAGGTGACAGCTGCCTGGGTACGCGCGGCGCGCGAAGGGAATGCGGCCACACTGGAGCGCATGCAGGAGCTCATGAACCACCTGGCGAATATTTACACTATCGCCCCGGTTTTCGTGCCCGTCATCAAGGAAGCGATCCACCAGCGCGGCGTCGCCCTTTCCACCGCGTGCCGTGCCACCCCGACCGGATTGACCGCGGCGGAAAAGGAAGCAGTCACGGAGCTGCTTGCCCGCGCCGATGACCTGATCGCCGCAGCTGACCTCCCGCCCACCGACCGCTAGAAACACAGCAGAGGAGACAACTATGCGCCTCGAAGATATTTACGAGGAACAGCCACCAGAATTTTACGAAACTCGCACGCACGCGGAGGGCCCCAGCGGCAAGCTCCCGCTCACCGAAGATTTCTTACGCAATGCGCCCTCGGGATATATTTTCTCGATGACGCAGGGCCGCGGCATGGGCTGGGAAGCCGATGATCTCGCCAATGACGACATCATGATGATTTCCACCCTCGGCGGCCTGCGCGATGCGGACGGCAATCCCACGGCTCTCGGCCTGCACACCGGGCATTTCGAGCTCGGCATGCTGCTGGACGAAGCGGCCAAGGAGTTCAAGCGCCTTGATCATATTCCGTACGCTACTTTTGTGTCCGATCCGTGTGATGGGCGTTCCCAGGGCACCACCGGAATGTTTGACTCACTTCCGTATCGGAACGACGCCGCAATGGTCTTCCGCCGCCAGATCAGATCGCTCCCCACCCGCACCGCGGTGCTGGGCGTGGCCTCATGCGACAAGGGCCTGCCGGCTCTCATGATGGCCCTCGTTTCCCAGCATGACACCCCGACCATCCTGGTTCCGGGAGGTGCCACCCTCAAGGCTTATGACCACGAGGATCTGGGGACAGTTCAGACCGTGGGTATTCGCTTTGCCGCCGGGGAGATGACCCTGGAAGAAGCCATGATCGAAGGCTGCCGGGCTTGCGCTTCGGGCGGTGGCGGTTGCCAGTTCCTCGGTACCGCAGCCACGTCACAGGTGGTGGGTGAAGCCCTCGGGCTCGCCCTCCCGCATTCTGCGCTCTGCCCTTCGGGTGAAGATATTTGGAAGAACCTGGGTACTGCTTCGGCCCGGGCGCTACTCGGTTTGAAGCGTGATGGCATTACCACCCGGGATGTCATCACTGATAAGTCCATTGAAAATGCCATGGTGCTACACGCCGCTTTCGGCGGGTCTACCAATCTGCTGCTCCACCTCACGGCTATCGCTTACGAGGCCGGCTGCAAGGTACCCACGGTTGATGATTGGGAGCGCATTAATAAGAAGGTTCCGCGCCTGGTATCCGTGATGCCTATTGGCCCGGTACATTTCCCCACCGGGGTGGCTTACCTGGCCGGCGGAGTTCCGGAAACGATGCTGCACCTGCGTGATCTGGGATTGCTCCATCTGGATGCTCTGACCGTAACAGGGAAAACCGTAGGGGAGAACCTCGAGTGGTGGGAGAATTCCGACCGGCGCGCCCGCGTGCAGGAGCGCCTGCTGCGCGTCAATAAGATCCCCAAGGACGACGTGATTATGGATCCGGAGAAGGCCCACCGTAACGGCCTAACCTCCACTGTCACTTTCCCGAAGGGCAATATTGCGCCGGAAGGGTCGGTTGTAAAATCCACAGCCATTGATCCGAGCGTGGTGGGCGAGGATGGAGTATTCCGCCAGACCGGACCGGCTCGCATTTTCGTGCACGAAAAGGACGCTATGGCCGCACTCAAGGACGGCAAGATCCAGGCCGGCGATGTCATGGTCATTGCGGGCATCGGCCCCTCGGGTACGGGGATGGAGGAAACCTACCAGCTCACCTCCGCACTGAAGAAGCTCCCTTACGGCAAGCATGTTTCCCTCATTACGGACGCGCGTTTCTCCGGGGTATCCACCGGTGCCTGCTTCGGGCACGTGGGCCCGGAGGCCTTGGCCGGTGGCCCCATCGGCAAGCTCCAGGAAGGCGATCTCATCGAGATTGTGGTGGATACCGTCAACCTGGAAGGTTCGCTCAACTTCATTGGGCGGCCCGGGGCGGAGGTTAGCTGGGCGGAGGGTGCCACGATTCTTGCCGAGCGGCCCTCGAACCCGGACCTGGCTCCGGACGAGGATCTCCCTGATGACACCCGACTCTGGGCAGCACTCCAGGATGCCTCGGGTGGGATTTGGCGCGGTTGCGTCTACGACGTCGACCGTATCGTTGAAACCCTGCAGGCCGGACGTGCGGCACTCAAGGAGGCGGGGGTGCCCTGGGCCCAATAAACGTAATAAATCTTGTCTAGTTCCTCAATCGGAGCTACATCTCCATGACCCGTCAGCACCGAGCTGACACGCCGCGGGCGGCTTGATCGCACTCATCAAGCCGCCCGCACTTTTATTAGCGTTTTATTAGCGCCTTCGGGCGCCCGGTAAGCTCGCTACTCAGCACGCCTCGTGCGCTTTATCAACGCGACCCGCATGCCTATGAGTGCGCCTCCCTAGCTTCCGCGATCCGGTTGCACAGCGCGGCCACGGCATCCTCGTCATTGGAACCGATCTCATAAGCCGAAATATCCTTGACCGCCGCCACAGAATTGGACGGGCAAATCGCCACGCCCACTTCGCGCAGCCAGGGCAGGTCATTGGCGGAATCGCCGATGCCGGCGGTGCGAGCAACCGGAACGCCGAGCCCTTCGAGGATAGTGCGCAGCGCCACCCATTTATCGGTAGCCGGGCTGGTCACCTCGATGGTGCCATCATAGGAACGCGCCGCATTGGGGAATTCCGCCGCAAGATCGGCGCGGATACGCTCGTATTCGGCATCACTGGCGAAAAGCGCCGCCTTGAGGCGGTCCTCGCGCGGCAGTTCCTCCAGGTCCGCCACGATGGGCTGCTCGCCTTCGTTGCGCTCGGCAAGCACCCGCACCGCTTCGCCGTCTTCCTTGGCGAAAAGATGGTCGCGCCCGAAAATAACCAGCTGGAGGTTGTGCTTGCGGCAAAAGTCGAGGATGCGTGCGTAGAGTGCGTCGTCCATGGGTTCGTACGACGCCGCACCCGCCACACCATGCGCATAATCTCGCACAGAGGCTACCGCCATCGCGCCGCTGGCCGCGATAAGCGGTCCGTCAATATTGGCACGCTCGTAAATTCCCACGGTAGCCGGGTATACCCGGCCGGTCGCCACGATAATAGCGACACCGGTGGCATGCAGCCGGGCCAGCGCGGCGATCGTGGCATCGGAAACGTGTTTGTCATTGCGCGCCAGGGTGCCGTCCAAATCGAGGGCCAGCGCGTCAACGGTGAGAAGGTCTGCGGGAAGCTCAGCTTCCAGGTCCAGATGAATAGCCATATCTCCACGGTACGCTACTCGCGCGCGCTCCGGGAGGGGCTGCGCCGCCCGCGGCCCTTGCACCGGGCAACCGACCTGCCCGAACGCACCCGCAGTCCGCGGCGCACCCGGCGCAGCTACCGGTGACTAATCGTTTCCTTCCCGTCCTTCCCGTAAATTTCCACCAGCTGCGCGGTGGCTGACTGACCATCCGCGGCCACCTCCGTGATATCAATCGTCAGGGCCAGCTCACCCCAGGCCGGATCGGGGCTGGCCGGCTTGGGAGTTTCACCCGGCCGGGTCACCACCGCCGGGTCCACAGTTTCCAAGCCCAGCTCCTGGGGCGAATAGCTTTCCAGGCCGGCGATAGTCACCCGCGCCCCCCCGCATTGGGGCGGGGAGCTCTCCAGGAACACATCGCACATGGTGGCCACGCCACCCGAAATAATAACCCCGCCGCGCACCTTCACTTCTCCGGTGCCGTGCGCGATAGCCTCAGACGGGAACTGAGCGGTATCCCCGGGCGCGCCGGGGAGGTGCGTGGCCGGTGGCTGCGGCGTCGTACCACCACTGCATCCACCCAGACCCGCCACGCCGCAGAGCGCGGCCACCGCTCCCGCGGCCCAAGCCATTAGTTTCGTGCTCCGCATGTCACACCTTTCGTTTCTGGGTCCGTGCCCCGCGCGAATCCGCCCGCGCCTACTGGTAGCTCACAAAAGCCGGGGTCGGCTCCACCTGGGTGTAGGTTTCCTCCGGCGTGAGCATAGGTTTGTCCTCATCGTAGAAGTTCTTCCAGCCCCATGCCACACCCGCGGGCGCGTGGCTGTGCAAGGTGCGCCAGGTGTCCTGCTTGGCGGCCTGGCTGCCCTGGCCGTCGGCGTGGATCACCAGCGCGACTTCGGCGCGGGACTGGTCGAGCTGATCGACGTCGCGCAGCATCTGCACCTGGAACTGGTGCAGGATCACGACTTTCTGCGGCAGCTGATTCTCCCGCACAAAATCGGCGAGCCACCTCACCGTCTCATTGACCTCGGCGATCTCCACGTGGCCGATGCGCTCCAGCGGAAAATCATCCGGGCCCAGGCGCCATTCCGGATCCAGCGCGATGCCCACATTCGGGTAGCGCAACAGCTTCTCATAGCGTTTGACCTGCTCGGGGAAGCTGGAACGCCCGGGCTGGAAATCGAGAACCACATACTGCCCGTGGCGCGCCGCCGCCTCAATATAGGGGATGAAAATATCCGGATCCCATTCGTGTGAGAAATTGCCATCGTCACCGGCCTGCCCGGCCGCCACCGTCACGATGAGCTCCATCGCGGGGATCACCGTATCCTCCGTGAGCGCGCGATAAGGCTGGGCATGCATATCGGCCCGCGCCGCGGTTTCCTCCACGCCCTGCTCGCCGAGCACCCCGAGCGCGGCCGTGACCGGCGAACCGTAGAGCGCCACGTAGCGCTTACCGTCCAGCACCAGCTGCCCGCCGCCGGGCAGTTCCGTTCCGGTGCGCGCCGCGGCCAACTGCCAGGAAAGATTCGGAAGGTCGACGCCGAAGCTGGCCACCGCCGCCTCACCTCCCGCGAGCGCCTGGATAGTTGCACTGCTTGCGCGCGGATCAGGACTTGATTCGACGACGGCGCCCCCTGCCGCGCGCACCGTGGCCAGGGTCGCAGGATTAGCGCCGTCGGTCACGACAGGGAATGACGCGGTGGTGGCCGGCAGGTAGTGGAAATCGGACGGTGCGGGATGTGCGGAACCGGAAGGCTGCGCGGTGCCATCGGGCTGGGCAGATTCAGCGGGCGGCGCGGATTCCCGACTCTCCGCGGGCTGGTACTCTTCGGCTTCGCCATTCAACCAGGCCGGCTTCGGGGTACCCACCAGGAGGGTATGCTGCACGCCGAGCCGCTCAAATTCCGCGGCGAGGGTGCTCCCAGCAGTCGAGGCTTCGGGCTGAGTCTCCGCGTTTCCCACCGGGAAAACCGGTACGCCCAGCGATTCGGCTAGCTCGCCGGCCTGTTCCACGGAGCCCGGGCCGCTCAGCACCGCAAGCTGAGCACTGGCAAAAAGCGCGGCGGAAGCGGCGATGGCACCTTCCGCGTCCGTGGCGGGAAGTACCAGGTCCGCAGTCGGGGCGCGATGCACAGCAATAGGCCCGCGCTCCTCGACGCTCGGCTCGCCGCTACAAGAACTGAGGCTGAGAGCTAGCACAAGGGCCAGCACGGTGAGCAGGCCAAACGCGGCCGGGTGCGCGCGGCGGGCAGTGTGCGAATCCGTGAATGGCGTGGTGGCGGTGCTGGGTCGACGGTGACGATGCGGCACAAAACTTCCTTCCTTCGGCGCCTTTCCAGGGTAGCGATTATGCGCCGCCCGCGCATCCCCGCCTACCCCGAAAGCGGCTCCTCACCTACTTCCGATTGATAGTCGGCGAGGAGGACTGCCGCGAAGGCGGCGTCGTCGGAATTAATAGAACGGAGCACGCGGGCCGGAACCCCGCCGACGACGCTCCCCGGCGGGACGTCGCGCAGCACCACGGCACCGGCGCCCACCACGGAATTTTCGCCGATGGTCACGCCGCCGGCGATGGAGGCGCCCATGCCGATCCAGACGTTATTTTCGATGGTGATGGGGCGGCCGTATTCGAGGCGGGTGGCGCGCAGAGCTGGGTCGATGGGATGCGAGGCGCAGGAGATGGTCACGTGCGGGGCGATGAGCACCCCGGCGCCGATGCGCACCGGGCACAGGTCCAAAATCACCGCGCCGGTATTAATGAAAGACCCCTCCCCCAGGCTGATATTCACTCCGTAATCGCACGTGAAGGGGCGCACGATCTGCGCTCCGGCCCCGAAGCCGCCGAGGAGCTCGCCCAGGATTTCGGTTGCTCGGGCACTGCCCCAGGCAGCCTCGGCATTGAATTCTTCCAGCAACGCGATGGCGCGTTCGCGCACCCGGGCTTGCGTCGGCCCCCAGCGGTAGAGCCGACCTTCCACCATGCGCCGCCATTGCACGTCTGTTTCTTCGCCCGGAAGCGGGCAGCGGGAACGTTCGGGCAGCTCGGAGACCTGCGGGCGGGCAATATGGCGCGGGTTGCGGGGTGTTTCGGGCATTTTTCTTCCTTAAGTTTGATGCGCGGGAAAGACGGAAAAGTAGTACGACGACGCCCGTGTGGGGCGAGTAGTGACCTACCCGCCCCGCACGACCCCGGAGGAGTGCAATTCCGGAGATTGGTAACCCCAGCCTGCATAGCCAAGCCCATTAGCCTTGGCACGCTGTTTTACGCTCAGCGTGAGCAGTCCGATGGCATCACGTAGTGGGCTTACCTCAACGAGCCTCCTTACTTGGTGGACTTGATCATGGCAATAGCTACGCATCCCACCAGCGCGAGAACAATACTCGCCGGGAAAATCGCATGGTAGCCAGCGATACCGATGACAGCAGAGGCAATCAGTGGGCCGATAATCTGCGATCCGCTTTGCGCGAGATTCAGAATTCCTAGATCCTTCGCGGCAGTCTCTGGGTTCGGAAGGACTTCCAAATTCAGCGCCTGATCAACGGCATTGAACGCGCCGTTACCGATACCAGCTCCGACAATTGCGTAGGCAATCATTGCCCACGGATATGGGAAAATCCATGGGAAAACTAAACCGATAGCAATTAGGAATGCCGACACAATTACGGGCATCTTCCGGACAGCAAGCTTGTCGGAGAGCGGACCAATAATGGCCGCAACGATTACACCCACCACCATCAGACATAGAGACATGATCGTGATAGTCGATTGTGTTGTACTGTCGTCCGCACCAATGTAATCGGTGAAGATATACAGCTGATAACCCGTAATCGCGAATCCAGCTGCCAAGATAAACAGGCGCCCAAACAGTGCCAGGTAGAAATCCCGACAATGTTTGGTCGGAAACATGAAATTCGTAAGGAAAGTCTCCTTATTGAAGTTCTTCTTCGGCATACTTGCGCTAGACGGCTCCCGAATAATCGTTGCTGAGATCGGTGCCGCACAGAACACTAGAACGGCCATGACGATGTATCCCATTCGCAGATCCTTAAGGAACTGCGCTCCAATGAGCTGACCCGAAGCCATGCCCACCGTAAAACCTATGGCATACATTGCTGAAATTGTTCCGCGGAATTTAGGAGCAACCCGATCAGCAATTGTTGCTAGCAGCGGCGCGACAAGCGAATTCAAGAAGACCTGATAGACACACCAATTGAGAATCAGAAGTGGTACTGACGGCGAGTAATACACGAGCATTGTCGCCGCGGCAGTACCGATTGACCCCACCCACAACCAAGGCGTTCGTTTACCGAACCTTGATCTAGTCAAGTCAGAAAAAGCCCCGATAATGATATTGGCGAGAGTTGCCGTCACCATCGCAAATGTTGCGAGGGTCGCAACAACCACTTCCTTTTGATCAGGTGCAATCTCGACAACCTTGGCAGGAAGTAAAAGAGCATTGATCCCCAAGTACGGCACGATCCAGAGGAGCGCACCAATTGTGACGCCAACACCTACTCGGTAAGGCGGCTTGGTTTGCCCGCTAAAGGGATCTTTTGCGTGCTCTGATACTGCGACAGGATCCGCACGATTCTCTTTCCGCTCCATTTCAGTTCCTTTCGGGAATCTCGACGGAGAGAGCCAAAGCGTCTGGGGCACCGCGATATTGCGCAGCCTCAAGTACTACCCCGGTTGGGAGTGGGTCGAACTCCGCTGACTGTTCGTTCCACTCACACAGTGGCCACAGATCGATATCTATCGTCGTTGTCACCGATTCACCGGGCGCCAGCAATACTGAAGTGAATCCCAGCAACTCGCGCACACCACCGGAAACAGAACCGTAAATCTGGACTACTCCATGAGCTAGTCGGTACCCATCGTTACCGATAGTTACACGAACCTTACCCGTAGTTTCGCTTGCGCTAACAAGCTCGAAATCGCTCAACGAGAAAGTGGTGTACGTTAGGCCCCATCCGAGTGGGAAGAGCGGTTCCTCACCTATCTCATCTAGGAGCCTCGACCCGAACTTATCGTCATAAGTAATCGCTGTGGCGTTAATATCAAGAGGCGCAGTATGCTCCTGCTTCTTCGGCATTACATAGGGAAGACGTCCACCCGGAGCGCGCTCACCAGAGAGTACAGCACCCAGCGCGTTACCGCCTTCTTGTCCCGAATACCACGCGAGCATGACAGCCGGAACTGAATCAATCCAATCGGTCATAATAACGGCGCCCGCCGTCACCACGGAGACTACAACCTTTTCGTTCAGATCCACGACCCTGCGAATAAGGTCGGTATCTCCCTCCGGAAGCGCAAGGCTAACGCGATCACCACCAGCAGTCGCGCCGCCAACAACAGATTGGCCTTCAGCACCACTCTTGGCGAAAGCTTCCGCAATACGCTTCTCTTCTTCCGTCACAGGTTTGGGATACAGCTTAAGAAGGTCATCACGCTGCATCACGGTACCATCAACAAACTCGCCCTCTTCTAGCGCTGTATACCCAACAACCGCGATTACTAAATCAGCGGCCCTAACCTGAGAGTCGAACTCGTCAGAGTCCACGTCAGCCAATACAACATTTGCAGCGGGGAAACTCCTTTTAATACCCTCATAGGGTGTGACCACGTACGGAGCATCCACCTTCGAGGAGCCGTTATCACCAGTGTTGGCAAGATCTGCAAGCCTTCCAACAACCAAGATAGTGCCCGAGAAGTCCCGCGATACCGGCAGCAACCGCACACCATCAATCGAATCATTTTTCAACAAAGTCATCGACTGTACGGCCGCATCAAAAGCCAGTTTTGCGTGTTCGGGGGACGCAATAACCTCCTTTGAAGGCACCTCACCTAGCTTTGCGTAGTGCTTCAGAACAGTACGAATAATCCGAATTCCAGCACGCTTTACCGCTTCCCAGCTTGTTTCGCCATTTGCAATCCGCTCAAGCATCCCGTCTTTACGCTGTTGCGCAAAGGGAGCTTCAATATCAAGTCCTGCCTCCAAAGCCTTCGCCGGATCGCGCATGCCCCATACAAAATCGGTGATAACAAAACCTTCAAAGCCCCAGATATCACGGAGGATTTCGGTAAGCATCTTCCGATTCTGACCACCCCATTCGCCGTTTACAGAGTTGTAGCAGGACATAACTGACGCAACCCCGGATTTGATAATCTTTCGGAAGTGCGGCAGATAATGCTTATGTAGATCCTTATCAGAACACGTTACGTCTACAGAGAAGCGCGCATTTTCCATGGAATTCAACGCATAGTGCTTAACACAAGCCATCGCATTCTTCTGGATACCCTTGGCAAACGCTGAGCCCATATTGCCGAGGATCACCGGTTCTTCCGAATAGGTTTCTTGGGCGCGCCCCCAGGCCGGGTTCCGTGGAAGATTGACACACACTCCACCAAAGAAGTTTCCACTATTGGCTCGAACCTCTTCTCCGATGGCTTCACCAACTCGTTCTTCCAAGTTAGTATCCCAAGTAGCTCCGCGAGCCATCGAAACTGGGAAGGCCGTGGCAGTTCCAACAGCGCATCCACGCGGACCATCGATGAACCGGATACCCGGGAATCCGATCCTCTCTACGGCACCCATAACAAATGGTTGCGCGTTGTAGCCAACATCGGGCCCCATCATCGCATCGATACCCCGCCAGAACGGCACACTGCCCTGCAGTAAGGCAATACGTTCATCTTCCGTTAGTGCATCGTAAATATCATGCGCGACCGCGTTTGCGGACCCACCATTCTTTACGTCGGATACATAATCGCTAAATTGCTTAGCCTTCACGATTCTCACTCCTTTGTGAATTGGACGATTAGGTATTTCTTGTTATCCATTTATGTCTTCTAATTAGTGGCCAACAAGGGCCCGTGTCGCTCTCGCGTCCTCGCGAGGGTTTCCGTACAAGGCCGGTTCCGCAGTACTTCAAAACAGGAACCTCCTTTCTTCGACTGCGGACACCGGCGATTAGCCAATAAGGTGGCGCATGGCCTGCTGGTAGAGCTCAACGTAGTGGTATTCGCGCGCGGCCAGGGCTGCGACGTCGAACTTCTCCGCCCGCACATCATCCAGGCTCTCGCCTTCCGCCACGGTCGGTTCGGCCAGTTCGGGAACCGAGGCAGCTTCCATGATTTCCTGGGTGCGCGGGTCGGCGCGGAAGGCCTTCGCCTTCTCCGCGAGCATGAGGTACATTTCCATATTCGCGGCCGCGGATTCCCACACGCCTTCCAGACCTTCGGTGCGCGAGGGCTTGTAATCGAAGTGGATGGGGCCTTCGTAGCGCGGGCCGCCATTGGAGAAGCCGTTGACCAGCAGATCCACCGTGAAGAAGGCGGAGGCTAGATCGCCATGACCGAAGCATTTGTCCTGGTCATAGCGGGGTCCGGCCTGGCCGTTGAGGTCGATATGGAAAAGCTTGCCGGCGTTGAGCGCCTGCGCCAGCCCGTGGGTGTAATTGAGGCCGGCCATCTGCTCATGCCCGGTTTCCGGGTTGAGGCCGACGATATCGCCATTATCCAGCTCCGCAATAATGCCGAGGGCATGGCCGATGGTGGGCAGGAAAATATCACCGCGCGGTTCGTTCGGCTTGGGTTCCAGGCCGATCTTGAGATCGTAGCCCTTCTCCTTAATGTAGCCAGCTACCGTATCCAGGCCTTCCTTGTAGCGTTCGAAAGCGGCATTGAGATCCTTGGAGGAATCGTATTCGGTCCCTTCACGCCCGCCCCACATTACGAAAGTGGTGGCGCCAACTTCCGCGGCCAGATCCACGTTGCGCAGGATCTTCTGGAGCCCGAAGCGCCGGATCGAACGATCGTTATTGGTGAAGCCGCCGTCCTTGAAGATGGGATGGGAGAAGGTGTTCGTGGTGACCATTTCAATGGTCAGGCCATTGGCATCGGCAGCTTCCTTGACCTTGCCCACCCGCTCGGCACGCTCAGCGTCGCTGGCGTCAAAAGCGAAAACGTCATTGTCATGGAAGGTGATGCCCCAGGCGCCCAGCTCGGCAAGCTTTTCCGTATAGACCCACGGATCGAGGGCCGGGCGGGAATCCCCGCCGAAGGGATCGGTTCCGGTCCACCCCACGGTCCACAGACCGAAGGAGAACTTATCTTCTTTTGTAGGCTTTCTCATTATTCCTCCTTGCGTAGCCGAACTCCTTTGTTCTACCTCTAAACTAAGGGGGCGAAAACGGTGCGTCAAGGGGGCGAAAATCAAGGCATTTTGATTCGGCTCAAAACAAAGCCTAAGCCAAGCTTATTGTGAGGCGATTCACATAAGGCTTATGTGGTTAGACGCCAGGGAAACCACTCAGGTCCTCTATCAAATCATTAAAAATCCATAGACAAGCGCCTATTGCCGCCGATATCTCACCCTTTCGATTCACGATGAGTTCAATATCTTTCCAATGCGACGAAAGCACACGGTACTTCAATTCAGCTTTAAGAATCGTCTCGAAACATGGATATAAATCTACGAAAGTACCGCCAAAGAAAACCGTGTCCAGATCAAGAAGATTTAGCGTATTCGCGAGCGCTAGCCCTAGGGCGAGAGCTCCGGCGTCCATCGCATCCCGAGCAGTTTCACTCCCCTCTCGGAAAAGCTCAATTAGCTTCGACAGTTCGGTACCTTCAGGAAGACCTGCATTTCGCACTAATCCCGATTCGCCAACATACTGTTCTAAACAACCATTAGAACCGCAGTTGCATTTCGGTCCTGATCGGTCGACACAAACATGTCCAAACTCTCCAGCCCAACCATGAGAGCCACCCAGACGCCGGCCTTTTTCATACACCGCAGCACCAACACCAACCTCACCGGAAACATAAAGGAAATCCCTATAGTTTGACACTTTTCCGGGAGCTGTGTGGAGAACAGAGTATCCCGCAGCATCAGCCTCGTTAAAAAGGCGGAATCCCTCAAAACATCTTGGCTGGGCAAAGGATAATTCTTTCATCTGAACGCCCGTCCAGCCTAGGTTTGGGGCAGTCAATACCGTTGCACCATCATCGGCAATCAAGCCCGGAACACAAAGCCCGGCGCCGAGAACTTTGACAGCTTTGGGTCGCTTCCATTGCCCGTAAATCTTCTCGAGCTCTTTCAATGCGCCACTTGGACCTAAGTGACGTGTACTCATTTTTTTGATTTGCGAGTAGAGGAGTTTTCCGGAAAGGTCCATCACAGCGACAGACAAATAAGCCACATTGACTTCACAACCAACGACAGCATGCCGCGCGGTACGGGGAACAAGAGGGGATGCGGGACGCCCGATTGCGGATTTCACCGGTGGCAGTTCGCTAATAATGCCGTAGTCAAGAAGTGAATCCACCAAGCGCGAGACCGTGGCGCGAGTTAGACCGGTGGAAGCTGAAACATCGGCACGGGATGGGGGGACTTTACTGGAGAGGATCGTCTTTAGGACAAGTTTAGTGTTATCCATACGGAGCGAGGTGGGCGTTTTACCACTTTTCCCCATCAGCTACCCTCCCGTGTCGTTTTGACAAACTACTAGACAGCATAAACCGCCTGGCGGTTTTTTACGATCACCCCATTCCTAGCGAGTAGCCGAGCTTCTACCGCATCCGAACCATTCTTCGTACGGCTCGGTCTCCTTTCGCGTTTCACAGCAATACAACAATCACCTTTTATTATTGTCACGGCAACTGCAAGCCCATGAGGCAATTCCTTGTTTCGACGACATGAAAGGGTAAAGGGTTGCTTGATAAGCATGATAGAGGTCTGGTTGCCCTGGCCACGTGTAGGTTACAGGGGTATTGCTCCTGTCAACTTCATGGAACCACCCGCCACCGGACCTGTCTACAATTGCCGAATCAATCCAACGCCAAATACGTTCGTACAGCTTAGATAGTCCAGCATCCGGGTTCTCCTCGTACAGGAAGCGAGTAGCGCCAGCTCCTTCGGCGGGTGGCCACCAGAATTTTTCCGTAACCACAGGCGATCCATCCCAATCAACGGTGTAAACAAATCCCCCCTCTCGGGTCCACCCGTCTTCGAATGCTCCCTTCACAAGGTTTTTCGCCGCTGGGAGCATCCAATCCTGCTCAATTCCTGCACCACGAATTTGCATAAGCAGTTTCGCCCACTCCAGCCAGTGTCCAGGTTGCGATCCGTAAGGACGGAACGCATGTCGCGGATCGTCACGGTTGTAGTCACGCAACGGATGCCATTCTTCATCGAAGTGCTCCGGGATGCGCCAACTTCCTTGTTCGCTAGATACGGCCTGCCCCACCGTATTCTCTGCAATACGACTAGCACGTTTGAGGAATTCCTTATCGTTTGTAGCCTCATATGCAGCTAGAAAAGCTTCAGTCAGATGCATATTTGCATTTTGGCCCCGATAGGCGTCAAGGTCTGTAAATGTCCGATCATAGGCTTCGACGCAGCGTCCCTCGTCATCAAGCCAGTATTTCGTATCGATTAAGTCGATGGATTCTTCGAGTAGTTTTACCGCACCGGGGATGCCCGCAAGAGTTGCCGAGGCGGCAGCAAGCATAATATGGGCTTGACCGTATAGCTCTTTCCGATCCGATGGGGTATTACCTCCCACGGTGGCATACCACCCACCATATTCGCTATCTTTGCCCGGCCCATCTGAGTAAAAACGCACGCCTTGTTCAGCCAGTTTTTCCGCGCCTTGCCGACCGAGCATTGCGGCGACCGCAAAACAGTGGATCATTCGCGCCCCGAGATACAGTTCAGCACCCCGTTCAGGCATAGGGTTGCCATCTCGATCCAGATAAGCGAACCCCAGATCCGATGACTGCCACACCCGCGGCTGGAAATGATCCAAAAGCCTCTCGCGCTCACATAAAAGGTACTCCTGGTGGGTTACATCAGAAAACGCTGGAGTTTCAGACGAATTTAACTGCGATGAGAAAACAGGCATCGTGTCGACTTCCTTGTCCCTAACGACATTGACCCCTCTATTGTATTCCACTCGAGCCTCTGTCGGGCAAAAGACAAAACATTAGTTCCCGGCGGCAACAAACACTGATAGACTATTTCTTAGTTAAAGCTAACGTCACCCACAGAATAGTCAAAGGAGACATAGTGGCACTTGTAGCGGGTGTAGATTCTTCTACTCAGTCAACAAAAGTTCTCATTGTCAACACAGATAACGGCGCAGTTATTCGGATGGGCACTTGTCCCCATCCTTCAGGAACCGAAGTAGATCCTAACGAATGGCTTACAGCTTTGAGAACAGCTATCCAAAAAGCTGGTGGAATAAGCGACGTATCTTCCATTTCCATCGCCGGCCAACAGCATGGCCTGGTCGCATTGGATGCGAACGGCGATGTTATTCGGCCCGCGCTTCTCTGGAATGACACGCGTTCCGGGCCAGGTGCTGCCGCGCTTGTTGATGAGTTAGGGCCCGAATTTTGGGCAAAAGCAACCGGTTCCGTTCCCGTCGCTTCCTTGACAGTCTCCAAACTCCGTTTTCTCGCCGATAGCGAGCCTCACAATGCCGCTCGGATCAAGGCGATATGTCTACCTCACGACTGGTTAACATGGAAATTATCTGGGTCAACAAGGCTATCTGAACTTACAACTGACCGCAGCGATGCATCTGGGACAGGGTATGTAGACTGCTCAACTGACGAATACCGCTATGATATCCTGGCGCACGCTCTACACATCACCACCGAAAAAGCTAAGGATATAATTCTTCCCCGAATCGTTCCCTATAACCAAAGCGTTGGAACTGTCGCACAGGAATGGATAACCGACAAACCTTCCAGTCAACAAATTCTAATTGGCCCCGGAATGGGTGATAACGCCGGATCGGCATTTGGTCTTAACCTTCAAACTAACCAGGCATCAATCTCCATCGGAACCTCCGGCGTTATCGCGACGATTTCCGACACCCCTATTCAAGATCCTCGTTTCGGTGTTACCGGATTTTCAGATGCCACAGACAAATGGCTACCGCTTGCCTGCACCCTCAATGGTGCCCTCATCCAGGACTACTTCCGCAAGATCCTAAACGTGAGCTTTGAAGAGTTAGGCACCCTTGCCGAACGAACACAACCGGGAGCCCAAGGCATTACCCTGGTTCCTTATTTCCAAGGAGAAAGAACACCCAATCTGCCTTACGCAACCGCGCATATCGCGGGGCTCACCTCTCATAATTTCACACGTGAAAACCTCGCCCGTGCGGCCTACGAGGGTCTTGCTTGCCTAATGCGCGGGGCGCTCGAAGCTCTTCGCGGCGGAGGAATATCAGTCAATGGTGCCATGCTTATCGGCGGAGGCGCACAATCAGAAACGCTCAACCAGATTCTTGCGGATGTTCTTGAAATTCCTATTAGTGTTCCGCGAACTTCCGAATACGTCGCTAGGGGTGCAGCGCGGCAAGCCGCCGTGGTTGCGGGTATTCCTGAGAATACTAACTCCTGGTCCCCAGACATTACCCAAACATACAAGCCTCGAGAGAATGAAAGCGTCTGGGAACGCTATCGAGCCGTCTCCGAGTCAATTCGTAAAAGCTACCCGACTTTTCGTCCTGAATCAGCCTAACTGTAAATCGCAATAGCGACCGTACTAATTCATCCTTTATCAATACGGAGAACGTGGGACATGATTCTTTCTTACAATCACACTTCCACACGTGGACAGGTTACGTTAAAAGTATCTACAATCGGTGCAACCCTTCTCAGCTATCAAATAGATGGGACCGAGTTTATAGACGGTTATCTCAGCGAAGATGAGTTGCAAACACAAGATGGTTTCAGATCTGCAGTGTTGGTGCCCTGGTCAGATCGACTTTGCGACGGAAGATACTCTTCCGCTATCTACAAGGACGATGGTGTAGGTGACCGTCCACGCATTGGTCAGAGCCCCGCTCCGTTCGCTGCCGATCACATTTTCTCGGCAAAAAACCCGAAGTATGAACCTGGCATTCACGGTCTTGTTTACGACAAAGATTTCAAGGTTGTCGAGAACAGCTCCGAAGCTCTTAGGTTAGAGCTTCATCTGGAATCCGAGCCTGGATACCCCTTTGAACTACTAATCTCTGTAAGTTTCGAGATAACACCCGACGGAGACCTCGTCACACGAATAAGCGCGCAGAATCAATCTCTGCTCGCCTGCCCAATCTTTATCGGTTGGCATCCATATTTTCTTCTTGACGGCCCTCTAGGGCAAGCCGACCTGCGCATATATGGATCTTCAGTAGTGAAAACCGACGACGACCTCATTCCACTTCCAGGAAACGCTGCATTTAAACCGATACAAAGTCCCGCGCCTGGGAAAGTCTCGACCTATGCGGACGTGGGGTACACCCACCTGAAAAACCTCCAAGATATTGAGCACTGCAATCCCCCTACAGGTGCGATTACATCGCTTGACGGCAAAGCTTCGAGGGATTTTTCGGGTTATGCCCATCTGAACACCGGGAACCGCTCAATTCACATGTACGTGAATTTTGGAGCCGATCTTCCGTTGCGCACATTCCATGTGTTCACCGGGCATAACCTCAAGCGAAATCCTCTTACTTCAATTGCCATCGAGCCATGTCAGGCTATCGTTAATGCCTTCAACCGGCATGATGTCGGAAATAAACTTGTACAACCAGGAGATAGCAGGCAAATGCGTACTCTCATCCAAGCCAGGATTGAAGGATCGGCTTCTACAACCGACCCGATGTGCAGTTAAATTCTTCCACCGTCACGCTCAAATGTGGTCAGTGCTTCAATTGAGAGTGGATTATTTACCAGCATCTCGGCTACTGAGAGTGAGATCGTAACATCATCTGCACCAGCTGCAAACGCCGCTGATACATCTTCAACTTTCCGAAGCGACGCCGCGAGGATACGAGTTTTTGTCTCAGATAGAGTCCGAGCCATACGTTTGAGCTCCAATTCCGGATCTTTGCCAATGTCACGCATTCTGCAAAAATACGGAGCGAGTCCCCACACCCCTATTTCTCCAGCAATGGCAGCCTGTGTAGAGTCATAAACCGCCGTAAGCAGCACTTCATGTCCTTCGTTGGTCACTTTAGCCGCAACAGATAGCCCCTCCAGCGTCGCCGGAATTTTAACCACAACGTCATCGCCTAGACTTAGAATTTGACGAGCAGACTCCTCAATGTCACTCTCGGTACACCCTGCGGTTTGGAAGAATAATCGATCAAAACCAAATTCTTGGAGAGTGCGATAAAGCTCTGGGATATCCTGCTGGCACAACCCCTGCCGCGCCAAAATGGTAGGGTTCGATGTCACTCCAGAAAAAACTCCTGTTGATGCATACTTACGCATCTGCGCGCAATCGGCACTGTCAAAATAGATCGCCATCTTATCTCTCTCATTCGTAATTGCTATCCGGACCGTTTTGACGTATCGGCAAAGAACACTCGTGTCATAGTGAGCTACGCTCGACAGCTCATTCAGAGACGTTACCTTTTCTTCAACGACAATTTGCTTTTCTACTAGCTACCATATCGAGATAACGCGAGAATCTGTCGCTTCGCCCGCGCTCAGCTTTCGGCGTAAATGTAGATGAAATAGTAGGTCGAACCCGAGCCCGAACGGCGTCAATCGAATCACCCGTCATCACCGCCAACGCCTGGACACACGCGCCCCTAGCAGTTGCTTCTGTCAATTCTAGACGCGAGACCGGCTCACCCATAAAGTCTGCCAATAACTGACAGTAGACATCCGATTTTGCACCTCCACCCACAGCAACATTTACACCGTTGATACCCGAACCTAGAGCCCGTATTTTTCTTGATCCGGCATACAAACCCATTACAACGCCCTCGAAGGCAGTGAAGGCTAGATCCTCACGTGTCGTACCGTTTGTTAGCCCCTCAAGCAATCCGGTTGCGTTCGGTATCGACGGAGAACGTTCACCATCAAAAAATGGAACCAGCAGTGGCGTATTACAAGAAACGCTCATCGATTCCGCCAGGTTGCCTAGCTCCTGAACGGATACTCCTAGCCATTTCGCCACCGTATCCGTCACTTTCGTCGAGTTGAGCGTGCACGTTAATGGTAGCCAACCTCCTGTGGCATTACAGACTCCGTCAACATCTCCAGAATAATCGCGAACAGGAGTAGGAGATGAACTGAAAGTGACTCCCGATGTGCCAATTGAGAAACACATATCGCCATCGTCGAGACCTATGCCGACCGCACCAAGATGCTGGTCGCCACCCCCAACCGCCACAATGACATCAGAGGCAAGTCCTAGTTCTACGGCCGCTTCAGGAGATATTGAGCCTACAGCCTCCGACGGTTCGAGAACATCGGGGAAAACATCATGCCAAGATCGGGAAGGAATCCCCTTCCCTTCCTTCCCAAACGCGTTACTTATAACGTCAGACACCAAGTCGAAGAGATAGACGTTTCTCAAACCATCGAAATAACCAGTCCCAGAGGCCTCGCTCCGGTCTGTCACAAATTGACCAGTTAAGCGATAGGTAAGGTAATCATGCGGAAGCAAGATTTTAGAAATCCGCTCCAACGTATCTACTTCATGACGCGCGAGCCAGAGTAACTTTGAAACCGTATGTGCAGCATTCGGAACGAAACCGACTTTTTCTACCCAGAATTCTTTACCATACGTTTCAATGAGCATCTCTGCTTCAAGTGCAGAGGTCGTGTCATTCCACAGTTTCGCCGGTCGAATGACTGTGCATTCTCGATCTAGAGGCACAAGTCCATGACACTGACCTGCAACTGAGATAGCTCCAATCTTGCGCACTTCAAGACCACGCGCATGGAGGAGGTGCATCCCTTTTACTAGAGAGTCCCACCAGGTCTCCGGATTCTGTTCCGACACTGGTGGGTGAGTAGCCGGTAGCGGATTTGACACGCAATCAACTACGTGAAACGTCTCCACATCCCGCACTTCTAAGGTTACGGATTGGGTTGAACAGTCAATCCCAAGGACAAAGGACACTTTCATTGCTCCAATCTGTTGAGCTCTTCAGGTGCCGTCTGCATTTTTCCAACTGCGCCCGCCGGATGAATTTCAAGCGTTTCTTTCCACGATCTCTTACGTAAACGCATAAGCACATAAGCCAACGCATCACCCCACACCCCGGAAACCAGCGTTGATCCCATGGCGATAACGTTACCCGGATCCGCTTGATCGGGCGTGTGTAAGAGGACAGTTACATCAGCCAGTCCAGCAAGTTCCGAAGACTCGTTCTCAGTCAATGCTACAATTTTCGTTCCCTTTTCTCGCAAAATCGAGCAGAGCTGATTAAGCTCGTCGGATCCGCCTCCTTTAGAAATCGCAAAAACAACATCGTCTTTGGTGATAGCTCCCATGGTGCCGTGGAGACAGTCCATCGGATGAAGGAAAACCGCTGGCGTACCAGATACGGATAAAAGATGAGCCATTCGGCGCCCGGCATGTCCAGAAGTTCCCGCTCCGGTAACTATAACTTTTCCTGTCATACGCAAACATAAGTCTGCCACCTCTATAAAAGAGTTGTTCAGCAACTGCGCTACTCCAGCAACCGCCCTAGCTTCCCGTTCAATTTGTTGACATGCAGCTTCCAAAACAGCCTGGTTTTTCATATTTTATTCTTCCCTGAGTGAAGGTGGGGTGCGAGGGCCACGGTTGAGCAGCCTCACACCCCACTATCTTTTGAACCTATTCAGAAATCTCTTGCCACGCCATCTCACGGAGCCGCGTAACGTTTAGATCCCCCGCAGGAACTCCCGATTGGACAACTCGGCCATGCGCGAAAACAGTCACATCATCGCAAAGCTCAAGAATCTCTTCTTCCTCGGACGATACGACCATGACAGCAAGGCCCTCTTCATGCGCGAGTTCCCGGACGATTCTATGAATTTCAGCTTTGACACCAATATCCACGCCCTTTGTTGGCTCGTCTAGCATCAGAATCTGCGAGTCTTCCATTATGACTCGAGCTAGGAGGACTTTCTGCTGGTTACCACCAGAAAGCGACTCTATCGACGCCTCAACATTACCTCGCACCTTTAAAGCGTCGAACTGTTGTTTCGATGCCTTCCGTGCCCTCCTGCGGTCAAGGAATCCAGGTTTAGAGTACCGGTCCGTAATTGGGAGTGTTGCATTTCGATAACTATTTAACTGAGGAACAATCCCATCAAGTTTCCTTTCCTCTGTGAGATAAGAAAACCCAGCTTTCTGCGCGCTTTTCGGGTTCTTAGGCTTATACGGGTCCCCATTAACCGTAAATTCACCCGACTCATATTCATCAGCCCCGTAGATACAACGCATGGCCTCGGTCCGCCCAGATCCGATTAACCCGTAGAACCCATGGACTCGACCCGGATAAATATCGAACGACACACCTTTATGGGCTACTGAACGCAGATTCCGAACAGAAAGTGCAGGTACGCCTTCCGGCACCTTCCCTTGCCGTCCACGAACAGTAGCGCTAGTTTCAACGGATACATCTGTACCCGCATTCACTTCACCGGCGATCGCGGTTACAACCTCTGCATGCGAAACCTCGTCCGCCCTTCCCGAAATCCTTACCTTACCGTCAACGAGAGCAACGATTTTATCGGCCACGGCGTACAGCTCATCAAGTTTGTGGTTGACGAGTACAATCCCGATACCTTCCTTTTTAGAAAGATCACGCACCCACTCCAGGAAACTCTCTACCTGATCACCTTCGAGCGACGTTGTTGGCTCATCCAGGAGCAAATAGCGCGTGTTTCGAGTTGTTGCAATAGCAATCTCCATCAGTTGCCGAGTCGCAACGGGGTAGCTACCTACCTTACGATCAACATCAACATCAATTCCGTATTTCTCCATAAGAGACCTGGCGGATTTTCGCATAGCTGACCGGTCGAGGTTAGGGCCTTTCCTAACTTCTCTCCCTAAGAACGTATTCTCGGTCACCGAGAGATTAGGAAGAAGGGAAAGCTCCTGGTAAACAGTAGCTACCCCGTGTGAAAGGGCATCTGAAGGGGAAGCGAAGGTTACTCTCTCCCCGTCCACTTCAAGGTAACCATCATCATTACGGTATGCGCCTGAAAGTACTTTAAGCAGAGTTGATTTTCCCGCTCCGTTATGCCCGACGAGCCCCACGACTTCGCCAGGGTGAACCGTTAAAGAAACACCGGAGAGAGCGGGTGTACCCGCAAAAAGCTTCCAAATATCGACCGCCTTGAGGGACCGCTTGCTCCCCGGCGTTTCCAACGTTGTCATCTTTTACCCCAATTCTCCTTCACCAGGGGTTTGGCCCTTCTCGAACTGCTTAAGCGACTGCAAAAGCTCACTCTCAACAGACTTACCTTGCTTATATTCTGCGATTTGTTGCACCAGGATGCGTCCGTACTCTTCAGGCTCCTGGGCGACGCAACCGGGGTAAGCATCAGTGAGGGTTTCACCAGCGGCACAAAAACCGTAGACCTTAATGTCCTTACCAGATGCCTGGACAGCCTGCAGTGCACCATACGCGGCAGGGCCAGTCGACGCGAAAATTACGTTAATGTCAGGATTACCCTGAATCATCGCAGATGTAACATTGAGTGAATCATCTGGTTTAACATTGCCGTCGACTTCCGCAACGTCCTTGGCATTCGGGTTGCTCTTCATTTTTTCCCGGAATCCAAGATCGCGCTGAACCACAGGCAATTCATCCGGTTCAGTAACGTACCCAATGTTCAGCTTTGCGTCGGCACCAAAATCGGCAAGAACCTTCTCTGCCATCTGGACGCCACCCTCATGGTTGTTGGCGCCCACATACTGAACGACACTCGCACCTTGTGCGTTTAATGCATCAGGATCGACAATAATATTCACAGTGAACACCGGCACCCCGGCATCATTAGCTGCCTTGACGATTGCAGCCGCGGGTTCGGACTTCACTGGGTTAAGCGCCAAAGCACAGGGATTCTTCTGCAACATAGCCTGAGCTTGAGCAAGCTGGTTTGCATCGTCGTCATTGGCAATCTGGACTTCAACATTGAACCCCTTCGCCTTGCCTTCTTCTTCAAATCCTCGCTTCATTGCGACGTAGTAAGGATTCTGCTGGTTAGGAAGCAACACTGCGAGGTATGGATTCTCAGCGTTACAAGCTTCAGGAATCTGAACGCTTGCCTTCCCGGTTTCGCCAGTGCCACCACTATTTTCACCGGTTCCGGTATCGACTCCCCCGCAGGCTCCCATTGTCGCGGCAAGAGCCGTCGCGCCAATAGCTGCAAAGAGCTTCTTTTTCATGTTTTTCTCCTCTGTTTTCCTAGACCTCGTTGTCTCGGTCATGGGTTTGGATACTTTTCTTCCCACCGGGCATTCCAGCAGGTTGTTTTTGTGAATGACTAATTTCGGAATTGGTCGTATCCGCAGATGCATGCGATGCCACCGACGTAGCTTGCTGCTTCTTGCGGAACAGCTTCGAGAGGGACAGCTGCTGGCGATTAGTATCGAGAAGAACACCAACGAGAATAATTACGCCAATGACAAGCGGCTGCCAATAAGAATCCACTCCAATAACGTTCATTCCATTGGAAACTTCTGCGATCAAAATGGCACCAAGGAACGCGCCGAGAAGGGTACCGACACCACCGAAAAGCGAAACGCCACCAACAACTGCCGAAGCGATTGAGTAGAACTGCTCAGTACCCGATCCAGCTGTCGGATAGCCGACCATAAGGCGCGACGTAACAATGATTCCCCCGAACCCAGAACAAATACCGGAGATTACGTACACTAGAATGATGATCTTTCCATTATTAACACCGGCAAGACGGGCCGTTTCTTTGTTGCCGCCAACCGCGTAAATATGGAGACCCGTTTTTGTCCGGTGCAAGAACCAAGCGAGAATAACCGCAGCAATAAGCACTAAAACCACCGGAATAGGGATGCCGAAAATACTCCCTCGGCCGAAGAATGCGAACATTGGATCAGCGACAGTTACTGACCGGGCTTGCGTCAGGATCTTCGGAATTGAAGCGGAAATCCCAAAGGTAGCAAACGTGACGATGAATGCTGGCATTTTCCCAAAATGAATAAAAACGCCGTTGAATACGCCAACGAGAGCACCAGTCACAATGGCCAGCAATGCGGCAAGCCACCAGGGAAGACCTCCCTGCATCGCCAGCGCTGCAATCATTCCAGTCAACGCGATATTGGATCCCACCGAAAGGTCAATACCACCAGTTAGGAGAACAAATGTCTGCCCCATTGCAAGGAAAAGCACGACCGTCCCATTGAGCAGGAGAACCTGCATGTTATTCATTGTGAGGAATGCTGGAGAAAGCAGCGCCATAATAGCACCCACTATCAGCACAACACCAAAGATTCCCGCCTCCTGCGGTACGCGGAATTTTTTCATTACATGCTCCTTTGCATGACTTCGCTTTTACAGATCGAGAGACCGGATGCCTACTGCCAAAACTTTCCCGGATCTATTGAAGATAGACAGTCATCTGACCGTTGCAAGATATTTTTCTGCAACCTCCTCAAATCTCTCGATAATAAAAGAGTCGTGTTTCGCTTGGTACTGAGACCGGAGACGTGGAGTCCATGCCGGAGGATCGTCTCCTCCCATATAAGTCCATGCCGCCTGTCGTGCCGCGCCATCGGCTGAGTAAGCTGAATACTCAGGAACGCTCACAGGTAAACCGAGCACTGATGCGGCTATCCGGCGCATAGCTGGCGTACGCGACGCCCCACCTACCAGTGTTATACCGGTAACCTCCACACCAAGCCTTCGAAATGCGGAAAGACCTCGAGCTACACTCGCTACGATTCCTTCATATGCCGCACGCGCGAGATTCGGCGCCGTGAGGTTTCGTGATGACACTCCCAAAACCGCTCCCATTCCTTCCGGAAGCCGCGGATTTCGCTCTCCCGCGAAATATGGAATCACCACAAGGCCTTCCGCCCCAGGCGCGGCATTAAGTGCGGCACGTGAGAGTTCCTCTAGCGTCATTCCAAGTAGAAGGGCAACGTCATCGAGAACACGGCTCGCATTAAGCATTCCGACTAAAGGAAGATACCGTCCAGTCGCATCCGCGAAACCAGTAACCTGACCAGTCCTGTCCTTAATCGGACTGTCCGAAACCAAGGAAGTAACACCAGAAGTTCCTATAGAAACACACACCTCACCGGGAGGTAAATCCAGCCCCAGCGCCGTGGCTGCGTTGTCAGCGCATCCGGGACCCAAAACGATTGCCTCGCCTTTAGAATTCAGTTCTCCTACAGATTCTGCTTTTCCAACAACACGTGGCAAAACGAGTCTCTTAGATAATTCACTTCTTGCCGCCAAGTCAATTAGGTCGTTGCGGTACTCGTTCTTTTCCGCGCAGTAGTAACCGGTGCCCGAAGCCTCCGAGCGGTCTGTAACGAGTTCCCGAATATCCCGCTTTTTCTCTAGGCCGTCTCGGGAGTCGTCAGCACCCATAAGTTGCCACGTGAGCCAATCATGAGGCAATGCAATGGCACATAACTGTTTGAATAGCTGAGGCTCATGATCAACGAACCACCTCAGCTTCGAAACTGTCAACGACGAAACTGGCACGCTTCCGACGCTGTCAGCCCACAGCTTACGTCCCTCAGAAACATCGCCTCGGCCTAATTCTCTAATCAGATCTTCGGCATCTTCCTTGGAGCGATTATCGTTCCAAAGAATCGCTTGACGCAGGACATTCCCGTCAGCGCCTAGACCAACGAAACCATGCTGCTGTCCGGCAACAGACATCGCCACTACATCATCTAATCCGCCAGCAAGTTCGACCGCTGAACGATATGCTTCCATCCATGTCCGCGGATTGGTCTCTGTCTTAGTGCGGAAAGATGCAGTTGCGCCGCGAACCAGCTCACCCGTTTCCAGATCACGAATTACTACGTGGCAGGAACGTGTAGACAAGTCAATACCAGCGACATTGCTCTTTTTCATTGCACCTCCAACCCCAGCGTTAGATTTTGTTGCTGTTTGCAATATACCCGTCCAGTTGCATTAAATGCAACAATGCGCACGTCGACACTTCTGTGTCACGCGCCACAAGTTCGGCTGATAGCGTCCTCTATCATTAAGTGGTGATCAACCCTTTCGGAACATCTACGGAGACTTGCTGTGCGAAAAGCTGCTGAGACCTCTCACGGTGCTGTCCGCAACCAAAATTTAGCTTCTTTAGCAAGCCGGATTATCTTCACCAATTCAGCCCCATCAAGGGCGGATCTAGCCCGCTCAACCGGATTAAATCGGTCCACTATTTCACGACTAGTTGACGAGCTTGTTAACCGTGATATCGTGCGGGAAAACGAAGTTTATGTCTCTGGCCCTGGCAGGCCCGGGGCGCCCTTAACGCCAGCCCCAAGAACATACTGCGCCCTCGGGATCAATGTTTCCGCTGAAGCGGTAGAGGCATCTCTAATAGATCTGACGGGAAACGTGCTGATCGAACGACTAATTGACATGCCCCCAGACTCAACCTCTCAAACCCTCGATGATATTGCCGCAATTCTGCGATCCGTATCAACGCAATGCAACGTTGCCGGACTCTCGCTCAAGGAAGTTGTAATCACGTTTCCCGGAATCGTAGATCCAGCCACCTCCACCGTAGTAAATTCCACCCCCCTCGGTTGGATAAACGTCGAATTATCTCGAATTGTCGAGGGAATAATTGATTGCAATATCGTCATTTCCAATTCCACAACAGCGGGAGCGAGCGCAGAAACGGTCTATCTTCACCGTAATGACGAGCAGCTTGATAATTTTCTTTACGTCAACCTCGATTCAGGCATCGGCGCCGTACATATATTGGACGGAGCACTTTCACCCGATAGCACCGGCTGGAGTGGGTCTTTAGGCCACATCTACGTTTCGGATCAAGCACGCATTTGCACCTGCGGACAAAACGGCTGTCTTGAGGCATTTGCTACCAGATCTGCAATTGTTGCAGCCAGCAACCTACCGACTGAAACAACGATTGGAACCCTTGTTTCCTTGCTTAAGCGAAACGAAACCCCTGTTACCAAAGTGGTCAAGGAAGTAGCTACCCTAATCGGCCGAGCAGCTGCTAGCGCAATTAATCTGATCCACTCCCCTACTTTGATTTTTGGCGGGCAACTCGCCGATATTTACGATTTTTTGCTCCCTAATATCCAAAAGGAAATTAGTTCCCGCGTGATTTGGAGTGGTCAGGCCCCTTTGGATATCCGGGCGACCCTCGCTCGGGGAGCACCTCTTTCCCGCGGCGCTGCCTGGTTAGCAATCGCCAACTTCTTAGGAAGGCCCGAAACCTGGGATAGGGAGCACACAGATCACGACAATCCGGTAGATGCCTCTTCACTGCCAGAAATCCAGTTAAATATCGACACATAATCCATTTACTGAGTAGACGCCAAGGCCCGCCTACCCGACTTTGGCGCGTACCCTGGAGAACGTGGGAAGCTAAAGGAGGCGCCCGCAGCTGCGGCGTCGTCGTACCCGGACTTACGAGGAAGAAGGACCATGATCGTCACCACTGAACGCGTGTGCGCGGGCCGCACCGTTACGCTGCGCGCGGCCACTCGCGGCGCCACCCTGCTCAGCTATCGCCTGGGCGATACCGAGATCATCGACGGCTACCGCGATCCTGTTGAGCTGCGTGAGCTCAACGGTTTTCGCAGTGCCGTGCTGGTGCCGTGGTCCAATCGCATCCGCGAAGGGCGCTACCCGACCGCGCTCTATCACGGCGAGGATCCAGCCGTGCGCGCTAAACTCCACGCCAATATTCCTGTAAGCGGTGTTCATAGCGTGCCGGCCCCGATTCC
Organism: Actinotignum schaalii FB123-CNA-2; assembly: GCF_000411135.1. GTDB lineage: Bacteria > Actinomycetota > Actinomycetes > Actinomycetales > Actinomycetaceae > Actinotignum > Actinotignum schaalii_A. The sequence continues at coordinate 766,038 of NZ_KE150262.1, read as the reverse complement.
TGAGGCTGAAGCCGGCCTGCACGGCCTGGTCACTACCCGGGAGTTCGAGGTTATTCGCGCAGGCGACGGCGTTCTCGAGTTCGCCACCCGCGTGGATGCAAACGGTGTTTACACCTTCGAGCTTGCCGTAAACATTGTTTACAGCATTGGTGCCGACGGCTCCTTGCACGTGCGTCTACGCGCCGAGAACCTCAGCGAAGTAGCGGCCCCGGTCGCTCTCGGCTGGCATCCGTATTTCCGGCTCGCCGGTCCGCTGGCGGAGGCACGCCTGAGCCTGGACTGCCGCGCGCGTATCGCCACCGATACCACGCTTATTCCGTACGACGGCGCCGGCGCTTTCGCGCCGTGCGAGCCGCTCGCGCACTCCCCCATCGACCCGGCCACGGATTGGGCCTACGCGCAGCTTGCCGATGACGCCGGACCGGATGCGGGTGCTGTCGGCGCTGGCGGAGGTGCGGACGGTAGCGCGGACGGAAACGGTGGCGCCGGGACTAGCTGGAATGTGGCACGCCTGCACACCGGGGATCGCGAAGTAGCCCTGTGGGCACGCCTGGGCGACTGGCCTTCGAAGAATTTCCATATTTTTGCTGGCGCCGGGCTGGCGCGCGACGCCGGGCAGGCGGTAGCTATGGAGCCGTGCCAGGCGCTCCCCAATGCTTTCAATCGCGCCGAAGGCCGTGAAATGTTGCTGGAGCCGGGAGCGTGCCGCGAGCTCGAAGCGCGGGTTGTGGTGACGGAGACGGGTACCGCGTAGCTGAGCCGGCACAAGCTGTGGATGACACGCCGCTACGAGTCCTCCTGTGGATAGGCTCTGGGCGGGTGCAACGCGACTGTTAACGTGGCGCCATGAACGTACTCATAACCGGGCGCCGTGCCGGAATTCTTGCCAGCCTCTGTTTCCTTCTCAGCAGCTGTGGGGCAGGGGCAGGCGCGCCTCCCCCTGGGCTCTCCCCCGGTAACTTTTCCGGAATGCCTGCTGCTAGCTCCGCCCCACCCGCTGCGAACTCACCCTCGTCTACCATCAGTTCTGGCTCTGTCGCGCCCTCAGTTCCCCCATCCTCTCCCCCCACCTGGCCGGTCCAGATTCCAGTGCCCGCACCACCCGCCCAGATGTCCGAAGATTCCGTAGCGGGAGCCATCGCGGCCGGGCAGTATCTTTTCACCCTCCTCGATTACGCAACTATCACCGGCGATATCGCGCCCCTCTCCCCACTGGCCGGAGAACAATGCGATTGGTGCCAACACCAGATCGCGAAACGTGAAGAAACTGATTTCCGGCCCCGGCAAGCCACCGTTTTTAGTTTTAGCGATGCGCGGGGGCGCTGGAATGATCCCATAGCCGCCTATACCGTGCAGTTCTCCGTTTCCCATCCACCCAATCCAGTGATGAACCGCAAAGGCGCCGAAAAAACAGATCGTGCCGAAGAATTCTTTGTGACCATGCGGATTTTCCGCTCCGGTAGTAACTGGATCGTCGATGCGGTGGGGATGAACGATGACATTTTGGATGGAGGCGTGTGATGAGGCCATACACCAACCCCAGGTTCAGACCGCGCTGGTTCCTGCGCGCCTTCATCGTAGGCGTGGTCGCAGTGATATGCCTTGGCTCGTGCACGGTGAGCGCTCCGGCCCTCGCCCGCGAATATGCGGATGGTGAGGAACGCATTTACACCGCCCGCACCGATGCCGGCGGAGTGACCGTGGAAGGTCAGGTGAGTTACACCAGGCGTTCGCCCGGCGAGGCAGCCGGAGTGTCATCAAGCTCAGGTGCCCTTGCCAGCGGGAGCGCCGGACTCTCCAGCGGGCCTTATGGCCTGCCGTGGTCGCGCGGTGCACTAGTAGCCGCGGTGCGTGATGCGTCTCTACCGGGCCATGTGCGCGGCGCGGCAGGAATTCTCAGTTGGATACTGGGTAATGGCACTCCTCCGGCCGGCACTCAAGCGGGAGCGCCTCCCACCCCCGCGCAGCTGGAAAGGCTTATCCACACGGAAAGTATCCGGATCGCGGTAGCGAGCGCTGAGGCGCGGATGGAACCGGCGCGCGGCTGGGTGGCGATCAACTACCCTGTTCGCCTGCATTATTCCGCTCCGGCTCAACGGCATCCGGTTGTAGTGCTCGGCGCGGAGGTTGTTATTGACCTGATTCCCGTGCGGGCAACTTGGGAGGTGCCCAGCGCGGAAAGCACAGCCGCAAGAAACTCCGGAAACGCCACGCCCAGCGGCTCGCTCCCCGCTCACTCAGCACAGCTCATCCCGGCCCGCCAGCCCTTTACGGAAGTTATGTACCGCCAGGCCAATGAGGAGGTGAAAGCCACGCTCGTCATGGAGTGGGAGGTGCACTACACCGTTGCCGGGCAGCGCCGCACGGTATCGGAGTTGCTCACTACCCGCTCCGAAACAACCCCGGTGATAACGCGAGAGCTCGAAGCGCACCTGATCGGTTAGCTTCGAGCTCTCGGTATCAGCTATTCCTTGCTAGCGGCCCTAGCCGGTGCCTGAGCGTGGCCGCCCCTAATGTGGGGCTTTAGCTCGCGGCCCCGCTTGGGACGCAGCAATCCTAGTTCGCTGCGGCCAGGCCACCTCCGGAAGTCGGCGCGCCGGCACCGGCTACCGACCCGCCGCTGGGGCGAGTATTCACCCCGGAAGCCAAGCCTTCCATTTGCGCCGGTTCTTCGGCTTCGATCACACCATCCGGTAGCGGCTGGTCGGGCGACTGGCCGGTGAAGGTGAAGGACATCGGAATATTTTCCTTATCCACATCCACCACGATGATGTCCCCCTTGGCGAATTCGCCATAGAGCAGCTTCTCGGAGAGCACATCTTCCACGTCACGCTGGATGGCGCGGCGCAGCGGGCGTGCCCCGAGCACCGGATCGTAACCACGATCCGCCAAGAGTTCCTTCGCATCCTTCGTCAGGGCGATCGACAGGTTCTGATCCCGCAGGCGCTTATCCAGCTTGCCGATCATCAGATCCACAATCTGGAGGATTTCCGGGCGGCCCAGCTGCGGGAAGACGATAATGTCATCCACGCGGTTGAGGAATTCGGGCCGGAAATTGTTCTTGAGTTCTTCCGCAACCTTCGTCTTCATGCGCTCGTAGGAAGACGTGGTATCGGCATCGAACTGGAAACCAGTTTGCACACCCTTCGCGATATCCTTCGTACCCAGATTGGTAGTCATGATGATGATGGTGTTCTTAAAGTCCACCACCCGGCCTTGTGCATCCGTGAGGCGCCCTTCTTCCAAGATTTGGAGAAGAGAATTGAAGAGATCCGCGTGGGCCTTCTCAATTTCGTCAAAGAGCACCACGGAGAAAGGCTTGCGCCGCACTTTCTCGGTGAGCTGGCCGCCTTCTTCATAACCCACATATCCCGGAGGAGCACCGAAGAGCCGCGAAACGGTGTGCTTCTCCGAATATTCGGACATGTCCAAAGTGATCAGCGCGGATTCATCCCCGAAAAGGAATTCCGCGAGTGCCTTGGCGAGCTCGGTTTTCCCCACACCGGTAGGCCCGGCGAAAATGAAAGAGCCACCGGGGCGGTTCGGGTCCTTGAGTCCCGCGCGGGTACGGCGAATTGCCTGGGAAAGCGCGGTCACGGCTTCATGCTGGCCGATAACCCGCTTATGCAGCTCGTCTTCCATACGCAGCAACTTCGCGGACTCCGCTTCGGTGAGCTTGAAGACCGGGATACCGGTAGACATGGAGAGCACCTCGGTGATGAGATCTTCATCCACCACCGAGACGACGTCCATATCCCCGTCCTTCCAAGCCTGCTCACGGGCATCGCGTTCTTCACCGAGCTTCTGCTCTTCATCACGCAGGCCAGCGGCCTTCTCAAAGTCCTGGGCGTCAATAGCCGCTTCCTTAGCGCGGCGCGTGGAGGCGATTTTATCGTCCAGCTCGCGCAGCTCCGGCGGCGCGGTCATCTTACGGATGGCCAGGCGCGCCCCCGCTTCGTCGATGAGGTCAATGGCCTTATCGGGAAGGAAGCGGTCGTTAATATACCGATCCGCCAGGGTGGCGGCCGCCTCCAGGGCGTCGTCGGTAATAGTCACGCGGTGGTAGGACTCGTACCGGTCCCGCAAACCACGCAAAATATCAATGGTTTGTTCCACGGTGGGTTGTTCCACCTGGATGGGCTGGAAGCGGCGCTCAAGCGCGGCATCCTTTTCAATGTACTTACGGTATTCATCGAGGGTGGTTGCCCCGATGACCTGGAGTTCCCCGCGGGCCAGCATCGGCTTGAGCAGCGAGGCGGCATCCAGGGCACCTTCCGCGGCACCCGCACCCACCAGGGTATGGATTTCGTCAATGAAAAGAATAATATCCCCGCGGGTATTAACTTCCTTGAGGATCTTCTTCATGCGTTCCTCGAAGTCGCCGCGGTAGCGCGAACCAGCCACGAGGGAACCCATATCCAGGGAATACAGCTGCTTATCCTTGAGGGTTTCCGGCACATTACCCGCGGCGATGGACTGGGCCAGGCCCTCGACCACCGCGGTTTTACCCACGCCGGGTTCCCCGATCAGCACCGGGTTATTCTTGGTGCGCCGGGAAAGCACCTGCATAACCCGCTCGGTTTCGGTATGCCGGCCGATCACGGGATCAAGCTTGTGGTCACGCGCGGCGGCCGTGAGGTTACGCCCGTACTGATCCAGAATCGTGGAGCCGGCCTTGGTGCCTTCACGCGGGCCCCCACCCACCCCAACGGCTTCCTTACCTTGGAAACCGGAGATGAGCTGGCTGACCTGGTTCCGCACGGTGGGCATATCCGCACCGAGCTTGATGAGGACCTGCGCGGCAACACCATCCGCTTCGCGGGTGAGACCGAGGAGGAGATGTTCGGTTCCGATATAGGAGTGGCCCATCTGAAGCCCCTCACGCATCGCGAACTCAATGACCTTCTTGGCGCGCGGCGTGAAGGGAATATGACCCGAGGGTGGTTCCTGGCCTTCGCCGATAATATCGATGACCTGCGTCCGGACGGACTCAAGCGTCACCCCCAGGGCTTCCAAGGCCTTTGCGGCCACCCCTTCGCCCTCGCGAATGAGGCCGAGCAAGATATGTTCGGTCCCCAGGTAGTTGTGCTTGAGGTTCCGTGCCTCTTCCTGCGCGAGCACGATGACTCGCCGGGCGCGGTCAGTGAACCTTTCGAACATAACTCTCCTTGCACTTGCAATCTTCTAAAAGAGTAACGGCCCGCGGCCCGGGAGCCGTCCCCTGTTCGCCAGTGGCATGAGTGTGTGGCTCACATTTTGCTGAGGGAAAAAGCCGAATTAGCGCGGAAATCGCTGTTCTTGATGAGATTTCTGAGCTTATTTCACTATCCCTAGGCCCTTAGACCTAGGATTATGGGGCGCCGCGGCGAGTTAGGCGCTGGCCGGTTCCACCTCAACCAGGAGCGTAAAGGGGCCGTCATTAACGAGCTCCACATCCATCATGGCCCCAAATTGCCCGGTGGCTACCTCCAGCCCGTAGGTCTCCCGCAATTCGCGCACCACCGCCTCATAGAGCGGATCGGCAATTTCCCCGGGCGCGGCCTTGGACCACGAAGGCTTGCGGCCCTTACGCACATCCGCGTACAGAGTGAATTGCGAAACGAGCAGCACGGGAGCCTGCGCTTCTTCCGCGCTGCGCCGACTATTCGGCTCATCGGTTCCATCCGCGGCGCGCAGTACTTTCAGCTGCGCGATTTTCCGCGCGATTTTCTCCACTTCCGGGGCGCCATCCCCGTGCGTTACACCCAGGAGCACGCACAGTCCCGTGCCGATCTGCGAAATCACACTGCCGTCCACCGTGACGGATGCGCGCGTGACGCGCTGAATAACTGCTCGCATTCTTCCTCCTTCGTGGTGCGTGTAGTACGACGACGCAGCTAAGGGCCTGCGCTCACCCCGCTTTACCAGGACCCTTTCCCGCGCCCGCGCGAACCGCGGCGCGGCCCCATCCGCTGTTCTTCGGGACCCAGATAGTAGAGCGCGCCGTAAGCCGCCCCGAGCATGAGGAACGGCTGGAAAGGTAGGCGAATGGGTGTAAAAAGCACGATCCCCGTGACGAGAGCGCAGCCCAGCAGCACCCCGCTCCAGAACTTCTTATCCTTGCGGGCATAGCGAAAATCCGCATCCGGGCGGCGCAGACAAGCCACCAGCGCCCACACCATAAACGCGAGAATCGCCAGCTGGATCACAAAAAATATCCCGTTGCAGATATCTGTGACGAGCCGCAAGGTTGTTAGGTTCATAGTTCTCCGTCCTCGTGGTGAGCGTGGTGCTCGCCCTCATTCTAGTCACGGCCTACGACACTTTTTCGCCGCTTTCACGAATGGTCACCACAACGGGAGCGTGCGTAGGCAGAGGAATAGGTTCGACGCCGCAGCGGAATTCCCCTACCCGCACCGCGCCCAGCGCCGCTGGCTCCCTGATCAGCGCGAGGGCAAGCGGACCTTCTTCCCAATGCCGCACCGCCGACAGCACCGGGCCCACAACCACCCCCTCGGGCTGATTCGTTTCCGTTTCGACCGCCGCAATCCCGCTCGCCCCACCCGCACTCACCGCATCGGACCGCTCCGCGAGTACCGGCGTGCCAGCCTCGGGTAAGTCGGCCGCGTCCGGGCCTTCCAAATATAAGCAGGCCAGGCTCCGCCCGGCACCGCCGAGCTGGCGGGTACTCGCTTCTCCGGATTCGCGAGTGCTTACTTCCCGGGATGCGCAGCTGCCCGCTATCCCAGGTCCGTATATCTCAGTCGGGCCCGCCCCGGCGCGCGCCGCCCGGAACGGATCCGGGCGGCGCGCCGCGGCCCGATGCGCATCCCAGGCAAATAAACCTACCGGGCTCATGCCGGCCGCTTGCCCGGCCCGGGCAAGTACCTCAATATCCTCGACCAGGAGGATCACAATATCGCTATCCGGCCACCAGTCTTCCCAGAAAACAGCGGATAGCCCCGGCCGACCGTGCATGGCCGCACGGAGGCGCTCGGCTCCCTGCGTCGTCGTACCTATCGCGATATAGCTGGCCGGGCACATAGTGGAATGGATCCCACCCGGTGGACTCAAGAAAACATCTTCACGACTACCCGCACAGCGCAGCAGAGCACCACGAATCCGCCCCCGGCTATCGCATTCCAGCACTTCGCAGGCCCGATCAGCACCCGGGCAAGCCCTGCCGGCGCCGCGCAGCACCCGCCAGTGCGAGAGGTCCACGAAGCCGCGCCCGGCCTCCAGCTCGCGCTGCTCCACATAGGGATTGGTGTAAAAAGCAGCCACCCCGGCCGTGTCCCCTACCCCGGGAACCGCACCGGGCCAGCGCAGCAGCGGGCTGGGTTTCACGATTCCGGTTGCGCTTCGGATGGCGCAGACTTCGGCTCCGCTTCCGGGCAATCGCTCTGGCGCTGGAGGCGGCCGGCCATGTAGCTGCGCATCGGAACCCCGAAGGCGGCCATATCGTAAGCGTAGAAAAGCTCCGATTCCACGTAGCCACCCATGATTTGGCCGCCGGTATAGCTCGCGGCGGTGGGGGTGGCGGCGATGGCGTCCGCGACGATCTGGAATTGCGGGCCCTTAATGAAACCGGCCCAGGTCATGGCGTGGCCGGCGGAAGTGGCAATCATTCCCTCCAGCACGAAACGCCCCTCCGTCCCCTGGAGGTTATTCGGGGAAACGCGCAGGTAGCCTTCGAAGCTGGACCACAGCTGGCCTTTGGTGAGGGCCGCGTACATCCGCCCGCCGGGGACTTCGCGATCCACCGCCCCGGCCGGCTCTTGGGAAAGCCAGGTCGCGGAGCGCAACCGCAGGTAGGGGCCGTGGTCATCATTATCGATGCGCAATTCGTGAAGGTAACCGGCCGCGTCCACACCTTCGTATTCGAGAAGGCCAGCGCCGCGCCAGGTATCAACGAGCCACGCCATCGGATAGGTTTCCGGGCTGAGATTTTCAGGGATTGCAAAGACCATATGCTCAGGTTACCCGCCCCGGCCGGGTGCCGCCCAAAGATCCGGGCACGCGCGACCCGCGGCGGCCGGAGCCCATAGCTAGTGATATTTTCCCACGTCGGAGCGAAAAAGTCTTCATTTTTCACGCTTGGCCCGAAAGTCCGAGGAAAAGTTTCCGATTGCCCGTGCTCTTGTTATTCTGAAGCCACGGTGCCGGACCTTGAAAGCCCCGGGCTCCAACTAGCGCCGCTACGAGCGGCATTCGCGCCGTCAGGCGCTCTCAGGTCCGGCACCCTTTTCTTGCCCGATCTCACCGCCGCGCAATACACGTTTCGCCCCGTAATGAACTATCCTTGAAACGAGTCGTTCATCGATTGTTCATGTCCCCGAAACGAGGAATTCACGTGGGGTTATTCTCTAAATTCTCGCGTTCCACGCGGGTTTTCGACCTTATTGGCGCCCAGGCGGCGCATCTTCCCATTGCCGCCGCGGGCCTCGCGCAGCTCATGACCGCACCGGTTCACGAGCGCGGAGAGTTGCAACAGCAGCTGCACACCATCGAAAACAATGCAGATGAGTCAAATCACGCACTCCTCAAAGTGGTAAATAGGTCTTTCGTCCTCCCTTTCGACAGGGAGGATCTTTATGCCCTCACCACCGCTATCGATAATTGCGTGGACCTCATGGACGAGGTCGGGGAAAACGTGGCCTTTATGCGCCCCCTCACCCTCCCCGATAGCGCGCCGACGGTGGTGGATATTCTCAAGACCTGCGCCCGCCTCTCCTCGGATATTCTCGCGCATTTCAACCCCACTTCCCCGGATACTCGCGAATACTGGGTGGAAATTAACCAGCTGGAAAACAAGGGCGATTCCCTCTACCGTTCCACTCTCGCCTCGCTCTTTGAGAACGCCACCGATGCCATTGAATTGCTGCGCGTCAAACTGGTTGTGGACACTCTCGAGGACACCGTCGACGCTTTCGAGACGCTCGCCGCCGTGGTCGAGCGTATTGCCCTCAAGGAGTCCTGATTTTGTCCGAGTTGCTCTTTTTGGTGGGCACCGTCGTCGTCATTAGCCTCATTTTTGACTTCACTAACGGTTTTCACGACGCCGCGAATGCCATCGCCACCTCGGTAGCCACCCGTGCATTGACCCCCGGGGTGGCCCTCGCGATGGCAGCCGTCATGAACTTCCTCGGCGCGATGCTCGGCACGAAAGTAGCCGAAACAATCGGCTCCGGCATCGTTGATATTACCGAGCTGGAAAAAATAACCGGCCTCACCCTGGTACTCGGCGGACTGGCCGGCGCGATTGGCTGGAATCTTATTACCTGGTGGCGCGGGCTGCCCTCTTCTTCTTCGCATGCGCTTATCGGCGGGCTGGCCGGCGCCGGTATCGCCTCCCTGGCCACCGTGCATTGGACGGTTATTTTCGACCGTGTGGTGGTGCCGATGATCGTTTCCCCCGCGGTTGGTTTCCTGCTGGCCTATCTCATTATGAAAGTGGTGCTGCGCCTCCTCACGGAGGCTCCCTACCACACCACTATGCATCGCTTCCGTTACGCCCAGACGGTTTCCGCTGCCATGGTGGCCCTCGGGCACGGCCTCCAGGACGCCCAGAAAACAATGGGCGTGATCGTGCTGGCCCTCACGGCCGGCGGTTTCCACAATCTTGAAGACGGCATCCCCACCTGGGTGAAACTGGCCGCGGCCGCCGCGATTTCTTTGGGGACCGCGACCGGCGGTTTCCGCATTATGAAGACGCTCGGCTCAAAAATTATTGATTTGGATCCGGCTCGCGGTTTCGTTGCGGAAAGTGTAGCCGCCAGCGTTCTTTATACGACGGCGTTTGTATGGGCCGCCCCGATTTCCACCACGCATACCATCACCTGCGCCATCATGGGGGTCGGTGCCACGAAGCGACGTTCGGCAGTGCGCTGGTCCGTGGCCGGTAACATTGCCACCGCTTGGATCCTCACGATCCCGGCCGCCGGTGCCCTGGCAGCGGTTGCTACGTGGTTGCTGCGCCTGGTACTGATCTAGACGTATTTACGCATCTCCGCCCGGCCCGCGCTAACCCCGCGGGCGAGCACCACACCACGCGCACGCTGCACAGAGGTGAGGCGGCGGGCCGGTGCGGCGTCGTCGTACTTATATAGCATCCACAACATAACTGTGCCGCGCAGGATCATTCCCGCGCGGCACAGTTCGCAAGGTAAACAGCTAAGATTTAGCCGGTGTTTAACCGAAACGCCCGGAGACGTAATCTTCGGTTTCCTTATGGGTCGGGTTGGAGAAAATCTTCTCCGTCTGGTCGAACTCCACGAGGTGCCCGGGCTTGCCGGTCCCGGCAATATTGAAGAAGCCGGTCATTTCCGAGACGCGCGCAGCCTGCTGCATATTGTGCGTCACGATTACGATTGTGTATTCCTCTTTGAGGCTGTTCATGAGGTCCTCAATCGCGAGGGTGGAAATCGGGTCGAGGGCCGAACACGGTTCGTCCATGAGGAGCACCTCGGGCTTGACCGCGATGGCCCGGGCAATGCACAGGCGCTGCTGCTGGCCGCCGGAAAGCGAAGAACCCGGCTTATCGAGGCGGTCCTTCACTTCTTCCCAGAGGTTGGAGCCGCGCAGCGAACGCTCCACGATCTCATCCGCATCGGACTTCTTGATCTTCTGCGAATTGAGCCGCATCCCCGCCAGCACATTGTCACGAATCGACATGGTGGGGAAGGGATTGGCACGCTGGAAGACCATGCCCACGTGCTGGCGGACGGTTACCGGGTCCACGCCGGGGCCGTAGATATTATTACCGTCGATGAAGACGTCGCCGGTCACGTATGCGCCGTCGATCACTTCATGCATACGGTTGAGGGAACGCAAGAAGGTGGACTTGCCGCAACCGGACGGCCCGATGAGCGCGGTCACCGAATTCGGCTTAATATCCACATTGACGTTCTCCACGGCGAGGAAATCACCGTAGTAGATGTTCTCGTTACGAACACTAATTCCCTGAGGCACTGTTTTTCCTTTCGGCTGCCGCTTTAGCGGCCCTTCGGGGCGAAGATATGAGCAATCAAGCGCGCCAGCAAGTTGAATACCAGCACGATAAACACCAAGACGAGCGCGCCGCCCCAGGCCAGATCGAGGTTATTGGCCTTGAACTGCGAGTAAACGAAGACCGGCAACGTCATCATCGGACCGTTGAACAAGGAATAGTTGAACGTGTCCGAGACGGAGGCGGTAATCATCAGCGGGGCCGATTCGCCGATCACGCGGGCGATGGCGATCACGCAGCCGGAAACAATACCCGGCAGCGCGGTCCGCAGCACCACCTTGATAATAGTGCGGGACTTCGTCACTCCCAGCGCGTAGGACGCTTCGCGCAATTCATTGGAGACGATGCGCAGCATTTCTTCGGTATTGCGCACCACGATCGGCGTCATAAGAACAACAAGGGCGACGGCGCCCATGATGCCATTGCGGAACCCGAGCGCGGGGGCGAGCACCGGAACAATCGCCGCGGCAAAGAGACCGGCCACGATAGAAGGGATGCCCGTCATGATATCGACCAGGAAGGTCACCGAGCGCCCGAACCAGCCGCCCCTATTGTATTCCACCAGGTAGATGGCCGTCAGAACACCGAGCGGAATGGCGATGAGCGCCGTAATGCCGGTAATAATGAGCGTGCCCACGATGGCGTGGCCGAGACCGGGCTGAGCGCCGGGCAGGGACATGCCGAGGGTGGAATTATTGAGGAAGGAGTAGCTGAGAACCGGAAGGGCTTCCACGATCACCGTGTACAGCAGCGAGAGCAGTGGAAGAACCGCGAGCGCAAAAGCACTGGTGATGAGCACGGTTGCCATGCGGTTGGCGCCGCGGCGCGGGCCTTCTACCGCGTACCCGACAATGCGGATAACGAGGAAGAAGACAAGGAGTCCCACGAGGACCGCGCCGAAAAGTGAATCCGCTTTGAAACCGAAGTGGAAAAGTAGCCAGGAAGCCAGCATGCACACGATGAGCACGGCCCAGTTGAAGAACTTGGGCAGGCGCCCGTATTCGGAGGCGAAGATCGGCGTGCCTTCGCTGACAGCCGGCTCGACCGGAATAGCGTGCGCTCCGCCGTCGGGTTGGCTGGCGGGGGTCTGTGTCACGTCAGTACTCATTAGGCATTCGCTCCTGAGAATTCTGCGTACCGGGCCAGAACGCGCCGCGCCAACCAGTTGACCACGAAGGTCAGGGCGAAGAGCATGAGGCCGATACCGATAAGGACCTGGCGCTGCAGACCGGGATGAGCTTCAGGGAAGTTCAGGGCGATCTGGGAGGCGATGGTGGAGTGCTGGCCCGGGGAGAAGAGGTTGAAGTTCACCTGCAGACCCGCCGAGAGCACCATAAGGAGCGCCATCGTTTCGCCCAGGGCGCGCCCCAGGCCCAGCATAGCCGCGGAAACGATACCGGAACGCCCCACCGGGAGCACAGTCATCTTGATCATTTCCCAGCGGGTGGCGCCCAGGCCAAGGGCCGCTTCTTCCAGCAGCTTCGGCGTCTGGAGGAACACTTCACGGCACAGCGAGGTGATAATCGGGAGGATCATAATGGCCAGTACCAGGCCGCCCATCATGATGTTACGGGCCGGCGGAGTGAAAGCCACCAGGCTGGGCTGCAGGGGCCACCAGTCGAATTGGGCCAGTCCGCCTTCTTCACCCATGAAGGGAACGTGATCCACCCACCACTGGAGGGGCGGGGTGAGCACATTGGAGACCCATTCGAAAACGGGACGCACAATCGGTTCGAGAGTGCGGATGCCCCACAGGCCGAAAACCACCGAGGGAATGGCCGCGAGCAGGTCAATGATGTAACCGAGGACGGAGGCGAAGCGCCGGTGTGCGAAATGCGAAATGAACAGCGCAATCGCCACCGCGAAGGGCACAGCAAGGGCGAGAGCCAGGAGTGCGGAAAGCACGGTGCCGAAGAGGGCTGCCCCGGCGTACTGCCAGAATCCCATCCCCTTCGTGAAATCTGCTGTCCCTGAGATTTCTTCCTTACCGGCAATGAATGCCGGATATGACTCGAGGAGCAGGAAGATGAAAACGGCACCCAGGATGAGGATGATGAATGCTCCAGCACCGATGGCCAGGCCGTTGAAGGTAGTGTCTGCAACGCGGCGACGCGCGCGTTTGCTCGGGCGGGCCGGCACTGCAGTCTGACCCACCTCCGGGGAGGTTTCCTGAGCGTTACGCTCAAGAACCTCCCCGGCTGCGTTATCTCGTTCAGTCATATCGACTTTCAGATAGAGGTATTCGGTTGTCTAACCGGTGTTTACTTGATGGTATCGATAACGGCCATGGCCTGCGTGCGCAGGGTTTCCGAAATCGGGGCGTTACCACCGTTGGCGGCGAAGGCGGCCTTCTGGCCCTCTTCAGAGACGACGTAGGTGAAGAACGCCTTGACCAGTTCACCGGTGGAGGCATCCTTGTATTCCTGGCAGCCGATGAGGTAGGAGAGCATGACGACCGGGTAGGCACCCTTGACGGAGCCGTCACGCTTGAGGTCCTTGTTGAGGAGGGTATCTGTGGCGCCTTCGGCGGCCGGGGAGTCATCCACCACGCGGGCGGCGGCTTCCGGTTCGGGACCGATGAACTCATCGCCAACCTTGACCTTCACCGGGGTGAGGGTTTCAATCTGGGAGTAGTCGGCGTAGATGATCGAGTTCGGGGTGGAAAGCGCCAGCTGGACCACGCCGGAGGTGGATTCGGCGGACTGACCGCCCTGGATCGGCCAGGTTTCTTCCGAGCCGTAGGTCCAGACTTCGGGGGCAGCTTCTTCCAGGTAGGACTGGAAGTTACCGGTGGTGCCGGACTTTTCCGCGCGGTGGATCGGAATAATGGTTTCGTCAGGAAGCTTGACGCCGGAGTTGGTGGCGGCAATCGCCGGGTCGTTCCACTTCTCAATCTGGCCGGAGAAGATCTTCGCGATGGTGGGAGCATCGAGCTTGAGCTCCTTGACGCCTTCGAGGTTCACAGCGATCGCGATGGGGGAAATGTAGACGGGCAGTTCCACGGCCACATCGGTCTTGCAGGCGTTGGAGACCTTGGTAAGTTCTTCGGCCTTGAGGGCCGAATCCGTGCCAGCGTACTGCACCTGGCCGGAGAGGAACTGCTGGCGGCCGGTGCCCGAGCCGGTGGGCTCGTAATTGACGGTCACGCCCGAGTTCGCAATGGTGAAGTTATCGCGCCAGGCCTGCTGCGCCTTCTGCTGCGAGGAGGCACCGGAACCGGAGATAGTACCCGAGAGGTTCGAGCCGCTATCCGCGGCCTGGGTGGTGGTGTCCCCCTTGGCGGCTTCGGTGGTGGCAGAAGTCGTTGCGTCCCCACCACAGGCGGAAAGGGTCAGAGCAAGAGCGGTGGCACCCGCAAGTGCCGAGATCTTCATGGTCTTCACTGTTTAATCCTTGCGTGTTCAGGAACGCCCGTTTCGGCGCTCGCTGGTTCGAGCCTAGGAAGCGTGGGTTACGGTGACCCGCACCGGAGGTAAACAGAAGGTTAACGAGCTTGTAGCATGTCTCACAGAGCGCTCTGGGTATGTGGCTGGCTGTGCGGGCCCGTTGGGCACACGGGGTACACAGGGCACGCTCACGGGAACAGCCTGCACGCTGGCCGCTAGACACACGGTCGCTAAAGCTCGGTGTGGACGGGGCGGAAGCGCTCGACGTCTACCGCGTGCTTGTCTTTCATATGGACGACGAGGATTTCTCCGGTTTTGAGGTAGGGATCTTCCTCGGGGAGCTTTTCGCGCACGTGGTGGCCGCCGTGTTTTTTAACGACGTCGATAACTGTGCTCAAGGTGGGGCGATGCAAGCTGACCGCCGCGGGAGCGCCGCTGTCTGTTAGTACCCCTTCGATGGTTTTACGCACTCCGCCGGGGTTCTTCGCGTGGGAGTGTTCGGTGAGTGCGGCGACGCAGGTGAGGGAAACTCCGGAAGCCTGCGCGTAGGGGGCGATGGTGGCGGTGCAGCGCTGCCAGGGGGAGGAAACGAGCCGGTCCACGCCGTATACGCTGAGCACCGCGCTGATGGTGCGAGCCCGCGCGGCTCCGTGCGGGGTGAGGGGCCGGGTTTTTTCACTTCCGTTCCAGGCCGAGCGTTTTTGGGCGCGGGCGTGGCGCACTAGCAGCACCGCACGGGTGGTGAGTTCCCCGCGTTCCCAATATTTCAGGACGCGTTTGAGCATGGCGCGTTCGTCTTTATAACTGAGTTTTTCGAGGGCGGTTTCCGCGTTCATCCAGCGTGATCGGGTGATTTCGCCGGGGTGGGCCTTGGGGAATTCCGGGCGGGCGGCGACTGGCCGGGAGCGCGGTGTGAGCGGGCGGGCCACCCAGTAAAAGACCCGTTTCTTTTTCCCCGAGGAGAGGGTGTAGCCAATGGAGGGCAGGGGGCGCTGCAGGGCGATATATTCGCCGGTTTCTTCGTAGACTTCCCGTACGGCTGCCATGCGCGGGCCTTCGCCGGGCTTGTATTTACCCTTGGGGAAAGACCAGTCTTTATAGCTATCCCGGCGTACGAGTAGCACCTGGAATTCGCCTGCTTTTTTGCGCCATACAACGGCACCCGCAGCATGAACGCTGCCCATCACTCCCCCTTCGGCATAGTCGTTACGGATATGTGCGCACCCGCGGTTGTCCCGCGAGGCCCTGGCCGCGGCTTACCCGGCAGATTCTGGGCCGGACCGCTGCCGGCGGGCCGGGGCGGCCCAGGTTTTCTAGTCCCCTCCTGCCACGCGTGAGCGTGCCTGCTTCATGAGCAGCTCCTGGATATCGACGAGCGGGCGGCCCTTCGGGCTGAGGTTGTGACGCACCCACCCGTCCGGGCCCAAGTGCCACGAGCTGGTGGTATCCGCGGTGGCAACATCCACAAGCTCTACCAGGCGATCCACCATATCCGGATCCGTGATCTTGATAAGGGCTTCGATACGCCGATCTAGGTTGCGATGCATGAGATCGGCGGAGCCGATGAAGACATCCGCGTCGCCGTCGTTACAGAACGCGTAGATACGCGAGTGCTCGAGGTAGCGCCCCAGAATGGAACGAGCCTTGATGTTATCCGAGAGCCCGGGGATGCCGGCACGCAGGGCGCAGATTCCGCGCACCTGGATGCTGACTTTCACACCAGCTTGGCTGGCCCGGTAGAGGGCGTCGATCATGGCTTCGTCCACGATGGAGTTGACTTTGAATTTCACCCACGCGGGTTTGCCGGCGTTCTTGTTTTCAATTTCGCGTTCGATCCGGTCGATAAGCCCGGAGCGGATGCCGGTGGGCGCCACGAGGAGCCGGTGGAAGCGTTCCTGCCGAGAGTAGCCGGAAAGCTGGTTGAACAGCCGGGTGAGATCCTGGCCTACATCCCGGTTGGAGGTGAGCAGGCCCAGATCCTCATAGCCGCGGGCGGTTTTCGGGTTGTAGTTGCCGGTACCCACGTGGCAGTAGCGGCGCAGGCCATCGGATTCTTGGCGGACCACCAGTGCGAGCTTGCAGTGGGTTTTCAGCCCGATCATGCCGTAGACCACATGGACCCCGGCGCGCTCTAGCTTGCGTGCCCACTCAATATTGCGCTGCTCATCGAAACGTGCCTTGATCTCCACGATGGCGAGGACCTGTTTCCCGGCGCGGGCCGCGCGGATGAGCGAATTGACGATGGGGGAATCCCCCGACGTACGGTACAGGGTTTGTTTAATGGCCAGGACTTGCGGATCCGCGGCTGCCTGGGCAATGAATTGCTGCACCGAGGTGGAGAAAGATTCGTAGGGGTGGTGAAGCAGCACATCATGATCACGCAGCTTGGCAAAGAAATCCGCGGGTTTGGCCGATTCGGCATCGGTGAGCCCCGTAGGCGTGACCGGAACGTACTTGGGGTATTTGAGCCCGGGCCGATCCAGATCGTGAAGCTGCTCCAGGGATTGTAAATCCAAGGGCGCGGGTAGGCGGTAGGTATCAGAGGAGCTCACGCTCATTTCCTTCTGGAGGAAACTGAGGGTGGCATCATCCATATCCTCATCTACTTCCAGGCGCACCACCGGCCCGAAGCGCCGCCGGAGCAATTCGCGTTCCAGCGCGGTGAGGAGGTTTTCTGCGTCATCTTCTTCGACTTCGAGGTCCTCATTACGGGTGACCCGGAAGGTCGCGTAGCTCTGCACATCCATACCGGGGAAGAGCTCACCCAGGTGGTGCCCGATAAGTTCCTCCAGGGGCAGGAATTCAATATCGCTACCGGCCTCCACCGGAACGTTTTCCGGACTGTAGGCAGTGCCATCTTCTCCAATCATGAGGAAACGCGGGAGCAAATCCGGCACTTTCACCCGCGCAAAAGCGGAGGAACCGCGCCGATCCTTGAGGACGACGGCGAGGTTGAGGGACAGACCTGAGATATACGGGAAGGGATGGGAGGGATCCACCGCGAGCGGGGTGAGGACAGGGAAGATCTCATCCTTGAATAGCTTGGAGAAGCGCTGCTGTACCTGCGCATCTAGCTCATTCCAGCGGCGGATGAAAACGCCCTGGCCTTCGAGTTTAGGCTTGATATCCTCCGAATAGACTTTCGCTTGACGCGCGGTCAGTTCATGGGTGCGTTCCGCGATGCCTTTCATCACCTGGCGCGGGGTGAGGCCGGATGCGGCCACCACTCCGATGCCGGTATCAATACGGCGCTTGAGACCAGCCACCCGCACCATGAAGAACTCATCGAGGTTCGAGGAGAAAATGGAGAGGAACCAGGCGCGTTCCAAGAGCGGCAGGGTTTCATCCTCTGCCTGCTCCAGCACCCGCTCATTGAAAGCCAGCCAGGAGAGTTCCCGATCCGCGAAACGACCTTCGGGAAGCTGGGATTCCTCCGGGGCTTTCGCGGAGCGCTTGGCGAGTTTGCGGGATTCCTTAGCCATATCAGTGAGGGATTTCGTGGAGACCGGGGAGCCGAGCCGCACCGCCTGCAGGAAAGTTTCGTGCGGGGTGGGTTCCACAGCGCTGGCACCCTCCCGGGCCGCCAGGCGAGCACGGGTGGCGGAGAGGGCCGGTTCGGGTTGCAATTCATAGCGAACATGCCGTTCCGCCTGCGTGAACCCAGCTTTTCCGTAGACGTGCACCGCGGCGGAATTCGCGGCATCAACGTAGAGAATGCAGCGCGAGAAGCCCCGCGAGCCAGTGGTAACAAGGGCCCAAGCGGTCAGGAGCTTCCCGATGCCCTTGCCGCGGTGTTCCGGTGCCACCGCGAGAACGTAGAGTTCCAGCACATTCGCTTCGCTCGGTTCGCTGGCCGCATTAGCTTCACCCGCAGCCGATTCGCCAGCCGTGCCCGCAGCACCAGAGCCGCCCCCAAGCACATTCGGCTTGAGCCACACAAAACCAACGAGTTCACCTTGGGAGCGCGCCGTTACTAGGAGTTCCGGCGTGAACCAGGGCGCTTCCATACGTTCGCGCAGATCCTCCGCGGTGAGCTGGCCCTGATCGGGCAGATCTGCAAAAGCCTCCGCATTGAGGCGCGCAATATCCTCCAAATCAGCGGCAGGATCCACCGGAGCCAGTACGATCCCCGGCAAAGTCCACAGCGCGGGAGCAGGATTTTCTTCCGTAACCGGACGTTCCAAAACGAGGAGGGTACGCCCTGGGTAGAGCTGGGAAGATGCCGCGAGTTCCTGCGCGGCGGGCAGATCCCCGTGTGCCCACACCGCGGTTTCCCCCGCATCCAGAACGGTGCGCAGCAATTCCTTACCGGCACCCTTGCCGCGGGCCTCCGGACGCACGGCCAATTCCACATCCCCGGTGCGCCCGGAATGAGCCACCCCGACCACGGGATCCCCGAGAGTCCACACCCGCGAACTTTCCGCACCCGCGGCAATATCAAGAAGGGTTTGCTCACTGAAAGGCACAACACCATCCGCCGCGAAGCATTCCTGGGCGAGCTGATTAAAAAGCGCGGCCTGGTCCGGCTGCGGTGATCCGCTAACGATACTCATAGGAGGGCTCCTTTTTCCTGCTACCTCTTAACCGTAGTCGATCACTACGACAGAAAAGTTACGTCCAAGCAAACGAACGACGGCGCAGCGCCCCTCCGCCAGAGGGGCGCCCTCCCCGAGACCGTGAATTCCCGAGCGGGGCAGCGCTGCTACCGAAACGGAGCACTTCCCGCAAATGCAGATCGGCTCCCCTCCCGGAACGGCACAGCTCCGCTAGGAAAGCGTGCCACGCACCGCCCGGGCTCCGGCCGCGCGGAATTCCCGCGCCGTTTCCAGCAGCGCAGCATCGCGGCGCGTGACCGGCGTGGCCAGCGGGTGTTCATCACTAGGGATCCAGAGCGGATCCACTTCGGCAAGGGTGTCACACAGGCGAGCCGAGCTGGCTAGCACTTCCGCGAAGTCCCCGCCGAAAGAACCGGCGAACACCTCATCCCAGCTGGATTGCACCTCCCCGAGAGTGGGGGTTTTCTCCAGTTTCTCCACTCCATCAGCTCCCTGGGAGCCGAGCTTTTCCCGCGCGGCGGTGAGCCGCGCGGCGGCGTCGTTCGGGAAACGCCGCAACCATTCGCGCAGCAAGTAGCCGCGCCACAGCATTCCGGGAAGGGTGTCTTCCGGGGAGCGGGCCCATGCTTCGGCGATGACGTCGATGCCTTCGGTGGCGACGAGGTCGAGCACGCGGGCACGTACCTCCGGATCTTCGGTATGGTAACCGGAGCCGGGCAGCAGCGCCTGGGCCGCGGTGTGGGCAAGCTCGCTGTGGTAGGCGACGTCCGCTTCACCTTCGATCGACTCGAGCTGGTCCGGTTTCATCTGGGCCGGACGGCGAAAACTGCTAGCCATAATTTTTCCTCCACTCGCTCGGGGCGCGCCAGTGCGCTCGCTCACTCCTCTATTGTCGCACCTCAAAGCGGGCCTTAGTGCGGCTTTGAGCTGTTTTCCGCCGATTACGTAAAGGAGTTCCGGGATGCGGATTTCCACACAAATTCGACCCTACTTTTACCACCGGGCCAAAGCGCGCTACACTACTTCGTGGGCCTCTAGCTCCAACGGTCAGAGCACTGGACTTTTAATCCAAGGGTTGTGGGTTCGAATCCCACGGGGCCTACCATTTTCCTCTAGCGAGCGGTCGCGCTCTTTTTGAGCGATCTCCACCGATTCTTCCGGCATAAGCTCACTCAACGGAACGCCTAGGAACGCGGCAGTCCAAGCCAAATCCCTAGCAGACCATCCAACATGGCCACTTACTTTCCGGCTAATAACCGCTTTTTTCAAGCCTAAATATTCACCGAGTTGCACCTGCGTTTTCCCGCATCGCTTAAGCCAAATCATTACCCGCTCACCGATGTACTGATCGGTATTAACGGTACTCAAGTAGGAATCACTAACAACACTCATGAGACCATGATACCAAATGGGTTTACTTTTACGAAACCTCCTTGCTTGACTTAAAATTTTCGCACTTGCACAATAGAGTCATCGAGATTATTCAGAATAAACTTACTTATGAGGTGTGATTATGGGTCTTTTGACTTCAGTAGAATTCGCTGAGGCAATCGGCGTAAGTCGCGCTTCGGTGTGGAATTGGTGTAGGTCGGGCCGAATTTCCGCAGTACAACTGCCCGGCGGCCAGTGGCGGATCCCCCAGTCGGAATTGGACCGGATTCTTGCACCAGTTTCTAAAACAGCCCCATCCACGACAAATAAAGGGACAGCCGCAGAGGTTCCGGGCCAGTTGGAAATTTTCGGGTAGGCACCAGATGGAAGCCGTGGACGAGCTTGGACAGCCGGTTGTTATCCAGTGCTGGAATTTGAATATCGCCGATGAGGGCGCGTATTCACCAGAATTGGGCGCACGAGCGCACGCCCCGTGGGTGTATGTAGCTTTCGACGTGGACGGGATACCCGAAGAGCGCTTCGATAAAGCGTGCCGGGTGCTTGAGCATTTCAAGGTGCGCGTGGAGGGCGGCGAGATTCGCCTGGGCTACAACCTCGACACACTCCCCAAGGAACTATGGGGTTGGTGTTTGCCGTGGCTAGTGTGTGGCCTGGCCTATCGCACGACCCCGGCGTTTGGCCCCAACGCTAGCGATGGTGAGGATATGTATGTTTCCCACTCTCAGATTGACCCGCTTGTGGGACTTATAGTCGCGAACCACACGGATACATGTATTGGTACGTGGCTTGGTGGGGAATGCCTGAAAGTAGCGGCTTTCACGTCGCCGGGCATTCTTACCCGGGAGTCGGTTTTCCCGCCCGCATCCTCGCAGATCTCTTCGGGGGATCTAGCTGAGTGGCTGGAGATAATCCCATGGTAAAAACACTACAAGCAGTGCTTCCCGAGCCAGGCTCGGTTTTTGACTTGGTGGTTATTGAGGGTTTGCATGTGGCCGATTGGGATATCGAGGTCCCGTCTGTGTTGAGTTTCCGCCACTGGAATTTCTCCGAAGAGTCCTGGCGCGAGCAAGCTCGCGCTAAGGTCGAGGATTTTTACGGGCGACGCCTACGCTACTTCCAAACACTAACCGGTATTACCGAGAGCGCCGTTACTGCTTTGTATGGCAGGCCGGGTGTCTCTTATCGGGCGACGTGTATCAGGCTCGCCGTGGATATGGGCTGTGAATTGCATGGCGACCTAGACGAGCCAGCCGTATTGCAAAAACTCCTGGATACCACGGCGTTCACCGCGATAACCCGAGCATACAGCGCCGTGCCAGGGCTGGTGCTTGCTGGCGGAATTCGGGTGCGGAAAGACCCGGAAGTGTTCAAGGTAGGTAATCCACCTCTCGAGTGGGTGCTCGCCTACGGGCTGCTTTCGGCAGCCTACATGATCGGTCTTCTTATTACGAGATGGCCGTGCTATCGCACGCCCGAGCACCCGGACGGGCTGATGTGTGCGGTTCATATCGCGCCGCTTGGCGGAGAGTGTGATGAGCGTGGTTTTGTGCCCGTCAATGAGCGCACGAAAGAGCTTGCCGGGTTTTCCATGCGTACGCGCGAAGACGAGCAATACATCCGTGTTGGTGGTCTGCTCTCATGGCACTAACACCTAATGCGATGCGACCGCTTGGCTGGCTAACGCGACCAGCCCGGAGGCAGCGGCCTTTGCGTGTTTGCTTCACGGCTGGCGGGGCTGGGTCGGTCTGTCCAGCGGCTACTAATGTTGTTGGTCTTGCAAAAACGAGCAATGTCCAGGCCGAGGAGACATGCGGTTTTGTCCAGGTTCGCTGCGGTGACATGACGGCCGGCGTTTTCGGTTTGGTGGTCGAGCCATCCGTAGAAGTAGATTTTCTCGGATTCTTCAACGTTACGGCGCAGCGAGGGCGGGATTTTTTCCGGGGGCACCCATTCACGGACGTTTTGCCGTGCTGCGGCGTTACTGGCAGCCTCGACAATGTTTCTGATAGGAAGTTTCACTTTTCCGCCGTGTCCGCCGATTCCCAAGGCTTGCAGAAGTGGCCCGTAGTCATCACCGAGGTAGGTCTCCACTGCCAGAACTCCCTTCGCGATTTCTTCTACCTCGTAGATGTGACACCAGGGGATTGGTGTTTTGTGGGTGGCGATGAGGAGCTTGTAAGGGGGCTGGGGTGCCCCCACGAACAGGCAGTCGAAAGTGTAGGGCCGGTAAGTTCCGTCTTCTTCCAGGTTCGTGGTGAACGTGAAAAGGATCCGGTAAACATTATGGGCCTTGTGCTTCTTCCATGCATGGCTCAGGCCTTCGAGTCTAATCACGTCTTCCCTTCCATCTCCGTTGATAGAGGTTTTTTCTTCACTCTTATTATGCGGGTGGTGGTTGGGGTGCGCGTCGTGTGGCGCGCGGGTCGGCTGACTCTTGGTACTCCTAGAGAGTCAGCCGGCCCTATTCTTCCCGCTACGGTCGGTTACTTTGTTTCGTCGCGTGCGGGGTCTTCGGCCGGGTTGGTCTCGCTGTCTCGTTCTGGGGTTTCCAAGTCGCTGCCGCTAGTCAATGACACCGAGCCATTAACAAGGATGATGTTCTCGGCATTGATAACCACCCCGCTACCGGGCATGTCAGATGCGCTTTGCGTCTGCGACGCACCCGACGCAATAGGTGCGGTTTTCGGCCCATACCCCCACAAGGTGAGGGTGTTAGACCATGCCGACATGGCGTTACTAATAGCGCTTATAAACAGGAAAATGATTTCCATAATCTCCCCTTTCGGGATTGTTGGTAGGAGCACGAGCGGGATTGCTCGCACTCGAGGGGAAAGAACTGGGATTTTTCCCCTCAACTTAACTAGTGCGGCTAACACACACATTTTGTGTGTGGGTTCTTCTCGTGTTTTGGTGAAGAAAGGGAGGCACCACCAGTGGTGGTGTGGCTCGCCGCGTTTTCCACTGCGGCGGGCAGGTATGGGCAGGGTCGGTGCGGGCACATCGGATTCGCACCGGCCGGCCCAGCCTAATAGCGGCCCGTGCCCAGTGCGCCGTAAGGAGGTGGCCTCATGACTGATACGGGATTGGTTTTCTCGGTTCGTTCTTATCCGGTACTGCTTGAGCGCGATGTGGTTCTTGATCCGGATTTGTCATATGAGGCTTTGAGTGTGTGGGTGGCGATGCTGGCCATGCCTAAAAACGCTGAGCGGACAGTTAGTGCTCTTAATGGGCGTGGGTTTGGGCGTGATCGCGTTACCCGTGCTTTGAGTGAGCTTGAACGCTACGGGTTGGTGTATCGCTGGGAGCGGCGCGTGCCCGAGGGCCACGGGTTGCTCACTCAGGTGTTTGAGCGCCCAGCCTCGCCTTTGACTGCGTTTCGGTGTTTGCCGGTGAAAATCCGTCCGTTTGTCAAGACGTGTTTGTCGGTTCCGGGTGTTGATGTTGGTGAGTTGCGGGCTAGCCTGGCTGCCACACACGCACCCGGCACCATTACGCCGGCCACTGCCGGTAGTGGTGTGGGGGTGCGTCATGGGTGAATACTTTGCGGTGCGGCGGGGCGCTACGGCGCTACCGAACTCCATGATCTTCAACCGCGCGCTCACGTATGACGCTTTAGCGTTGGCGACCGTGTCGCTCTCGTTACCGCCGAATGCGCCTGTTGGGTACCGCGATCTCATGGGCCGGGATATGGGCGAACACAGGGCACGGAAAGCCCTCGCGCTTCTGGAAGCGGAGCATTATCGGTTCCGTTTCCGCACCAGAGCGTCGGGTCAGATCCGCGAACTCGTCGTCATGTTCGACACCCCAGTAAGCGTGGGTGAGGCATTGTGTGAAATCCAGGGGCGGATGGATAGCGGGGCGATCACGGCCCGCCAGGTGGTTGGGTGTCCGAGTCATCCAGGCGAATTCATTGCCGACATTCCGGCCGGTGCTGGCATGGAAGATGAGGGGCGCCTTGATGAGGCACCTGCGCCTTCCACGGTGTCTATGCCGGCAGTGTCTTCCGTCCCCATGGAAGGCGCGGGCGAGGCTATTCCGGTCGCCACAGCGGGTGTTGATCTTGTGGATAACCCCGGAACGGCCACCACCCGGTCTGTGGATAACCGCGAAACACCCGACTCGAACTGTCGGACAGTTTCAAATTCCGGGAGTGACCCAGGTAACGAAAATGAGGGCGATTTTCACCGTGCCTGGAAAACCTCGGCACGGTGGGAACCGCGAGATTCCGCGGCAGTTGAAACCGGCAGCGAGTTATCCACAGGGGTTCACCGTGCGGGGATTACCGGAGCACGGTGGACCGGGCCGCGGTCAGCCGCGGCGCATATATCTAAAGATATATCCAATAATTCCTCACTACGTTCGGAATTAACCAACCAACCAAGCCCGCCGGCAGTTTTTGTGTCTTTTGTGTCGCAAGGGTCTGGCATGGTTGGAGTGGTGGATTCCAAGCCAGAGCATCCCGAGCAGGATGCGGGTGGGGGTGTCCCTGGCGGGACTACCCCACACCCGCCGCCGGCCGCGGTAACTCCGGCTTGCCGTGAGCCGGTGCCGGTCACTGAGGGCCAAACTCAGCGTGAGCCAGCGCCGGGAGGTTCGGGGCGGCCAGATGCCGGGCAGGCAAGCGCGCCGTCTGGTAGCGGGCAACCGTCGAGCACTGCGCAGCCGCAAGGCTCGCGGCAGGACCAGCGTTCACGGCAAGCCTGGGCAGCCGGTTTGATCGGTGAATGCGTGCCCCGGGACCTGGTGCGTTTCTTGGCACCCGCACGGTTTGTGGCGGTTGCCCGGGATTTGCAGGTAGCGCTCAATGCGGGGTGGCAGCGCGCGGAAATTCGTGCCCAGCTCGCCGGCAACGCTTTGGGGGATGCCCACAATCCTGGCGGGGTTGTCGCGCATCGCATCCGCGATATCGCGCTAGCTAGCCCGCCGCGGCCACCGCGCTCGCGCACTGCCGTGGTGGTGGATACTCGGCCGGATCCAGCCGAGGTGCGTGCGATGCCTGAGGGACTACGTGCGAGGGTTTCTCGCCCGCCGGCAGCCGTGGTGCGGCCGGCCTCTACGGGGCCGCCGGGCGATGCTGGTCCCGTGCGGTGTAGGGGTTCTGGAGAGCCATAAGTGCGGGTTAGGCTGAGGAAAACAACCCGCAAGTTTTTGAAAGTTTTTAGCGAAAAGGGAGGGCGAGCCATGAGCGAGCAAACAACGCTTGACGAAATGACGGCTGTTGCCAGCGACGCGGCCACTACCGAGCAGGGCAAGGCACGTGGTAGGCGTGTGTGGCTGTGGCCGACTGTCGCCGTGTCCGTGGCGGTCTTGGCCGGCGCGGGTGTTTACCTGGCAGGGCGCTCAAGTGGCACCGACGAGGCCCGGGCGACTTATTCGGAGGCTGTGACGCTCACCGAGCAAGCCCGCAGCGCGCTGCAGGCAGCTGTTGACGGCGTTGGTTTCACGGCGCAGGAGTGCGAGGCTGATGGTGGAGTGCCCGCGGACTGCCAGGCACTCTTCCAGGCTGTGGAAGCCGCGCGGGCCGGGCTTGCTGAGCCTTTCAAGCCGGCGAACGCTAAGGACTTGGATGCGGCTACGGCGCGTTCCCAGGCCAAGGAATTACAGGCTGCATCTAAAGACCTTGATGCGCAAGCGACCCAGATCAAGGATGCAGCGGGGAAAGTCGAGAGCCAGTTCACGGCTGCCACGTCAGCGTACTTGAGTAGCGATGCGGCGAGTTTCGCGGCGTCCTGCGAGGCTGCCACGACCACCGCCCGCGGTGTCGAAAGTCTTGCCGGCGAGGCTGATGGGTTAGCTGCGGATTGCAAGAGCTTCGCAGCTTCCGAGAAGAGCGCGCGTTTGTCCGTCCTCAAGGAAAAGACAGCAGCTCTCCAAGCCCGTGTTGATGCTTTGAACAACAAGGCGGCGGCCGCACAAACTCCGGCGGCGGTTCCCGCGCCGGCGGTATCGTCCGGCGGTGGTTCGGAAGATGCGGGCGGGTATTCGGATTCGGGATATTCCGCAACGGAAAGCGGCTCGTCGTGGACGAGCGATGATTCGTATGACGCCCCTGCACCAGCGCCGGTCGCTCCTGCCCCGGACCCGGCTCCCGCAGATAACGGCGGCGGATGGGTAAACACCGGCGACATAATCGTCGACAACACTTCCGGCGAAGGCGTCTGCGGCGATGAGTTTGGGAATACATGGCCATGCTAACTTCCATGACCACCAAGGAACGCCCCTGAAACAGATGGCTCGGTGCCTGCGGCAACAAGCACCGAGCCGGTGAATCCCTCCAGTTTTTCGCAATGACCTTAAACATTTCGATATAGAAAGGACTCGTTACCTATTATGGCAGCGAACACACATGCCCGGCCACGCGGCCGGACGCTCGCCGCACTCCTCGCGGCATTCACTCTCATATTTTCCAGCTTGCTTGGCGGTAACGCCATAGCAGCCTATGACGCGACGGTCGGCCGCGGTATCGACCTCGTCGGTATCAACGCGTCGGGTGCGTTGCGGCTTGGGCCGCATATCAACCAGACGCCTCAGATCGGCGGAGTTGGGATCGAGCCGGCACCGCAATGGTGCATTGATGGCAAAAAGGCCGATCCAGGCCCGAACGACCTAACTTCCATCGCAACCTTGACGGATTCGGCACAGCACATTCCGGAGCTGGCTTTGACAACGCCGCAGGCCGCCTGGCTCCTGCATAAGTACCAGTCCAATACGGGCGATGATACGAATCTCGCGGCGCTCAGCCTGTTGATGCATGCGAATTTTGAGAACAGCGCGGCGGTTGCGGCCGAGATCGCGCAAGCGACCCAAACCCAACAGCCCGACACCTGGGCACGCGCCTTGCAATATGTGGGCGAGGCCCGCAACAGCGCCGTCGTCGGCTATGAAACCGGCCGCGTAGAGGGCGAGAGCCAGAAAACCGGTGTTATTAACGGCCTCGGGCAGGTTAATTCCGCAGGTGCTTATGTTCCGAATCTTCCATTCACAGTGACTTTGAACGGCCCGGCCATTTTTGATGCAACCGGAACTAACACCTGGAATGGCAATACTGCGAGCGAACCAATCACACTCAACTGGACCGCCACAGGAAACGGAACTGTGTCTTTTAAGACCGTGTACTTGGCAGAAAGTCGCAATACGTTGACGAAGTATGGGTCCGACGGAAGCATTCAGGACATGATTACCACCGGTAACCGTCCGGCGAGTGACCCCTCTGAGGTGACTGTTCCGGGGCCGTCGTGGCGTGTGATTTTTGATTTTCAGCCCACCGGCACCAGCCAAGCGGCTAGCCAGGAGATCAACACGGATGGCACCATCTCGGACACTCTTACAACGAGCGTCGATAAAAGCTATGGGGATGGGCAGTGGACGCAGGTAAACGGAAAGCCGGTTCCGGTTGTTTATACCGCGACCGCTTATTGGGCTGGCCGTGAAAAGCCCGCAACCAGCACCACCATCCCGGCGGGCGCGGAAGTTCTCGGCAGCGTGGATGTGACCGCGACGGGCGAGGGCCAGAAGCTGGAAGCGAAGCTCACCACCCCGAAGCGTGGTTACGTGAGCTGGGTGTGGTCGGTTGATAAAGCCAAGCAAGGCGAAAACGCCCAGTATGTCCATCAGAACTGGGCCGATTCGTACGGCCTTGATAATGAGACGACGTCGGAGAATTTCGATTTCAGGCCGCTCGGCGTCTCGAACGTGGATACCGCGAAAGTAATCGACAAGGGCGCAGTGCTTTCCGATACTTTTACTGCGTCTGCTGATCCAGCCTATCGTGATGGTGAATGGACGCGCATCGTTGCTCCTGGCACATCATTTGACGAGGGTACGTACGTGCCGGTGACTTACCGGGCGAGCGCCTATTACGTTTCCCCGGCCGAGCTGCCCGCCACTGTCGACAATGTCCCGGCCAGCGCGGAACTGCTCGAGTCCGTGACTGTCGTGGCCAATGGGCCGGGCCAGATCAAAGCCACGCTCTCCAAGCCGACCGCTAAGGCTGGGTTTGTCAGCTGGGTTTGGGAAGTCAAGGCTGAAGACCAGGCACCGGATGCGGCGAAGTGGATTAAGGCTGGGTGGGCCGACCAGTTCGGCCTGCCGGACGAGACCACGTCGGTGCGTTACCCGGCACAGATCGACTCGACACTCTCGATTCGCGATACCAAATCAGGCACGTATCTCGTAGATGATGTTTTCGTGACGGGCTTGCCGAAGAATCACCCTGACTTCCAAGGCGGGATGGGATTCAAAGCCGACACCCAGGTGATCGAGCATGAGATGTTGTTCTTCCCCCACGGCCTTGAGGTTACCGAGGCCAACCGCGCTAAGGCTGAAAAGATCGGCGAGACCGTGAGTATCCCGGCGAAGAACGGCTTCTACCCGTCTATCGGTGAAACTAGCTGGCTGGTGAAGCAAGACGCGAGCGGTAAGAATCTGCCCGGAACTTATGTTTTCGTCAGCAAGTTTGCTGGGGATGATCGCGTCCAGCCCCTCGCCACGAGCGTTGAAGATAAGACGGAGCAGTTCACTATCACGCCTACCCCGTCAATTCACACGACCCTCACCTATGAAGGTACGCACGTGGCACCGAACACCGACAAAGTGGAGCTTGTCGATACCGTTTCTTATCAGAACCTGACGCCTGGCAAGGAATACCTGCTTGAGGGCACTCTGATGGAGAAGGCGACTGGCGAAGCGCTGGTGGACGCGAACGGCAACAAGGTGACGTCGCAGGCTGTGTTTACCCCGGAGACTCCGAACGGCACCGCGAGCGTCGTGTTCGTGGTGGGCGGGTCGCTGTTTGCGGGTAAGCAGACGGTGGCTTTCGAGAAACTGACGCAGGACGGCCGTGAAATCGCCGTACATACGGATATTAACGACGAGAACCAAACGGTGACCTTCTCGAAGCTGGCAACCACCGCTACCGATAAGACGGACGGCGACAAAGTGATCACGCCGACTCCGAACGCGGTGATTACCGATAAGGTCTGTGACATCGCTGGCACGTTGGTGCCGGGCACGGAATATGAAGTAACGACGGCATTGATGCTGGATAACGGCGAGCCGCTCCTGGACAAGGACGGCAGGCCGGTGACAGTGACTTCGAAGTTTGTTCCGGCAGCGAAGAACGACTGCGCCTCGATTGACATTAGTTTCGATGCCAGCAAGCTCGCCGGCAAGAAAGTTGTCGTTTTCGAGACCGTGTCCCAAGACGGGCGCACTGTTTCGGTTCACCACGATCTCAAGGACTCCGAGCAGACCGTGTCGGTGGAGATTCCAGGCGATGGGGATAATGACCGGTCGAAGCGGCGGTTGACCCGCACCGGGGCAAGCGTCCTCGGCGGCAGTGTCCTCGCGCTTGGGTTTATTGGCGTTGGCGCGGCTGCGCTGCGTCGTCGTAACAACTAACCAAACCATCCACCTACACAAGTAGGTAGGTGAATGGGTGTGCCCGCACTCTAGTTGTGGGTGCGGGCACACCACACCTCCCCCACTCTTGGCGGGGTGACCCAATCCTTCCTATTCCTTTCTTTATCTTTTTCTTCCTTCCTTTTTATGACCCCTATGTATTCGTGTGAGGAGGTGCGTTATGGGTGAGCGGCTTGGCGTGTGGGCACTTGAGCAAGGCGGACGCATCAGCGCAAACTCCCTCGCCCTCCTCGGCGTCGTCGCGTTGTTTGCTGATCCGGCCGGGGTATGTATCCTGACGCCTACGGATTTGCAGGCACGCGCGGGCCTGAGCGAATCAGACTTTCGGGCAGCGCTCGGGGATTTGATGGGAGCGGGCCTGATTGCAGCGCAAGAATCCACCACCGGCACCGCTCTGAGCGTTCTTGCTCCCCGCCAGTATTTAGACGACGCCACCACCGCGGCATCCACCGTCGGTGAGTTAGAGCGCGGCTTGCGGATTATTTCGACAACACTCACCACCGCCACCGGTACTGACATGGCTGGCACTGCTGGCACTGCTGGCACTGCTGGCACTGCTGGCACTGCTGGCACTGCTGGCACTGCTGGCACTGCTGGCACTGACCACGCGATTACCACGCCCGCCAATATCGGGTTGGTTGATCCGCTCACGAACGACGGACTGGCCACGATTCTCGCGTATTTGGAGGAGTGTGGGTGGGGTGACAAGGTGGTTGTTGACCGGCTCTTGATAGCTATTGAGGTGCGTACCCGTTCCCGCTTGGCTTTCCTGCTCAAGCACAACTCACGCCTTGGTTCCAAGGAAGTGCTTGCTGACCTTTGTACTCGGGTGTGGGAGATTATCCGCACCCAGACCCGCGATGTTATCGGGGCGGAGTTCGGGTGGGCGTATGTGTTGCGTGCAGCGGCCCGCCAGTATGCAAAAACTACTCACGCAAATATTCGCGAGCACTTGATCGGTGACGATACCCGTTTCGATGCTGAAGATGGCGGTGCGGCCGGGGATTATGAGCACGGCACCAGCCGGGTGCTGCTTGATGATGTTATTTCGTGGAATGCGGGAGCGCAGTTCCTTATCGGTGAGCTTGTCGCTCGCGGGGTTGATCAGGGTCTTGCTTGGCATGCGATGCGGCGGGTGCTTGAAATTTGTGCCCGGTGGGGTTTCCAATCCCGTTTCCTGAAGGCGCGCGATGATCGTGAACTAGCAAGGCTCGGACTGTCCCCGCAAGTGATAGGTGCGTGGATGGGCCTGGTTAGTGGCTCGCGCAGGGAGGGTGAGGAAGGCTCGTTTTTGCTGGCTTTCGCGCGCGGGCGGCGCACGTTTACTCGAAATGAAGAAGCCCGGCTCAAGCGCATTGTTACTGGTACCACCCGTCACGATTCCTCGGGTGTGTCTGGTGTGGACGTGCCGCGTGTGGGGGTGGGCGCGTGAACAAGGGTCCATTCACTTATAGACATGGTGGTGACTATTTGGCTTTCCCACACAGCGCCGTTTATCTCTCTGGCTGCGGCTTCGGCTGTTTCCCGGTCGGTGTACCAGGCCGATTGTTGGACGAACGGCGGGATACGGTCCGCGGTGACGGCGTAGACGGTTTCGATGCTGGTTTCCACGTCACGTGGCCAGGCCAGCTTGGCGGCGGACTGGACCGGGATGGTTGCGTTTTCGTTCATGGTGTTACTCCTTGTCTAGGTGTACGGCTCGGTTTTTGTGGCCTCACTTTTACTAGTGCACCTAACACACACATTTTTGAGGCGCGTGTATCCCAGCCAGGCGTTACCGGCAGTTCCTCTTCTATGGGGGTGGGTTTGCGTGCGTAAACACAAAACACAACCAGCTCGGGCCGGGCAGTCCCTGCCCTGGGGTCAGCTTCCTGACCTGCCAGGCGAAGGCACTTTCCTGCCGTGCGTATGGACCGACCCGATCCCGGCGGTGTTTGCGGTGGGCGCGAGTGGGGGTGTGGGCACAACCACGCTCGCTTCGCTATGCGGGCTAGTGGACTTTGGGCGTGCGTGGCCGGTATCGGCCCCGCAAGCGGCGCGGTGTGTGGTGGTTGCCCGTACCACCGCTACGAGCATGGCGGCGGCGCGTGAGTGCGCGGGCGCGGTGTTCGGTGGGCGCGTTGCCGGCGTTGAATGCTTGGGGTTGGTGCTTGTTGCCGATCAGCCCGGGCGCTTGCCGCGCGAGCTGGCGCGGGCGCGGGCACTCACCGAGAGCGTTTTTCCGCGGGCGTGGGTGGTGCCTTACAGCCAGGCTATTCGGCTTGGGAAAGATGACCCTCAGCTCGCCGCACACAAGACCGTCCAAGAACTGCGCGGCCTAGCGAATGTGGGCGAAGAAGAACCAGAAGTTTTTATTGATGACATTCCCGCTGTCGGTGGGGTGTCCCTAGATATCTAAAGGAGAAAACAATGCTGACACAACTATCAGCTCTGGAAAACTACTTCCACGCGGCGCTTTTGCCGCTTATTGATATTACCCCCACCCAACCTCCGGGAACCGAAAAAATCACCCAGATTTTGGGGTACGTCGCCTGGGGTGCGGGTGTTTTGTGCTTGATCGGAATTCTCTTTGTTGCCGGCAAGCTCGCCATCAACGCAAGGCATGGGGAAGGTATTGAGGAAGCCAAGGGCTTGCTCTGGATTTTGCTGGCTTTGATCCTAATTGGGTCGGCCGGGGCGTTGGTGGGTGCTTTCATCACCCTATAAGCACCCACGAAGCCGAGATAAGGAAAAAATGGAGGGGACAGGCATGGGTAAAGACAATAAGCCGGGCAGTAAGGGGCTGGGTGTAGGCCTAGCTATCGGCGGTTTTTTGCTGGTTGCTGGCATTGTGGCGGTGGTGTGGGCGCTCATCGCACCCGCAAATACTCACACACAACCTACGCCGGTCCCCTCCATATCTACTGCTGTACCTTCGCCGCAGGCGTCAGCGTCGCCTGTGGCTAAGTGTGGTCTGGATTTTAGTGACATGTCACTACCCGACCGGAATTTCACGCCCGTGTGGCAAGACGGCCCGCTCGGCGTGCGGCTCGCAACCCTCCCGGGGGCGGGGCCGTGTGAGCAGACGCCGATTGCTGCGGGGTATACGAATACGCCTAAAGGTGCGCTTCTCGCCGCGCTCAACTATATGTCGTTGTCGTCGGTGGGCGGTCCAAACGCTCAAACGGTTCTCGATGGGTTATTGGCTGATGGGCCGGACAAGCGCGTCTTGCTTGAGGCTGCGGGTGAGCTGGCCGGCCGGGTGCTTCCCGCGCCGCGCCTGGTGGGTTTCCATATCTTCGATTACGACCTTGATCGGGCGAGTATTGGGGTGGCGTTCATGCTGGACGCGAAGCCTGGCGTGGTGTTTGGGCGCAGCCTTGACCTCACCTACGACAAAAAGGAAAAGACGTGGCGGGTGGTGCCGGTGGCCGACATGTCCACAGTGCTCACGCTGGTTGATCGGCCCTTGTCTACGGGGTGGACGTTATGGACGCGGTAGTGTTTGCTGATTACCTGGCGCCTGCCCCAATGTGGGTGCCCGGCGGCCCAGCACCGTCTGTCTGTGTGACGGACGTGTGCGGGTGGAATATTTTGAACCCACTCGCCTGGGTCGGCAAAGGCATCGGAACGCTCGTCGGCTCCGTCATTGAGCTGCTCGCTGAAGCAATGGCTAGCGCCTCCATGTGGCTCCTGGAGTTCCTCGTAGGCTTCGTATCCTCCAATCCGCGGCTGAATCTTGAGGACACGGAAGCGATCACCTGGATCCACGACTCGTTAGCCTACGCAACCGGGCTATTTATGTTGCTGGGCGTGTTGGTGGGTGCGGGGTCGATGGCGTGGCATCGCCGCGGCGAACCCCTACGCGACATGCTCCAATCAGTCATCCAGCTCGTTATCGTTTCGGGTGCGGGCGTGACGGTCGTCCAGCTCCTCATGGAAGCATCCTCCCTCTTCTCCTCCTGGCTGCTTTCGTCGTCGGGTTCGATGGAGAGTGTCCAGGCCGCTATCAACGTGATGATTGATGAGGGCACGAACCTCGCGATCCTCACGATCTTCCTGCTCGCGGCGATGCTGCTGGGCACCCTCTTAGCATTGATTTTGCTGTTGTGTCGGGATTCTTTCCTGGTGTTGTTGATCGGTATTTTGCCGCTTTCGGCAGCGGCCACCAACACGGCCGTGGGGCGGCAGTGGTTTGAGAAAACAAAAACCTGGATTATCGCGTTCCTCTTATATAAGCCGGCTTTCGCGATCATCCTCTCGATAGGCATGCGGCTCATTTCTTCTGGGAGTCCGCCGACGATGACCGCACGGGTTGAGCAAGCCTGCGGGACCTTCGACGAAGCGAAACTCGAGGAGTACCAGAAGTGTGTCCTGGAGCAGATGAAAGCAGCCATAGGCGATGACTCTTCGCTCACGAACTCGGTCACCACGATTCTCGTGGGCGTCGGGGTACTCGTGTTAGCGGGGTTTGCTATGCCCGCGCTCATGCGTTTCGTGGTCCCCGCAACCGCCTCCATGTCGAGCGGTGCGGGTATGAGTGGGATAGCGGCCGGCATTGGCGGAGCAGCCGGCTCGCTGGTCGCGTCGGGTGCTATCAAGGTTGCGCGTGGCGGGGTTGCCGCTGTGCGTGGTGGAGCATCGAAAGTCCGGGCCGCACGCGCCACAAAAACCAACGCCAGCAGTAGTGGTAGTGGTGGGGCGCGGGCTACCGGGGCAAGCACCACTCCTACCGCGGGCACGAATGGAGCAAGCACGGCCAGCAGACACGGCGGGGCGAGCGGGGCTACCAGCGCTCCCACATCGGTATCACCACGTGGGAAGAAGAGTGTACGGGGTATACGGGCACGGAAACAGGCCGCCACTGCCACGCCTGCGCCACCGGTGTCTGCTGGGGGTCAGGCTAGTGGGGCTGCCCCAACCCCACCCGCGAAACCGGCCTCGCCTTTCGCGCTACCAACAAAGCAGCCGGGTCGGGGTGCGTTTGATAAGGCGCGCCAGACCGGGGCGTTCAGCGCGAATTTGGCCAGCGGAGCTGATGAGAGTGAGGAAACCGCATGAGTAGCCCGCGCACGTATGGCCATTGGCGTAAGCCTCAGGCACCTGGGATTGGGCGGCTTTCTGGCGCGCTGACTGTCGGTGTCTTCGCCCTCCTGATCTTGATGGTCCTGGTTCAGATTATTGCCGGTATTATTCCCGCTCTTGTGCTCGGCAGCATCGGCGGAAGCCTAGGCCTACTTTTTGCCCGTAAAGACGTGCACGGGGTGTCACTCGCGGGAAAGATTGGAGAAAGAATGCGATTTTGGCGCTCGCGCAGACGCGGTGAGAATCTCTACCGCTCCGGCCCTCTCGGGGTAACAGGGGGTGCTTTCCTGCTTCCAGGTGTCCTCGCGCCCACGAACGTGGCCGATTTTGTGGATGGTTTCGGGCGCGACTTCGCCGTCATCACCACCGGGCGAGCGGGCACTTTCGCTGTGGTTTTCGCTTGTGAGAGTGAAGGAGCATCGCTTGTCACGCAAGACCAGGTCGATACGTGGGTCGCGCGGTGGGGACAATTCTTAGCCCGGCTGGGTGAAGAACCAGGCCTTGTGGGGGCGAGCGTCGTCGTTGAATCCGCTCCCGATACTGGCTCGCGCCTCCAGCGCGAGATAAGCACCCACCAAGCTGAGAATATTCCGGCGTTGGCGGAGCAGATGCTCAGCGAAGTCGCCGATATCTACCCTTACGGGTCCGCGTCCTTGCGTGCCTACGTGACACTCACGTTTGAGAATCATTTGGGGAAAGGCACTAGTAAAACCCTTGATATCGAGGAGGCGGGCCTCGAGCTTGCCACTCGCCTCCCCTCCCTCTCCCAAGCCCTCACCGGGACCGGCGCAGGCTTCGTACGGCCCTTAGATGCGGCCGGTTTGGGGCGGGTCGTGCGGCTAGCTTATGACCCGGGCGCACAAGAGGTTTTCGACGACGCACTAGCCAGCAGCGAGGCAGTTACCTTGGGATGGAATGAGGTTGGCCCGAGTGCCACGCAAGCTAACTGGGACAACCTCGTCCACGACAACGCTGTGTCAGTGTCGTGGGTTATGAGCGCAGCCCCACGCGGTATCGTCCAATCAAACATTTTGGCTTCGCTGCTGGCGCCGTCGCCTCGTATCGCTCGCAAACGCGTCGCGCTGCTCTATCGGCCGATTGAGGCTGGGCGGGCCGGGGAGATCGTGGAGAAAGACAAGAACGCGGCCTCCGTGCGGGTCTCCTCCTCGGCGAATGTGCGGGCCCGCGATGAGGTCGCACTTGCTCACGCGGTAGCCTCCGCGGCCGAGGAAGCGGCCGGTGCGGGGCTGGAGAATTTCGGGATGGTCATTACCGCAACCACGACGAGTGACGCGGGCGATGTGAAAGACATGGTTGACGCGGTGGGGTCTTTGGCATCGTCGGCGCGGATTCGGATCCGGAAATGCTATGGCGGGCAAGACGCCGCCTTCGCCATCTCCCTGCCCCTCGGGATTATGCCAGGCCGGTATTCGGTGATTAGTGAAAGTGTTCGGGAGGCACTATGACCAGCCAAAGCAATACCGCAGCAACGGCTGGCGGGCGGGTGCCTGGTTCGCGTGGGTTTACCGGGCGCGGGGGCGGGCGCCAAGTATATGTTCCCGCACTCCCCCAATGGCGCGGCACCAGCGTACAAGTGTGTGGCTTGTGGCCTTTCGCTAGCGGCGCTCCAGCACCCTTGATTGGGGTGCCGTTCGGGCAGTGCGAGAAAGGCGGCAGCCTCTCCCCCGTCTGTTTCGACCCGATCTCGTGGTTTAGGGCGGGCATGATCTCTAACCCCTCGATGTTCGTCCTCGGACTACCGGGTTTAGGTAAGTCTTCGGCGGTGCGGCATATCAGCCTCGGACTAGCTGGCTTCGGTGTATCAACCATGGTGCTTGGTGATTTGAAGCCCGATTACGTTGACCTCGTCGAGGCTATGGGTGGCCAGTGCATTACTATCGGCCGCGGCGGCGTGAGCCTGAATCCACTAGACACCGGCAACACGGCCGCAGCCGCCAGCCAACTCACCGGGCAGGCCCGGCTCGATCTATTGAATAGCGCTCATGCTCGCCAGCTCACCATGCTTTCCTCCCTTGTTGAGCTGGTGCGAGGCGGACGCATCACCGACCGGGAGCGCACCATCCTTGACCGGGCGCTGCGGGTATGGGATACCCACACCCCCGATGCCGTCCCCGTCATTAGCGATATTCTGAATATCGTTCGGGCAGCCCCTGACGACGTACGCCTGGCGGCACTTGATCGCGGCTCTATCGAGCGTTATTTGCAAGTAACCGAGGCCTTAGAGGCCTCGCTCATGGCTTTGCTGGGTGGGCGGTTCGGGCAAATATTCGCAGCCCCCACCACAACTCCGATGCGGATGGACCGGTCCGTCGTCTTTGACGTCAGCGCGGTGTCGGGTGCGGATGAAGCATTGCAGGCCGCCGTTTTGCTGGCTTGTTGGTCGTATGGGTTCGGGAATATTACGACCTCGAACACGCTCGCCGATAATAGCCTTGCCGAGCGCAGGTTGTTTTTCGTGGTCATGGATGAGTTATGGCGCGTCCTGCGGGCAGGTGAGGGCATGGTTGACTCCGTCGACGCCCTCACCCGACTCAACCGCCAATGGGCGGTGGGGCAGGCCATGATCACCCACACCATGAGCGACCTCGAGGCCCTAGCTAGTGAGCAAGCCCGGGCGAAAGCCCGCGGGTTTGTGGAGCGCGCTGGCGTGTGCCTCCTTGGCGGCCTACCCGAACGGGAAATGGGTTTGCTGCGCGGTGCAGTGCGCCTGAATTCCGCTGAGGAAGATGTGCTCACGAGTTGGCAAGACCCGGGCAGTCTTGACCCCGACACCGGGCGCTTGTCAGCCCCGGTAGGTCGGGGACGGTTCCTTATCAAAGTCGGGCGCCAGCCCGGTATTCCGGCCGAATGTGTCCTCACCCCGTGTGAGCGTGATTTGTCTGATACTTCTTGGAGATGGCATGAATAACAACCGGTTTCGCGGCATTCCGCGCCAGCTTTGGGTCTCAATCACCCTCGTGGTTCTTTCCTCCCTCTACGCGGGTCTCTTGCTCGCATCTTTTGCGACCGGTGAGGAAGTGCCGAAGTTTTTCCCTGTTTTAGTGGCCGATCTTCTCACCGGACAGGTGAAACTGACGCCGCAGGCGTGGGGCCTGGGCATCTTTTTCGCGGTTATTTTCGCTGATTTGACCGGGCGCGCCACCTGGCATCTCCTGCGCTACCTCACCCGGGCCGGACAACAGCATAACGGCTCCAACGCCTCGGAGGACTGGCATGACTAATAAGCCCGGAACAACCGGCGACGCCGGCGCGCTCATCGCCACCCTCATTTCCATCGGCGTCGGCGTACTGCTGTGTGCATCCCTGTTCCTCGCCGGCCTCATTACGGGTGAGAGAGTGCCGTTCAATCCGCTTGTGCTCCTTATCTACCTCGCAACCGGAAAACTACACCTCAGCAGCATGACGTGGATGATCGCCGGGATTTTCGCCGCAATCGTCATGAGTATTACCGGCCTAGTTT
This sequence comes from Actinotignum schaalii FB123-CNA-2, assembly GCF_000411135.1. Classification (GTDB taxonomy): domain Bacteria; phylum Actinomycetota; class Actinomycetes; order Actinomycetales; family Actinomycetaceae; genus Actinotignum; species Actinotignum schaalii_A. The sequence continues at coordinate 727,752 of NZ_KE150262.1, read as the reverse complement.
CCTGGCGCGTGCTTCGGGCGCGAGGGCGGCGGGTGCGAGGGGATAACAAAGCACGCCTCACCGGCGGGAGAGCGGCCCGCCAAGCCCTCCAACGCGACGTGGTTGCCGAGAAAGCCCAACGCCTCGGAATCTCAGGAGATGCCCCGATAGGTTACAGGCTCGGGCGGGCCGTAGACACCGGCGAACTACTCTACGGGGACTACGAGAGTGTCTCGCTCATGCTCTCCGGACCTAGGGGAGGTAAAACAGCCGGCTACGCCATCCCCTTACTTCTGGAAGCACCGGGAGCCGTGCTTGCGACGTCGAATAAACGCGACCTAGTGGACGCGACCCGCTATGCCCGCGAAACCTTAGGTGAGAAAGTGTGGGTGTTCGACCCCTGCAACATCCTGCAAAAACCCGCCTCGATGTGGTGGAACCCCCTCACCTACCTCACCAACCCCTCCTATGGCGGGAGCCTCTTCTCGCGCGCCACACACCTAGCAAAAGTATTAGGGGACGCGGCCCGAGCCGGCACCGCAACCAAAGCCTACGACAGCTTTTGGGATGGCGGCGGGGAACAAATCCGCGCCTGCCTCTTGGCCGCTGCCGCGCTCGAGCACCGCTCCATAGCCGACGTCTACACCTGGGTGCAATCCACCCTGGATGAGACCCCTATCGACATTCTGCGTAACCACGGCATGAGCGAACTCGCCGCGCTCCTGCGGGCACAAATGGACCTCCCCAGCGTGACTAAGGGCGGTATGTGGGCACATGCGCGTAGTGGTTTGGAATGGGTGGGCGACCCCGAAACCAGGAGCTGGTGGGACGGGGGCGGTGCCGAATTCAACCCGGCCATGTTCGTGCAAACCCGCGAAGCGCTTTATTCGATGTCCGTCGACGGCGCAGCAATCTCCCCGTTAGTTGCGGCGCTCACGGCCGTGACCTGTTTGGCGGCTGAAAACTACGCCCAAGCCCAGCACGGCGGGCGTCTTGCCACCCCCATGATGGTCGTGCTTGATGAAGCAGCGAACGTCTGTCCTTGGCGTGAACTACCGCGTCTTTATTCGCATTTCGGGTCGAAAGGCATCTGCCTCCACACGATCTTGCAGTCCTGGTCGCAAGGGGTCTCCGTGTGGGGTGAAGCGGGAATGAATATGCTCTGGTCAGCGGCGAATAACGTTTTGTATGCGGGTGGTGTTAAAGAGACCGAGATCCTCGCGAAAATCTCGAAACTCATCGGAACTTATAGGACTTCCCAACGTTCGACGTCACTGTCGAAAGGTGTGCGATCGACCTCCATCTCCCAAAACTCTTTAGAGGTGCCTATCGCGAGTGAAGCGGAGCTGGCAGCGCTACCGGCGTGGCGTGCCTGGCTTTTCGCCTCAAAATCTAGACCCACTCTCATCCGGCTCCTCCCCTGGTTTGAGGGAGATAAGAAAGAGTTGGTGGAAGAGTCTATTGCCCGCTACGGCTCCACAGCCACACCTCACAGCGCAGTGCCCAGTGGTGGGCGTGATGCCTGGACCAACTAACCACCATACAAATCTATTCAGATCAAAGAAGGAGAAGACACCATGAACGAGCAGACCGAAGACGTCATGGACGAGACCGCCGAGTCCCTGGCAGCGCTCCTGAAAGCGGCATCGATGATCGTCGCGCGCGTCCAAACCGAGTATGCCGCACACCTCCAGCGCTCGGCGCAGCGCGCCGCCACCGCCCAGCAAGCATTCACGGCGCAGCTCGGGGTTGCGCGTCCTTTCCTCGCCCAAGCAAGCAACGAACGCTGGTGGGACAGCGCTAGCGCGATGGATATTGCCCGCATGTATGGCCTATCGAAGAAATATGCAGGGGCCGATCCATTGGCGGCGCAGGCTCATGCTCGTGTTGCGTCTTTCCTGGAAGACCACGGGATTACTGACGACATGATCGACCGAGCAGACACGAACTCGCTCACGCCCGAACAGGTAGATAAGCTCACCGCCGCCCTGGATGCTCGTCCTGACGTGGCGACGTCGGACAAGACACCAGCGTCCACCACTAACCCGGCCGCAGTAGCCCCGAGGGTTGGCGTGCCGGGGGTTGGTGTGGAGAGTGAAGCAGCTGAGCCGGACGCGCCGGTCTTGGGTATCGAGGCGATGAAACAACGCATAGCGCAGATGCGGGAGAAAGCCGCAGCCGCCGGCATCAAATTCAGCGAGGATACCGGCGAAGGAGCACTCACCGGCGAATACAGTGTTCAAGCCGCGTGCCCGGGTAACCCGGCCACCCGAGCGGCAACAGTTGCAACTCCTGACAAGAAGAAGCCAAAGGTGAAGAACGTGGCCAGCGAGCAGCCGTCTCTCACACAATAGACGTTGATAAATTACGGGAAAGTCACTACACCCGCGCGTCTATATCCAGTCAAGAGTTGACGATTTCAGCGAAGGAACTGGGCAACGACTTCGTTTCTTCGCTCAGAGAGATTGTCTAGCTCACGTTGCGCATTAATTATGTTCATTTCCAGCTCTTCTACTCGTTCGATAGTTCGGCGCTGCGCGTTGATATCGGGCGCTTGGATACTCAAGCTCGAAATGCGGTCGATCGAAGCCCTGTAATCACGTGAAAACCTTGCCTTCCGGCCAGCGCTCTGGAGAACGTGGGCAAGGTAGCGGGGCTGCACCGCATCGGACACGACACGTAAGACCCCGCAATGGTCTGTGGGATAAAAGGGCTTGCCTGCTTCCTGATAGCTAACCATCCAGTCACCGTCGATACCCCAGAGAATCGACGGCTGATTGAAATCATCGAAAAGGGTTTGGTTCAGATAACCGAAAGGTTCAGCGACATTAGCGCTGTAAACCGGAACGCTACCGTCTGAACTGAGATCCTTGGTGAGAACACGTTTGCCGATGCGGATATCAAAATGAGTACGGTCAGCAAGCTTGAGACGGTGCCCCCCCCCCCGCAGCTAAAATGTCAAGTTCGGTAAACAGTTGTTGGATTTTCTCTCGGTAAGTTGCGATACTCATGCGTGTCGTTTCGTAGGCAGCATCAATACTTGAGCAAGCTGATACAACTTGTTGCTGTTGTTCCTTAGTTAAAACGGGTATTTTGATCCTCTCGATATCGCTTGGGTAGACGTGTGGTTGCGCTGCGCCTTTCTGGAGTACGTTCATAATTTGCGCTTCAACAGACTTCAGGAAATAGAAAAGCCACCGTGTAGTGAGTGGATCAGAAGCTTGGACTGTGGTGCAATCTGAAGCGAAAATCTCTTCTTGCCAATAATTGACGAATCCGGCGTTCGCGCCCGATGCGCTGATAGTAATGATCTCAGCAGAACGGTTTGCAACATCGGTGTAGTATGCGAACGTTCTTCCACCGGCAACGACCTTAACGTCACCGTTTCCAGCTTGGCTGGAGGTAATAGATTGTCCTTTCCTGATCTCGATCTTATTGAGTTCACCGAGGAAAACCGTTGGATACTTTGATTCGATAACTATCTGCTTGTCTCCCACGGTCTTAATTTCCAGATTGAATTCGGTTCGGGAGAAATCGAGCATATCCTTGGTGCGTAACACGGACGCATAAGCGCGACTCTCCCGAGTCAAATGTGGAGTTCCTGTGAATGAGTCACGTACTGCGGCAGCTAAGGTTCCTTCGGCTTGGCGATTTTGCTCGTTATAGAGTTTGCCTCCCGGATGTGAGATTTTGATTCCTTCGCTGCCTTTGCGGTTTGACCATTCGTAGCCAAGGAATTCTTTTTCACTCTTAGTATTGCTCGGGGCTGTTATGACTAGCGTGGACTGGTCGCGGGTGAGCGCGAAGTAGCGCAGCTTCTCTGCTTCGATAGGTCGAATGAAATCATAAAAGGCAGTGCGGACATAAGCTTGTTGTTCGTGTTGTGAAAGGGTTTTGAATTCTTCGCGCCCCTCGATTTTTTGTACCATTCCAGTATTGAAAGTTTGTAGATACGGCTTAAAGTGGTTTATTTGCGCAAGCTCGTCCAAGCTTGTCGACTTCCTAGTGACTGCACTGAAATACTGGCGTTGGGAGACCTCGATATGTTCGAGATAGTCAGCAAGGATTTCCTCGTCTTCCCATTTGCTAATGTCAGCACCGGACAGGATCGCCTCGACACAGTCAGAGATAAGAGCGCTACGTTTCGGGGGTTCATCGTACTTCTCCAGGAACAATACGACAGTCTTGGTACCTGTTGCTCCGAAAGTTTTAGATTCAAACTGAACTATTGTGCGCAGTTTAAAGTTCTGTAGTAGTAGCTCGCGCGAACCCTTGTAGCTAGCTGTATTTTTAGCCAAAATTGATGACGGTAAGATCACCGCCGCGATACCTTTCGGTTTGAGAAGCTGGGCGATGCGCTCAACGAATAGTACTTCAATTTCACCTCCCTGATCGGTGATGTACTTCAGCAGCTCGAAATTGTTTCCTTTTAGATCTAAGTGGGATTTGAAAGCTTTTACAGAGTATGGTGGGTTCGCAACAAGGACGTCGAAGCTGTTTGGTTTTAGGCCCTGATCGGTTTTGTTTTCCAATCCGTCACCGAAAATAATCGTCCCCTCCCCTGCCCCATTCATGAACAGAGAAACTTTAGATACTCGTGCAAGTCTGTAGTCTTTCTCGATACCAAAAATATGGTCTCTCACCCAAGAGTTGTCCGAGTGTGATTTATGAAAAGCATTGATAGCTTCCACTGCTTCGGTGAGGAAGTGCCCAGCACCGCAGGCGTAATCTACTACGCGCGGATATTTCGGCGCCGCAGCACTTCCCGCAATTTTGTTCATCGGAAGACAATCCCAGATGAAACGGGTAATTGGCATGGGTGTGAAGAACTGGCCTTCGTTTTGTTTGAAGCCTTTATTGAGTAACTGCTCGAAAAGATCGCCTAAGAATTGATGCTTTTTAGTGTAGACAATTCGATAGCGTTCGAAGAGTTGAACCATTTCTACGAGAATTTTTCCGTTCTGTAGGAAAAGTTCTTCGTTGTGCACATCCTTGAACGCGAAGTCGTTATTCGAATAGAATTTCAAGATTCTTATTGTACGATCAAGGTCCTCGATTGCCCTTTCCCGTTTACTCTCGGTATATGTTGCGAACAAGCGGGAGGGGTAATCAGCCGGAACGTAGAAGATCTCTTCTTTCATGAATGTCTGCATACCTTGTTGATGAAGTCGTTGCAGACGATCCTGCAGCGATTCATATGTGTCGGCACCTTGCCGGTATTGGAATTCGACTTCATCATTTTCACTCTTGCCGTATTCGTCAACGAGCTTGCAAATGAAAAGCGCTATAAGCCTGTTGAAGGCATTTTCCTTATCGGAGACATTATTATGGCGCAGGATCTCCTCAAAGCGGTTTACAATATTATCTTCTGGCGTGAATGCTTTGAGGTCTCGTTTACGCAAAGGGAGAATCTGAACATTATAGGCGCTTGAATCGGGATTGAAAATAAGGTCGCCTTGAAGCTGCTTTCCGTACGTCTCTTGCCAAACAGAGAAAAGCGTTTCGACGGATGTAGCTTCACGATAAAGCGTAATGGTTCCGTCTTTTTCCGCCTGTTTAACCTTTTGAGGATCATCAAAAGCAGCGACTACCTCAGTCTGGTATTCTACCTTGCCATCCTTGAAGTCGGAGGCGTAGAGGGCAAGCCATTTTGCCGATCCCTCTTGCTGGCGATATGAGAAGAGTTGTCCCCCATCTTTAAGGAGAATTCGGCGCGCTTTCTTATATTCGCTACCAGCCGTTTTACACTCAATGATTGTGATAACGCATTGCCCGGTAGCGTCATAAATACAGATATCCGCGCGACCACCTTTCGGGGTATGGCCGAGAGACCAGCGTTTTTCGAGTTCAATATGCTCGGGTCGATACCCCTTTTTCAAGAGCCGAAAAACGCATTCCAGTACAACGAAATTCTCGGGAGCTGAAAAATTCGTCGTCTGTTGTTCGTTCACTCGTAAGGCTTCCGGGTAGGTTATAGTTTCGTTTTCAAGATCGACTTGAACACGGTCGAGCAAACCTTCCCCGAATTTTCCCTCACCCTTTTCACCGGTAAAGCGGAATCCTATAGACTTGAGGGTTTGTTTCAAGTTCGCCCTATTGATGGTCATATTGACTCCTTTGTAACGATGAACGTATGTGCCCGCATGAGACATCTATGTGATGTTACCAATTGAGAGTGGCACGATAGCCAGTACTGCTCCGGTATCTTCGCTGGCTTACAACAGCTCTTGGCAGTGTTCAATTCTTGGTAGAAAAGTAGATGTGTGGTTCTGGCGCAGTTTTTTGTTGTAACCGTGCTCTATTTTCCGCCATCTTTTCAGCTATTTCCGTACCTGACGAGACAAACGGCAAGCCTAGGTCAGGGCCGGAGCGTGCGTAGTGCGTCATCGCTGTACATCCTTTAAACACGGCGTTCGGATCCAGAAGCACCCTCATCATCGGGTCGGCGACGTCGGTGAACCATGCCGCGAGGCCGCCCACGGGTTTTTCGAAGCGGTAGATTTCCCAGGCTTCCCACATCGCTCGGACACGGGTTCTCGCCTCGGGGTGGTCCCACCATAAGGGACACCATACGCAACCGGTGGTGATGGAGCGGCGGTAGTTCGGTGCGAGCCATTTCTCGAAAAACTCAAACTCATCGGTATACATGGGTTTAAATTTCTGTTTTCCGGGCATGAAAGTCTCTCCTCTCTTATAGCCACGGGCAGTAGTCTCCGGCGCGGCCGATATGCGTCTTTTCGGCTGTCTCGAGGACGGTTTTCCCGTTGTAAAAGTCTGGATTGATCATGCGCGCAACACACAACGTAGAGATGTGCCGGGTCCCGTATTCACGCAGGCGTGCAGCGACTGAGAAAATGTGGGAGCCGGATACCCACGTGTCGTCGATGACGAGGACTCGCGGCGGGGTGGGACGTATCGCGAATTTGTATCTGTTTGGACTGACTTGGCGTGGATTTGTGCCAGTGTCGAGGCTTGTGATGGGCAGGTAGGGAAGGTCCTCGTTCAGGCGGATGGTGTTGGTGAGGATGTGGTAGAGCGGATGTGCGGCGCCTTCTTCTGGGGCGTGTTTGGTTGAGGGGACGAGCGTCCAGGCGTCATAGCCACGGATTATTTTCCCGCAGGTACAATCCAAGTGGTTCCTTAGCTGGATTCCGAGGATCATGCACAGCGCTGGGCGTGCCAGGCCCTGCTTGATTTCGTTTTGCGTCCCGCGTGCCTTGTAGTCGTACATGTAGCGCAAGAGCTGATTGCCTTTATATACGTAGGTACAAAAGCCAGTCTCGTCGATAAGGCTTGGGTAGTTATGGCACCGCGGGCAGTACTTGTATCGAAAGTCGCGCGGGCCGCGACACACCGCACATACGTAAGGTGCTAAATCCGCGGAAATATAGTCGAGGTTTCCAATGGTGGGGCCTGCCTGTGCCCAGATGAGGGAGAGTTCTTGCCAGCTAATCATGTCAGGGCAAAGAGGTTATAGGCACGCGCAATACTCTCCAGGGCTTCGCGAATATCTTTCATACTGGAGGCAATATACACGCCCGGGTTACCCACAAGCTTTCTTGCCCATTGCGTTTCGCGAACCACGGGCGCAAGGAGAATAACGCTGCGTCCGTGGGCTAGTGCGGCGCGTACTTGGTTACGGGTCCCCGAGTATTCACCAGCGGCCACCACTATGGTCGCTTGAGAATATCCGGACATGGTGGCGTTCCTCATTGGGAATGACACCTTGGTGGGCGGGGCACCTGGCTCGAACTGGGTGAGAACGAGGCCGCCGCTTTCCACGATTCGTGAGCGTAGCTGGGTGTTTTCGGGCGGGTAGGTGATATCGATACCGGTTCCCATGACGGCGATGGTGCGGCCAGTGGCCTCTAGGGTTCCTTCGTGTGCGGCGGTGTCGATACCGCGCGCGAGTCCGCTGGCAACGCTGTAGCCTTGCTCAACCATCAGGTGTGCGATCACCCGCGCGCGTTCGCAGTCCTCTCGCGTAGCTTGGCGTGAACCAACAATCGCTACCGCGCGGTCTACCGGCTCGATCTTGCCTTCGTAGTAGATGAGCAAGGGTGCTTCGCGTACTTGGGCGAGGTATTGGGGGTAGTCATGGTCTACTACCGACAGAATGTTGATGCCGCGCTCATTCCAGGTAGCAATATCGTGGGCAGCTTGTTCACGCTCGAGCTGGCATGGTTGTAAGGCTCCGGGATCAACTTCCATGAGGGCAGCGTCAATCCCCTCGTATAGCAGGGTGGCAAGGCGTACCGGTTGTGTGATCTTCTTATTGGTTTTACGCGCAAGAGCAAGAATGTCCACTAACTGGCTCATTGTTGTTGCCACCTCCTATCTTTGCTCTCCATCTTAGCGGTGCCACCATATTCGTAAAGGGGAAACGTATCACCGAAGTCAATCGGTCCAGTCACGTAGGTCATGGTGTTTTAGCTCCCTTCGCCGAGGCCAGGTGCCTCCCCGAAGCCCTGGGCACTATCGCCCCTAACGCGGTGAGTTTCCGACCGGTCGGAGCGCGTTACGTAACTCCAATCCACCGGGTCGTATTCCACTCCCGGTAGCCACGCTCCAATGTCGGTGCGTGGTTCAGGCGCTGTGAGTGTGGCGAGGGCTGCCTGGGTTTCTTTGAGTGTGCGGCGGGCAGTCGTGAGTTCGCCGTGGGCGGCTTGTATCCGGGTGATACCGGTGACAATCCGCTCCATTGAATCCATGACCTGACTACTCACCCACGTGGCGCGGCTGCGCGGCCGGGCCAGGCTGCTCAGTGCCCGTAGCCCGCTGGTGAAAACAGGCGAATAACGCCGCGGGGTGGGTGCGCGTTTGGTTTGGGCTCGTCGTCCGAGGACTTGGGATGCACGGGCGAACGGGCGTCCGTGTTCTGGACCGTATGCGTTTGCCAGGCCGGCGAAGAGTGCGGATGCACGCCCGCACGTATCAGCAATAGCCACACAGTCACTGGCATCGGTGTGCTCGATGTCGGTGATAGTCGCAGTGAGGGTTTTCCCGAACTCGCTCCACACGCGCGCCTCATCGACGTCGCTTGTGCGGGCGGCGGGCTTCCAGATCGCTACTGCGCTCGAGCGCGTGAGAGTGTTGTCCCACCAGTGTTCGCGTAGCGCATTCAAACTGACGTCGGCCGACATCCGGTTCATGGAATACCACGTGGGCTTGTGTCCACTCTCGGGTTTAGTGGCCACCGAATACGAAACTGCCTCACTTGCTTCGTCGTTGAGGCGTACCGATACGAGCAGGCCCGAGGCACGCAGATGCTGCGCGAAGTCGCTCTCATTAGCAACACTTGCGGCAATGGTCTTGATTTTTTCTTCAAGACTGCACGCTTGCGCGGCCGTATGCGGTGCCGGGTCTTTGAGTGGGTTCCATAGGTCAGCTGCTTTGCGACGCTCTTCTGGATTGTCGTCCCACCGGGCGCGTAGTCGGGTGAGGGTGAGGTCGCGGGCAACACGTCCCCCGCCAATCCAGATAGCGCGTTTACCGGGTTCTTGTTTGGTGACGGTATAGGCGACAACGCCTTGGCCTTTCGCATACCTAGGGCGAAACTCAATGCCGTGACGCGTGAGTCCTTCAACATATTCACTTTCGGTAGAAGCTGCCCCGGCCGCGAGGCGCATTGCTGTTTCCAGATCGAGACGCAGCTCCTTATTGTCTTCGTTTTTGTAGCCCCTGGAAGCATAATTATGCTTGCGTGACTCCAAGACAGCTAGCCCGTATTTTTCCTCTAGCGCGGTGCACAGTTTTTGGGAGCGCTTATAGTCGAGCCAAGTATTGGCTTTGGTTCCGTCTTCACGCACGAGGACGAGGGCGATGTGGATGTGGTCGCCCCCGGCTTTCGTGAATCCGTGGCGCACGGCTATCCACTGGCAGGGCGACTTCGAGGTTGTTGCTCGGTTGTCGAATTCCATTCCTTCAATGAAGTCGCGTGCGATGGCGGCCCATGTTTCGTCGCTCAAAGGTTCTTCATCGGGATGCAAAGACAGTGAGCAGTGCCAGACGTGTGCGGGTGTCTTTTCTTTAGAAACAGGGACAGCTCGCTCAGCTTCGTAGTCCCAGCGCGTGACTTCACCGAGGATTTGGGTGCCGTGTTCGAGCCTGTTTTGGTCAAGGAGTTTCGCGACGACGCGCTTTTCTTCTTGTTCGAGTACGCGCCCGCCGTAAGCCCACTCGGCGGCGATGTCTTCGCTGCCCGCAACAATGTGCTGGTTTGTGTGTTCGTTGGCGCGCCCCGGCCCAAAAAGGTAACGCACTAAGCCGGCGATGTCGCCGCCGCGCATGATGTTTGGGATCATAAAAGCTCCACCAACTTAATGCGCAGCAGGTTGATCGCGTTGACCTGAGCGCGTAATTGTGCGGCCACCTCACGTGCCTCCGCGGGGAAGGATTGTTCGCTGTTTGCCCAGTGTGCTATCTGGTTGATGTTGGTGGCTTCACCTTGGATTTGCCGGCGCAGTTTGCGTAGTTCGGCGAGCACCTCTCGCATCTCCCCCGCACTCACTTGCTCAACTTTGCGACCCAATCCGAAGCGCACGAGGTAGTCCGACATGGAGACGCGCTCGCCGGCCGCTTTCATTTTCAATTCTTCATACTGGCTAGCTTTGAGTTTCAAATGGAAGGAGCGGCGCGGATCGCCTTTCGGCGCGGTCGAGGCGTACGTGATCGGCATCCGCGCCTGCTGCGTATCGCTCGCCATCACGTCACCTCCCCGGCTCACAACAATGGCCCGGCCCGCGCGCACAGCGCGCGGAAGTTCTAGTGGGCCTTGTGGCTAGTATAGCCCCTCAAGCTGATTCGTGCACACGAATCTTTAGCTTGCTCCACGCCACTGGTGGCGTGGAGGTTACGCGCAGCGCCGGAGGGGTTGGCCGGGGCGGGTGGCCGCGCAGCGCCGGAGGGGTTGGCCGGGGCGGGTGGCCGCGCAGCGCCGGAGGGGTTGGCCGGGGCGGGTGGCCGCGTAGCGGCCGGGCGCGCCTTTTTGCGCGCGCTTTAGCGCGCGCCTGCGGGGCCGCGGGGTGTGGTTGGGTGGGTGGTGTTATTGCGTGTGCAGAGGGGCCGGGTGGCGTGCTCTGATCCGTGCCAACTTTGTTGGCACGGGGGCGTGGGGTCCAGGGGCACGGGTGCCCCTGGCGGAGTGTGAGGCAGCGCCTCACCCCGCCCGCAAACCGAGCCGGTAATGCCTGGCTGGGATACACGCGCCTCAAAAATGTGTGTGTTAGGTGCACTAGTAAAAGTGAGGCCACTTTGAATGCGGCCGCTACTCAAGACAAGGAGAAAGACATGGACGAAAACATGGACGCTAACGCGATGACAAGCAGCGCTGAGCGTGTGAGTAAAGAGGTGGAGGCGTTGCGCGCGTCCGAGCAAGAACGCTTTACCAAGCGCCTTGATGCGGGTGTGTACTTGCAAGAAATTGCGGCGCGCTTGCGCGCGCTTGAGGGTGAGTATCGGAATGCGTGGGCGCAGGCTCTCAAGGCGGGGTGGAGTGAGCGCGAACTGAAAAGCTATGGGCTAAACGCCCCGGCACAAGCACGTAAAAAGCCACGCACCAAACGCACGACTAGCCCGAGCGTAGACGCGCACAACGCGGAGCAAACAAGCAACGACGAACAATGTGCGATGTAGTCCGGTACGAAACACACGGCGGGCGGGAACCCGTGCATGTGGGTGTCCCGCCCGCCGCGTGTTTCGGCATCACAGTTTGTTACATGAGTGCGTTTCCGTGCTCGCGCGGATCGCTCGTTTCACGCTGTCCAATAGTGCGTGCTGCGTTTACCGCACGGCTCACCGCGGTGAAGATCGGAGCGGCCGCTTGGCGTTCATAGTTCGCCTCGCAATACGCCCTGTATTGCGCACGTACCTCGCTCGCTTCTTGGTTCCATGTCGGGTCAACCGCGTGGCAGTAGCGTGCGTCTTCCCTACTGCCAAGGAAGAGCGCGCGCACCAGTTGTGCACTGCCGCGTAGGTGTGCTTCGCGTGGTTTGTCTTCCCGGTAAGCGGCGCTCGTTTCGGATCCGGGATACGCAAACAAGGATGCCTTGTAGCGGCTGGGTAGGAGTGCATCGACCTCGGGGTCAAGGAACACTACCGTGCCCACACTCTCATAGGTTGCGGTTTCAATACCCGGGGCAAGCACCTCCACGCGCTCGGGTGTTTCACCCCGGTAGATCGGTGGAACATACCGGATATTGACGCTCGTCTCGCTGCTGACATCATCCGCGTCTGTGGTCTCAAGATCGCGCGTATCAGGTGCGTCTGGCGCGTCTATAGCGGTGCGCCAGCCGGGCGCAGCCTCGTCGAGATACGCGGCGTCTTGACGTGAACCAAGAAGCATTGCGCGGGCGACTTGCCCGCTCCCCGCGACGTTGCCAGTCTGCGCAATATCCAGGTCTGGGTAGGCGTAGAGTGCGGGTTCGCCGGGTTCGGGGAAGAGTCTTTGATACGGCACACCGACTTGCTCGTTGCGTTCTTCGTCAAGGAAGGTAACGACGCTCTCACCGTACTCCGCGATATAGATCCCGGGTGCAGCCTCAGTGAGCGCAGTACGCTCGACACCATCGTAGAGAGTAGGGATACTCGGTCGTATCGTGGCCGCTGGCTGTTCGTCGTCTACATGATCGGCGACGTCGCTAGTCGCCTCCCCCGCATCGCTTAGCTCCCTTTGCTCGCTGTGGTTATCGGTGGCCGCTAGCGTTTCGTCTTCCCGCTGGACTTCGTCGAGTGGGGTGCGGTGGACGAGTGGCTGCGGTACAGTCCCGGGCGCGTGGGTGAGTGGATCGCTCATGGCTTCCAGCTCGAGGAGGTCCGCGACAAACAAGTGGGTTTGGTTGTCGCTGGTTAGGCGCGTGAGTGCTTGTCCATTTTGACTGCCGGCCACAATCCCAAGCACCTCCCATACATACTCACGTGATTCGTAGCGTGCGACGGGTGGGCGCGTCTCCCAGTTCTCTATCGTTTCAAGAGGGGTTGGTTTGGGTGGGAGTGGGATGCGCGGCCAGGAGGCAAGTCCGTCGAAGAATCCTTCGTGTTCTTCGTGTTTGATGCCTTCCCTGAACCGCGTTTCTTGTTCGCGGTGTGCCTTGCTGTCTCCTTGGTCTTCCAGAGCGATCGTGATTTCTTTTGAACGCGCACGCACCGCCGCGTACTCGGCTTCGTGTGGAAAGTCTTTGTTCGCGATCTCGCGGGCGGTTTCAGCCTCATCACGCAAGGAGTTAAGGTTTTCTTTTTCTTCCTCAAGGCGCTGTGGCAGTGACGCGACGAGGTTTTCGAGGCGTTGGATCAGGCCTGCTTGACCGCGTTGCAAGATCGAGAGGGGAATACTCGTGCGTGGCCCGTACCGCACATCTTTCAAATCGAGCGGTGTGAAGACGATTGAGACGTCGGAGACCGTGCCGAGTCGGCTTTCGGCCTCGACCCGCGCGATGTCAAGCTCGATGCCTCCGAGTTCTATTCTCACGCCACGTGGTAACGAATAGGTGCTCCCGGTGCGGCGTACGTTATCAATAATGTAGGGCGATATGCGTGCAGTGAAGGCGCGTGAGAGGGCTTGGGCGGCCGCGGCCCGCTCCGTAAATGTGCCGTTCTCAATCCGGATCTGGAACTTATCCCCGCTCGTATCACGGATGTATTGCTGGAGGTGCTCCAGGGTGGCGATGGTTTGCTCTGCGGCTCGGATGCGTAAGCCTAGCGTGCGGGTGTCGTCGATGGCCCGGTTGCGGGTGCGCTGCCAAGACGAGTGGAGCGCTTTGTATTTTTGTAGGGTTGCGTCCACTTCGCATTTTTCGAGCAGGAGCGGATTACCGGTGGCGATTGCTTTGGCACGGCCGGCCTCCATCTCCTCCGGCGAGACATCCTCGACAGAACGGGTGCCGGCCTTGTTGGTCATGATCTGGGCGATTGAGCGCGCTTTGCGTTCGTTTGTTTGCCACATGTAGGCCGCAAACGAACCGGTCACCACGTAGCGGTAGTTGTAGACTTCCGGGTTTTCGTTACCTTGCCGGACCATGCGGCCGTCGCGTTGGGTGATGTCGGTGGGCCGCCACGGCACGTCCAAATGGTGGGTGGCGATGCAGCGTTTTTGGACGTTGGTGCCGGTTCCCATTTTTTGTGTGGAGCCGATCAAGACCGCGACTTTGCCTTCTCGGCAGTCTCGGAAGAGTTCTTCTTTTGCTGCGTTATTGGGAGCTTCGTGGATGAATCTGACTGATCCGTCCGGCAGTCCTAGCGAGTAGAGTTCTTGGCGCAGGGCGTCGTAGGTGTTCCAGGTGTCTTTTGGTGTGTCGTAGTCGCAGAAGACGAGCTGGAGCGCGCCGGGTATAGGCGATTCTTCGCCGTCGATGCCGCTGTAGCGGTTGTCCTTATTTTCCTCCCAGATTCGGTAGATAGTGCGTGCGGCGACTTCACTGACGGGGTGGGCGATAGGTGCCCGTCCGCGCAGTCTCAGGTCGAGGGCGCCAAGCCTCCCATCGGTGGAGAGGGCGAGCATGTTGTCATTGCCACTAGCCCCTGCTGCGATATTGTCTGCGCGGCGGGCGATCTCGTCCATGAACGCTTTCATGCGTTCTCCGCCGTCGATAGACACGATTTGCGGGCCGCGCTCACCCTCACTGTTCGGCGCGAGAAGCGGAATGTTGAGGGAGAGTTCGGCCGACGTTTTCACGTCGGCCGCGATACCCCACAAACTCAAAAACTCGGGTAAATTGTGGAAGCGGGAGATGCGGGTACGCATACGGAAACCCCCGGAGGGCGAGATTTCGGCTTTCCGCTCCGAGCGCGTGAAGGTGGCAGCGAACGCATCGAAGGGCTCAATGCCCGCAGCCTTCAAAACTCCAGGCGCGAGGTAGCGCATCATCGTATGTGCCTCCGCGAGGCTGTTGGAGATGGGGGTGGCTGTTGCGAGGGTACAGATACGCCCGCCCGGATTCTTGTCTCTGAGGTAGTGGAGTTTCATGTCCAAGTCGGCCGTGTACGCATTGCCGTCGCTGGTGCCGATACCCTCGAGTTTCGTAATGATTTTGAGGTTTTTGTAGCGGTGTGCTTCGTCGGCGATGATGTAGTCGATGCCTGTTTCCTCAAACGAGATCCCCGGGTCGGTGGGATGATCAAGCGCCTTTTTCAAGGCACCTTCCAGCGAGTTGATTTGGTTGGTCATCTCTTGGATTGTGGAGGATGAATCGCTGGCCTTAATCGCTTCTTCAAGCTCCCCTATGCGCGCCTCAATGTATTCGGCCTGGGTCTTATTTGAGCACCCCAATGCTTTGAACTGTTCGTGGGTCATGACTACCGCGTCCCAATCATTGGTGGCGACTTTCGCAACGAACTCGCGCCGCCCGTTTTTGGTCAAGTCGTCGGCGCTAGCTGTGAGGACGCGGGCGGCGGGGTAGGTTTGTTGGAATTCGGCAGCGAACTGGTAAAGCACGTTTGCTGGCACCGTGATGACGGGTTTGTGGATGAGGCCGAGGCGCCTTAGTTCCATCGCCCCCATGATCATTGTCTTCGTCTTGCCTGCCCCGACCTCATGGAATAGCCCGACGGATTCTTGGTAGATCATGCGGGCCACGCCCGAGCGCTGATGGCTATATGGGGTGATGTCTTTCGCCAGGCCCGGCAGAGTGAGCTTTTCTCCTGCCTGCGTGTAGTCGCGGGGCACGAACGAGTTAAACATTTGGTTATAGCGGCGCTCTAGACGCGATGCTCGTTCGCCGTCTGCCCAGATCCATTCGGTGAAAGCGGTGGCCATGTCTTCCATTTTCTGGGCGACGGCCGCGGTTTCCGCCCGGTCGATGAATTCTTCACCGTCAATGGTTTTTGATTTCACCGTGATCGAGGTGTGATTGAGGAGCGCCGCGAAGATTTCCGTACCACTACGCCTGTCCGTGTTCCATATGCGACGAGCCTTTGCGGAAGGCTGGTAGCCGTCCTGGACAGCTTTCCAGGCACCGGTAACCGGGTTATAGCCCACTTGCCCAACCCGTTGCTGGTGCCACCCCATCACCACTTGAGAGTAAAAGTCGTGATGGTCGGCAACGCTTATCCACGGCGCACCCGGACTAATCTCGATATCCGAGAGCGAGAGTGGTTCGGGCAGAGCAGCTTTGAGGGCCGCGATATTCTCGCTCATGCGAGCATCGGTTTCGAGTGCGGCCTGAGCGGCTTCTAGCTTGGTGTGAATATTGCCCGATAGATAAGCGCTGCGCTCCATCAGTTCGCCGCTTTCCGGGTCGAAGAAGGTATGCTCGCGCAAGCCGGCCATAACTTCCTCGCTGGTTTGGCCGGTGAGGTATGAAATGTATTCGGGGTCAACGCGGCCTTTCTCAACCATACAGATAGCCAGACCGTCCTCAATAGTGTCTGCGCCTAGGGGTTTGAAGGTGATGCCGATTTGGCGCCGCTCAAGGATCCCGGCAGGGCGTGCCGTGCGGGTGTCTTTATCGAAAATCTCGATAGCCATGGTGAGGGCCGCGTCGGGGTCAGAGCGGAAGACACGCACCGCAGGTACGTCAACCCACGATAGTTTTTCTTCCCCGGTTTTCTTATCCGTATACCACCGCTCCCGCTGGGAATTCAATGGCCCGAACCGTGCTACGTATTCTTCGTAGGCAGTTTTCAGGCGGTTGCGGGCTTGGGTGAGTGTGGGTGGGTTTTCCTGGGTTTGGGACTCAAACTCCACCAACGCCCGAGTCCGGTCGCGTAGATCCAGGAGCGCTGTGAGTTGAGCGGTAGCGTTTTTCGCGATTCTGACAGGCGTATTGCCATTCGCCGTGTAGCGCTCGAAGCCGGTCTCGGTCTTGGTGATGCGGCCGAGTTTTTCTTGGTCGACCGGGCGCAGCGCAATCTCGCCCTCGTAAGCATCACGGCGTGGGGTAAAGATGAGGCCGGACTCCCGCGCTTGGGAGGTGATCGTGGCGAGGGTGGTGGCAAGCTGCCCCTCCAGGGCATCTATATTGCCGGTCACGCTAAGCACCGGGCCGTACTGGTTGGTGGTTTCTTCCCATTCCCCCAGCACGTGCTCGGTGTGGGTGTGGAAGTATTCATTCACCGGAAACTCACCCGCACCAGCCTTGAGTAGGTGGGTGTATTCCCAATCGAAAGGCTGCGGTTCTTCGCCTTTTTCCCGACGTCGGAAGATCAAGATGTCTGAGACGACATCCGTGCCAGCCATAGCCTCATGCGTGCCGGCCGGTAGGCGGACAGCACCCAACAGGTCGGCGCGGGCGTAGAGTTCGCGGCGGATCCCCGGGTTCTTTGCGTCCATGGTGTAGCGCGAGGTAAGCACCGCAACAATGCCACCGGGCCGCACCTGCGCAAGGGCCTTGGAAAGAAAATAGTTGTGGATGGTGTGATTGCCCGCGTTATAGACCGGGTCATACGGGCGGAAGTTACCAAAGGGCACGTTCCCGATACCGGCGTCGAAATAACCAGCTTCGTCAAGGTCCGTGTCGGTATAAGACTCGTTCCTGATCTCGGCGTTTGGGTAGAGTCGGGCGGCGATAGCGGCCGGGGTAGGGTCGATCTCAACACCCACCATGCGGATTGTTTCGGGTGCGGTGCCGATGAACATGCCGACGCCGCAGCCGGGTTCCACCACCCGCGCGTCTTCCCCCAGCCCTAACGACTGGAGGGACTGCCAAAGGAGGCGGGCGATAGTGGGCTGGGTGTAGTGGGCATTAGCCGTACTTTGGAGCGCCCGCTTATAAGCCGCCTCATCCACAAGAGACTGCAAAGTCTGGCGTTCGTGTTTGTAGGTGTCGTTTTTAGTGTCGAAAAGCGTGGAGAGGCCTCCCCACCCGGAAAACCGTGCCAACACCTCCTGCTCATCAGTGGTTGGGGTGCGGTCGCCTAGTTGGGTGAGGAGGCGCAGTGCAGCGAGGTTCGCCTCTATCCGGGCTTTCTCGCCGCGCGGACTGACTTGGGTGGCTAGTTGGTAAGAAGGCCGGCTTCTTTCAACTCGATCGCCCAGGGCTGGGGATGGTAATACTCGGTTTTCAGGTAGAACGGTGCTTGTTCTATCAAGACTTTCTCCACCGCTTCCCAGCTCAGAATGAACGGGTCGATGTCGTTCATCTCGTGTTGATTCTTGAATGCGTCCTTGAGGTAGGCCAGGTTGAATGTCGCTTGGAGTTCTTTGGACTCGCGGCCCATCACTTCGTCGACTAAGCGGTTCAACCAGTCCCGAGCCGCTTCCTCGACTCGGTTCTCGGCCTGCTCGATCATCTCGGCCCTCATCTCGGCTATCGCTTCCGGGTCCTCCAGCTGATCCCCGCGCAGCACCCAGTCCGACATGTCCCAATACTGGGTCATCCATTCGTTGGCGAGGATTGTCGGGAGTGGTTCGGGAAGGGCCTGATTCTTCCAAATCTCCAGGGACTCCTCCTCCTCGTAAGCGTCCATGATCGCGGCTGCTTCGTATGCTGCTTCCATCCGGGCTGTCGCTGCCGCGGTCTGGCGCGCTGCCACTTGATCGGTCCAGTTCTCGCTGGCTGGCGGGTAGGCCGCTAGGAGTGCTTGCTCGAGCGCGTTCTGTGTCTCCAGCGTCGCTTCGTTGACGTTCGCTTCCAGTTGTTGGCGGGTTTCCTTGCTCATGAGAGTCTCCTTGAGGGCTGGTTGTGTTGAGGTAGAAGGTGAGGTCGAAGAGGGCTTCTTGCCCGCTCGAGATTTTTGTGCGTCGCACCATAGCTAAGTGTCTCCATCCTCCCGGGCATGGCCCGGGAATTGGTTTTTTGGGGTCACTTAGCTAGTGATTGTGTTCAACACATTTTGAGGTTTAGGGGTTGCGGGCCGCGGCTGCGATGAGTGGCGTGAACATGAGGATGATCAGGATGGGGAACAGGATGGTCCACATAATCCCCTTCAGGATCCCGAAGAAGATGCCGTGCATGTAAATCTGGTAGCCGAACACAAGGTAGAAGAAGGCGAAGTAGACGCCCCAGCCCGGCCCGTACTGGTCAGGCATATAAAAAGGTGCGGTAACCGCGCCTAGTATTCCGGTAATAAGGAAGCCAGTGCGGTAGTGGCGGCGAATCCACGAGAATGTCCGCATGGTTCTGCTCCGCGGGCGGGCTGGCTCTGGCATGTAGACGCTGGCGTCGTAGGTCGGGTCCCCGTATGCCAGGTCTGGCGGTAGTGGCGGGTAGGTGTTGGTTGGTTGGCTCATTTTTCTGGTTCCCTTCTCCCCAGGACTGGTTGTGATACTATACTACAATAGAGTTGCGAGGATGCCCCTAACCTGCTACTTCGCGGTTGCAATGTTGCTCACTCGCCATGTTCCGTCTTCTTTTTTCGTGAGCGTGAAGTTGTAGAAGGTCGTCACGGGGGTTCCCGTCCAGCCATTCTCGCTCGTCGGGGTGATGGTTACTTGGCGGTCGGCATAAGCGACATCGGTGGCTGCGGCTGGTGGGGCTTGTCCCCACAGCGGTTCCACGGTTATAGCCGTGTATGCGTCGTTTGTTTTGAGGGTTTCCCAGGCTGCTCCCCCACGCACCCGCGCCTCCTCGCCGGGCTGGAGAGACTCAGCGAGGTACTGGCTTGCTCGCTTATAAGCGTCAAGCGGGCTGGCGTCCGTGCGCGAATCCTGGCATGAAAGCAAGAGCGCGACTGTGTCGGCGATGCTTTCCGGGTCCGCCTCAGTAACGTCTGGGGTGTTGGTGAGGCAGCGTGGCATCATTGCGGCCAGCGACGCCGGCGCAGGCATGGTTGGCTTTGTTTCGGGTTCGGAGGCTTGGCAGCCAGCGGCCACCGCAAGCACCAGCGTCGCAAATAAACCGATGGTTCTGTTTTGTGTTGTCATTATGGGATCCTTAGTGCTTGCGGGAACATATGGTCGGAGGATTCTCCCCACCCGAGTGGGTAGGTATTGACACCGTATCCTGGGGCTGCGTCAATATATTCGCCATTACCGATATACAAGGCCACGTGCGTGATGTAGTCCACGTTCGGGTCGACGCTTGTTGACTGGAACGCGAGGATATCCCCGGGCTGGAGGTGTGCGACGTCGGCTGGCACGTAGGTGCCACCGAACTGGGTGGCGCTATAGAGTGCGTTTTCGCATTTACGCCGGGCCGGTGTCTCACCAGGAATACTCATCGGCAAATCAATGCCACGGCCGTTCTTATATGCGGCCCACACTAGCCCGCAGCAATCGAAACAGTCGGGTCCCATGCTCCCGCACGCACCGCTTCCCTCACCTCTGTAGGGTTTGCCACGCTGGCTTATAGCCCAGGCAACAACCGAACTATTCGAACCACCCGCCGCGGTGGGTGCGTAGCGAGTCGTCGCTAGGGTTTTGATTTTCTCCACATAATTCTGGGTTTCCGGGTAGGGCGGGATACCCCCAAACGTTTGAACCGCGCCTTGTCCGGCATTGTATGCGGCTAAGGCGAGGTCAACCGGGTCTCCTTTCGCTCCCCCGCTGGCAACGAGGTCTTTCGTGCTGGCGAGAAGGTCACACATGTAGTGGCCCTGCGAGAAAATCGCGTCGATGGGGTTGGTAATGTCGGCGAGTCCGTCGCCGTCCCCGTCTTTACCGGCTGTGGCCCAGGTGGTGGGCATGAATTGGGCGATGCCTTGTGCGCCTGCATGAGAGACTGCGGTCGGGTTCCAGTTTGATTCGGCGTCAATCTGGGCCGCGATCAAGGCCGGGGTGATGCCTTCACAAATACTCCCGGCCTTCGTGATGATGGCGGCGTATTCGGGTGGGATATTACTCGCAGCCCCGGCAAGGCTCGCGCTGCCTTTAGAATCCCCGCCGAGCAGGATGATCATGAGAGGTGCGAGCAAAGCGAGGACGGCGGCCGCGCCGAGGTAGATAGTACTTTTCACGAAAGTCCCCTATTTAGTAGACGGTGATTGTTCCGGAGTTCACGAGGCCGTCCGCGCTCACGGTCCAGGTGTAGGTGCCAGGTTCAAGGCTGATGCTGGCTTCGAAGAATCCACTCCCGGCGACGGTTTGGGATCCGAGTGAGAGGGAGTGTCCTCCCACGGTGGCGTAGACGGAGACCGGGACCGCGCCGGTCGTGCTCACGTTCGCGCTGATTGTGACCGAGCGGCCGCTAGAGCTTGCGTTCGCGGAGAGGTCGGTGACATAGGCAGGCTCGGGGACCGGTGCCGGTTCAGGAGCCGGTGCGGGTGCTGGCGCCTCTACTGGCTCGAGTGGCTGCCAGTCTGGTTGCGGTGCTGGCTGTTCGTCGGTGCCTTGAGGCGCGCTCCCGCCCTCGCCCACCGGGGGCGCTGGGGGTGCTGTATCTGCTGACGGCGCTGGCACGGCCGGCGCGGCTGGCGAAGGCGCTTCGGACGGAGTGCTCCGCGGGTGCGGCGTTGCCGTAACACTAGGCATTTCCGGGGCAGGCATAGCCTTGTCTTCATCGGTGCTAGCGAGGAGAAGGTGTGCGAGGTATCCAGCCGCTAAAGCCAAGACCAGCGCAATAACCGCAG
Source organism: Actinotignum schaalii FB123-CNA-2 (assembly GCF_000411135.1). Lineage (GTDB taxonomy): Bacteria > Actinomycetota > Actinomycetes > Actinomycetales > Actinomycetaceae > Actinotignum > Actinotignum schaalii_A. The sequence continues at coordinate 706,335 of NZ_KE150262.1, read as the reverse complement.
CGACGATTTTTAGGACGCGGGAGTGTCTATCACCCTCCTTATCATCACCCGAAGCCGTGTTTTCTTCCGCTGGTGCTGGTGGAATAGTGAGCGGACGCTGAACAACGGGCAGACTGACGGTATCTCCAGGACTGTTGGCGCGTAGCTGGGCATTGAGCTGCTTGTTTTCTGCCTCCAGTTTGGCAAGTTTGCGAGATTGTTCAGCATTTTGTGCCTGTAATTTTTCAAGGGCAAGACCCGCTGCTGCTAGCTCGGTGTGTAGATCCCGCACCTGACCGGCAACCGTGGTGCGTTCCCGCTTTAAACGGGCCTTATCCGTCTCAAGCGTCTGAGTGTATTCGTTTCGCTGATCCAAGGCTTGGGCGAGCCGGCTTTGTTCTTCACGTGCTTGGGCAAGCTCAAGACGCAAGGCATCAACCTGTTCACCCTCTTGTGTAACTGCCGCTTGGTTTTCTTTAAGCTCACGCCGGAGCGCTTCCAATTCTTCATGCTCGGCGGCACGCGATTCACGCTCTGCGGCCAGGTCTTGCTCGGCTTGCTGGAGGAGCGTAGTTTTCTCAACCAATGCGGCTTGGGCTTGCTCAAGCTGCCCGGTAAGCACCTCGTTGGCGGTTTTTAGTTTCTCGTTTTCTTCCCGCACCCAGGCTAAATCCTGCTGACAAGCAGTAAGGACTTCACGGGTCGCCTCGGCATCGCTGAGTGCTTGCTGCAAGGTTTGAGTTTGTTCTTCTAGGTCACGCGCGTGCCCGCGTGCTTCGCTGAGTTCGCTGCGTGCCGCGGCTAGTTCGGTTTCTAGTGCCGAGCTAGCCGCCTGGACCTGCTGTAAAGCAAGGTTCTGCGTGGCTGCTTGTTCTTCCCACGCAGCGCGCTCGCTCGCGTAGCGTGTTTGGAAGTCTGCGTATTCTTGACGGACCTGGCTAACCGCCGCTTCCAAACCAGTGTGTTGTTCTTCGGCTCGGGTCGCGGCAAGCCGCTCGCTTTCCAGCGCTTCTTCTAACTGGGTTATCCGCGCAGCTCGGGAAGCCTTCTCGTGTTTATCGCTGCTTTGTGCGGCCTTGAGTGTTTCACACTCTGCCTCGAGACTTCGTTTTTCCAGGAGGAGGCTCGCGTATTCGCTCTCAAGGAGACGCAAACGCACATCAGTCGCCTGGGCAGTAGTGAGTGGGGAGTCGTCAGTAGTTTCCGAGTGTACTGGGACTTCTGGCGACGACGCACCCTCCCCCATGGCCGTATCCGCCGGCGGTTCCGGCACGGCTGGCACGGCTGGCACGGCTGGCACGGCTGGCACGGC
>NZ_KE150262.1:699047-704030 GCF_000411135.1 Actinotignum schaalii FB123-CNA-2 | reverse complement strand
GGCACGGCTGGCACGGCTGGCACGGACGATACTTCCGGACTCCATTCCTGGCCGTCAATACGGATATGCCCGCCCGGCGAAACGACAGCGGTTTGGCCACTATCTAGGTTGATTGTGATTGGTGCGGCGAGGGCCATGCTCGCGGCGGCTTCCAACCGCGCGGTATCAGCCTTAGATAACTGCATCACTCATCCTCTGTTTCAGGTTCGCCTGGCCTGTAGCTGCGCCAGGTTCCATCTTTTTCGTGCTGTTTCATGCGGGTCATGAAGCTGGCGAGCATGTCCCAGCCGGCATTGCGATCCATGCCAGCATGGCTGGCATTGCTAGCATTGCCAGCAGATACAACAGATGTCTCATTGCCTGCATGGTTTTCTTCGGGCTGCATTACTCACTCACCTCCACCGGGGTAGCTTCGGCCGGCTGTGCATCTGAGAGGCCAATTTCGGCCAGGGAAGGTACTTCGTCGAGGAATTCTCGGATATAGATACGGTGCTTTTCGCAGGCGAGGTCCATGCCCCGTGCGTGCTGGTAGGTTGCGTAGGATTCGCGTGAGTTCTGCCAGGCTTCCCATGCCAGCTCGTGATTGTCGTGTTCGTAAGCGAACTCTTGCTCTTGTTGGGCTTCTTCGTATGCTTCGTAAGCATCGTGTGCTTCTTTGTCGTATTCCCGACCTTTACGGAGGAGAAGATCAATCATTTGTTTTGCGAAGTGCTCACGCGTGGCCGTGATAATCGCTTCAGGTGTGGGTTCCATCTATTCCCCCTCCTCCACCGTGGCGTTGTTGCTTGGCTGGTCATCTGGGATGGTCAGGTCCGCCAAGGTTGGGGTTTTAGCAAGGATTTCGCGGATGTAGGTCTGGTGTTTCTCGCAAGCGAGATCCATGCCCCGCAGGTGTAGGCACTCCGCGTAAGCCTCGTCTTTTTCGTCTTGGGTTTCCTCATAGTCTTCGTAGGCAGCACCCGCTTCGCGGTCGTATTCCTCGCTCTTGCGGGAAAGACGAGAAAGCATTTGGCCTGCTAGGTCTTCGCGCGCGGCGGTAATAATACGGGTGGTCCACGCCTCGAAAACAGTGTCGGCGTCGCTCGTGAGCTTCCCTATTACCTCGTCCATGTCGTAGTCGGTCTCGTTCAACCCTTGCTTTTCCAGGCTTTCTAGCCCGGCTTTGATCACGGCTTGGCGGACTGCGTAGCGCACATCGTGGGTGGTTAGTTTTGAGGATGCATCGAGGTAGTACATGGTGTTCTTCCTTTCCAGAGTCGTGGGTTTGTTGGTTTTAGATGTTGCCTTTAGGTGCCGCGCCCGCGACAACCGGCGTGACATTCGCGTAAGTGTCCACGTGCGTATTGAGTACGGTGGTTATCCATTGGGAGAGGGAGATACGGTTGCCGGTGGCGCAATCGGCGAGCCATGCACCCCGGATGCGGTCAGCGTCTTCGCGGGGGAGGCGGATGGTGATTTTCGCGGGCTGTTCGCTGCCAGCGGTGCCAGCGGTGCCAGCGGTGCCAGCGGTGCCAGCGGTGCCAGCGGTGCCAGCGGTGCCAGCGGTGCCAGCGGTGCCAGCGGTGCCAGCGAGGATGTTATCCTCTCCACCCGCAACAATAGGGTTCGCGATGGGAGCTTTTTTCAGGGTTTGCATAGCGGCGGTATCTGGCTTTTTCATCGTTCTTCCGTTCCTGTGGTTGTTTCGTGGGTGTCTTTGATCTTGTCGAGGTGTTTGATCGTCCGTTCGAGTTGGGCGTAGGTTTCGTTGAGCGTGAAGTACAGATCAACGAGCTGCTGGTCGCTGCCGTGTTTGATGACATGGTTACCTGGCATTCTCCAGGGGTCGGAGTCCAGGCGCATTTCGAGCAGGCTGGCGTTTGATGCTGCTGCGTGCCAGAGCGTCACGGTGTCGTTTGCGATCATGTTCCGGAAGTTGATGTCGTGAGGGTTGGCTAGCAGGCGGAGCAAGGTTTTCTTCGTCATTTTCATGGCAGTCTCCTTTACAGGGCGTTGCTGGCATCGCTGGCGCGGCTGGCATTGCCAGCAGATACGGCCATGCCAGCCAATGCGTCATTGCCGGCAAGTGTGGCTTGTAGGGTCTTGAATGCTTCCTCGATCAAGGGATCGGCGTCGCCGATGGGCACGTGGTTGGTTGCGGTGTGGGGGAATGCTTCCCTGGCCGGCATATAGCGCGCGAGTAGGTAGTCTCCGTAGGTTGCTTCTAGCTCGGTGAGCCAACGCTTCGTGTCCAATCGTCCTTGTTGGTAGGAGTTCACGAGGATGCCAGCCAGCTCAAGAGCCGGGTTGTATAGGTTTTTGATGGTGGCGATCGTTGTGACCATTTCCGCGACGCCATCACATGCGGTTTCGCGTGCCGTGGTCACGATCAATGCCACATCGGCCGCGACCAATGCGCCGGTGGTCAGCATCCCCAAGCTTGGTGGGCAGTCCACGACGAGCATCTCGTAGGTATTGCGCAGGGGATCAAGAATGGCCTTGAGCCGGTATTCGCGCCCGAGTGCCGTGTCATTTTCCCGATCCCAGAGCGCCCGGTCAGCAGGGAGGAGATCAATACCCCAGGCAGGTACAGCCAGTATGGCTTGGCGTGCCGTTTCTGGCGGTGCGCCGGCGGCCGTCGCGGCGAGCGCGTCATTGAGGGTGAGCGTGGCGGTGTCTACTTCGATGCCGAGCGTGGTGGTTGCCGAGCCTTGCGGGTCAGCGTCCACCAGCAACACGCGGGAACCGGAGGTGCGGGCGATGCGGTGCGCGAGATTAGTGGCAATCGTCGTTTTACCAACGCCGCCTTTCTGGTTACAGATAGCAATGATCATGGGGGTCTTCTTTCTATAGTCCGGGGATGTGGGCTGGCGTTGCTGGCATTGCCGTATTGGCTGGCGTGGCTGTATCCGCTGGCAGCGGGCCAAAACTTTTGTACCGTTCTTGGCGTGCGCCGAGCATCGCAGCTCGCATTGCCTGGGCGTCGGAGCGCACGTAGCGTTGGGTTGTTGCTACGGATTCGTGCCCGAGGAGGTCTTTCACGGCCATGAGGTCGTGTCCCTCAATGTATGCGCGGGTCGCGAATCGGTGTCGAAGGGTGTGGAGAGTCCATCCGTCTCGGAGTTCCCGGCGTGCGAGTCTTCCGACCCACGCTGCCGAGAGGTGGCCCTCCTTGCTTCCTGGGAATAGCCAGGTTCCGGTCATGATGAGCCTTTCTTCCATCTCTAGATAGATATCTGTGGGAAGGGGAACCGTCCGGGTTTTTCCTCCTTTGCCGCACACTTGGAGGCAGTATCCAAGGAGGTCTTTTCCGAGGTGTTCTTTTCTTATCTGGGCAATTTCGTTGGCCCTTAGTCCGACCTCGCCTGCGAGGCGGAGAATGAGTTGGGTTCGGGGAGGCGCACCGTCGAGTGCATCCTCATACACGGCTTCGGGCGTTGGCCGTGCTGCGGCTCGTAATCGGTGCACCGGGCGCAGCACTTTTGCTGGATTATCGCCTTCTGAGAACCAGTCGAAGAACGCTCTTACCGCGATGTAATAACCGTGCCGGGTTTCGGGGGATATTTCTTTATTGCTCGCCCAGTCGATCACGTCTTTTTCGGTGACGTCGTTCGGCGGCTTATCAACCGTTCTTGCGAAGCTTCTCAGGGTTGCGGTGCGGTACGCGCGAGAACTTTCGCGGTGCCCTGCGAGAGTTTGAGTCTTTCCCCAATCGCAAAGTGCTTCTTCCCATCCTGCGGGAACGTTCCATTTGTTAAGTTTGTTCATGCGTACATTTTTCAGTTTCGCCTCAACGGCTAGACGGAAAGGCCGAACTTTTCTCCGCCTTATAGTTCACCTTTAGCGAACGGTTTGAAAATGTCGCATTATTTTAAAAAGGGTGGGGTGAGCCAGGTAAACCAAGGGTTGTGGGTTCGAATCCCACGGGGCCTACCATTGTGATGTCCCGCGTCATAGGTCCGCCTGTGACGCGGGATTTTTCGTGTTTTTGGGTTGGATGTCTCACGTCATATGTCCGGGTATGTTTCGCGTCATGTGTCCGTTTTCTTTGTGTTTTTCTTTTGGTAATCCCGGGTCGGGTCGATGGTGAACTCGGCGATTATTTCCCCGCTGGCTCGGTTGATGATCAAGGCGTTGGGGCCGTGGGTGAGGGCTATGACGGCCTGGCCTTGGTAGGCTCGCCCGATTCCTAAATGGCGTAGTTTGCCGGCGTAACGCAAGGTTATGGTGCCGGAGGTGTCTATTTTGTCGATACGCACTCTCCAGTCCTGGTCTTGGTAGGACATGGTGGGACCGTCTTTAGGACGGGCGTGGTAGGCCTCGTGTGGTGTTTTATTGGCTAGGGAGCGGTGGGGGCGGTGCGTGTTGTAGAGGTCCTGGAATTCTTTCACGAGTGTGTTGAGTTCGTCCACGGTGGTTGCTTGGGGTTGGGCTCGTAACCATTTTTTGAGGGTTTGGTGGAATCTTTCGATTTTCCCTTGGGTGGTGGGATGTCCAGGACGACCGTTTTTCTGGATGATGGAATAGTCGGCTAGGAGTTGTTCGAAGGCGTTGGGTTGGTAGCTCTTGTTTTTGTTTCCGGCTGCTAGGCGGGTTGTGTAGACCATGCCGTTATCGGTGAGGGTTGAGGCGGGTAGGCCATAACGTAGGGCTGTTTGGGTGAAAGTGGTGGTGACCGTGGTGCCGGTAACGCGTGGGTGTGCGCTGATGTGGAGGAGGTAGCGGGAGTGGTCATCAAGCCAGGAAATGATTTCCGTGTCGGTTTTATCGGCAAGGGGCCAGTGTGTGAAGTCTGACTGCCAGGTCCCGTTGGGTAGTTCAGCCTGGAAGCGTGTATAGGAGTTTTTCGGGCGTTTTTGCGGTTCGGGGGTGATGAGTCCTGCTTTTTTCAGGATCCGCCATATGGTGGTTGGGCTGGGTTTGTTTTCCATGTTTAGGTGGGCGTGGATGGTGTGGGCTCCGCAGTCCATGCCTTGTGTGGCTAGTTGTTTCCTGATTTTGAGG
>NZ_KE150262.1:640975-696847 GCF_000411135.1 Actinotignum schaalii FB123-CNA-2 | reverse complement strand
GAACTGTTGGCTGGCTTGGGTGATGTCCATGTTGCCCTGGGTGATTGCTAGGACGAGGGCACGGTTTCTTGAGAACGTCATGTCTCATTTTGCTGGTTTGAGTGTGGACGGATGTCGTGGGACATGCGCGGACGTATGTCGTGGGACATGCGTGTTTAGGTTGTGGTGGGGTGGGATGGACATATGTCCTGAAACTAGACACCACGGGGCCTACCATTACGCTACCCCTCCCCGGGCTATCCCTTTTCGCCCACCCGCGGTTATACAAGCAAAGCACCAGCCCACATCGGCCACCACAGCCCATTCCACAATCTCGTCATTTCTATTTACCGAAAATACTAAAATCCCCGCTTTGCATTCATTCAATAATCATGCCTAATACCGGTATAATTAATTGATGACCTGCCATTATGGCCATCCGCACGAGGGAGGCACAGAAGCTTCCCACCCAAGATAAGGAATACTACTGTGACTATAAAACGCACTAGGCAGCTGGTGGCGGCGGGGTTGTTAACCGTGATGACCTCCACCGCTCTCGCGCCAGCAGTTTTCGCGGAGCCCGTCAATCCCGCCCCACCTTCCGCAGCGCAGTGCAGCGTGTGGAATACCTGGGATAAGGCCGAGTGGTGCCTCACCGATGGCACACTCTTCCTCCGGGGACCAGCCATTCCAGCAGTGGCGAATAGTGGAATACCGCCGTGGGATCGCAACGCCGTCGTCAATATGGAACTCATCCCCGTGGGGGCTGAGAAAATGGTGCTCGAAGGGCGCTTCGGAGGCGGTTCAACAACCGTGTTTTCCCGGATGCCGAATCTGCGCGCTATTAAAGGTCTCGACAAAGTTGATGCCAGCAAAATTGAAGATATTTCTAACCTCTTTTATGAGGATGCCTCGCTGACCTCTCTTGATCTATCAAGCTGGGATGTTAGCAAGGTATACAATATGACTTCCACCTTCGCGAAGACACCCAAGCTTACTGATCTCAAGATTTCAACCTGGCGACCGGTTGCTTTGGAAACTGCGCGGCAAACATTCCGCGGCTCCGGGGTACGTGACCTTGACCTGTCGGGGTGGGATACTCCGAGGCTGAGTGACACCTCGGATATGTTCAACGAATCGCAGATCCGCAGTCTCGATATTTCCGGCTGGGATCTCACCGGAACCGACGGCGGTTACCGCCCGCGCATGCTCTTCGCGAAATACCTACACACTCTCACTCTCGGTAAGAAGAGCACCATCACTCAAACCGACCTGCTTGGCAGTCTCACGGGGCTCAATTTGCTGGCGGATAACTACGGGCCTGCCTGGCGCGCCGTCGATAAGATCGACCCCGCAACCGGTGCGGTGCTCGAAAAGGGCACTCTCACGGACCCCAAGGGTGAGCCGATTGGCGGCGCTGATGTTGCGGCACTGAGCACGAAACTTGGAAACCTCCAGCAAGATAAGCTCACCTTCGTACGCCGGCCCGTCACTGTCACCGTTCATATGGGCGATGCCGCCGCGGGCGGTTCCGAAACCGTGTACACCTGCCTGACCAGCGTGGGCACTGCCTTCGGTTCCGGTTCACCTTTCACTTGCCTCAAGGGTACGACGGCGCCCGTCGTTGATAACGACGGGAATGTCGCTGGCGACGACGAAGCAACCAAGCTGGTGAACTCCTGGTTCGCAAAGACCAACCCCGTCGCGCCTACCCAGGAAGGCAAGACCTTCAAGGGCTGGAGCACCGATGCTGCCGGCAACCAGGCCTATGATGTGGCCAATGCTCCGGCCATCACAGTTGGCACGAACCTTTACGCACAGTGGGAGACTCCCGAGGTAAAACCGCCGGCACCCGAACCGCAGCCGCAACCCGAACCGCAGCCGCAACCGGATCCCGCACCGGCACCGCAGCCCCAACCGGATCCTGCACCGGCACCGCAGCCCCAACCGGATCCTGCACCGGCACCGCAACCCCAACCGGATCCTGCACCGGCACCGCAACCCCAACCGGATCCTGCACCGGCACCGCAACCCCAACCGGATCCTGCACCGGCACCGCAACCGGAACCGCAGCCCCAACCGGAACCGCAGCCGCAGCCCGAACCGCAACCGGAACCGCAACCGGATCCCGCACCGCAGCCGCAGCCCCAACCGGATCCTGCACCGGCACCACAACCGGAACCGCAGCCCCAACCGGAACCGCAGCCGCAGCCCGAACCGGATCCCGCACCGCAGCCGGAACAGCAACCGGAACCGCAACCGGATCCCGCACCGCAGCCGCAGCCCCAACCCCAGCCTGAAAAGCCGGCAGTAGTTGCCCCGACAGCTCCGGAATGGCCGAGTGTCAGTGCTCCGGCGGGTAAGACGATTAAGGTCAAGAACAAAGGTGGCGCGGTTCCGAGCGGTGTCGCCCTTGAGGTGAGCGGCCCGGGTACCGCCGCACTCAATGCGGATGGCTCCATCACGCTAAGCCTCGATAAGAACGCCAAGCCGGGCGCTACTATTACGGTCACGGCCCTGGCCAAGGATGGGACGAAGCTCGCGTCCTTCACCGTGACTATCAGCAGCCCCGCGGAGGGACCTGCGCTTCCGGCAACGGGCGCGGCAACTCTGGGACTGACGGCTGGCGCGTTTGCGCTTCTCGCACTCGGTAGCGCGGCTGTCGTACGGCATCGTCGTGCTTCCTAAGCATCTCCGTTAACCGGAACGTTCATCGGCTGGCTACCCTCGTGGTAGCCAGCCGATTTTCGTTCTACAACCCGCAGCCCGACCACCGCACCGACGACCCCACATAGGAACACCACTTTCAGCACGCTGAGTTCCTCGACTCCCCGTGCGGCCGCAATCACCACGGTGAGCACCGCACCGATCCCTGTCCACACCGCGTAGGCAGTACCGAGCGGAATCTCGCGTAGCGCCCGGGAGAGACCCCACATGGATACAATGAGCGCCACGCCGAACACAATCGCCGGCAACGGGCGGCTGAGCCCGCGTGACTCGCCGAGCGCCGTCGCCCATACGGCCTCGAAAATACCGGAAGCTACCAGAATTACCCAGGCCATTACCCCACCACCTTGAGTCCCACCACCGAAGCGAGGAGCACGATAAGCAGCAGCACGCGGGCACGTGAGGTGCTTTCCTGGCCGCTCAGCCAACCGTAGATCAGCGTGAGGCTTGCGCCCACCCCCACCCAGACCGCGTAGGCCGTGCCGGTGGAGATCTCGCGCATGGCCCAGGCCAGGCCGAGCAGTGAAAGTGTTTGCGCCAGCACAAAGACCGCGACCGGCCCGCGCCTGGAAAAATGGTCGGATTTATCCAGGGCCGCAGCCCACACAGTTTCGAGCGCTCCGGAGAGCAGCAATATTATCCACGCCATAGTTACGGTGGCCGTCTTTGCGCTGGGCGGGTACGGCTCCCTCGTCCGCGGCGGTTGGTGCGCGCCCGGGCCCAGGCTAACACAGGCCGCCGGGGAGTATCCTCGAAGCATGAATATCACCTCCCTCACCCTTTCCGGGCAGCCGCTTGCCGCACTCGATATCACCCCTTCCGAGCAGGGCTTTTGCCTTGTTGCGATCACGTACGTGAACGGTTCCGAGCAGCGCCGTGTCCTTTCCGACGACGCCGCCCTTATCTTTTCCGCCGCTCCGGCCGCGGATGTTTCCACCGGCGTCACGGCGCTTCTCACCGAACCGGGCGAGGGGAAAGCGGATTTTGCACCGTTGGCCGGGCAGTTGGTGGCCCTGGGAACCGCGCGTTTCCAGGCAGGTGCACCGGACGTGGCGGGAGCGCGCGGCAGCGAGCTACTGGAGCTCCGGCCGGTGGCCCCCGGGCGGGTGAGCGAGCGGGACACTCCGCGGATTGTGCCTGCTGAGATGCTTGAAGGGCGCGATCCGGCGGCGGTATTCCCGCGTATTCCGGATGGTTTGCCCGATGCGTGGAGCACGCCGGTGGGGCGTTTCACTCCCGAATATGAGGAGCGCGCCCGGGTGGTATGGGAGACTCTGGCCGCGGCCGGCTACAGCCCGGAGTTCTGGTGGGCGGGCAGCGAGGATGGGGAGGTCATCGCGGTACCTTTCGGCGAATGCGGAGAGTCGTTCCTCGTTGGTATTGAGGAACCGGATGAGCAAGTGGAGATTGATGCGCATATTGCCGCGGGTGAGCTCGCCGAGTGGCTGGAAAGCGAAATTGATCTGTTGCGGCCAAATGAGTAGCGCGGCGGGGAGGCGGCGGCGTCGTACCACCGCACACGGCACGCCCGCGTACTAACGCTCGTGCCGTAACGCGCCCGGCGCAGGCCGTTCTTCAGTAAGCTAAAGCTTGTGAAGGAATCAAAGAAGTCACCCTCCTTGATGGATCGAATTCGCTCGGCGGTGTCGCGGCGCGAACAGATTGAGCGCGTGGCCGAGGAGGCCGTGGAGCGTTACGCGAAGGATCCTGCTGATAGTAGTGGGCGTTCGCAGCGCACCGTGGTGGAGATTCATCCGGCTGGGGTGCAACCGGTTCTGGTGACGTGGGGCGTGAGTGCCTGGCTGCTTATCGGCGTGGTAATTGCCATTTGGGGCATTTTCCACATGGCGGCGTCCGTGCAGTGGGTGCTCGTGGCGGTGTTCCTCGGGCTGGTGATGACCTCGCTTCTCCATCCGATTGTCAATATTTTGGATCGGATTATGCCGCGGGCGCTGGCGACGGCGTTGGCCTTGCTGGGCCTGTTCGCGGCATTGGGTGGGATTATTTACTGGATTGTTGATTCGGTGGCGAATCAGTGGTCGAGCCTGTCCGAACAGATGCAACGCGGCCTTGATGGCATTTTTAATTGGATTGCGAACGGGCCGATTCCGATTAATATTACGGTCGATGAGCTGCGCGAGGGCCTGAACGAGGGTATCGAACGTGTGGCTACGTACTTGCAGAATAACGCGGGAAATATTGCGTCGACGGCGCTTTCGCAGGCCGGCACGGTAGCTTTGGCTTTCACCTTAGTTGCGCTGGCGCTTTTCTGCTCAATTTTCTTCCTGGCAGCCGGGAAGAATATGTGGCTTTGGTTTATTAATGTGTTACCGGATCGGGCGCGGCGGCGCACCCACGCTGCTGCTACCGCCGGGTGGTACAGCTTCTCCGGGTATGCGCGCGGCACGATTCTTATTGCGTTATGCGACGGTGTTATGGCCGCGATTCTGCTGGTGGCTTGCGGGGTGCCGCTCGCCGCTCCCCTGGCGACGCTCGTTGTCATCGGTGCTTTTATTCCGCTTTTCGGTGCTCCGGCGGCGATGATTATTGCGGCGCTGGTGGCTCTGGCCACCAAGGGTGTGGTTATCTCCTTGGTGGTGCTGGTGGGTGTGGCGCTCATTGGCCAGTTCGAGGGGCATGTGCTCCAGCCGCTGATTATGGGGCACCAGGTTTCTCTCCATCCGGTGGTTATTGCGGTGGGCGTGACGGCCGGTACGTTCGTGGCGGGGTTGCTGGGTGCGATTATTGTGATTCCGCTTATTTCTATCGTGTGGGAAGTTTTCAAGGTGCTGCGCCGTACCCCGGACAAGCCGCTTACGGAGCTTCCCGAGTTGGATCTGCGCGATTTGGCGGGTACTGCGGTGGCGAAGCAGCTGCTGGAATACAACGCGAAGGAGCTCAATACCCGCGCGGAGGAATCTCCCTCGCCGGTCACGGCGAGGGCGGCGTCGTACACCCCCGGCGGGGAGGATCGCGTGCTCGATACCACGGATATTAACTCCCCTACCCCCGCGGCTCCGGAACCGGATTATGCCTTTGACCAGCCGGGCTTTGAGGTGGATGGGGAGGTACCCGGCCCTGATTACAACCCGGTTAAGGGCCAGTAGCTCCGCGGCATGTAATTCCGCCGGCGCGGCTTCATACCGAAAGTGGCCTCATGGCGAAAGCGCCCTTATACCGTTTGCGCGATGACGGTAATGAGGAGGATAACGAGGAGCGAACCGACCGTGGTGATGATAACGGCGTCGCGGGCCATGGTGACGCCGGAGCGGTAGCGGTGGGCGTAAACGAACACATTGTTGGCCGTGGGGAACGCTCCGATGATGGCTATCGCCATGAGGGCTTCGCCGCGCGCGCCCAAGAGGTAGCCGGCTCCGAAGGCAATAAGCGGCCCGAGGACTAACCGGCAGAAGATACCGAGCAAGAGGGGTGCGCTTTCGCGCCCGAATCGGGGCAGGTGCGCCCCGCGCAGGGACATTCCCATGGCTAGCAAAATAATGGGAACGTTGGCACCTGCCATTTTGGTGAGCGGTGCGGACACAAGTTCCGGGATGGGGATCTTGAGGAGGGCGACCATGAGCCCGGCGAAGACCGCGATGAGTAGCGGGTTTTTGAGGCGGGAGAGGATGGTGCGCCACAGCCCTTCCGTTTTCTTCCCGGTTTGGTTGTCGAGGATGGAGAAGAATACCGGCACCATAACGAGGATTTGGAAGAGCAGGATAGGAGCGGCCGGGGTGGGGTCGCCGGTGATGGCCACGAGGAAGGCCACGCCCAGGTTGCCAATATTGGTATAGCAGGCAACGAGCGCGCCGACGGTAAGTTCGGTCCCTCGGCTTTTGAGCAGGGTCGCGGCCAGGGCTGTGTAGATGAGTCCGGTCCCTACCGAGGAGATGATATTGGCTAGTCCGTTCACTCCGAAGAAGGACGCCGGGTCGGAGTTCGCCAGGGTGGTGAACATGAGTGCCGGCAGGGTGGTGTAGAAGACGAGCTGGGTGAGGGTACGGTCGCTTCCCGGGGGTACGATTTTGCAGCGCGCGACGACGTAGCCGACGAGCATGATCGCGATAATCACCCAAAAGTTGAGCAGTACAGAAGCCATAACAGCACTAGTGTAGACAGAGTTCTTCAGGTGTGAGGGCGTATCTCGAGTGCGCGGTGCGGCAGTGGCGGGGCGAGCCTATTTCCAGACGACGGTAGCGCGCAGGGCACGGTGGTCGGAGAGTGGCAGGAAGAGGTTTTCCGCAGCCCGCACTTCGACCCCGGTTCCGAGGATATGGTCGATTTGACTTTCTGGCTCGTCGGAGGGGTAGGTGAGGGCTTCGGCGGCCGCTTCGTATCCGGTGGCTGCTAGGGGTACGTCACATCCGCGGATATTGAGGTCCCCGATGATGAGGCGCGGGGCATTTTCCAGGCCGTAGCGCTGGGCAAACCCGGCGAGGGCTCCGGCTACGGTACGGAGTTGCGTGACGTTGAGACGGTACGTGTAGGTGAGGTGCGTTGCGGCGACGACGACGGAGTGCCCAGGCGCCACTTTAATTTCTGCGAGGATCGCAACCCGAGGAATTTCACCAATCCCGATATTTGTCCGCAGGGTTTTCAGCCATGTTTCTTGCTGGTGGACGGGGAGGTTGATGACTTCCCTAGCACCGATGGGGTAGACGGAGAGAAGTGCGGTGCCAACGCCGCGGGCCTGCCCTTTTTTGGTGGCGCGGAGCCGGCTGCGTTCATTCTTGGTGGGCGCGAAAATGGCTTCGTGGTAGTTGCCTGCGGCGAGGAGGGGCGCGTAGAGGTATCCTCCGGGGGTGGTGACTTTGAGTTCTTGAAGGGCGAGGAGATCCGGGCCGGCGGCGGTGATCTGCCGAATGGCTTTACTAATGGATTCGCGCTGCCATGCCACTTTGTCCGTGCCCGGGCGCGGGCGCCGTGAGGCCTTACCTTGTTGGAGGTTTGCGGACATGACATGAAGGCTCGGCATGGTTTCTCCTTTGTCGCGACCCGGTGGACACCGCCAGCCCGGGGAGAGCCCCGTTGGCCGCGGTGTACAACACCGGTGATTCTACCGAATCTATGCGGTGGTGGACTTACGTGTGGGTTCGGATAGCGGCCCGGGTGCGGGCGAGGCCTGGGAGCCGGGTGCGGGCTCGGTTTCAGGTTCGAAGGCGAGTGCTACGGAGTTCATGCAGTAGCGCTGCCCGGTAGGAGTATGGGGAGCATCTGGGAAGACATGCCCGAGGTGGGAATCGCAGGTGGCGCACCGGACTTCGGTGCGCGGGTATCCGAGTTTGTAATCAACGTCTGTTCGCACGGCGTCACTGCGGGAGGGGTCATAGAAGCTAGGCCAGCCGCATCCGGCATCGAATTTGGTGGTGGAGCGGAAGAGTTCTGCCCCGCAGGCCCGGCACCGGTAGATACCTTCGCGTTTTTCGTTCAGGAGTTCACCTGTGAAGGGCGCTTCGGTTCCGGCTTGGCGCAGAACCGTGAATTCTGCCGGGGTGAGAACCCGGGCCCATTCTTCATCACTTTGCGGGAGCATCTGTGCCATGTGCTGTCCTTTCTTCAATTTCCTCATTGCTGTCAGTTTGCTTTGTGATGTCACTTTCATCCGCTTCTCCGGAAACTGCCGGGAAGACCGCGGTAGGAGGAGCCGATGATTCTGCCGGGACCTTGCCGGCTTCGTGGACGGGTTCTTGCTGACCGGTGCGGCGCGCAGCATTATGTTCGCGCTCTGCCAGGACTTCAGCACCCGGGCCGGAGAATTCTTGGCCGCGTTTTTCGGCTTGGATGGATCCGGTGAACAGCGAGGCTTCGTGGCCTTCCCGGATCCGGGTGGCCGGGCCTTCCGTGCCGGCGGGGCTTGCGGGGCGGCTAGCTACGGGTACCCGCTCCGGGCGCACCGCCGCTTCAATATCAGCTGCGGAGAGGATACGAGTTTCCCGGTAGTCCTGCGGGTCGAAGGTGGTATCCGGCTCGGTTTGTTCCTGGACACCGATGGAGGTACGGGAAACTTCGCGAACCGCGGGACTAGCCGGCTCTTCAACCTCCGCCAACGCGGATTGTGCGGATTCCTCAGCCGCGACTTTCTCAGTTTCTTCGGCCTCGGCTTCGCGCGATTCGCCAGCCGTATTGCTTCCCGAATGTTCCGAGTCGGATTCGGCTTGCTCCGCATTACTTTCCGCGAGAAGAGCGCCGGGTGCGGAAGAGGCTGCGGCGTCGTTATAAAAACGGGTGTGCGGGAAGGCATCCGGGGCGTTGTTTTGTAACCACACGATGAGCTTTTCACGCACGTGGTTACGCAAGTCGGTGAGTTCGCCGGGTGAGGAGGCGGAGACAATCGCAGAGACTTGCAGACCGTTCGCGGTGGAGGCATCCCCCACCACGAGGGTGCCGGTGTCACCATCCCAGAGATCGGTATTGGCGAGGATGCGGTCAAGTTCGGCACGCAGCTCCGCGATGGGAGCGCTCCAGTCCAGCTGGAGGACCACCGAACCCGTAATATCCAGATCGCGGCGGCTCCAGTTTTCAAACGTGGTGGAGGTGAGTTTATTGGAAGGCACGATGAGGCGCCGGCCGTCCCACACTTTGAGGACCACATAAGACAGCGTGATTTCCTCAACGGTGCACATATTTCCATCCCAGATGACGATGTCATTGACGCGAATGGAATCCGAGAAAGCCAGTTGCAGCCCCGCGAAGAGGGTGCCCAGAGTGGATTGCGCAGCAATACCAACAACCAGGGAGATCACGCCCGCGGAGGCGAAAAGTGAAGCGCCGGCGGCTTTTGCACCCGGGTAGGTCATGAGCATGGCGGCCACACCAATCACGACAATGAGGGCTACCGCCAAGCGCCGCAAAATCTGCAGCTGGGTTTGCACCCGACGATAGCGCGTTTCAGCCACCCGCTCCACGAATTTGAGGTACGCACGCGCTGCCCCGTTGACCACACCGACAAGAAGCCAGGTCAGGCCCGCGATAATGAGGAGAAGCAGCAGGTGCTTGAGCACGGGCGACCAATTGGGCCGATCCTGTTCCGGGAAATTCTCCATATAGGAGAACACCCCGAAGCGCGCGCCCACCACCGCGAGCGTGAATTGCGCGGGCACTTGGATGCCACGTACCACATCGATCAGCCCGGTATGCCGCCGGAAACCGGCCTTGACCACCGCCACGATGACCACGGCAATCACCCAGCCGATGAGCGCACCCAGCAGGCACACCCCGAGCAGCTGCGCGATATCAACCGTGGCGGCGACGGCTTGTTCCGCAACTTCGTGCAGATCCGAGGTGGGGGTGGGTTCCGGCGTGGGCGCCTCACTTTCCGCCCGCAGTAAGGGCGCGAGCGAAAGAGCTTTCCAGGCAGCCGGGGCCACCGCGAGTACCGATGCGTTCATATCTGAAAGCCTAGTGCGTGCTTGCGACAGAAAAAGCGGCGTCGAACTTCTTTCGCCTGCGGCGTGAGATCGCCGAGAGGCGCCCACACGGCGTCTATCTGGTACGACGACGCCCGCCTGCAGCGTGGTCACCTCTCCGAAAAGCGCGGATTGCCGCGGAAAACTCGGGTGGTGATCGAGAACACCCTCGTTCAATTTGCTAAGACCTGGAATCCTACGTAAGCTTATACCCGTTCCCTCAGCGGGGACGCTTTGAGAACAACGTTCTTGAGCCCCCATCGTCTAGAGGCCTAGGACGCCGGACTTTCACTCCGGTAACACGGGTTCGAATCCCGTTGGGGGTACGCGATGGTTATTTGCCTAGCAAATGGCCCCGTAGCGCAGTTGGTTAGCGCGCCGCCCTGTCACGGCGGAGGTCGCGGGTTCAAGTCCCGTCGGGGTCGCGAAGGAAGAACGCCCGGGAAACCGGGTGTTTCTCTTTCGGCTCTGTAGCTCAGTTGGTAGAGCGTTCGACTGAAAATCGAAAGGTCACCGGATCGACGCCGGTCGGAGCCACCACCTCTCCCCCTTGCTACAACAACACTTTCTCGCATTCACGCCACTTCCTTTTCTTTGCTTTGGTGACCCAGTCCGAGAAAACGGCCAAACACATCCCCAAGCCTTTGGGCGAAGCCAATAACATACACTCGCTAAGATAGCCGCCATTCCGCAATATACAGGCGCATACTCAACGTGTTTTATACAAAAACCGCAAACTCAGAACCGTATTCAGTATCACAGTCTCTTTTGGGTAGTTTTTTATAAAGTTAAGGCCATTACCGCACTATTATTGCAATTGAGCACCCCCCCCCCCGCGGGGTTGGCCATTCGTAAAAATAACGCATTTGTAACAAAAAAGGGGGAGATTATGATTCCTACCGTGAAACGTATCATCGGACTTGGCGTCATCACCGCCTTGCCCTTCCTCACGCCAACAGCGGCAGTCAGCGCCACTCAAGACAGCCCTCAACCAACGGCAAGTCCAGACGAAGCTGCACCTACGATTATTAGGGAAATAATCGACCATCCCGATCTACTTATACCCCTGCCTCCCGTACCGAAACCGATGCCCACGGCTACACCCGTGGTAGAACTGCCCCCGGTTCCAGTGCCACCTCGCAGGCCGAAACTTAGACCAGTCCCACCACCACCGCCACCATTGACGCCACCAACACCGCGGCCGATGCCCACGGCTACACCCGTGGTAGAACTACCCCCAGCTCCGCCGAAACCACCCCGCCGGCCAACGCCTTTGCCAACATTGCCGCCACCAACACCGCGGCCGATGCCCACAGCCACCCCAGTCGAGGAAAACCCTCCCGTTCCAGTACCATCACCAACAACAACGCCGACACCGACCGCGACACCGACGGCAACACCCGTCCCCACGGAGTCACCTTCTGCGGACCCCACACCCACACCGACCGCCTCGGAGACGCCGACGCCGACGGCAACACCTGATCCCACCGAATCGCCTTCGGCAGAACCCACGCCAACACCAACGGCTAACCGGCCGGCGAAAAGCCTGGCCAACTCAGGCGCTTCCATCGGGGCCGCAGCGCTTCTCGCCGGGGGATTGCTCGTGGCGGGGAGTGGCGTCGTCGCCCGAAAGAAGCGCGCCTAGCGGACCGCACCCAACAACACCCCATCGCGTACACGAAGAAGGGTGGCCGGCCTTCACACACCGGCCACCCTTCTTTCGCACCACCACCCACAAGCAAGGACTAAGAAGGCTCGCAACAAATCCGCAAGCTAGGACTAATGGCACACTCTCATAAACTCCATATCCATTATTTGCGATAAAAAATAATACTATTTCGATCATAAAAACTCGTAATAACAGCGCGGTTTCGCCATTTTCACCCCAACGCACCACAACTTAGCGACACCAATAAAAAGGGTCTTGACACACACGCACCACCTGGGACTAAAGTACTAAGCGGGCTGGCGAAGAAGCTGGCCTCTCACTACTAAAAGAGGTGATTTTTAATGGCGAAAATTCTCATGGTGCTGTACCCGGATCCCGTGGACGGCTTCCCACCCAAGTACATCCGTGATTCAATCCCCACGATTGATTCCTACCCGGGTGGCTCCAGCACCCCTACGCCGTCGGGCATCGATTTCACGCCGGGCGAGATGGTGGCATGCGTATCCGGCGCCCTGGGCCTGAAGAAGTGGGCTGCGGATAACGGGCACGAACTCATCGTCACCTCCGATAAGGAAGGCGAGAATTCGGAATTCGAGAAGTACCTGCCGGAAGCGGACGTGGTTATCTCGCAGCCGTTCTGGCCCGCTTACCTGGGCAAGGATCGCCTGGAGAAGGCTAAGAACCTCAAGCTGGCCATCACCGCCGGCGTGGGCTCCGATCACGTGGACCTCACCGAAGCTATGAAGCGCAATATTACGGTTGCTGAGGTCACCTACTCGAACTCGATTTCAGTGGCCGAACATGCGGCTATGACCATCCTCAACCTGGTGCGCAACTTCGTTCCCGCCCACCGCATCGTCACCGATGAGAAGGGCTGGAATATCGCCGATGCCGTCAAGTGGTCCTATGACCTGGAAGGCATGGATGTCGGTGTTATCGCCGCTGGGCGTATCGGCCGGGCTCTGCTCAAGCGCATGAAGCCCTTCGATGTTAACCTGCACTACTACGATCTGTACCGTCTCGATCCGCAGACCGAGAAAGAACTCGGGGCCACCTACCATGAATCCGTTGAGGATCTCATGCGCAGCGTGGACGTGGTTTCCATCCATTCCCCGCTCACCTCGGATACCTACCATATGGTGGACGAGAAAATGATCAACTCGATGCGCCGCGGCTCCTACATTGTCAATACCGCCCGCGCGGAGATCGTGGTGCGCGACGATATTGTCAAGGCCCTCGAATCCGGCCAGCTCGGTGGCTACGGCGGCGACGTGTGGTACCCGCAGCCCCCGGCCGAGGATCACCCGTGGCGCACCATGCCGCGCAACGCGATGACCCCTCACACCTCCGGTTCCTCGCTGTCCGCACAGACTCGCTACGCTGCCGGCACCCGCGAAATCCTCGAAGATTTCTTCGCTGGCCGCCAGCTGCGCGATTCTTACATTATCGTCCAGGGTGGGGCGCTCGCCGGAACCGGCGCAAAGTCCTACACCACTGACGGTAAGGCCAGCCCCGGATCCACCGGTAAGTAAGAAATTCTCTAGCTCTCGCAAGTCCTGAACTCTCCGTCGGCGCCGTGTGGCGAAGCGTGATCTCCCCTCTCGGGAATCCGATTCGCTGCGCGGTGCCGGTGTCGTATACGGGTATTTCGCGGCGCCGGTGTCGTGCATGCGGATTAACCGCCCGGCTCCGCGCGCTAGCAGCCTTCCGCTAGGCCAGCATCTTCCCAATCTATGTCCGGTTTATATCCAGAAACGCCCACTAACCTGCGCACCGGGAATCATCCCTTTCACTTTCACGGTCGAAACAGAAAGAGAACTCTTATGCGCACATCGGCACTCCTCATGACGGGGGCTCTGCTGGTCCCGCTCGCCGCCCAGGCACTGCCGGTCATCAGTCCCGCTCCCGCCGCCGCCAGTGAATCCACGCCCGGTGACAATTCCGCAGCGCAGCTCGCCGAGGCTCGCGCCCGGCTCGCCGCCGCCATCGCGGCTCGCGACTCCATTCTCACCGAGATGAAGGAAAGCGGCGCGAGCACCGCGGATATCCAGAGCGCCGCGCAGGCCTACGCGCGGGCGAATGCGCAGGCGGAGGCCGCGCAACAGGCTTATGATGCCGCGGTAGCGAAAGCTTCCGGTTTCGATTCCGCGAAGAAGGGGTACGACGACGCCGCAGCAGCCATGCCCCATCTCACCACAAATGCCGAGTCAACTAAGGCCCGCCGCGATGCCGCACAGGCCGCTTACGATAAGGCCATCGCGCCCAATCCTGAGGCTGCCAAAACGGCCCAGGAAAAGGTTGACGCTGCACGGGCCAAGCTTGAAGAATCCAAGGCCGCAGCGCAGCAACAATGGGACCGGGGAGCCCTCGGGTTCTATGAAACCCGCAATGCCCAGAAAGCCCTCGATGTTTTTGCTACCGACAAGGACTACCAGGGTAAGCCGCTGGCCTCCTATACCCATCCGGGCGCAGCCGATGATGCTACGAACCTGGATTCCATGGCGAAAACCCTCAGCCTTATTAATAAGATCAACGAGCTGCGCGCGCAGCATCAGCTCGAGCCCTTCAAGGTCACGGACTACCTTATGGCGGTAGCGCAGCTGCAGGTGAACGCGCAGTCCCGCACCAATAAGATGGCTCATATTAAGGCTTTCAATGTGGCGGAGAACCTCGCTTCCGCCCGCTATGCCGGAGATGAGCTCTCTCTCAAGCTCTGGTATCACAACGAAAAGGCCCTCCACGACCAGGGCGTCACGGATTTCGCGAAAGTCGGGCATTACCTTAATATTGTCAGCCCCAATTACACGGTGACGGGGCTGGCCTACGCTCCCAATATTCAGGCAAATACTTTCGATCACACGCCTCTCTACGAGGATCGCTCCGAAGCGCAAACGGTTGCCGAATACTCCGATTCATTGCAGCGCTATATGGAGGGTCTTAAGAACACTATTTCGAACGGATCCCTCGCAGCTCGCATGGCTCTCGATACTGCCACCGCGGAACTAGCCACCGCCAGCAAGAACAATCCCGATTCCATAGAAGCCCAGGTCGCGAAGGCGAAACTAGAAACTGCCACGCGTGAATACGAGGCCGCCAAAGCCGCACTCGATGCCGGGCAGGCCAAACTCACTGCTGCGACCGAAACCTACGAGAGCGCGAAGTCCGCAAAGCAAGCTGTCCAGAAACTGGCAGAACAGCTCGCCGCGGCAACCGCGGAACGTGATCGTGCCGCCGCCCGCGCCGCACAGCTCGGCGAATTTGGCCAGCGGCTTGCCGCCGCCGAAGCTGATGCGGCGCGCGCTCAGGCCGATGTGGATCGTCTCTCCCCGGCGCCCGCGCCTAAGCCCACGCCGGGCGGCCCCGGTAGAGATATGCCCGCCACCGGCAATGTTTTCTATGTTTCCAATGATTGGACCTCGCGCCAGGCCAGCAATGTGTTCTCCTACGGTCGCGCGGGCGATGAGGTTCTCGTGGGTGACTGGGACGGCGACGGTGTCGATACCTTCGCGGTGCGGCGCGGCAATAAGATCTACGTGAAGAACAGCGTCGACGGCGGGGCGGCCGATGTTGAATTCTCCTACGGTCGCGCCGGTGATGAGATCCTGGTGGGCGATTTCGATGGCGATGGGAAGGATACCTTCGCGGTGCGGCGCGGCAATACCTTCTACGTCCTCAATTCCTTGCACGGCGGAGAGGCCGACGAGGTCGTCCACTACGGCCGCGCGGGCGATACCGTCCTCACCGGAGATTTCGACGGGGACGGGAAGGACACGTTCGCGGTGCGGCGCGGCAACCTGTACTACGTCAAGAACATTGTTGCGGGCGGCGCGGCGGATACCGTTTTCTCTTACGGCCGTGCGGGTGACGCCACAATCCTGGGCGATTTCGATGGCGACGGCGTCGATACGCTGGCAGTGCGCCGGGGCAATACCGTTTATGTGAAGAACTCGCTGGCCGCTGGCGAAGCGGATCAGGTCCTCACCTACGGGCGGGCCTCCGATCAGCTCTTCGTGGGCGATTGGGACGGCAACGGTACCGATACCCCCGCCGTTCGCCGCTAACCCGTAACACTCCGAACCGCTACCGAGGTGGCGCGTTAGCCAAGGCCCGCAACCTATGTGCTAGCGCGCCACTTCGCCGCCGGAAATCTCCGCGATGGTGAGTTCTTCGCGGGTGGGCCCGCCTTCCCAATCGCCGATGGTGCCCACCGCGAAGGCTCCCAGGAGGTGCCCGCGATCCAGGCGCTCCGCGAAGGAAAGCCCCTCGAGCCACCCGGAAAGATACCCGGCCACGAAGGCATCACCAGCCCCGATGGTGTCCACCACGGTGACCCGCCGCCCGGGTCGTTCCACCGACTCGGTGGGGGTGGTCACGCGCGCCGTCGTCGAATCCTTCCACACCACTTCCGCAACGCCCCAGTCCAGCAGGCGCTGAGTTGCCGCGGCTACCTCGGATTCACCGGTGAGCAGCTCAAGTTCCTCCGTACCGCCGAAGACCACATGCGCCCCGCGCGCGATCCGCGCGAGCACCGGGGCCGCATCCGCCGCCTCCCACAAGCGCGAGCGGAAATTGACGTCGAAGGAGACCGGTACCCCGCGCTCCCCGGCCAGCTCCACCGCAAGCATCGTGGCGGCGCGCGCCTCCTCCCCGAGCGCCGGGGTGATACCCGTGAGATGCACGATTTTTGGTTCCAGCTCAAACATGGCGCGGATCTGATCAGGGGTAATGAGGCGCCCCGCGGAGAACTTACGGTGGTAATCCACCGCGAAGGTCCCCAAGCCCGCGTGGCGCGAGACCAGCACCCCGGTGGGCGCGGTGGTGATCTGGCGGGCGTGATCCCAGCGCACGCCCTCGCCGCGCAGGGTGCGCATAATCATGTAACCAAATAGGTCCTTGCCGACGCTCCCGACCCACGCGGTGGAATGCCCCAGCCGCGCCATCCCGATGGCCACATTCGTTTCCGCACCGCCGAAAGACGCGCGCGGCCGCGCCCCGATCTGCGGGGATTCCGTAAAGGTCAGCGCCCCCATCGATTCGCCGAAAGTCACCAGATCCGTCATATTTTTCCTCCTTGATGACGACGCCGCCCGCGCCCCGCCGCCCCGGCCTGGTGCGCCGGCGCCGCGTGCGTGGCGGTCACCATAGCCATCATATCGAGGGGGAGCACGCACGGGAGAAGAGGTCCGGCGTCGTCGTTAATGAAGGAAAAAGCACACAGCGCAAGCCACGACGAGACGCAAGCCCCGGCGTGAAACTCCGCACATCACAACCCCCAGCACCACACCTAACTAAAACATCACAGGAGTTTTACTGTATCTTTACCAATGGGAGGAGGTTCCACGCACCCCTCCCCTAAGCTTCGCGCAACTATCGCAACCGTAGGAGGGACGATGAACGCATACACGCCGTGGACCATGCTGGTCGACGCCGGAATGATTGGCCTGCTGCTCGCCATTGGGGTATTCCTGCGCGCCCGGGTGAAGTGGCTGCAGAATATGCTAGTTCCCGCCTCGGTGATCGCCGGCGCATTGGGGCTGGTGCTCGGCCCGAATGTGCTCGGTGCGATAGCGAAAAACCGCGGCTGGCATATCGGCTCCTGGCAGGTAACCGGGATTCCGTTCTCCGAGCATATGGGCACCTACGCCTCGATTCTTATCGTCATCGTATTCGCCTGCATGGCCCTCACCGATGATTTCGACATCCGCAAAGTCAATAAAACGGTAGGCGGTTTCGCCTCCTACGGAGTGCTCATGTACGGGGCGCAGGTGGCGCTCGGCATGGCTTTCGCGCTGCTTTTCCTCACCCCGGTACTCGGTTCGCCGGACGTGCTCGGAATTATGCTCTTCACCGGCTGGGCGGGCGGTTTCGGAACCGCCGCGGCCGTGGGCAATATTTACGCGGAAAATGGGCAACCGGAAGTGGCCTCGCTAGCCTTCACCTCGGCCACGGTCGGCCTGCTGGTCGGGGTGATCGGCGGGATTATTCTCGCGAAATTCGGGGCGCGGCGCGGGCAGGCCAAGGCTTTCCGCGGCATGGATTCCCTGCCCGATGAACTCCGCACCGGGGTGCTCGACGCCAATAAACGCCGCCCGGCCCTGGGCTACCACACCTTCTCCGGCGGCTCGATTGAGACGCTCTCTTTCGAGGTTGGGATTGTGAGCCTGGTGGCGGTGGTGGGCTACGGCATCGGACAGCTCCTCAAGCACCTGTTCCCCGGCATTTCCTTCCCGCTTTTCGCCATCGCTTTCCTGGTGGGTATCGTGGTGCGTATCGTCATGAACGGGGTGGGTGCCTCCCACCTGCTCGACGCGGGCACCCTGCGCTCGGTATCCGGCCTATGCACGGACATTCTTATCGTGTGCGGTATCGCGTCCATTCAGCCGGAATTTGTATCTGACCATATTCTTGCTCTCGGGTTGCTGTTCCTCTTCGGCCTTATCCTGTGCACGGTTCTGGGCCTGGTAGTGGCCCCGCGGCTCATGGGCGAGGGCTGGTTCGAGCGCCAGCTCTTCACCTGGGGCTGGGCCACCGGCTCGGTCTCCACCGGCCTGGCGCTGCTGCGCATCGTGGATCCTAAGCTGGAATCAGGAACCATCGAGCAATTCGGTTACGCCTACCTACCCGTCGTGCCGGTGGAGATTTCCGCGGTGTCCTTCGTGCCCGTTATGGCTTTGGCCGGTATGGGATGGGCCGTGGTGGGTGTCTGGGGCGCCATCGCGGTGCTCGGACTGCTGGGCGGCTGGTGGGTGGTGCGCTCCGGGCACGCGAATACTCACGGTGCGCCCGGCCCGGTGGGCACCCTGGGTACCGGGTTTACGGGCTAGGCGGATCGGTTGCGCGGGGCGGGCCACTAGGCGACTCGCGGCACCGCCGCTTCGCTACCATGGTGATATGCACGACGACGCTACTTCTTCCACCGCGAACTCCCTCACCCAACGTTTCCTTTCCGCGGTGGAAGATCTCCGGGCCGAGCTTGACCATGCCACCGGGCTAGATTCGCGCGGTTTTGGGGATGCCTGGGCGAAAGCGTACGCGAAGCGGGTTCCCGCGGTGGTCCGCAATCATGACTTGGGAGAGGTGCTGCGCAACCTGCGTAATACCATCGCGCATAACAACTACAAAAATGGCCAGCCCATTGCCACCCCGCGCGCCGATCTGGTGGAGGCCGCTGAACGGTTACTTTTCCAGGTGCGTAACGAACCTCAAATCCAGAACTTCATGGTTCACGACGTCGCTACCGTCTCCCCCGCGGACACCTTCGCTACTGTCGCCACCATTCTGCACGCCCACGGCTACGCCCAACTGCCGGTGGTGGACAAATCCACGGAGTCCACAGACGCCACGATTACCGGACTACTCACCACCAATATGGTGGCCCGCTGGGTGGCCGGCATGGTAGCGGCCGGGAAGGAATCACAGCTGGCTGAGGTACCGGCCGGGGAGATCCTCGCCCACAGCGGTGCACATGATGCTCCTCTCTACGCCAAACCTTCCGACCGCGCCATGGCGGTATGCACGGCCCTGACCGACCGCGGCCACCCCGCCGTACTGATCACCCGCACCGGAGATGCCACCGGGGTGTTGATCGGGCTGGTGGCCCGCGCCGATGTGGGGCGAATTTTCCGAGAAATCGCCATTGCGAGATAGGCGCACCGCGCGGGAGGCTGCTGCGGCGTCGTACCACTGAGGGAACACCCCGTCATCGGAACGGCACCGCCCCGCACGGCGTGAAACCGCCGCGCCCTCGCTCAGGAAGAAATTTTCAGCCTTCCGTTATCTATTTAAAGCTTTCTGGGGCACACTAGAATGTATCTATCGCCACGTTATTGGCCGACGCAAAGGGGATGTGATGGCGCAAAAAGATGTTGAGAACGCACGGGCAAGCACCACCGGGCCACTTCCGGGCTCCGGCTACGTGGCGTCCTCCTCCGAAGAAGCGCGAGCAGCCGCGGCACGCGAACCGAACCGCCGCACCGTGGGCGAATTGTTCTCCTCCGCCACGGCTCAGTTCTCCACCCTGGTTCGTGACGAGATTCAGTACACCCAGGCCAGTCTCAAGCACAAGGTCCTCAATCTCGGGATGGGCGGGGTACTCCTCGCGGTGGCCGGCGTGCTGGCGCTGTTTATGTTCGGTTTCCTGCTGCACGCGGCCGCGGCTTTCTTCACGATGGTCTTCGGTGGGCGCTGGTGGGCCGGCTACCTGACGGTTGCCGGGATGCTGCTCCTTATCATTGCGGTGCTCGCGCTGCTGGGGCTGCGCAAACTCAAGAAATCCGGAAAGTATCCAACTAATCTTGTTGGCGGCCTGAGCAAGGACGTCGACGCCGTGAAGAAAGGCCTATCGAAGTGAGCGCTTCCGATAACCGTAAACCTGAGGACATCCAGCGCGATATCGAACGCACCCGCGCGGAGCTAACCGCCACCGTCAATGAGCTGGTGGATCGCCTCGATCCGCGCACGAATATCAAAAACGCTACGGATGCCGCTAAAGACAAGGTGGCTTCCACCACGGCCACCCTGAAAGATAAGGCTGCTGCTTTGACAGAAGCCGCGAAGGATAAGGCTTCGGCTTTTGCGGATAGCGCGAAGAGCACCGCGGCCGAGGCCTCCGCCAAAGCCTCCGATTTCGCGTACACCGCGAAGGAGAAAGTGAACTGCCTGGCTGATTCCGCGAAGGAGCGTTTCGCCGACGTGGGTGCCAGCGCCGCGGGTGCCGATGACTGTGGCCCGTGCGGTTGCGGTTGTGCCGATACCGACGTGACACTCGCAGAATGCGAGGGTGGCGGGACGTGCGGTGGGGCGTGTGAATGCGGTGGCGCGCACCATTACGACGACGCCGCCGCCGGCCACGGGTGCTCCGGGCATTGCTCCGCCGGGCATTCCCCCGCCGGGCATTGCTCCGCAGGAATTCCCTCGCCCGCGCAGGTAGCCCAGGATGTTATTGCCGATGCTCGGCGCGGGGAACAAACCGGGCTGGCCGTGGTGGCTGGTCTTGGGATTGCCGCCTTGGGTGCAGTTACACTACTGGGTAGTGCCCTCTTCGGGCACCGGCGCAAGTAGCTGCGCGGCGCCTTCACCTGCGGGTTGCTCGCCGGGAGGTACGTTGCCCCGAGGTGGGGCGAATCATTTCCGGGGCCTGTCTGACCTAAACTGCGGGCGTGGCGCGTGACACCTGTCGCGGGCTCGCAAGATCTTTACAGGCCATCTACCTGGGAAAGGTGAGGAGCGCCGTACTCTTTCCGCGTATGTCACATAGCCATCTATGGGCTACAGCGGCTAATATAGGTCACGAAATAGTAAACCGGGCTAGAAGAGCCCAGATGAGATGAAGGGGGTCGAGCTCATGGGGCGCGGCCGTCAGAAGGCTAAGCAGCGTAAGGTAGCCCGGAATCTCAAGTACTTTACACCGGATACTGATTACGCCGCTCTCGAACGTGAGCTGGGTATTAATCGTGATGCGCGTCAGGAATCCCACTACGATTCCTCGGATGATCCGTACGCTCGTTACGCAGACTACGCAGATTACGACGAGTCAGATGACAATGACGATGACTGGGCGGACGACTACGATCCGAACAATATTCCACCAGCCACCAAATAGGTACTCATTCCGTTAACGAACGTGCCGGCGGCCACAAGGCTGCCGGCACAATTGTTTCCAAGCCAAGCCCGAAAACAAAGTGCGCGGGAGAGCACCGTTTCAGAGCGATTTAATGCCCGTGGCGTACACTCCGCGGCCCTAACAGTCCAAAATGCACCTTTTACAGCCTTGACGCTTGAGAATGACCCATCCTGCCTACCTTGGGCCGGCGGGAGGCGGGTGTGTTTTTCCGAGATGTACTTCGCATGTACGACATCTGCACTACAGCTCGGAAAACACCTACCCCCCCCCCCGCCGGGACGCGTGTGACTGTTGAGGCTCCAGAGACTTGTGTGACTTATGGGATTCCCGCGATCAGCTCCCACGCCGGCCCGAAAAACGTAGTGCAAATTGGCGCACGGTTTTGGAGGTTTTTCTGTCACCAGGTTGCACTACGAGGCCGGCACAGTCCAGGATTTACACCTGACGGCTCTCGCGGTCCGGGAAATTGCCTTACGCGCCCTCAGCTCAGCGCTCCATACCCTCGGTGCGGCGCTCCACACCCTCAGCTAAGCGAGCCGAGCCGGCCACATGCACCAGCGGGAGAAACTCGGAGAGGTTCGCGCGGGTTCCGGAGGCGTCCACCCGCCCGGAAGCCACGGCTTCATCCCAGTTCAGAGTACCCACGCACAATCCCAAGAACGTGCCCGCATCACATTCGACCACATTCGGCGGGGTACCACGCCGGTGGCGCACCCCGGCAACCGCCTGCACCGCCCCAACATAAGGAACTCGAATTTCCACCGCGTGCCCGGGATGCCGCGCCGCGAGCTCCTCGAGAAGGAACCGCACAGCCGTGCGCGATTCACTCGCGCTGAGCTCCTCACCCGCGTGAAAACGGGAGAGGAGGGGCAGCGCATCCGCGCTATCGATTTTTCGTGTCACGGATCCACTCTACGACGGCTTGGATAACAACGGCATCTAAGGTACGACGGCGCCACCGCGAGCGCGCCGGGCACGCCGAGCGCGCCGGGCACGCCGAGCGCGCCGGGCACGCCGAGCGCTCCGGGCACACCGCTCTTAGATCACGCCCTGGGCAATCATCGCCTCCGCGACCATCTCGAAGCCCGCGGCATTGGCGCCCACCACATAATCACCTTCGTGGCCGTAGCGGGCGGCGGCATCCAGGGCGGTGTCGTGGATATCGCGCATAATGTCGTGCAGTTTGGCATCCACTTTCTCGAAGTCCCAGCTTTGGCGTGCGGAATTCTGCTGCATTTCCAGGGCGGAGGTGGCCACCCCTCCGGCGTTCGCGGCCTTGCCGGGCGCGAAGAGCACACCGTTCTCCTGGAGCAGGTGGGTGGCCTCGAGGGTGGTCGGCATATTCGCGCCTTCCACCACCGCGCGCACTCCCCCGTCGAGAAGCTGGCGCGCATCGGCCTCATTGAGCTCGTTCTGGGTGGCACACGGGAAAGCAATATCCGCGCGAATCCCAAGGTCTGCCAGGTTCCACACCTTCGCCCCGGCCTGGTACCGGGCCCCGGGGCGCTGCGCCGCGTAATCAGAGACCCGCCCGCGCAGATCTTCCTTAATATGGCGAAGGAGCTCGACGTCGATGCCGGCGTCGTCGTACACCATCCCGGAAGAATCCGAGGCGGTGACCACGCGCGCGCCCAGCTGCTGCGCCTTCGCAATCGCGTACAGCGCAACGTTCCCGGAACCGGATACCACCGCGGTGCGCCCGTCCAAGCTTTCCCCGTGCGCGGCGAGCATGGCGTCGGCGAAGTAGACCGCGCCGTAACCGGTGGCTTCGGTGCGCGCGAGCGAGCCGCCGAAGCCGAGTCCTTTGCCGGTAAGCACGCCGGCGTCGAAGCTATCGCGGATGCGGCGGTACTGGCCGAAAAGATAGCCGATTTCGCGCCCGCCCACGCCGATGTCACCGGCGGGAACATCAATATCCGGGCCGATGTGGCGCTGCAGCTCGGTCATGAAGGACTGGCAGAAGCGCATCACTTCGTTATCGCTTTTACCCTTGGGGTCGAAGTTCGCCCCGCCCTTGGCGCCACCGATGTGCTGGCGGGTCAGCGCGTTCTTGAAGATCTGCTCGAAGCCGAGGAATTTGAGCATGCCCAGGTAGACGGTGGGGTGGAAGCGTAAGCCACCCTTATAGGGCCCGAGCGCGGAGTTGAATTGCACCCGATAGCCTTTATTGACGCGAATTTTCCCGGCGTCATCCACCCACGGCACCCGGAAGGCAATGATGCGCTCGGGTTCGACGAGCCGTTCCAGGATGGCTTGGTCGGCGTACTCGGGGTGAGCATCGAGGACCGGCGCAATGGAGTCGAAAACTTCGCGCACGGCCTGATGGAATTCGGGTTCGCCCGGGTTGGCGGCGACGACCTGATCGTAAACTTTATTCGCGTAATGCATATCAAAATGGTAAAACGTCCGGGTGCTTTCGCGGTAAGATTTCGCACCGCGAACACGACTCCGCGGTGCACGTCACACTTACCGCCCGGGCCAGCGCTCCCCGGTGAGCATTTCACAAACACGCAGGTAACGGTCGCGAATATCGGCCACCACAGCGGCGGGAAGGGCTGGCGGTTGGGTGCCTTGCTCCGCATTCCACCCGGATTGCGGGGACATGAGCCAGACCTGGGCAGCGTCCTTATCGAAAGAACGCAGCGCTTCCGGGGTGGGCAGCACCTCCCCGGATTTCACCGCACGGTAGTCGGTGGAAAGCCAGTAGTGGGCGGTATCCGGCGTGAAGGCTTCGTCGGCCAGGATGAGCCGGCTGGAACCGGCATCCATATCCGTACCGAACTCCAGCTTGGCATCCGCGAGCACCAGCCCGCGGGCCAGCGCGATGGCGTGGGCGTGCCGGTAAAGATTGAGAGCCAGCACGCGCACTCGCTCCGCGGTGCTCTCCCCCACTCGAAGTATGAATTCCTCCCACGGAATGGGGATATCCGGGCAGCCAGGCCGGCGCTTTTCCGCAATCCCGACCCAGGGTAGTTCCAGTTTGGCGCCCACCTCGATAGCGCCGTTGTACGGCATGGCATCGAGCGTGCCGAGGGTTCCGAGCGAGCGCACCGCGCCCGCGGTCAGATAGCCGCGCACCATTACTTCGTACGGGAGCATGCGCAGGGCCCGCACCAGGATCCCGCGCGCGGCAATATCCCGCGGGACGCCGCCAGGTAGGTAGTGGCTTTCTGCGATATCCCCGGTACGGTCGAACCACCAGCGGGCGATCCGGGTGATTATTTCGCCCTTATCCGGAATGAATGTGGGAACAACGTGGTCGAAAGCCGCGATGCGATCCGAGGCCACAATAAGATAGGTATCCATCCCGGCCATCGCACCCCCGGGCACGGGCCGGTATAAATCGTGCACCTTCCCGGAATAGGTGCGTTGCCATCCCCGAATGGGGACAAGGCTACCTGTGGTGTGTGTAGACATTCCCGCCCCTCAATCTCTTCACGCGGGAGGCTCCTTCGCGTTCCCGCTCCGGTGTTGCGCGAGGGATCACCGCGGGCTCCGCATCACGCATCGCAGCCCAACGGTGATTCTCCCCACACAACGTTCTTTCCTTATAGTAAAGGAATCTTCACCGCCTGTCCTGGGAGCTAAGTCACCTATGCCGCATTTACGTAGGTCAAGCGGGGTAAAGCACGACGGCGCAGCTGCCCGTGGGGCAGCTGGCGGCGCGCCCGCGAGCTACCGCTCCGCGTCACGCGGCCGCGCCGCCAAGCTCAGCCCAGCAGGTCGTGGAGCACAATCGTCTGTTCGCGATCCGGACCCACCCCGATGAGCGAGAAACGGCAACCGGCCATCTCCTCCAGCCAGCGCACGTAGCTTTGCGCATTGGCGGGCAGGTCCGCGAATTCACGCACCGTGGAGATGTCCTCCGTCCAGCCCGGGTGATATTCGTAAATGGGCTTGGCATTGGCGAAATCCCAGGTATCGATGGGGAATTCATGAACGCGCTGGCCGTCAATCTCATAGCCCACGCACACCGGGATCTCTTCCACGCCGGTGAGCACATCCAGCTTGGTGAGGACCAGGTCCGTTAGGCCGTTGACCCGCACCGCGTAGCGTGTCACCGGGGCGTCATACCAGCCACAACGCCGCGGGCGCCCGGTTGTCACCCCGTATTCACCGCCCGCTTCGCGCAGCCAATCGCCGGTATCTCCGTGCAACTCGGTGGGGAAAGGTCCTTCGCCCACGCGGGTGGCATAGGCCTTGACGATACCCACCACCCGGTCGATTCGGGTAGGGCCCACCCCGCTGCCGGTGACAGCCCCGCCGGCCGTGGCATTCGAGGAAGTCACATAGGGATAGTTGCCGTGGTCGATGTCCAGGAGGGTGGATTGCCCGCCTTCAAAAACGACCGTCTTGCCGTCATCAAGGGCCTCGTTGAGTTCACGCGAGGCGCTAATCATCATGGGTGCGAGGCGTTCCCCATAGGCGAGGAGCTCGGTGAGTACGTCGTCGACATTAATCTCCTCGCGCCCCAGGGCCCGCAACACCAAGTTTTTCTGCGCCACCGCGGTCTCCACCTGCCCGCGCAAGCGCCGCGGGTGCACGAGGTCTACGATTCGGATCCCCACGCGATTGGCTTTATCCGCGTAGGTGGGGCCGATGCCGCGGCCGGTGGTGCCAATTTTGCCGTCGCCGAGGACCTCCTCGTTGAGGCGGTCGAACATTTTCGTATACGAGGTGATGACGTGGGCATTTCCGGCGATGCGGAGGTTTTTTGTTGAAACGCCGCGCGATTCCAGCTCCGCCATTTCCGCGAAAAGCGCTTCGGGATCAACGACGACGCCGTTTCCAATCACCGAGATGCAATCTGAATTAAGAATGCCGGACGGGAGGAGGTGGAGAGCGAATTTCTGGCCATCCACGCTGACCGTGTGGCCGGCATTATTACCCCCGTTAAATTTCACAACATAATCGGCACGCTGGCCGAGCTGGTCAGTTGCCTTGCCTTTTCCTTCGTCGCCCCACTGGACGCCGAGAATAATGACCGCGGGCATAGTATCTAATCTCCTCGTTATATCAAACAGGTGTAAAGAGCTCCGCCGCCCGTGCCGCTCTGCGGCTACCGTGCCGCCACCGTTGGACAGCCCAGGCTAACGTCCCGCTTTACTACACAATAATAACCGCCACAGCCCGCCGCGGGCATCTTTGCACATTTTCAGAAAGTTTCTCAGCTAAGGTAGAGGAGGCACGTGCCCTAATATTTTTCGAGGAGAAAAATGTCTGAACTGACTCAACCACTCGGGGCTTTTACCCGTTCGGTATCCGGTGTTTCGACCTCCGGATCCTCCCTGCGCGATTACTGGGAGGGGCTGTCCGAGCTCACCATGAGCCGGCTGGCCGATAACTGGGAAGCTACCACTAAGAAATACCGGGAGGGTCAGCGCGCCAGCTACTTCTCCGCGGAATTCCTCATGGGGCGCGCACTTCTCAATAATCTCGTCAATCTTGGCCTGGTGGAAGATGCCCGCAAGGCCCTGGAAGATTACGGTCTCAACCTCACCGATGTGCTCGATGAAGAACCCGATGCCGCGCTCGGTAACGGTGGGCTGGGGCGCTTGGCCGCCTGTTTCATGGATTCGTGCGCTACCCTCAATTTCCCCGTGGTCGGCTACGGGATCCTTTACCGCTACGGCCTTTTCAAGCAGAGCTTCGTGGATGGTTTCCAGAAGGAAGAGCCGGATCCGTGGATGGAAAACGGTTCGCCTTTTGTGGTGCGCCGGGAGGCGGAAGCCAAGCACGTGAAGTTCGCGGATATGGATGTGCGCGCGGTTCCTTATGATATGCCGATCACCGGCTACGGCACCGCGAATGTCAATACGCTGCGCCTGTGGAAGGCGGAGCCCCTGGAAGAATTCGATTACGACGCTTTCAATTCCCAGCGTTTCACCGATGCGATTGTGGAACGCGAGCGCGTGAATGACCTGTGCCGGGTGCTCTACCCGAATGACACCACCTACGAAGGCAAGGTGCTGCGGGTTCGCCAACAGTACTTCTTCTGCTCGGCTTCCCTCCAGTGCCTGATCGCGGAACATAAGGAAGCGCACGGAGATATTCGTTCCTTCGGGGAGTACAACTCGATCCAGCTGAACGATACTCACCCGGTGCTCGCTATTCCGGAGCTCATGCGCCTGCTCATGGATGAGGAAGGCTTGGGTTGGGAGGATGCCTGGAAGATTGTTTCGCAGACTTTCGCCTACACCAACCACACGGTGCTGGCCGAGGCGCTGGAGACCTGGGAAACCTCGATTTTCACCAAGCTTTTCCCGCGTATTTATGACATCGTGGCGGAAATGGATCGCCGTTTCCGCGCGGAGCTGGCGGAGGCCGGTTTCCACCCGGGCAAGATTGAGTACATGGCGCCGCTGTCCGGCGGGCTGGTTCATATGGCCTGGATCGCGTGCTATGCCTCGTTCTCCATTAACGGGGTGGCCGCGATCCACAGTGAGATCCTCAAGCGCGATACCCTCCACGACTGGTACGACATCTGGCCCGAGCGTTTCAACAACAAGACGAATGGCGTGACGCCGCGCCGCTGGCTGCATAATTGCAATCCGCGCCTGGCCGCGCTGCTCACCGAGGTGCTCGGGGATGATTCCTGGGTCACGGATCTGGATAAGCTAGCCACCATCGAGGAACGCGGGAATGCGGATATTTACCGCCGTCTCATGGAGATCAAGGCGGAAAATAAGCGTGATTTCGCGCGTTGGATTAAGCGGCGTGACGGCATTGATATTCCCACCGATGCTATTTATGACACGATTATTAAGCGCTTGCACGAGTACAAGCGCCAGCTCATGAATGCGCTGTACATTCTCGATCTGTACTTCCGGATTAAGGACAATCCCAGCCTGGAGGTCCCGCCGCGGGTCTTCATTTTCGGGGCGAAGGCCGCGCCGGGATACAAGCGCGCCAAGGCGATTATCAAGTTCATCAACGAAGTGGCGAAGCTGGTGAATAACGACGCCGATACTCGCGGGAAGATCACCGTGCTCTTCGTGGAGAACTACAACGTGTCGCCGGCCGAGCATATTATTCCGGCCACCGATATTTCCGAGCAGATCTCCCTGGCCGGAAAGGAAGCTTCGGGTACCGGCAATATGAAGTTCATGATGAACGGCGCGCTGACGCTGGGCACCATGGACGGGGCCACGGTGGAAATCGTGGACGCCGTGGGCGAAGAAAATGCCTATATTTTCGGGGCTCGTGAAGAGGAGCTGCCGGAATTGCGGGCGCACTACAATCCGCGCGAACAGTACGAGACCGTGCCCGGGCTCAAGCGGGTGCTCGACGCCCTGGTGGACGGCACCGTGAGCGACGGCGGGACCGGCGAATTCCACGACCTTCTCGGGTCTTTGCTGGATGGTTCTTCGTGGGAGACCCCGGATGTGTACTACGTGCTCGGCGATTTCGCTGATTACCGGGCCACCCGCGACCGCATGGCCGCGGATTACGCCAACCAGGAAGAGTGGGGCCGCAAAGCGTGGATCAATATCTGCCGCTCGGGCCGCTTCTCCTCCGACCGCACCATCGCGGACTACGGCCGCGATATTTGGGGCGTGAAGGCAGCACCGATTAAGTAGCGCGTGCAGCGCGTGTAGCTGCGCGGCTGCGTAAGCTGCGCGGCTACGTAAACTGCGCGCAACGCAACCCATGCGGGCGGCTATGCAGCTGCGCGAACCGCGGGCAGCGACGCAAAGAGCACGCAAACTAAGCGGGCGGCGGGTGTGTGATTCTGGCACATCCCGCCGCCCGCGTTTATTTTTGTTTCGTGGCCCAGCCTGCACGCTATCAATGTTCATACGCAGGCGTCTTCTCATATTTAAGAACGACGACGCCGCGATATTCTCACGGGCCTTACAAACGTCAATAGTCACAGCAAACTCAGAATTCACACCAGGCCCCGCGGGGGCGGTGTGTGTTGTCCGAGCTGTAGTGCAGATGTCGTACACGCGAAGTACACCGCGGAAAAAGCACCCGCCTCCGGCCGGGCGGTGAATTGGCGGGCACCAAGCGTGCATCTCAGACAGCGCATCCCGCGTAGTGTGCGTAAAAGACACAAAATCGCCCCGAACCGGTGCTCTCCCGCACACTTTGTTTCCGGGCCGGGGATGCCGGGCCGCTGGCAGCTGCCGGCGCTGCGGGCTAGCCTTCAGCCTCGGCGAGGAGGGCGTCGAGGACCGGGCGTTGCAGCCAGGCCGTGAGGTAAAGCGGGACGCTCAGCCCGGCCAGCGCCAATGCCCAGAAGATGGCCAAGCGCGATACCGGCGCATAAAGCCAGGCCAGCGGGAGCGCCACCACGGCCGCTACGCACGCGGCCGTGCGTAGCGGCCGGGTGATGGCGAGGAGCACCGAGTTACCTAGGTGCTCCAGGAAGGCGTTGGAGAAGAATGCCTGGAGCGTCACCAGCCAGACCAGCACCGCCAGCACAAGCAGGAGGGCCACAATAATAAGGCCGGAGAGGATGCCGGCCAGCCGCGGATCCGCGGCGATTGCGGGGTTAGTAGCGAGCACCCCGGCAGAGTCGGCGACCGATTGCCCGGCTAGAGCAGAATCGGCGGCGTGAGCGGCCGCGTCGGTGCTGAGCCCTGCCGCGGGGGCGTTTTTGCCGGGGCCGGCCAGGCCGGAGACCCAGCGGTTTTCCCACCAAGCCAGACCGAGAAGGCCGAGAGTGGGCAGCCACCAGGCCAGCGACGGCAGCAAAGCCGCGCGGAAGTGCTGCCACCAGAGGCGCCACGGCCGGGGTGCCTCGCCGCGGAGCAACTGGGCACTCACTCGCGCGGAGGCCACCAGGCTGGCGCCGCCGCTCACCACAGGGAGCAGCCCGAGCAGCGTCATAATATTGAGCTCCACCAGGATGACGGCGTCGGAAAGTCCGCGCTGGAAAGGTGAGTCAGGATCGAATATCCGGCGCATACATCTCCTTCGGTTGGTGGACATCCTCGTGATGGACATCTTCGCCCGGTACGCCCACGCCCGGTACGCCCGTGCCCGCGGGCGGAAACGTTACGAGCCTGTGCGGCGAGCGAAGCCCCACGAACCGGCCCACGCCCGCAAAGCCCCACGTGGCCGACTTACGGCGCCGCGCTCCCGATATCGGGTGCGCGGCGCCGCGGCGTCGTCGTACTTCTTAACCCTTGACGGAACCTGCCGCAACGCCTTCCACAATATAGCGCTGCGCAAAGAGGTAGAAAATAATAATCGGAATAATGGCGAGCACGAGCACCGCCATCTGGGCCCCCAGATCCTTATTTCCGTTCGAGCCCACCAGGAATTGGATGACCACCGGGACGGTCCGGTAAGCCTCCTCGCGCCCGATCACGAGGTTCGGAAGCAGGAAGTCGTTCCAGATCCACATGGTGTTGAGGATCGCGACCGTGACCGCCGTGGGTTTGAGCATTGGCATGACCACCTGGAAGTAGGTCTTGAAGGGCCCGGCGCCGTCGATAGATGCCGCCTCTTCAATTTCCCCGGGAATCGAGCGCACGAAGCCCGCGAAAATAAAGACCGACAGCCCCGCCCCGAAGCCGAGGTAGAGCACCACCAGGCCCCACGGGGAGGATAGCCCCAGCTTGTCCGCGATTTTCACGGTCGGGAACATGACCATCTGGAAAGGCGCCACCATGGAGAACACCAGCAGGTAGTACAGCAGCGATGTCCACCAGCTCCGCACCCGGGCCAGGTAGTAGGCCGTCATCGCGCAGAAGAACACAATCACCAGCACCGAGGCCACCGTCACGAAGAATGACCAGCCCAGGGCCCGCATAAAGCCGGATAGGTTCAGCGCGGTCTGGTAATTATCCATCCCCGCGAAAGTTTCACCGGCCGGCAAACTGAAGGGGTCGTCCGAAATGAAGAAGCGGCCCTTGAAAGAATTCACGAGGATGAAGAGCAGCGGCACCACGTAAATGAGGGAAAGAAT
This sequence comes from Actinotignum schaalii FB123-CNA-2, assembly GCF_000411135.1. GTDB lineage: Bacteria > Actinomycetota > Actinomycetes > Actinomycetales > Actinomycetaceae > Actinotignum > Actinotignum schaalii_A. The sequence continues at coordinate 665,525 of NZ_KE150262.1, read as the reverse complement.
CCCGAGGAAGCCCACAGCCGCCCAACGCCCGGGCGTCATGCGCACCCGGTGGCGCGGGGCCTTGAGCTTCGGCTTTGCCACGGGATCAGTGCCGCGTGCTCTCGCGCGAGCAGAGTCGCGTACCTCCGTGCGCGTTTCCGCGGGAACGACGGCGCCCTGGGACTCAGCGGCGACCGCGCGTTTTCCAGTTTCGGTACTCACAGGTCCACCTCCTTCGTGCGGGTGGCGCGCAGCTGAATAAGCGCAATCGAGGACACGATGAGGAAGAAGATCACGGCCTTGGCCTGCGATACTCCCTGCTGCCCGACCTGCTCATACATGCTCTTGACGATATTGAGCGCCGCCATTTCGGTTTCCCGCATGGGGGCGCCGTTCGTGAGCGCCAAGTTTTGATCGTAAATCTTGAAGGTATTCGCCAGGGTCAAGAAGAGGCAGATCGTAATCGAAGGCATCATCATGGGGATGGTGACCGAGCGGAGGGTCCGCCACCGCCCGGCGCCGTCGATCTGCGCGGCTTCGTTGAGTTCGGCGGGCACATTCTGGAATCCGGCGATATAGATAATCATCATGTAGCCGATCATCTGCCAGTTGACCAGCAAGATGAGGCCGATGAAACCATATTTCGAATCATTAACCAGCGTGGTGCCGTAATTGGAGAGGATCGCGTTGAGGAGGGACTGCCAGGTGTAGCCCAGCACGATCCCGCCGATGAGATTCGGCATGAAGAAAATCGTGCGGTAAAAATTCGTGGCGGGTAGCTTCTGCGTGAGCAGATACGCCAGGAAAAACGCGATGATATTAACGCTGATAATGGACACAATTGCCACCGAGGCAGTGAAGATCAACGCCCCGACGTAATTTTGTTGCTCCGTGAAGGCATTGACGTAATTTTGCACGCCCACCCAGGTAGCATCATCCAGCGTGGTGAAATTCGTAAACGAAAGATAAATACCAATAAAGAACGGGGCGAGGAAAGCTATCCCGAACGCCACGTACGTGGGCCCCACGAAGGCGAGCCCGTGTTTTTTCAATGTTCTCATGAGAAACCCCCTGTGACACGCGGGGCCCACCGCGATGGTGAGCCCCGCGCCTCACCTCAGGCAAGGCGGGTGTGGTAGCAGTGGACACGGGCGCTGGCTGCGTAGCGCACGGCCTGCGCCCGCGCCGCCCCGCTACTTCACCCCGGCGGCTGCCTTCTCAGTATTCCACTGGGTGACGAAGTAGTCCTTCACCTGATCCCAGCTTTCCTTACCGACGGCATACTGGCTCAGGTGCTGCCCCAGCCCGTTCTTGAACTCCATAGAGGGAGCCACCTGGAAGTCCCAGGCAACGTTGTACCTATCGGTATCCTTCATGTACTTGAGGACTTCCTTACCGAGGGGATCGGTGGGCGACAAGCTCGCGTATTCCTTGAAGGGGGCAATGAAGCCGAGGTCCTCCGCGCAGAGCTTAGCGCCGGTGGGATCGTTGAGCATCCAGTTGAGGAAGTCCATCGAGGCCTTCTTATCGGCATCCGAGGCCTTGTTATTGATGGTCAGGTAAGCTTCGGTACCTACCGAAATACCGGCCTTTTCTTCGCCCTTGACACCCATGTAAATGGGGAGGAAGTGGATATCTTCCGGCTTCACGGTATTTCCGGATACGCCATCAATCTGAGACCAGGCCCAGTTACCGTTCTGCACGAAAGCCACCTGGCCCAGCGCAAATTCCGCCATGGAATCGGTGACCGCCTTCGCGGTGGTTTGCGAGGGTTCTACCGTGGAATCGGTGAGGTACAGATCGAAGATCTTCTTCATATTATCCAGGTAGGTGCCTTCAATCTGGCCGGTATCCGATACGCCCTTATCGCGCAATTCGTAATGCAGCGCCCAGTTCATGAGGTGGGTCTGCCAGCGCCAATCTTCATTGGGCGAGAGCGAGGTGGCCGCGAAAGCGCCCTTAATGCCAAGTTCATCCTTCTTGGCCTGCATATCATCCGCGACTTCCTTGAGCTTGTCAAAGTTCTTGATCTCATCCACGGACTTAGCCTTGGCGCCCGGTAGCGCGAAGTACTTCTGCAAAATAGCATCGTTGTAAATGATGCCGAAGCCTTCCACAGCGTGGGGGACGCCGTAAATCTTGCCGTCATCGCCCTTGAGGGCCATGTCCTTATCCGTCATGGCCTCAATGAAGGGCGCATCGGAAATATCACTGGCGTACTGCTTCCACTTGGCCAGACCGACGGGGCCATCCACCCGGAAAATGGTGGGGCCATCCGCACGCCCGAGCTCATTGGCGAGGGTGGGCTCATACGAGCCGCCGGTCGCGGATACGATCTTGATATCCACCCCGGTTTGCTCGTGGTATTTCTTCGCTAATTCTTGGAAGGCCTGGTCAGATTCAGGCTTGTAATTGAGGTAGTAAACCTTGCCGGCCCCACCGTCACTACCGCCACTATCGGAATTGGATACACAGCCACCCAATCCCGCGATGGCCACCAACCCAGCTGCGGCGAGAGCAGCAATTTTCTTCACTGAATGCATCGTTACGTCTCCTATGATCGTCAATGCGAGCAAGAAAGCCGTAGCCGCGACAGCACCGTAGCGCCCGGCTCCCTTACCTGTGTGGTGATACTAGTTTACACCACAGTGTGACTTATCTTGCTTTCTACAGTTCTAATTTAATGTCACCTTCGCGTGTGCGTCCGGTGGTCGTGGCGACGCCGCCCGTTCCGGTGAGCGCACCCGTGTCGGTGGGCACGTCCCTTTTCGGCGACGACGCCGCCACGCGCGCCATCAGCATCACTCCTCGGTATCCGTGCGGAAAGGCACCAGGTAGACCGTGGTATCGGGTGGGAGCACCCCTTCTTCCTCCAAGGGTGCGGAGCTGAGGAGCACCGCCCAGCCTTCGGGCAGGGGGAGGGGCTCGGCGAAGGCCGTCATAATCAAGAGGTCCCCGCGGGAGGTGGCGGCGTCGTCGCCCTTCCCAGAATCACCCTTCCCAGAATCGCCCGCATAATTAATGAGCGCAACGCCGTTGCCGGCATACTCGGGGGCGCGGCGCAATCCGCCCAGGCCCAGGTCGTAGCGGGCACGCAGGTGCAGCAGCTCCGTGTAGTAGGCGAGCGCGGATTCCGGATCGGCCTCCTGGGTATCCACCGCGAAACGGCCCCAATCGGCAGGTTGGGGCAGCCAGCTTTCCCCGTCGGGAGAGAATCCGAAGGCCGGGGCATCCGCGCGCCAAGGAATGGGCACCCGGCAGCCGTCGCGACCCAACTCCGCGCCACCCGTGCGCGCGAAGGTGGGATCTTCGCGAGATTCGGGCGGCAGCTGGGTGGCTTCGGGAAGTTCGAGCTCTTCGCCCTGGTAGAGATAGTAGGAGCCGGGCAGCGCGGCGGTGAGCGTGTGCCAGGCCCGGGCCCGGCGCGCTCCCAGCGCCGCATCTGGCTGCGGGTCATCGGGGCCGATGCCGCTCGGGCCGTTCCCGCACCAGCCGGTGGTCACGCCCTCCAGGCCCAGGCGCGAGGTGGCGCGCAGGGTGTCGTGATTGGAGAGCACCCAGGTGGTGGGGGCACCCACGGCATCGGTGGCACGCAGCGAGGATTCAATCAGCGCATTAATGCGGTCCGCGCGCCAGGGCGCGGAAAGGTATTCGAAGTTAAAAGCCTGTTGCATTTCATCGCTGCGCACGTAGCGGGCCAGGTCTTCCTCGGTATCCACCCAGGCTTCGGCCACCATCATGCGGTCGCGCCCGTATTCGTCCAGGATCGAGCGCCATTCGCGGTAAATATCGTGAACGGCGGGCTGGTTGGCCATGGGCGCGGGCGGCACGCTTACATCCGGGTTATAGCGCACCTCCTCCACCTTGTAGGGCCAGTCCGGGAGGGCCGGGTCTTTGGCCAGGCCGTGGGCCACATCCACCCGCAGCCCGTCCACACCGCGATCCATCCAGAAACGAATGGTGTGGGCAAATTCATCATGAATAGCCGGGCTTTCCCAGTTGACATCCGGCTGCGAACGGTCAAACAAATGCAGGTACCAGGTTTCTTCGCGTTCCTGCGGGGTGCCTTTCACCCAGGGAATATCCTTGACCTGAGACCAGGCCGGGCCACCGAAGGAAGAAAGCCAATCGGTGGGCGGCTCGTTCCCATCTTCCCCGCGCCCGGGGCGGAACCAGAAATTATCGCGCTGCGGTGCGCCTGCACCTGCCAGCACCGCTTCCCGGAACAGCTTGTGATCCCAGGAGGTGTGGTTCGGGACGATGTCCACAATGACTTTCATGCCGTGCGCGTGGGCTACCTCAATGAGCCGCTCGGCATCGGCGAGGGTGCCGAAGCGCGGGTCGACGTCGCGATAATCGGCCACGTCGTACCCGGCATCGAATTGCGGGGAAACGTAGAAGGGCGAAAGCCACACCGCATCCACCCCGAGCTTCTCCAAATAATCGAATTTTTCGGTGATGCCGGGCAGGGTGCCGAGCGGCCCGCCGCTCGACGCATAGGAACGCGGATAAATCTGGTAAATAACGGCATCGCGCCACCACTGGTCACGCTGCTGGGGCGGGTGGATAACAGTGCCGGGGTGTTGTGCTGTCACGATCAACCTCTTCGTTGCCGGGAACCGGTGCCGGTTAGCACCGCACTTCCAAGCTTACGTGATAGGTACGACGCCGCAGGCAGCTAGGCGAGCGCTCCCCCGGCAGCGCTGAGTTTGCGGCGGAATTCCTCCAGGTCCCGCGCCGGGCCGGCCGGTAATTCCCCGCCGCCTGCCGCGGCCTGTGCCGCAGCGGCTTCCAGCGCCACAATGGCAGCCTGCCAGGCTGTGCGCGCCGCGGTCATATCCCGAGCTTCAGCGTGCAAATCGCCGAGCAGCCCGCGGCAGTGTGCGGCGGACAGCTCCTCGCCCAACCCCGCGTAGATCGCGGCGGCTGTGCGCATAGCGGGCACGCCCTGCGCGGGCGCGCCGTTTTTGGCATGGGCCACCGCAACGTGATGCCAGGACATGGCGGCCACTTCCCAGGCGGCCCGCTCGGCTTCGGTGGCGGTGGCGTTGGGCTCGGGCACACCCGCAGCATCGGCACGCTCGGCAGCCGATGCGGTGCCGGCTGATTCCACGCCAGCCGGCTCCCCGCCGGCGAGCACCGTGGCGCGTGCCGCGACTTCCGCAAACTGCGCCGCCGCGGCCGGATAGTCCCCGCTTCCGAGCACCGCGCGAGCCCGCCCGAAAGCACAATCAATCGCATTAAATTCCTGGCCGGGGAGCCCCGCGAAAGCCGCCTCTGCCACCCGGTAATCGCGCGCGGCGGCCGCGAATTGCCCGGCGTCCAAGCGCGCCGCGGCGAGGGTAGCCCGAATAGCCACCCGTCCCAGGTCCACCTCCGGCAGTGCCCCCGCGGGTAGCAGCGCCGCTTCCAAAGCCGCGATAGCAGCGGCTAGATCGCCGGCTTCCGCGTAGGAGATCCCGGCGTTATACAGCGCATTGGCCTGCTGGGCCTCATGCCCGCCCAAGGCTGCGTACACGCCGGCCGCCTCCCGCATAGCCTGAGCGGCTGCGGCGTCGTTCGCGCCGTCGTGCAAAAAATATCCGTACGTTTCCCAGGCGCGCGCGGCCCGCAAGGACGCCGGCGCCACCCGATACGCCTCCACGGCGCGGCGCGCGAGATCGAGCGGATTCTCCCCCAGCTGCCCGGTGGCAAGCGCCGCGAAATACAGGGCATCCGGGTCACTCACCTGCGCAAAAAGCTCAGGCGCGGAACTGCCGGGAAGTCCGCCGCCAGCGCCCCGAGCACCCGCGGCGCGCCGCTCGCTTTCCCGCGCCTCCACGAAACGGGCGCGGGCTTCATCTTCATTGTGGCGCTCAAGTGCGGCGAGCCCGGCGCGCAGCAGCTCGGTAACGGTGGCGTGCATAGACATCGTTGAGATCGATGAGCCGGCCTAGATAGACCGCAGTTTTTGGAGGACTTCGATCTGGAGCTCCTGGGTATTCGGCGCGGTGCGGTAGGCCGAATACGCCTGGTTGTAGGAGATGCGGGCAGCGTCAAAATCGCCGGCTTCCTCGTTGATCTCCCCGATATGCCAGAAGCAATTGCCCATGCTGACCGCGGCGTCGCCGTTTTCCGGGAACTGTTGGAAGAGCGCGATCGCGCGGCCGAGCCGGTCCGCGGCCTCATCCATCTCCCCGATGGCCTTGAGTGAAATCCCGAGCTGGCCGTTGGCGACAGCGCGCTCAAGATAGAGCTCCGGATCCCGCTCGAAAGTATCCGCTGCCTTCCGGTAGAGCTCCGCGGCTTGCTTGAGATTGCCGGCACTGAAAGCCTGCTGGGCATCGTTGAAATAGGCAAGGCCCGCACGCTTGCCCTCGTGCGGATCGCGGGCGGCAGGCTCCGGATACGCGGGAGTGACTGGTGATTGCGTCATGTGCGGGCTTCTTTCTTACTTGTTCATTTACGTGGGAGCGGCCACCGGCGCGAGGCCGTGGCCTGGACCACTGACTATTCTATTACTTGTGAGCGGAAACACAAACCTGGGGAAGGTATGCCTGACACGGGCGCGCGAAGCGTGATGGCGGGGCCCTGCGCCACACGCCGCGCCTAGGCCCAGCGCACACGCGAAAGGCGGGAGACCGGGCGCTTTCACGCTCGGGCTCCCGCCCTATCGCTACACGGTTGCGGATTTACCGCGGTGGATTATTCTCCACGACGACGCAGTACCAGCACCCCACCGGCCAGCAGCGCGAGGACCGCTCCCGCGGCACCCAGCACGCCAGCGCCGGTGCGCGGCAGGCGCGGGCCGGAGCCAGCATTCGCGGGCGAGGCCGGAGTCTCGCTCGACGTGTCACTCGGGCTCAGCGCCGGGGTCGCACTCGGGGTCGACGACGCCGCCGGCCCGTCCGTGCTTGCGCTGGGCTGCGGCGCGGGCACCGTGGCACTCGCCGTGGGAACCGCGGTGCTCGGCACCGGCGTGCTCGGTTCCGGCGTCGTCGGTTCCGGAGAGCTCGGCTCGGGTGCCGGCACAGTTGCCGTCGCGGTCGGTTCCGGAGCGCTCGGCTCGGGTTGCGGCGCGGGTGCCGTCGGTGTCGCGCTAGGCGAAGGTTCCGGCTGCACGCGATCCGAGGTTGGCTGCGGTGCGGGCGCCGTGGTCGTGGGTTGCGGGGCCGGCGTGGTCGGTTCCGGAGTTGTCGGCTCGGGTGCCGGCGGGACCGGCGGCTCCGGCGGGACCGGGGGCTGCGGCGGCACGGGCGGGACCGGCGCCACGTAGTGGAAGCCGAAATCGGCATCCAGCACATTGGCGGTGCTCAGGGTGATGTTCCCGGAGCTGGCCTTCGCCTTATCGCCCGAGCCTTCCCGGACATGGGTAGTTTCCCAGGTTCCCTCACGCTTCGGGAGGGTAGCGCGGTCGACCACAACCGAGTACGTGCCAGGTTCCAGGCCGCGCACAAGGTACTTACCGCTGGCGTCCGTCGTCGTCGTAATAAATGGTTTCGTATCGCCGGGGCGGAATACCTTCACGGTGACACCCGCCAGGCCCGGCTCACCCGGATCGTCCGCGCCATTGTTATTGACGTCCTCCCAGATGCGATCACCCAGGTCCACGCCCACGGTCAGGCAAGCATTCGCCTGTTTACCCGCGAACTTCTGGCCCTTCGAATCGAGGCGTTCCTTGGCCGGGGTGAGCGCCTCGTTGCAGACCTGCTGGGCGCGCGCGGTTTCATCAACCACCGCGTACAGGTGCAGCACCTCTTCGCTGCCCGGGGCGATCCCGCGTTCGTGAGTGAAGCGCAGGTAGGCATCATCGGTGGCATTCGGGTCCACACCCTCCACCGGATCGCCGGTGTGAGGATCGACCACCTCGGTCACCGTGTCATTGATGCGCCAGGTTCCGGTGGCGGCATCGTACCCGCCATTCGTGCTCCAGTAGCCCACGTACGTGACCCCCGTGGGGAGCATATCGGTGATTTCCACGCCGGTGGCAAAGCCTGGTCCGGCGTTCTTGGCACGCACCACATACTCCACCACGGAGCCGGTGGCCCAACGATCAGTTTCGTTGTTTTTCTCCAAGTCAGCGAGCGCCACGCCCTCGGCCAGGCCGGCGTGCGCGGGATCAGCGGCGGTCTTCTCGCTGAGCACGCTGAGATCAGCGGATTTCGCGTGAATATTTTCCTTGGTGAGGTCAAGGTCGAAGGGCATGGTCAGCCCGACCTTCGCCGGCTCGGTCGTGATGATCGGCGCGCCAGTTTCAGCATTCTTACCGGTGACCGCGTAGCTATTCCAGGCGATACCGCGCGCGGCCGCAGGAGCCGTCACATTGGCGTTGATCGTCCAGGTATCCGCGCGAGTGAGTTTGGCATCATCCGGGAATTCCACCCGGAATGCCCGCACCTGGGAGAAGTCCCCGCCCAGCTGTTCGGCGGTCTTCCACGTGCCCGATTCGCAATTCTCCGGGCCGGATTTAGGCTCACCGCCCAGGGTGATGACCTCACCGCGGCACGGATTCACGGAGGTGGAGTAGAGCACCGAGCTGGGCTGCGGGGTGCCCTCCCCGAAGGTCAGCGGTCCGTTCAGGCGCGGGCGCCAGGTGGATTCGCGTTTATTCTCGGGGGTATTGGCCCCGCTCACACCGTGATCACCCGGGTAGGGCAGCACATCGTACACCACCACACCAGAAGCCCCGGCATTACCGTTATTAAGGAGGTCCAGCTTGAATTCAGCATTGGAGGCCGGCGAAACCGTCCCGTAATTCGGGTTGGCCTGGAACTCGGTATCGACGTCGCCCTTCACGTAATTCTTGCCCGCGAGCGCCGGCAAGCCCGCCACGTTGAACTTCGTGGAGGTGGTGCAGCCGCTCGCTTCGGGGCGGTTGAGGCCGTCGAGGTTATCGGTGAGTTTGCGGCTATCGGTGCGCGCCCACCAGTTGCGGATGCACTGGTTCGGGGCGACGGCGGTGCCGAGGTTGGGGCGCTTGGCATCCGCGAGGATCATGTCGTTGGTGTTTTCGCCGGGCTCGGTGGCCGCGGTGATTTTCGCGCCGAAGTAAAGCACCATTTCCGAGGAGTTGGAGCGGCTTTGATCCCCGGTGCTGGGCGGGGCAAAATAATCGCCCGTACCGTCGTCCGGCCAGGTGAAACGCACCAGCTGGCGTTGCTTGCCGTCCACCTTTTTCATCTCGGTTTCCACCCGCATTTTGTCGAGCGGGAGGGAGGCCGGCCAGTTCGCGGAAGTGGTGATCTGCTGCTTGGGATCGTATTCCATGCCCGGGGCAAGCAGATCCATAATCACCGGGTAGAGCTTGGCGCCCTTGCCGGTGTAGAAGCCCAGGCCGAAGGTGTAGGTCTGGCCGGTTTGGAAGAGCTCACCGGGTTTGGTGTCGAGGTTGCCCACCATCTGGCCGCCCAGGTGCGAGGTTTTCGACACCCCGTAGGTGGGGTAGCCGTCCACAATCGCGACCTGCGCCGCAGCTTCCCGCGTGGTGATTTTCGCGGGCAGTTCCGGGGTGGGGTTGCCAGCAAAGTCAAGGGATTGCGCGGTGACGACGGCGCGATTTTCCAGCGTGGGGACCTCGTAGTTCGGGGCGTAGCTGTAGGTGGCGCCATCGGGTGCGGTGGTGCCGTTATGCACATCGGCCGGGAAGTCATCGACCACGGTGCCGCGGATTTCCAGCGTGATATCGCCACGTTCACTGTTCATCACGTCCGCATCCAGGGCGATGGAGGTGATCTCCTCTCCCGCCGGAACGGTGAGCGGGAAATCGCGGGTGGTGGTGGGGTCGACGTCGACGCTGAGCTCCTTCCCACCCGTGGTGGTGTAGGTGACCTTGGCGGGAACCTTCTTGAGGAGCGGGCGCACCAGGGCGGCCGTGATATTACGCAGGGCCGGGGTGGCGCAGGCGCCGGGATTCTCCGGGGAAATGTAGCGGCAGGGCAGGTTATCAGCCACGTGCATGCGCAGCGGAACATTCCCGGTATTCGACCACGAGATATTCCACACGGCTTCCCCGCCGCGCTGGGTTACGGCCTTATTGGCTGTTTTGCGGAAATTACCTTCGGCACGCAGGTTTTGCAGCTGGCGGGTCACGGAATCGGTGGCGGTGACGGGCGCGAGCTTGGGATCGAGCGGGGTGCCGGTGGCTTCCACATTGTTGGTGGCGCTGACGCCCTCGGTGAAAGCACCGGTGGGGAAAACAACTGTCACGCGGTAATCGGCGACGGCGCGCACGATGGGCGAGCCGGGAACTACCCAGGTGACGGTGCGGGTGGCCGGATCGTAGGTGCCGCCATCGGTGGCACGCACAAATTCCGCACCCTCAGGCAGGGTGTCAACCAGACGCATTTCGGTCAGGCCCATGAGGCCGGGAACACCGGTGCCCGGGTCCTTAAATTTATTTTCGTTGGTATTGAAGGCACCTTCGTAACCAGCGGTGATGGTATAGGTGTACTGACCGCCGATAGCCGGATGGGATTCGGGTGCGAATTTACGCACCGCGATGCTGGGCTTGGCATGCACCGGCGTGGTGAGTACTACCGGATCGGCCACCTGGCCGTTGGTTTCCCCGGCCGCCTTCGGGCGGATTGCTTCACCTTCGGGCCAGCGCAGGTTCTCCGGGCGTACCTGCACGCGCATGCCACCGGTGGTTCCCACCGGTACGGTGCCCAGATTCCAGGTGTAGGTATCACCCTCGCGCACCGGGAGCGCGGCCTGGTCATGGGAAGAATTGGTAGCGCTCACGTGGAGGAGTGGGAGTTTATCGGTATCGGAAACGTAATCAACCAGGCCGGGGATGGTGACACTGAGAGCGGTGTTCTCGCACTGGCCTTGCACGCCGGCGCAGGACCATTGCACGTCATAGCTGGCCAGAGCTCGGGCTTGGACCCCGGCGGCTTTTTGCTCTGCCGGTTCGGCCACCGCGATTTCCAAGCGCGCAGAAGAGGCCGCATCCACGGCCCGATCTGCGGTCTCGCCGGCCGCGTTGACGTTTTCACCATTCGCGTTGGTTCCGGATTCGTTCGTTCCGCTCGCAGAATTGGCATCATCTGCCACCACACGCACGTTCGCGGCCATGGCCGGCGCGGTCAGCGGAATCGCTCCACCCACCGCGACGACGGCAGCAATAAGTGCCGCCACCGCACCCGTGATCAACCGGTGCACCGCGACTCGCGAACGCGCCGCTCCCGTTCTCAACTTTTGCATTATTTGATCCCTTATTAGTTACCCGTTCGTACCGGATTCCACGCCCCGGTGGCGCGGTGAGACGCCCCAAACACGTGGCCCAGTTGCGGAAACACCTTGATTTCTCGAGGCACTCCTGGCGCCCCGTGATTGTAAACCATTTGGAAGGTGTTCATGCACGACTTAAATAACTATGTGGTAAATCTTATCTTCCGAGGTAACTGTCTCAAAGTGTGGCCATTGGTGCTGGTGGTGACGGTGTGGCGGCGTGATGCCGCGACGGCGGGCGGCGTCGATGTCGGGGAACGGCGGCGGTGTGGTGGCGGTGTGGTGGCGCGGCGGGAATCCCACACGTCACACGAGTCTCACGAGCCTAAGTAGTCACACGCGTCCCGGAGTAGGCGGCATGTGTTGTCAAAGCTGTAGTGCATATGTCGTACATGCGAAGTACATCTCGGAAAAACACACCGCCTCCCGCCTGCGCGGCGGGCCGGCACAGCGACTCGGCTCGGCAAAGTGCGCATTCTGGACATTGACCCCCGCGAAGTGCGCATTTCGAACCGTGGTGCCCGTCAAGTGCGCGTAAGGAACATGAATTCGCTCTGAAACAGTGCTCTCCCGCGCACTTTGTTTCGAGGGCCACCGGGACTAACCACTATCCACCTATTACGGCCCAGCAAAGTGGTACTCGACAACGGCGGAACGCGCAAAGTGGTACTGCACAACAGAAAATCGGGGGTTGGCTGTAGCTCCAGTACCACTTTGCGATCCGACATGATGACGGGCAACCCGCATCGCCATCAGCCCCGCAAATTGAAGCTTTCCAACGCGAAAGAGGGCAAAGCGAACAAAGAAAACATCGGAAAAGACGCACGAAGTGCAGCACAAGGGGCTGGTAGCCTAGATAAGCTACCAGCCCCTTGTTACGCAGAACGTGCCGAACCGCGAACGGCACACGAGCACGCCTGCCTCACGAACGGCCCGAAAGCGCCACCCTTACTTCATGCGGGTACCGGTGGAGCCGAGGCGCTCGCACGCTTCGACAACGCGAGCGGCCATGCCGGCTTCGGCGGCCTTGCCCCACGAGCGCGGGTCGTACTGCTTCTTGTTACCCACTTCGCCGTCAATCTTGAGGACGCCGGAGTAGTTGGTCAGCATCCAGTCGGCCACCGGACGGGTGTAGGCGTACTGGGTGTCCGTGTCCACGTTCATCTTGATGACGCCGTTTTCCACCGCGGTGCGGATTTCTTCGGCGGTGGAGCCGGAGCCACCGTGCATAACCAGATCGAAGGGCGATTCCTTGCCGACCTTGGCACCGACTTCCTTCTGGATCTCACCGAGGATTTCGGGACGCAGCTTGACGTGGCCGGGCTTGTACACGCCGTGCACGTTACCGAAGGTCAGCGCGGTGATGTAGCGGCCATTTTCGCCCAGGCCCAGCGCTTCAACGGTCTTGAGGCCGTCCTCAGCAGTGGTGTAGAGCTTTTCGTTGATTTCGCCGACGACGCCGTCTTCTTCGCCGCCCACAACACCGATCTCAATTTCGAGAATGGTATTGGCCTTCTGGGAGAGCGCCAGCAGTTCCTTGGCGATTTCCAGGTTCTCCTCCAGCGGCACGGCCGAGCCGTCCCACATATGGGAGTTGAAGTAGGTCTGCTTGCCTGCCTTGTGCTGCTCAGCTTCGAGCTCCATGAGCGGGCGGATCCAGGAATCGATGTTCTGCTTGGCGCAGTGATCCGTATGCAGGGCGATGGTCACATCGTAGTTCTTGGCGACGGCGCGCACGTACTCCACCAGGGCGATGGAACCGGCCACGCGATCCTTAACGGTGGAGCCGGAGAGGTATTCGGCGCCGCCCACGGACACCTGGATGATGCCGTCCGATTCGGCTTCCGCGAAACCGCGCAGGGCAGCGGTGGCCGTCTGGGACGAGGTGACATTGATGGCCGGGTAGGCGAACTTATTCGCCTTGGCGCGGTTGAGCATTTCGTCGTACTGTTCGCGGGTTGCAACAGCCACTGAGATCTCCTTTATTCGGCGTTCCTCGAACCATCTGTCCGAGAGGTTTTCTGTGTGAGCACGCGAACCACCGCGATGTGGCGAAGGCTCCGTGCGAGTGCCGCGACCGGCACTCTTTGAGGGTTCCTCAAACAGGTTTTATTATCCCACGTTTGGCCCCGCCATGCCCGGACCTTTGCCCTGAGGCGAAAGATTCACCCCGCCGGGCATTCGGGTTACGATGAGCGAGGAAGCCAGCACGAGGGAGTCACCATGATCACCAGCGACACCACCGAGGCCGCTCGCGAACTAGCCGAGCTCATGGAGGGGCGCACCACCGTAGTTATCGCGGGTGCGGGCGTCTCCACAGCTTCGGGCATTCCCGATTACCGCGGCACCGGTTCCTCCGATGTCCCCTCCATTGATTACGATGCTTTCGTTTCGGATCCGGTATGGCAGCGCTGGGTGTGGCAACGTAATCAGGAAACGTGGCGCGCGCTGAGCGGCGTCGTCGCCAATAATGCCCACACGGCACTGGCGCGTTTCGAAAAAGCGGGCCTCATTAACGGCGTCGCTACTCAAAATGTCGATAATCTCCACCAGAAGGCCGGTTCTACCAGGCTCGCGGAACTGCACGGGAATTTTTTGCGGGTCGTATGCGTGGAGTGCGGGGCGGAGTTCCCGCGCGCGGAGATTGCGGCGCAGCTGGACCGGCTCAACCCGGGGTGGCCGGAGGATCCCGATCCCGCGCACGTCGCGATTTTAGCTTCCGCGGACCGCGCCGGTGCGGAGGCCTCCACGTTCCGGGTGGCACCGTGCCCGCGTTGCGGCGGCTTGCTCAAACCCGCGGTGGTATTTTTCGGCGAGGCGCTGCCGCGGGCGGCGATGGAGCAGTCCTTCGCGTGGGCGCGCGAGGCGGATCTTGCGGTGGTGGTCGGTACCTCGCTCGCGGTGCTGACCGGTTCGTGGGTGCTCGGCGAGGCGCTCCAGCACGGTGCGGCGTGCGCGATTGTCAATATCGGCCCCACCACCGCGGATCGTTACGCCGATCTGCGCGTGGAGGGGGACGTGGGGACGGTGCTCGCGGGTGCCGCGGATCTCTTAGGGGCGTGAGTCCATGCGTGGTTCAGCTTTTAGTGACGACGACGGCGCACGCGGCTGGTTCAAACGCCGCCGCCAACGTAAACGCGCCCAGGACCTGGCGGAATGGCAAACCCGCACGCACCGCTCGGCGTTTTCGGAAAGTCCGTCGCGCGCCGGTGCCGGCTCGGCCTTCGGGGAGCCGGAGGGTGAACGACGGCCGGTAGTGGCGCGGGCGAAGGAGGGCGCGCGCACTCTCCAAGGCTCCCGCACGAAACCGCATCCGCGCGATGAGCGGGCGATGCGCCAGGCTTACGCAAGCTCGGCGCAATTGCTGCCAACCGTCCCGCCACTCCCCTATCCCGCGAGCGCGAGTGCGCAGCAGGCCGGCGGCGCGACCGCGAGCTACGGCGCAACGCGGGTCAATACCGCGCCACCACCCGAGGAGCCGAAGAAAAAGAAGGATCGCGGCCTCTTCTGGTGGATTTTCATTGTTTTTGTGTGTTTCCCGGCCGGGTTTTTCCTTGCCGATATGGAAGATGAGGTGAGTGACCCGCCGGCCGAGGTGGGGAGCGCGCAGAGTGCTGAAGATTCCGACGATGCCGGGGGCGCTGGGGCTGCCGCGGCTCCCGAGGCTGGCGCGCAGCCGCTGGCCACTTACGCCCCCGTTCCGCAAAATCTTGCCGAGGCGCGGGCGGTGCAGACTGACGCACGTGTTCCCGCCTTCCCGGATCAGCCTTTCGTTATCCCGGCCGGGCACGTTTTCGGCGGCTACAACGCCAAAGCGGATTCCACGAGCTTTTATGACACGGAAACCGGGCAGCTGCGCTACTCCCTGCCCGGGGAACTCAGCTGCGCGCCCGCTGGTGACACCGCGAATATGTGGTGCAAGCCGAATTCCTGGGGTAATTCTTACGCCAGCTCGTATATTTCGGACGTACCCGCCACTCTGCGCGCAGCCGCGGATGGCGCTGTGATCTGGGAAAGCGGAGAGGATGCGCAAGGCTTCGCGCCCGGGGTGCTGCTTTCCGAGGCCGAGGGCCGCGAGGAACATTTTTCCTGGCTCTCCCCCACGGATGGCACGGTGCTGCATGAAATAACTCGTCCCGCTGCTTTCGGTAATTATCACGTAGCGCCGAGCGGGGAGGTACTCCTCCTTGAAACACGGGATAAGTCCACATATCTCACGGTTCTTAGCTCAACAGGACAGGAGCGCGGCGCTCTCGTTATCGAGGGTGCGGATGTTGGCACTGCAACCATGGTCACTACAACCGATGGATGGTTCCTCCCCGAATTCAATATCTCCATTACGAATGAGGGTAAATTCTCACGAGGTACCGCTTTCCAGGGCTACGTGCGCGCCAAGGCGCCCTCATGTTTATCGCCGCAAGCGAGCACAGCGCAGCTACGCACAAATCTAGAAACGCTATTAGCAGACGCGCCCCGCAGCTCTACAGGAAACTACTACGTGGGGATCTCTTCCTGCACGCCCGGTGGCATGGCCTATCTGGTGAGTTCATCGGCCCCTAATGCCAGGATCGTGGCGAACGGGCAGATGCGGAAGCTCCCCCTTTCAAGCGTTAGTTGGGATTTCCTGCCGCTAGGAAACGGCTCGGTGTTGGCTGGTTACCAGGCCGGCTCCCGCGACGGCACTTTCGCTTTCGATTGGAATCAGGGCGATGCCCCGGTGTGGTCCATCCCGGCCACCCTTACGGACGTTGTGCCCGGCTATGGCTTCTTCGGCACCGATTTCTCCACCCCTGATTCGGAGCCGGTCTATTACGCGCTGCGGGCGAAGTAGACCTTGAGCCTTTGCCGTGGCATTGCTAGAGTTTATTCACCAGAACCGGCCCGCCCATCCGCCTCGCGAATGGGTCAGGGCCGGGCTTCATATACCAAGGTTCAGCGAGGGCGCGTGACCGAAACAAAGTGGCCAGTCCCAAGCCAGCTCATCGTCGAAACTTTCGTGCTGCGCGAAACCACCATCGTGGATCCGGGCGAGCTAACCGCCCACCCAGCCACCCACCTGGTATCCATCGCGAGCGAGCCACGTGAAGCCGCCCGCTGCTGGCACCACCAGCAGCGCACCGGCAAGTTCGCCGGCGAAGGCTGGATTTCCCTGGAACTCAACGGCCAGCAAATCATGCCGCGCGAAGCCTGGACGCATCTCGCGCTGTTCTGGCAGAGCATGCTGGACGCGGTAGAAGGCTATCTCGATACCGGCACCGGGCGCGGCGATTTCAGCGAGGAAACCGCGGGCTTTTCACTCACCCGCAGCGGGCAGCTACTCATTTTCGAGCTCCGCGGCCAGCGCTACCCCGCCGAGCCACTATCTTTCCTACACGGTGTTTTGCGCGGCGCCAACCAGTTTTATCGGTGGGCCCACGAGTACGTGGGTACCGTTCCCGCGGCCAACCTGGACTACGTCACGCAACTTCAGGCACGCCTTGCGGCGCTTACCGCCGCTCGCAACGCGCGCTAAGCTTCTGCACCAACCTGTGGCACCGGGTGCCGTTTGTCGATATACGCGCTGCATCCCATCGAGGTCACTAGCATCCACACCACCAGCAGGAACGACGGCCACCGAATCGATTCGTACGCGTACTGAAACACCAGGAAGGATAGCCCGGCAATGATTCCGTAGCCGGCGTCGAGGAGGTACCCGAAGCGCCGCGGCGTTCGCCCCACCGCGCGCGTCATGTAGAAACTGGCGATGCTAAAAAGAATAAGTACGACGACGAAGCTCCATAGCGGGAAGGAATGCCGGCCAGCAAGGAAAACCACCGCGAGGGCAAATCCGAAACCGACGAGGAGGATGATCAGAAAGCTAACAATCTTGCCGATGGGGACTTTCCTAACCAGCTGCCGATGCTGCGGTGCGTCCGCCATAGACCGTTCCCTTCGACGTTGAATATCGGCAATAATTATCCTATGAACGAGCATGCCACACAAGAACCTAAGGAGCAGCCCACAGACACCACGCACTCATCCGCAGGTTCCGCGAACGCACCCGCTAGCTCCACACACGCATCGGCAGATTCCACACACGCACCCAAGAACCGTGAGAAATCCACCGAGAGGGCGTACCGCTACCGCAAGGGCGCTACTTTGCTCATCGTGGTCGTTGCCGGGTTGGCTGCAGCGATGCTCCTGTTCTGGGCCACCGGAGGTCCGAAAGTGGAGATGTGGATGTTCTGGACTTCCACCCTCGTTTACCTCGCGGCGAGCGTGCTTCTCACCAAGGCTGCGGCGGTGCTGCGCCGAGCGCGTGGCGTGCGGAGTCCGTGGGGCTATGCCTTGGATGCCGTCTACGGCGCTTTCTTCGGCATCTCTTTCATCATCGCAACCGAGCTACCCCGCATCAAGCTCTTCGGCGGCCTCAACTGGTACTCTGCCCTGGCCTGGCTCTGGATCCTCGCCTTCGCGGTCTTCTTCAGCACCTACCTAGCCCAGCGGCATCCTCAAGAGTAAAAATCCCTGATCAAACGATCCACAGGACCCTCTTCATATAGAAGACACCGCTCCAAATACCGTCAGTCGAAACAGTACCCATTCCACGCACTTCTCGATAGCTACTTCGAGGGAGATCACACCCTCAACCGTTTGGTAGTATCGTCAGTGTGGCTGATAATT
The DNA here is from genome assembly GCF_000411135.1 of Actinotignum schaalii FB123-CNA-2. Classification (GTDB taxonomy): domain Bacteria; phylum Actinomycetota; class Actinomycetes; order Actinomycetales; family Actinomycetaceae; genus Actinotignum; species Actinotignum schaalii_A. Next base: position 647,675 of record NZ_KE150262.1, on the reverse strand, counting down.
TGATTCCTCTAGAAGCGATACCTGAACATTCCAGCCAGGCGCGCCCGTTACTCAAATGGGCTGGGGGAAAAACTCAGCTGCTTCCGGAGCTGCTGGAACGAATGCCGAAAGATTACGGCAAGTATATCGAACCGTTTTTTGGTGGAGGAGCACTCTTTTTCGCCTCACGACCTCAAAGAGCCATAATCGGAGACATAAATCCGGAGTTAATCAACCTGTACACCGCAGTTAAGGATGACGTAGGCTCTGTAATAGACGCTTTAAAGATTCACCATAACGATGAGAGCTACTTTTACACCGTTCGCGCGCAAAACTGGGAGGAACTATCCCCGGCGGTTGCGGCCGCACGGACAATTTTCCTCAATCGCACATGTTTTAATGGACTATACCGGGTCAATCGTTCTGGACAGTTCAATGTACCTTACGGCCGGTACAAAAACCCTAAGATCGTTGATGAACATAACCTTTACGAAGTATCATCCGCACTGCAGGGGGCTGAAATAATTCAAGGCACCTACGAAGATATACTTCAGGCCAACGCCGAGCCAGGCGATTTCGTCTTCCTCGATCCTCCATACTTACCAACAGGTAAGTACTCCGACTTTAAGCGTTACACCAAAGAGCAGTTTTACGAGGAAGATCATCTCCAGCTAGCCCAGGAGATTAAGCGCCTACACGAACTCGGATGTTTCGTAATTTTAACAAATTCCAACCACCCGCTTGTTCACGAACTATTCGACGGTTTCCACATTGACATAGTTCAAACTAAGCGGTCGATTAGTGCAAAAGCCTCCAGCAGGTATGGAGAGGACGTCATTGTAACAATTCCTCCGAAACGGAAAGTGAATCTAGAAGCCTGCCGTGAACCCCTCGATAAACAAACACTCGCCTTCCCATCAACTCGATACATGGGATCCAAAAAGAAATTACTGTCGGATATCTGGGCTGTAGCCGAGCAGTTTGACTACGAAAACGTCGTAGATCTATTTTCCGGTTCCGGAGTGGTTTCATACATGTTCAAAGCGAAAGGAAAGAGCGTTCTCGCCAACGACTACATGGCATTTAGTGCAAATTCGGCTAAGGCACTCATTGAGAACTCGGGGGTTATTCTACCTTTAGACAAAGCATGCCGCCTCGTTGAGACCGATTTTAAAACTGATGGGTTCGTCTCCGAGACTTTCCACGAATTATACTACTCAGACGAAGATAACGCTTTCATCGATTCTATGAGGGCGGGCATTAAAACGATCAAGAATCCATACGAACGCTCAATCGCAATGGCGGCACTAATACGAGCGTGTCTAAAAAAGCGCCCGCGCGGAATTTTCACTTATGTCGGAATGCGCTACGATGATGGCAGAAAAGATTTACAGATGTCTTTTCAAGAACATTTCCTCAGAGCTGTCCAAGAAATAAATAATGCGATTTTCGATAACGGCAAGCAATCGCTTTCGAGAAGAGGGGACGCGATGACTGTGCGTGCCGTACCGAACTCTCTCACCTACATCGACCCGCCGTACTACTCCCTCCGCTCAGACAACGAGTACGTGCGCCGTTACCACTTTGTTGAGGGACTTGCGCGCGACTGGAAGGGAGTCGAAATTCAAGAATCCACCCAAACAAAGAAATTCAAGTCCTATCCGACTCCATTTGCATCTCGCAAAGGCGCCTACGACGCTTTTGACCGTTTATTCCATCAGCATCGGAACTCAGTTTTACTCGTTTCATACTCCTCCAACTCACTGCCAACCCTTGATGAGATGGTCGAAATTATGAGCAAACATAAGCGAAACGTGGAAGTGCTTCCGATCAACTACAAATACTCTTTCGGAAATCAACACGCTCGAGTGGGTAACAATAGAAATTCAGTCCAGGAATACCTTTTTGTCGGATATTAAAATGAATCATGAGATCGATTTCAGCTTACGGCCTTGGCACCTAGCCAACACAACCTTGCGAAATCCTTTGCGGCTCAGAAATGCTTTACAAGCCCTCGTCGATGCCGGTTTCGAAGGCCGCATGGGTAAAGAAGAGGAAGAAGCAATTGCGAGAGCGCTCGATAACGCCGGTATTATTACGCTGAATCCTCGCACTAAAGATATCACTTCCATTTCCAGAAAATGGCGTTCAGGGCTCAGCAAACTAGGCTTTATCACCCCAGATTTCACGAAGTTAAAGGAGATTAGAGATCTTGACACAAAACAAATCCTTAACGAACTTGGAAAGCCATACACCGTCACCGAAAATGGACAACGCTTATTATCGGCACAGTCACTGCAAGCACAGCAAGAGGTCTTCTTGCGATCAATTTCAGCATTGAGCTTACCTAGCCCCCTTGAGCATAATTACGCATTCAAACCATTCTCGCCACTGCGACATATTGTAGGTATTTTAAGGCAGTTGAAGAAAAACGGAATAGAGCCATACATTTCGCGTCTTGAAATGGCCTCTCTTGTGATTTTCACTCACAATACTTCCGATATCGAAGCCATCTGCGACGAGATAATGGCGCTCCGAACCCGTCGAGAAAGGGCTGTTAGTAAGAGAAAATTCGATGTAGAAACTATGGAATCAGCTTTGGAACGCCAACGCACTCTTGGTGCATCACACAGTAATTACGGAACATTCTACGACTATCAAGACGTATCTTTCAGGTATCTTAAAATGACAGGGCTGTTCCAAGCTAAGGGACGTGGAATTAGTCTGGTCCCTGAAAAAAAGACCATTGCGCACGCGATCTGTGATAACTCCTATGATCCCCTCCCTGGGCCAGTTCGGTATATGCAACGACTTTTTAGCGGTGCCGAGCTTCCAACCGACAATATTCGTGGCGCTGTGTCCGTACTCGAAGACCTTATTAAAGTCGCGAAAGCCCGACGCCTCGCTTTCGACAAATCAAACTACGATTTAAGCACAGTAGCCGGTGCGAGTGCCGCGCGCTACGATCTGGACGCACTAATTTTTCAGAATAAAGAACTTGAATTCGCTTTGGAGCAGCCGCGAGAAATCGATGAAATATCGGCCTACCTTGCAATGCTAGATGAGAATAAGACTACCTACCAATTCGGAGACTACGAACTGAAGATTCCGAAAGAGGAGCGAGCCGCATACTTAGAGTGGACGTTGTGGAGGGTAGTTTTAGCTTTCGGCGATCTCGTCATTCCCCCAAATTCTGTTCGCCGATTCCACATTGATCAAGATTTCTTACCCATTGGCACTGCTTCTGGTGGTGGTGCAGATATAATTGCGGAATACGACGACAAGGTAATTGTGATAGAGGTTACCCTTACTGAAAGTTCGCGCCAGGAGGCTGCTGAAGGAGAGCCAGTAAGGCGTCACGTCGCCGACATGCTCGCCGCACATCGCACAGACGGAAAAGATGTTCTAGGTCTTTTTATTGCTCGGAACATTGATACTAATGCCGCAGAAACTTTCCGTGTTGGGACCTGGTATTTGAGCGATAATGACAAAGTTCGACTAGATATTGCGCCTCTCACTTTAAAACAGCTACGTATAGTCGTCGATTACGCAGGCCGGCACAAGACCCTATCTCCGCGAGTATTTTTCGAGCTAATCCAATCCGTTATGTCGAGCCGCGATAACACATCGGGCGCACCGGGATGGAAAGAAGAAATCGAATCTCACGTACGGTCAGTCTACAGTCCTCAACGTAGATGAAAAGCATCAGTTACAGTGCCTTGAAATTCTTGCATGGCACCGGACGGCAAGTTATCCCCGGTTTAGGACACGTTACCGAGCCTGCCTACTATCAGTGGATGAACATGACCACTGGCCCGCCAGTCTCGGTACAATTAAACACGACCGAAAGCTGGCGAAGGAATGGGCATGAGCGATACAACTATGCGGCTGGCCGAATGGTTTTCAAATCGGCACTGGTGGCTTCAAAATGCGGCTACTCTTCTGCTTGAGCAAGCTACACTCACAGACGAAGACATTTCAAAACTTGCGCTACAATGCCTGCAAGAAGTCCAAGGTAAGTTACCCAAGCCAAGTTGTAGTTTCCCCCTTTCCTCTTTCTCCCCAATCGGAGGAGATTCCCTACGACTATGCTCGATAAGTAATATCGAAGGCATAAACGCTCTCGCCCCGAAGAAACCACTTGAATTCTGTAAATGCAACAAATCTGAATTCAATAAGGATAACAATCTCACGATTATTTATGGCCATAATGGATCCGGTAAATCAGGGTATATCAGACTACTTAAACACGTATGCGGCGCACGTGAAAAGGGCATTTTACATAATAATGTATATAAACGCGACCGCCACAATAAGAAAGCCTGTATTTCATTTGTGCAAAACGGAATACAGAAGAGCTATATATGGTCGGACGATGGTGTCTGCAACGATCTTAGCAACGTTGAGATTTTCGACAATTCCTTTGGCAAGATATTTGTAGATAAAGGAGGCGAGGTAACCTACGAGCCACCAATTCTATCATTTCTCACCTCACTCATCCAGTTATGTGAAAAAGTCGCAGCATCTCTCGAGGACAAAGCTAGTCGGCATCAATCAAGGAAGCCAAGTTTCCCTAGTGAAAAGAACGAAACAGCTGAAGGTCTATGGTATAAATCCATCAATGTCGATACTTCCACCCGAGATATCGACAATAATTGTACTTTTAGCGACAATGACGATGCCGAAATTCTGGCTCTACAGCAACGGCTTGCCGAATTATCCCCAGCTGACCAAGCTAAGCGGTTGGAACAAGAGAAAGTCCATATCGACCGTTTGGTTCGAGATGCCCAGACATACCTGGAACAATTGTCGACTGATAATTGCCGGAGAATTATTGCCGCAAAAGTCAATTTGATTTCCAAAGAGAAAGCAGCGAATATAGCTGCCGCAGAGACATTCTCCGGCAGTGAGCTGGAAGGCATCGGGTCTGACGTTTGGAAAGAATTATGGGAGGCGGCCCGCAAGTACTCCACAACAACCGCCTACAAAGAGGAAAGCTATCCGAATATTGCCGAACACTCACGTTGCGTCCTATGCCATCAAATGTTGACAGAACAGGCAAAAAACCGCTTAGTTTCTTTCGAGACATTCGTGAAGGGCGAGATGCAAGCAGCTGTAACAAAATCTACCCAGGAATACGAAGCGGCAGTACAGAGTATCGGCGAATTACCAACAGCAGAGATGCTTAATGCGCGGGTAGGCGCAACCGGTATTACAACGGAGCGATTCAGAGATAATGTGATGAATTTCTTCGAAGAATTACGCTCAAGAAAGGATTCGCTACTAAATGGGGGCGCCGACGGCACGCCCCCGAAGCCCTTACTTCCACCTGAATGGTTTAATCAAGCCGAGATGCTTTCAAATGAAAAGAGTCAATTAGCTGAACAATATAGCGAAGACGCCAAAAATGATAATCGGGAGGAACTTCAGAAAAAGCTAAATAGCCTACGGGCTAGAAAGTGGTTATCCGAGAACCGTGTCGCTATCGATGAAGAAATCAACCGATTGAAGCTGCTGAGGGACTTCGAAAAAGCCAAGAAATTGACCCACACCGCAGGGCTCTCTCGGAAGAAAAAAGAGCTGGCAGAAGCTCTAATCACAGATGCGTTTGTACAACGATTCAATGATGAGCTTAAAGCTCTCCGAGCGTCTCATCTCAAAGTGGAGCTCACGCAAGGAGGAACTTCCAAGGGACGTGTCCTACATAAAGTTCAGCTCCGAGACGTTTTACAGAAAGAGTCGGTTAATCTCCGCGATATCCTAAGTGAGGGCGAAAGTCGAATTGTTTCCATCGCGGCATTCTTGGCAGATGCCACCGGAAAGACTAGTAAAGCTCCCTTCGTTTTCGATGATCCAATATCGTCACTTGATCAAGACTACGAAGAAGCTGTGGTTCAACGATTGATTAGCCTTTCTCGGGAGAGACAGATTATTGTCTTTACCCACCGCTTATCCTTACTGGGAACCGTGAACCATTTCACTAAGAAGAATGGGGTGAAGCCAAACGTAATAAGCATTCGATCTGTCGACTGGGGAACCGGCGAGCCTGCCCCTATTCCACTTTCACAAAACGACATCAAAACGGCCTTAAACAAGCTCATGAATGAGCGCTATCTAGAAGCTAAAGAAGCCTTCCAAAACAACGAATTTGATCGAGCGGACTCTTGCGTAAGGTCGATATGCAGCGATTTCAGAATATTGTTAGAGCGTTCTATTGAGAATGATCTTATATGCGGGGTGGTGCAAAGATTCCAACGACCCGTCTACACTTTAAAGCTTAAAGAGCTGGCTAAAGTCCGAGAGGAGGATTGCAATTTCCTGGATTCGCTTATGACCAAATACTCCGGATTTGTACATTCACATTCAGAAGAATCGCCGATCAGCCTACCTACACTAGACGTCCTTTTGGAAGACATGACTTCGTTAAAAAATTGGCGAGAAGAATACGCAAAACGAAAAGTAGCCGAGTAGCTGTATAGCTGAACGCATCGCACAGCGTGCAAATCCCTTTGCGCAACACGTTCACTTTAGGTCAAGTCCTGGTTAGTGGTGTATCTGTGTTCTCGAATCATGATTGTCATTCTCTGGTTTCGATACTAATAAGGACTGGATATCAGACACAGGTCAAGCAATAATTTCCTTCCCACTAATAGTCTTCTCGTCGATAACACCACGAGCGATAACATCCCGGGTTTGCGCCAGACTCGCCAACGACATGTAC
>NZ_KE150262.1:374769-638976 GCF_000411135.1 Actinotignum schaalii FB123-CNA-2 | reverse complement strand
AGTAGTTCGCCCAGGTAGGTTGTCGGGTCGATATGATGGGGGTCAGCGGCCATTGCGGGGTATCTCCTTTCGAGGATAGGTAAGAGTTGATTCGAAAGGTACCCGCGATGGTCGCCTTTGTGCATGCCGACACGAGGATCACCGCGGGATACAGATACACCACACTAACGGACGCAACCTCACTTTAACCTTGCGATTGACAATAGGCTGGCTAGTCGCAGACTACATACAACATAAGGACGTGCTGATCGCGAAAGAACTTGTGGGGCGATTCCTGGAAAAACAGGGCTCGCCCCACGCCTTCGCAGAACCGATAGCTCAGCGCCGGAAAGACAGGTACTGCTCCGCTACGCCGGGATTCCTCCTGACTGGATGAGCTCGCGATACCAGTGGGCGGAGGTCTTCGGGGTGCGCTCAAGGGTTGTGTAGTTGACGTGGACAATGCCAAATCTCTTGGTGTACCCATAGGACCACTCGAAATTGTCCAATAACGACCACACGAAGTAGCCCCGCACATCTGCCCCCTGCTCAATCGCCGCATGCACCGCAGCGATGTGATCGTGGAGGTAGGAAATGCGCCTTGGGTCATCAATCCGCCCCTCGATCACCTCATCCGGATCTGCATCGGCCATTCCGTTTTCTGTGACCATCAATGGCAGATCCGGATAGCGCTGCGATAATCCAAGCAGCAATTCCGTGAGACCGGTCGCGTCAATCGGCCAGCCCATCTCCGTTTTTTCACCCGGGAGCGCCAGGAATTCCACCCGGTCAGCACTCACCCACGGCGACTTCCCGGAAGGATCATGCCCGTCATGCCGTTCGGGAACAGCGCCCTCCGGAGCCATCCGCACCTTAGTGGGATTGTAGTAATTAACCCCCAGCACATCCAACGGCTGGTTGATGAGCGCAAGATCGCCGTCGTGAACGAAATCCCACTGCACATCACGCGAGGTCAGCTCCACTAGCTCTGGAGGATAAGCGCCCTCCAACATGGGTCCTAGGAAAGCCTCATTCCCCAGGAGTCGGATCTGTTGAGCGGCCTCCTGCGAACTCGGGTTAGTCGGATCATCCGGGCGAACAACATGGAGATTCAGCGTCACCGAAATCTGCGCATCCGCCCCACATTCTTCCCGAATCGCGATCGCGGCGAGCCCGTGTGCCAGGTTGAAATGATGCACAGCCTGCATCGCCTGCTGCGGATCCTGAATTCCCGGAGCGTGCACTCCCGCGGCATACCCGAGGTAGGCAGAGCACCAGGGCTCATTCAAGGTAGTCCACGCCGAAACTCTGCCCGCGAATTCACGGGCGAGCACCCGCGCATACTCCTGGAAAGCGAAGGCGGTATCTCGAGATGCCCAGCCGCCCTTATCCTGGAGATACTGCGGGAGATCCCAATGGTAGAGGGTAACAACAGGTTTGATATTTCGAGCGTTGAGTTCGTCGATAATCTTCCCGTAGAAATCAAGACCAGCTTGGTTCACGCCGCCCATTTCGGTGGGCATGATGCGCGGCCAGGCGATAGAAAGACGGTAGGCGCCAACTCCTAGCCAATCGATAATACCGATATCTTCCTGCCATCGATGGTAGTGATCGCAAGCGGTATCGCCCGTGTCACCGCTATGGATCTTTCCGGGCGTGTGAGAAAACGTATCCCAGATTGACGGCCCGCGACCACCTTCATGAACTCCTCCTTCAATTTGATAGGAGGCTGTTGCGGTCCCCCACACAAAATCCGGTGGGAACTGCACGGTTTCTTGAGACATCTCTTTAGTTCCCTTCGCTCAGCCAGATAGTTGCTGTGTTTGTGCCAGCTTCGTAACTGAACTCTTGGCCCCGGTATCTGAGACTCCAAGCAGCCTGCGTCGTCGTCGTTACTTCACAAGCGCCGGCAACGTGCGAGACCGTGAACGTGACATCCGGTGCACCCGTTCCCGCATCGGATGCCGGAATGGTGACGGTAGATGTTTGCCCCTCGAAAAGTGACGTCGCATCAAGAGTGACGCCCTCGGCCCAGTTGTAGACGGGGGTATCAGTCTTCTTGCCGAATGGAATCACGGCGCCTTCTCGAATCATGACGGGAAGGGTGCCGTATCCGTGAGTTTCCGTTACCCAGCGCGAACCGGTGAGGATGTCGCCCGAGAATAGACTGCGCCATTTTCCGGCCGGGAGATAGTAGGTGACCTTGCCGTCCGGCCGGAAAACCGGAGCGACGAGAATATCTGAACCGAGCATGAACTGGGTGTCAATTTCGCGAGTTGCGGGATCCTCGGGGAATTCGAGAACCATCGGTCGCAAAACAGGCGTTCCAGTTTCGTGGGCTTTGCGTGCAGCCTGGCCGATGTACGGCATAAGCCGCAGCTTCAGGTCAACGAAACGCCGCGTGACCTCCACAGCTTCCTCGTCGAAAACCCACGGGACGCGGACGGTGCCCGAGCCGTGCAATCGCGAGTGCGAGGATAGCAGGCCGAAAGCGAGCCAGCGCTTGAAGAGCCCCGCGTCTGGCATACCTTCGAAGCCGCCAATATCGTGGCTCCAGAAGGAGAAGCCTGACATCGCGATGGAAAGCCCACCCCTGAGAGTTTCGCCCATGGATGCATACGTTGAGTCGCAGTCGCCGCCCCAGTGAACGGGCATTGCCTGGCCTCCCACGGTTGCCGAACGCGCGAAGAGTACGGCTTCGCCCTCGCCACGTTCCTCCGTGAGAAGATCGAAAACAGTTCGGTTGTAGAGGTGGGCGTAGTAGTTGTGCATGCTGACCGGATCTGCGCTGTTGTGCCATGCAATACCGCTCACAGGAATGCGTTCGCCGAAGTCTGTTTTGAAGCAATCCACTCCCATATCGAGTAATTTCTTCAACTCACCCCGGTACCATTGCACAGCCGCGGGATTCGTGAAATCGACGAGTGATAGCCCTGCCTGCCACAGGTCGGTATGCCAAATACTGCCATCGTTTCGCTTCACCAGATACCCGTTTTCCGCGCCTTCCTCCCAAAGGCGGGAACGTTGCGCAATATACGGGTTGATCCACACGCAAACCTTGAGGCCCTTGTCTTTGATTCGCTGGATAAGGCCGCGCGGATCCGGGAAAGTGACGGGATCCCAGACGAAATCGCACCAGTGGAACTCGCGCATCCAGAAGGTATCGAAGTGGAAAACCGATAGCGGGATATCGCGCTCAGCCATTCCATCGATAAAGGACATCACTGTTTCTTCGTCGTAACTGGTGGTGAATGAGGTTGTCAGCCACAGTCCGTAGGACCAGGCAGGCACCTTAGGCGGCCGCCCGGTCAGCGCGGTGTAGCGCTCAAGGATGTCCTTCGGGGTGGGGCCGGCGATAATGAGGTATTCCAGTTCGTCGCCGCTTACCGAGAATTGGATACGGGAAACCGCTTCGGATCCGATTTCGAATGACACATCGCCGGTGTTAAGGACAAGGATTCCGTAGCCGGCAGTTGAGATATAGAAGGGAACGTTTTTGTATGCCTGTTCTGAGGACGTGCCGCCGTCTTCGTTCCAGATGTCAACAGATTGGCCGTTCTTCACGAAATGGCCGAAGCGTTCGCCCAATCCGTAGATGCGTTCGCCGGGCTGGAGAACAAATTGCGCGAAGGAATATCGCTCTTGGTCTGGAGAGATTGCCAGCCCAACAGAGCGCGTGGTCATTTCCGTTATATCTTCACCATTGAGCGAGACACGGATGCCATCCCATGCGCCTTCGCGAGGAACCGTGAAGGAAAGATTATCAGCGGTTACGCGGTAGTTCTCAGAGTTTTCGTCAATAGAACCCTGGTACGTGGGATCGAAAAACAGTTCCGGTTGAATGGGAGGAATCGTGTTGTTCCGCCACCGATGCTGGCGGACTCGAATCACTCCGGGCGCAATCGGTTCGAAGGTCATATCGAAAAGACCTGTATTAAGGGTATCCCCACGGTTAGTGATATTTTTGATCGGCGCCAAAACTTCAAGTGCGGGCCGATCATCTATGCTGATCGGAGCAACTTGGCGGATCTGCTTTGCCCGTTCAATCGTCCAACCTTTGCGGTCAAGCCAGAAACCATTAGTGAATTTCACAGTAACCTCATATCTAGTTCGAGAACTGACGTTATTTGAGCGCGCCCGCGGTAATGCCGCGTGAAAGTGTGCGCTGGAAAATCAGGAAGAAGATAAATGTTGGGATCAGCGATAGGAGTGCTCCTCCGTTGAGGGTGGGAACATCAAGCATGCGATCCCCCTGTAGTGATGCTAAGGCAATCGGAACAGTTTGGTTTGCGTTTGAGGTCAGCATGACGAGCGGAATGAAGAACTCGTTCCACGTCCAAATGAAGAAGAAGGTCATGAGGACCCCGAGCGTGGGCCGTACATTCGGGAACACCACTCGCCACAAAATGGTCCAGCGGGAGGCCCCATCGAGCTGCGCGGCTTCCAGGAGTGCAGGCGGGAAGGTGCCGAGAACCGAGGCGAGCAGGTACGTGCCGAATGCTGATTGGATAATCGTGAAGATAATGACGATGCTCCACAAATTGTCATTCAGGCCGACCTTTTGTGCCATCGAGAAGAGCGGGTAAATAAGAACTTCCTGCGGCAGCATATTGGCGAGCAGGAAGAGGCCAACAATGACCGCACTCCCCTTGACCCGCCCAATACCAATCGCGAAGGCGTTGAAAAGCGAGATGATCACGGCAAAGAGGGCTACCAGGCCCGAGGTCCACAGCGAATTCCAGACCTTCTCTGGGAACTCAACGCGATCCCAGAAAGCGGCGATACCGTCGGTATACAACTCAGTGGGAAGTGCGAGCGGACCTCCGGAAGAATAATCCGTTGGCGACTTGAACGCATTGATGATCATCAGTAGGAACGGCGCGATCATGAGTAAGCCGAATAGGATCGCGAACGCCAGCACGATCCAGCGTTTGATACCGCGATGATGGCGGTCTCGGTTCTTCACCCGAACGAGGCGCGGTTTACTTGATGTGGCCACCGTTGCTGACGCGACTGACGTGGGAGAAGTAGTCGGAACGTTCGGGGTTTGCGGTTCTTCCAAGTGGGTTGTTTCACTAGACATGTCACACCCCCAAAAGGTCTTTCTTCGCGGCGCGGTTTTGGAAGTACTGAATGACCACGGCGACGATGATGATAATGATGGTTAGAACAGTTGCGATTGCCGCCCCATAACCCACTTTCGATTTGTCGAAGAAGTTGAGGTAGGAATAGTACGAGGGCACAAGGGTCGAACCTTCGGGGCCACCGCGGGTAAGCACATAAATCGGCGCAAATACTTTGAGCGATGCCACCGTGCATGTGAGAACGATGACGAAGGTTTCCGGCTTAATCTGCGGAATGGTGATGGCCTTGAACCGCTGCATCCACCCTGCACCATCAAGCTCCGCCGCTTCGTAAAGTTCGGGATCAACGCGCTGCAGCGCTGACATGAAGATAACCGTGGGGTAGCCAATCTGGATCCAGATGAGAACCAGCATCACGGATGGTAGTGCTGTGCTGGTTGACCCCAACCAGTTAGGGGGCGAGGAAACGCCTATCGCACTCAGAATCTGATTAAGGGCTCCCGTTTCAGCATTGAGAATCCAGTTCCAGACGATTCCAGCAATGGAAACCGGAAGGAGCTGCGGCAGATAATACGTTGCCCGCAAAAATGATGCGATTTTGCTATTGAAACTTCTCCCGACGAAATCGAAGAGAATCAATGCGAGCAGCAGCCCTATCAGAGTAGGGATGATAACCATCGCGATGATCATCGCTACTGAGTTCTTGAAGGACATCCAAAAATCGGCGTCCTGCATGAGAGAAACGTAGTTATCGAACCCGACCCACCGTTTTTTCGATGCGCCGCCTTTCCACTTTGTCATCGAGTAGTACAGATTTGAGAAGAAGGGGATGAGGATGATGATCGTAAATCCGATTCCCCCTGGGATCAGGTAGAGCCAAAACCCGCGGCGGGATTTCTTTTTCATGTGATGCTTGTGTGTGGTACTCATGGCAAGCGCACTCCTCTAGGGTGATCTGCGGATCAGCTGTGGTGGCGGCCGGGACCGCCACCACAGCTTTTCGCAACGTCACATCATTCGAGCAGGTCCGCGCGTCCCTCCTCGTATGCCGTTTGCAGGTCCTGCATCGCCTGCTCCGGAGTCTTCGAGCCGCTCATGAGCGACTGCATATTGGAAACGAGCTGATCGTAGAATCCGGCGACGGGCCAGTCCGGGTAGAAGGCAAGCTTGTTATCCTTCGCCAGGTTCTGGAAATTATCGGTCAGCGTCTTTGTGGCTTCGTCGGTAATATTGTCGGTTCCACCCACCACGGGCAATCCGCCTTGCTCCCCGAAAATAGCCTGAACTTCATCGGAGAGCGTGATATCGATGAACTCGTAGGCGAGCTCCTTGTTCTTTGCGTTTTCCGGGACGACCCAGAGGTTTCCTGAAGAACCGGGAGCGAAGTTACCTGGGAAGACAAATTGCCCCCACGGATCCTTCATCTCATCGGCAAGCCGGCCGAACCACCACGAGCCGGAGAACATCATTGGATAATTCCCGGAAATAAATCCGGTCCCCATATCCTCGGCCGTCAGGCCAGAAGCGGCGCTATTGATATAGCCCTTGTTCACCCAATCCTGAAGAACCTTAGCGCCTTCAACCGCGGGACCAGATGTCCACTGCACCGGATCATCGAAGAATTGGTAATCGCGTACGAATTTACTGTCCGCCTTGGAAAGCGCGAGGGTGTACCACAATTGCCCCATAGGATACTCCGACCCGGCCTCTGCCAGTGGCGTGATTCCCTTCGCGACGAATGCGTCCATGACGGCGACGAGCTCATCCATAGTCTTCGGAACCTGGAGCCCAGCCTCATCGAAGAGCTTCTTGTTGTAGTACATAAAGACAAATTCGCCGTAGTTGGGGATTCCGTACCAGCTACCGCTTCCCATGAGGCCGTTGTCGTCGTATTTAGCTGTTTGGGCAATCGATTCTGGGAGCTTCTTATCCCACCCGCGTTCCTTCGCAACATCGGTGAGATCCGTGAGCAAGCCCTGGGACGCAAGCTGACCCGCTGTAGCGTTGCCCTTGTTGTATTCCATGACATCAGGGACTTGGTCACCAGTCAGCACAATTTTCGCATTCTTCTGAATCTGCTCGAAGGTTTGTGCTTCACGTTTGACCGTGACGTCAGGGTGGCGTTCCTGGAAGATTTCGACGGCGCGGTCCCACGCCTTACCCATTGCCGAATTATCGGCCTCATAATCCCAAATAACGAGAGTCTTACCGGACTCGGAATTACTCTTACCGCTATCGGACCCACCTCCGGAACACGCAGTTCCCAGAAGTGCGATTGTGGTTGCTACTGCAACCGCCGTCATTTTTTTCGATAACATCTTCTCTCCTCATTGAGTGTCGATTGTTGTCTTTTTGAAGTTGGTGGCGGGACAGCTGTAGATTCCGGGCCGTTTTCTACCGCTTATCCCTTCTTATTGGTGGTGTACCGTGGGATGACCTCCGTTCAGTTGGAAGACTGATCCGCGCGAAATATAGCGCGGGGTGTACAGATGGACCTCGGGACCGGTACCTTGTCCAATTCGTTCGATAAGAAGCTCAACAGCATTCCGCCCCGACCTCTCAGGTTCAAGTGGAACTGCGTCAAGCGGCGGATTCAGGGATGACGTGTCATAAGAAGACGCGAGTGTGAGAATCGAGAGCGGATCACCAGTTCCCTGCTGTTTCTCAACACTGAGTTCATCGAGGAAATCCCGGACTCGAACAGCTGAACAATCGAGGAGCACACCAGTGCAACCAGGGAGCATGTTTCGGATTTCCGCAACCATATTCTCGGTATCCGAAGATACGAAAACTGTTTCTATACCCAGTTCGGCGGTATAGCGCTCAAACTCGGCACGGGTGCGAAGAACGAAATTCTTCCCGATGTCATAAAGCATTCGGGTATGGCCAACGAAGGCGATAGAACGATGCCCGGCAGCTACTAACTGGTCTACAGCAAGCCGTGTGGCGGCTTCGAAATCCAAGTCAACGCAGGCTAATGATTCGTAATCATCGGGCAAACCCAAAAATACGCTTGGTATATCCATCGTTCTTAGCAATTCGGCGCGTTCGTCAGTTGCTTGGACGTCCATGACAACAACACCGTCAACGAGGCCCGTTTTCACCACGCGCTCGATATCTTGCACGGCAGCTTCGCCATTCTCAGTAAGAAGGACAACGTCATAGCCTTTACGGCGTGCGGCGGTCACAATTGCCAAAACGAAGGTCATGAAAGCAATAGGTTCCGTAGCTTCGTGCATCGGTGCGGAGAGACCAATAATGTCGGTTTTCGTTGAGGCCAACATTTTCGCCCCGGCTTGAGGATGGAACTCAAGTTCCTCAATCGCTTTTTGCACACGTTGCCGAGTCGCCTCAGAAACAGGGCGCTTTCCTGAAAGCGCATAGGAAACCGTTGAGATAGACACTCCGGCCTGCCGGGCAACATCTTTGATCGTGGCCATTGGGATGAAACCGCCTCCTCATCGAAACGTTTCGATGATTTAATTATAACAGGCGCCCAGATTGCCCGTCAATGGCCCGTTGCAGCGGTAGGATGAAGCATGGCATGGAAGAATGTGACCCGCGGCGTGGCGGGGATATGTGTAGTGTGCTTGCTGGGGGCGTGCACGAGTAGCAGCCAGACCCCCGCGGTGGGATCGCGGAGCGAGACCGGCGCGGCGTCGTCGGCATTGAAGGAAAAGGCGGGTAGCGAAGCGGACTCTGCGAGCCCGAGCTCCTCGGCAGCAGAACAGAATGCCGGCAGCGAAGATACCAGCGAGGCGATTGCCCGCGAGGCGCTGAAGTTCGTGGACGAACTCGCTGAAGCGGAGATGGGAATCATCCACTGGGACAACGCCAAGGGAGGCTCGGAGGACCTCAATTACGCGGGCGAACGGCGCATTGCGGTGACCTACTCGGGCGACGAGGCGAGTGACTACACCGTGCGCACGCAGGTACCGGACGGTACTGACGGCGGCCCCGTTTTGAAAAGCGATATGCGTTTCCTGATTGAGCATGCCGATTTTGGGCCGGCGGACCAGAGGGGCGTCTCCCACGGGAGCGTGCGCGAGGGAACCGCGGTGCCGGCAGCCGATACTCGCCTCCTCAAGGGATGCTCGGAGGGCGACGGGTGGACGATCACGCGGGGGTGGGTGGCATACAACCGGAACACCGATGTGATTGAGTCTTTCGACTTCACCATGAAAAAGCCGGGCGCCACTATTGCGGTGCGCCAGTCGGATGGATCAACGCGAGAGGAAACTTCATCTTGCACCGTGGTGTGGGACTTGGCCGCGGCGAACGGGCGGGTGATTGACAAGCCGATACCGAATTAGGCTGAATGAGGGAGCAGGGTGGGTTGAGGGAGCGCGGAATGGTGCTGCCGCTTCAGAACGGGACGGTTTAGACCAAAGTGTCAAGGAAGTCGAGGGCGTCGTGGAGGTCATCGAAAACTGCGCCGTCTTCTGGAAGCTCGCCGGCCATGATCTTCTCCGCGTGTTCAATTACTTGCTCGGTGAGTTCATTCGGTACGCATGACTCAAGTGGAGTACTTGGAGGTGCCTGGCCGCTGGCATGTGTATTGACCTGAGGAAGTATCGAATCTGGAAACTCCATTGGGGATCACCCCTTTCGCACGGTTGGGCTTGCGGTGTGCGAGATTGAGATTACCGGGTGCGGGCGGGGAGGTGAAGACCCTTAGATTCCGGAACGGTAAGACGCGAGTCCGGTAGGCGGAGGCGCGGGCCGGGCCAGTGGGTGATGAGCCAGCGGTCGTGCGTGGCGAGGATGATCGTGCCTGACCAGCGGGCCAGGGACTCCTCGAGGGCGTGCATGGCAGCCAGGTCAAGGTAGTTGGTGGGTTCGTCGATGACGAGGACAGCAGGCTTGGCCGCGAGCGCGAGGGCAAGCTGGGCGCGGCGCTGGTTACCGGCCGAAAGCTCGGGTATCGGGGTTGCCCACATAGATGGGTGCACGATGCCGGTGCCGCGCTCCCCGATGCCAGAGTTCCAGACCTCGGGAGTGAAGCCGGGATCTCCGCAGCGCGGAAGGCGTTGCGGGACGAAAGCTGACGGGCCCGCGCAGGAGAGAGTGCCGGAAGGCTGGGCGGTTGCGTGCTGCGCGGTGGCCGCGGGCGGCGCAGCGGTAGCAGGCGCGCTGAGGTGCCGAGAGTCGAGCGGAGCCGCGGCAGACGGCGGGGTGCCAGTGGCTATCCAGGTGAGGAGCGTGGATTTGCCGCTGCCGTTGGCGCCGGTGACCAGGAGGTGCTCGCCGTGGGAAAGGTCGAAGGTAACCGGGGTGAGGCGACCGGGGACCGCTGCCTCGCGAGCGGATACTGCAAGGCCGGCAGATGGGCGGGCCGAGGGTGATTCTGGCCGAGTCGCACCGGCATACTCCGGGAACGTAAAAGTGTAGCTGCGGGGTTTGCGTACTTCCCGGGTGGCGAGGGCCTCGAGTTTACGGTCGTCGTGGCGGGTGCGGCGGGTGGCCGTGCTCTGGGCGCGATCCGCGAAGAACTTCTTCGCCTTACCCTCCGCACTCGCCAAACGCACCCCACCCCGGGCAATACCACCGGATGCATAGCGATGTGCGCGCAGCTGCGTCTTTTCTTCTTGTTGGGCCAGGTAGAGCGCCCGGTAGCGCTCCTCCGCATCACGCTTGGATTCAAGATAATCCGTGTAGGTACCGCGGCATTCCCACACCCCGCACACCTCACCACTGCCTTCGGCGCAGGCCAACTGTGCCCACACGCTCATATCCATATCCACAATGAGCGTGGCAACATCCTCAATAAAAGCACGGTCATGGCTAGACATAAGCACCGGGCCCGGCCAGGAGCGCAGCATATGGCTGAGGTACGCGCTCGCCTCCGCATCCAGATGATTGGTGGGCTCGTCCAAAATAAGAACCTGCGGGCGGGCCACTAGGGTGACCGCCAAGTTCAGCCGCGCGCGCTGGCCCGGGGAGAGCGTGGCCAGCTCCCGCGAGCACCCGCTCCCGGCCAACATATCCAGGCCCAGACCAGCCAAAGCGTCGTCGGCCCTATCCTCAAGCGACCACAGGTCCAGGCGGGTGATCTCGGATAATAGCCGGTCGTATTCGGCCGCGACCGGGCCGCCCTCCCCCAGGCGTGCGCTGAGCGTTTCGAAACGGGCGAGTAGTTCCCGCGCGGGCGCGAAGGTGCTTGCGAGGAAGTGAGCGACGGTCGCGGCGGCGGCGTCGTTCGACACGGGGCTCCATGGGATGGTGCTGGCGCCGGTGCGGGTGACGGTGCCGCGTTCGGGACTGAGATGACCTGCGGCGATGCGCAGCAGGGTGGTTTTGCCGCAGCCGTTCGGGCCGATGAGGACGGCGCGGTCGGCGGCGGTGAGGCGCAGGGTGATGCGGTCGAGGAACGGGCGGGCGCTGTAGGAAAATGAAATATTGTCAAGAATGAGGGCAGGCATGGTGATCTCCTTGGACGCGGCGGGTGATGCGGGGTGCGGCGTCTCAGCTGAGCTGAGTGGGGATCACAGTGTCATCGGAACGATGGCCTCCTTTGGCGTAGGGTTGTAGTCCCGGTTACATAAGTAAATGTAGCGACGGCGCGGGCGGTGGGTCAATCACCCCGGCTGCACGGCGAGGCCTCCCGCTGCGCTTCGGCTAAGAAAAACGTTTATTGGCGCCCTGGCGAGTCATGCCGAGCACGCGGCCGATGGCGGACCAGCTTTCGCCGGATGCGCGCGCTTCTTCTACCGCGGTATCGAGTTTGCGGTTCGCGGCGTTGAGCTCGATACTTGCAAGCAAGACACGTGTGAGTGCCTGGCCGAGCGGCGCGCCAACCGTATTGGGGCCGCGGCCGCCGTCGGCTTTTTCGTAAAAATCCGCGGCGGCAAAAGCTTCTTCGCTTGCATCTTGAGTCACATTGGTAACTGTAGTTACCGCGCGGGCGGTGGGTCAATGGTTAGCGAATGGCTCGTGAATGGTGCGGCAGTGAAATGCACGCAGACTGAAAGTCTGGATGCGAGACTTACAGTTAGAGTCATAATTCACGCGATAGGTAGACTCACAGTTTCACAGTCTTAATTGATAGTCTGATGCTATTTTTCGCAGTCTGCGTGTGAGTTTTAATAGTCTCAGCGCTAATTTTAGCAGTCTAAGTAATAATCTGCGCCCCAGACTTCGATTTAGACATTGAAAACCCGCGTGACTCATAATAGTCTATGAGTGTGATGTCGAAGTTAGAAAGCGAAGAAGAGCTGCTTGCGCTTCTTGCTCGTTTGCGCCTGCACTGCGGGGATGACACGTTTTACAAGGTAAAAGCTGCACAAGGTGGCCTCCCGGAAGACCTCGGGAAAACAATCTGCGCTTTCGCTAATATGCCTGAGGGCGGTTTCATTGTTTTAGGAGTCTCGGAGCCCAATTTCGATGTTATCGGTGTTACGCGCCCCGCAGACATCGAAGCAGGCGTGGTCAGCGTTGCACAAAACGCGGTCGTCCCGGCACCATCGGTTACAACTCGAACTCTGGCAGTCAACGGCAAATCCGTTGTGGTGGCTCAGGTACACCCGCTCGCTGTCATGCACAAACCCGCCACATTCCAGGGAAGCCCTTACCTGCGCCAGGCCGATGGCGATTACGTTATGCCGGCCACCGAACAACGGATGCTGGAAGTTGCTAAGCTAACGGACCGCGAAATTGATTCGCCGGACGCACAGGTAGTGGCGGATACGAATGTACGTGACCTCAAAGCCGACCTCGTGGAGAAATATATACGTGCGTGCCGGCGCGAGGTTCGCCCATTGAGCGAAAGTACCGATGAAGAAGTGCTACGGAATACTCGTGTGGCGCGCGAGGGCCAGCTCACCCTCGCCGGACTATACGGGTTAGGTACGTTCCCCCAGGGGGCCTGCCCCGCGCTCACGGTAACCGCAGCCGTCCGGTACTCGGGCACTCGCGCGACGGTCCGAACTTCTGACTTAAAGCGATTCAACGGCCCCGTACCTGAGCTTTTCGATGCGGTAATGGACTGGATTCGCCAGAATCTCACGAGTTACCAGGCCTATCTTCCCAGCGGTGACTTACGCTCCATCCCTGAACTTCCGCTCAACGCAATTCGCGAAGCAGTGGCTAATGCTTTGGTTCACCGCGATCTCGGCCCTGACACACTCCTGGAAAAAAGCATCGATATCCGCTTGGAGCCACGAAAACTTGTTATCTCGTCCCCGGGTGGGCTCAAGTCATTGACAGTTTCCCAGTTACTGAGTGAAGAGCTCACCCGCGTGCAGGTCAACCAGCATCTGTACCGCATCGCTACTTATATGACCGACGCCGATAGGAATAACATCATTAAGGGAGAAGGCGGCGGCATCCAAACAATGCTCCGGGAAGTGAAACGGTACGGCCTGCCGGCTCCCACAATTATTGATACGGGAGTCAAAGTCACGGTAGTTTTCCCACGCCCGCAATATGTCGATGATATTAACGTGGATGCGGTTCTCGGATCTCCTACACGCATCTCACCATTCGTGGACCCGGGGCCGGTTCCTGCCGAAGTTCTCCTGCAAGAAAATACCTCGAAAGAAGTTGCTTCGCCTACCGCGAGCGGCCCACTCTTGGCGTCGCGGGATACCGATTCTTGGCTCCGCGGGCTGAGCCGGAACGCGCCCGCGATTGTGGAAACGTTGCGCGACCGCAAGGGAGCGCTTTCCACCGGAGAGCTTGCTCTACTGACGGGGCTGTCCGTCGCGCAGATCCGCTACGCCCTCAAGCCGCTCCAGGAGGAAGGGGTGATTCAGCGCGATGGCGGACAGGGCGTAAAAACCACGACATATACCCTCTGCGAGCCGTCCACGCATATGTAGAGGCCGTTCGGGTGTAGTAAAGCTGGGAACTCCGACCGCCCCAGTAGTCACACGAGTCCCAGCGAAGGCCCTATGTGCTGTCGCGCCTGTACTGCGATTGCGTTACGCGCGCAGTACAGCCGGGAAAACATATACCGCTTCTCGCCGCACCGGCCGCAGTATTTTCAACGACGACGCGCCCTAACTCGCCGGCGGCTTATCAAGGGCTGTACCGTTGACGGAGCGGAAGTCCCATACCGAACGGCATTGCGACTTTTCTTCCCCGGCGCTGGCATCCCGAAGCGTGCCTTGCGGGTTGAAATCGGGGGTTTCCACCATGTAATCCACGTACTCGATCACTCCGGTACGTCGGTTGTAACCCACACTTCCCGCTTTAATAAACCAGTCGCCATCTTGCGCGCAGGTATCCATCAGCTGGGTGCCCAGCGATGGAAGCTTCGTTCCCTCGCGCAAAATCCCCGAAACAACCCCGCGCTCATTTTCAGCACCGTAATCGGCACTGCGAATCAGCAGACGCATATCATCCTTCGATAGCGGCGCCAGGCTCGCCTTATTGGGAGGCTGCCCGTTGATGGTGTAGTCCAGCACCTTATCCCCGTCATACCGCTGCGCCAGCTCATTTACACTGAATCGCGAGGCCCAATCATCCAGCCCTGAACGATTATTGGTGCGCAGCACCCGGACCTCGAACTCCGTGATGTTATCCACCGCGCGCAGGGCTTCCGCCGTGATCGCATCCCCCGGTGCGGGCTCCGCGCCGGGCGAGCCTGCTACCTCGGGTACACTCGCCGCAGAAGACGAAGGCGCCGCACTGCTTAATGAACTTGCCGCGCTAGGTGCCGGAGCTGAGCTTGCTGAACCGGCCGCCGGTGCCGGGGTGCTGGGTGCCGGTGGCGGCGTCGTCGTACTACTACAGGAAGCGAGGGCCGCGACCGCGCAGATTCCCGCGGCGCTGCGGAAAAGATTTTTTCGTGCCATACCTCATGCTACCGCCGCACAGTCCTCAAGAAACATTCACCCGGCGTCCAGCTTCCTTGCCTAGAATCGTTTTTTATGAACGACGCCGCATCCGCGCCCGCCGCGGGAACCGCATCCGCGCAGCCGGACCACGAATCCCTCGCCCTAACCGACCCCACCACCGGGAACGAGCACGTACCCGCAAGCGACCCGGCCCGCGGGCTGAGCGCCGCGCAGGCCGCCCAGCTCGCCGCGGAAGGCAAAGCGAATACCCTGCCCGACCGCTCGGGGCGCTCGGCCGCGCAGATTGTGCGCGATAACGTTTTCACCCGCATTAATTTCATGCTAGGGGTGCTGTTCATTGCCGTGATCCTCACCGGTTCGTGGATCAATAGCGCTTTCGGCCTGCTCATTATCGCGAACTCGATTATCGGCATTATTCAGGAACTGCGCGCCAAGCACACCCTCGATTCCCTGGCCGTCATCGGCGAAGCCCATCCGCGGGTGCGCCGCGAGGGCGAAGTGCGTGAAATCGCGCGCGAAGAGGTGGTGCTGGGCGATATTATCGTGGTCGCCGCCGGCGAGCAGATCGTGGTGGACGGCGTCGTCACCGAAGCCGATTACCTCGAAGTGGACGAATCACTCCTCACCGGCGAATCCGATTCCATCCACAAGGAACCCGGCGCCGCGATGATGTCCGGCTCTTTCGTGTCCTCCGGCTCGGGCAGCTACCGCGCCACCCGCGTGGGCGCCGATGCCTACGCCGCCAAAATCACCTCTGCCGCCTCGAAATTCTCGCTCGTCGATTCCCAGCTGCAAAACGGCATCGACCGCATCCTCAAAGCCATCACCTGGGTGCTGGTGCCCGTGGGACTGCTGACGATCTGGGGGCAGATCCGCGTGGTGGGCCTGGATTGGGCTGCCATCGGCGCACACTGGCGCGATATCGTGCTGTCCGTGACCGGCGCGCTGGTGCCGATGATCCCCGAAGGCCTGGTGCTCATCACCTCGACCGCTTTCGCGCTGGGTGTGATCAGGCTCGGCCGCCTGAACGTGCTGGTCAACGAGCTGCCCGCCATCGAAGGCCTCGCGCGCGTGGATACCGTCGCCGTGGATAAAACCGGCACCCTCACCGAAAACACCCTGTGGTTCGCGGGGCTCGAGTTGGTGCCCGGTGCGGCTTCGAGCAGCGGCTCTGCTTCCGGAGGCGCGAGTTCTTGCAGCGGTTCCGGTTCCGGCACCGTGTGCGAACAGCACGACGCCGCCGCTCCCGCCGCGCGCGCTCAGGCCACCGCGCGGGAAGCCCTGGCCCAGCTGGGCGCGGCCGACCCGGCCCCGAACTCCTCCATGGAGGCCATCCAGGAAGCCCTCGGCGCGCCGGCCCAGCCGTGGGAGGTGGCCGAACGTCAGCCTTTCACCTCGGCGAAGAAATGGTCCGGGGTGAGTTTCGCCAATGGCCAGCACTGGATTATGGGCGCCCCGGATGTGCTCCTTGATCTGGCGGGTCCCGCCGGTCAGGCGGGCGCCGTCGTTCCCCATAGCAACGCGGCAGCAACGAACGCCACCGCTCCCGCGACTCCCGCGACCGCCATCAACGCAGCCCGCGAGCGCGCCGCCGCCATTGCCGCCACCGGCCAGCGCGTGCTGCTCCTGGCCCGCAGCGATACGCCGGTCACGGCCGCGAACGCGCCCGGCAACCTTGAGCCGCTTGCCTTCATTTTGCTCGACCAAAAAATCCGCCCGGACGCCTCCGATACCCTGCGTTATTTCGATTCCCAGGGTGTGGCGGTCAAAGTTATCTCCGGTGATAATGCCGCGGCGGTCGGGGCGGTGACCACGCAGCTCGGCGTCAATGTGGGCACTCCCGTGGACGCGCGCACCATCCCGGAGGCGAGCTTCGCGGAAACGATTAATGAAAATGCCGTGTTCGGGCGGGTGACCCCGGATCAGAAGCGCGCTATGGTGGCGGCGCTGCGCGGGGCGGGACACACTGTCGCGATGACGGGCGATGGCGTCAATGACGTGCTTGCCCTCAAGGATGCCGACCTGGGCATCGGCATGGGCTCCGGCACCTCCGCGACCCGCTCGGTCGCGAAAATTGTGCTCCTCGACGATAAATTCGCCTCCCTTCCGCACGTGGTGGGCGAGGGCCGGCGCGTGGTGGGAAATATCGAACGCGTGGCGCGGCTTTTCCTCACCAAAACGGTGTATTCGGCGGTGCTCGCCATCGCGGTGCTGCTGTTCGCGCTGCCCTACCCCTTCGTGCCGATTCACGTGACGATCACCGGCTGGTTCACCATCGGCATCCCGGCCTTCCTCCTCTCCCTGCCGCCAAATAACGACGCCGCCCGCCCCGGTTTCGTGCAGCGCGTCATGCGTTTCGGTTTCCCGGCGGGCCTGATTGTCGGGGTTGCGACTTTTATTACTTACGTGATGTTGTACGACGGCGCAGCTAGCTCGGCATATGCGACTCAGGTGTCCACCGCGACTCTTCTAACGATGATTATTGCCTCCTCGTGGGTGCTCGTTGTGGTGGCCCGGCCCTATGTCTGGTGGAAGATTCTGCTGATTTTGCTGCCGCTGCTCGGGTACGGGGTGATTTTCCTCTGGCCGTTCACGCAGCGCATCTTCATGCTGGATTCCTCCAATACCGGGGCGATGGCCCTGGGTACGCTGGTGGGGCTGATCGGGGCGGCGCTGATTGAGGCACTGTGGTGGTTCTTGGGGCTGCGCTTCGGGGAGCCGGCTCGGCTGTGGCAAAGCGCGGAGCAGCGGGCCGCGCAGCGCACCCAGGCTGAGCTGCGCAAGAAGGCCACCGCGGAACGGCGCGCAGCGGACACGGCAAAATAGCGCGGGCGCGGGCGCGGGCGCGAAGTAGCGGGTGTTTCTCTGCTGGCCGAAAGGTGCTGAGCTTGGCAAACACGAAACTTGCTTGCCGCTCCCGGCTGCGCTCTGATTGAATGATTGTGGCTTGGCCCGTGTAGCCGAGCGCTCCGGTGTGTCCGGTAGCGTGCGGAAAGCGGCCAGGTACCTGTCATATCGGGGGCGTTTTCGCCGGTTACCGTGCGTTGTTTATCGCGCGGGGTTACCGCGCACCGCTCCCGCGCATCGTTAGGATTTATCGTGAGCGAAGAAGACGCAACCCGGTCGCCGCAGGGCGGCGAACCCACCCGAGCTTTCCCTCCGCACGGCTCCGAGAACACCACCCCCTCCTCTCCTTCGGCCGATTATCCCACCCAGGCTTACGCCGCTAACCCCGGTACCTACCCCGGGCCGGGCCACTACGGCGCCGGGCAGGGAAACCAGCACGGCAGCGCCGGATATCCGGGTGCCCAGGCAGGGCCCGGCAGCCAGTACCCCGGCCAGGCCGGCTACCCGCAGCAAGGCAATTATCCGGGTCAGGCCCCGCAATATGGCTCCGGCCAGGCTGGACAGTACGGCGGCCCGGGTTACCCCGGCGGGCAATACGGTGCTGGCCAGGGCGGGCAATACGGTGCTCCCGGCTACCCGAGCGGTCCGGGTAATCAATATCCCGGTGGCGGCCCGAACGGCCCGAACGGCCCGCGCGGTGCTTACCCGGCCGGATACGGCCAGCAGCCCAAGCAAAGCAAAACCGGGCTTTTTGTTGGAATTGGCGTGGGTATAGTTGCGCTAATCGCGCTGGTTGTTGGCCTCATTTTCTTCCTCAACCGGGATAAGGCCAGCGATGATGCGCAGCCCGATCCCAGCTCGGCGCCTTCGATCAGTGCACCCGCCACGCCGGACGGCACCGCCGCACCGGAAACCAGCAAGGCTCCCATCTTGGATTCACCCACCACGCCCGCCCCCGCGCCGTCCGGCAACTCTGGCGACTCAGCGGGCAAGGACGGCAAGGACGGGCTGACCTACACCTATCCTCCGGAGAAAATCGGGGCCCTCTTCGATACCTTCCTTAAGGACCCGACCTTCACCGAGGCCTTCGGCAAACCCGAACGCGATGACGCCGGAGCCTGCATTGGCAATGCCGCGCAGGGCAAGCTATCCGACCAGTTCATTGATGTCCTCGAGCGTGCCAGCAAGGGTGATATCACAGCCGGCAACGAAATTGAGGACCCTAAGTTCATGAACGACCTCCTCAACTTCATCCTCATCATGGACTCCTGCGGAGTGAATATCACGATGCAATAGGATCCTTCGCCGGCATACGTCAGTTCACTGTAATTCACCCGGGCACCGATTCCCCTCGAGGAATGAGTGCCCGGGTGCTTTATCTCCCGGCACACCTCAATGCGTATTATGCACGTGGCCGCATAGGCGCCGTCGTACATGCTCCGCATCACAGGCCGCACCCTGCCACAAACTCGACCGGGCAGGTACACTCAGAGCCCCAAGGAGGTTATGTTATGCATAATAATAATTATTATCATTGCGAGCACGGCGACCACGCCGGCGGGCAATGCACCTGCGCCCAGCGCAGTTCCAACACCTCCTCTGCATCGGCGTCAGAGGAGAGCAATCTATCCGAGGAGGATGGGGAATCATTTAACGAGGACGGCGACGACGGCCACCTCTGCCGTCTGGCTCGCACCCCCGCTGCGGTAGCTCCCGCGGCCGGCCACGAGCATGCCAGCGGGCACGACCACGGGCCCGGGCATGTGCACGGTGCCGGGGCGCAACGCGGGCGCATCGCCTGGGCGCTCGGTATTACGTTCTCCATCCTCATAGCCGAGGTGATCGGAGCATTCTGGCTCGGCTCGCTGGCCCTCCTTGTGGACGCCGGCCATATGCTCACCGATAGCGCCGGTCTGGTCATGGCGCTGGTGGCCGCTCACCTCACCACCAAACCCGCCACCAACCGCCGCACCTGGGGATATGCCCGGGCGGAGATTATTTCCGCGTGTTTACAGGCGACGCTGCTCCTCGGGGTGGGTATTTTCGTCATTATCGAAGCGATCAAACGCCTCACCGACCCACCGGAGATGCCTGCCGCGCCCCTGCTGATTTTCGGCATTATCGGCCTGCTCGGCAATATCGCTTCCATGCTGATTCTGTTCACCGGGCGCGGTGCCAGTCTCAATATGAAGGCCGCCTTCCTGGAGGTCTGCAATGACGCGCTCGGTTCGGTCGCGGTGATCGTGGCTGCGGCGTCGATCTACTTCACCGGCTGGGGCGGCGCGGATGCGATTGCCGCGATCCTCATCGGGATTCTTATTATTCCGCGGGCGCTGCGGATTCTGTCCACCGCGCTCAACGTGCTGATGGAGGCGACGCCGCAAGGCCTCGACCTGGACGACGTGCGCCGGCACATGGAAAATCTGCCGCACGTGATTCGGGTGCACGATATGCATGCGACGACGGTCGCCACCGGGCTACCAGTGCTGAGCGCTCACGTGGTAGTTGAGGATGAGTGCTTCTTCGACGGGCACGCCCCGCGGATCCTTGACCAGCTCCAGCAGTGCGTTGCGGAGCATTTCCCGGTCAAGGTGGAGCATTCCACTTTCCAGCTTGAGCCGGCCGAGCACAGCAAATGTGAGTATGTGCCGCACGGGTAGAGAGTGGAGCTAGGTCGGAGGTAGCGCTGGGCCGCGGGCTTGCGGGCTGCGAGTAGCTCTCAGACGCGGGTAGCGCCAAGCGCGGGTAACGCACTAGCCGAGGTCGTTCTCAGACGCGAACACGACCGAAAGTAACCGCAGGCAGCCGACAACCGCAGGCAAAGTGTGGGGCACCTCAATCGAGATGCCCCCACACGTGTGCGTTCACCGATGCGCTCAGCTGGCAGGCTAGTGCGTTAACGGGCTAGCGAGCCAGGAAAGTAACGCGGCAGCGCTCTATGCATTCTTGCGGCGAGTTGCCACCAGGGCCCCACCTACCAAAATAAGCACACTCCCCAGAGCGAAGGGCGCAGCCGCTTCACTACCGGTGTGGGCGAGGGTGCGACCAGCGGTCGTCGCTACCGCGCCCGGTTTGCCAGGCGCAGCGGTTGCGCCGGGCTGGCCCGGTTTACCGGGCGTGCCGCTTGCGCCTGGCTGACCCGGTTTACCGGGCGTGCCGGGCTGGCCCGGTGTACCGGGTTGAGCTGGTTGTTCAGGCTCACCGGGCGCCGGCGTTTCCGGCCCGGGCTGCGGCTCCGGCTTCGGCTCCGGCTTCGGCTTGACGGTCAGCTTCGCTGTCCGAGTTACCGTGGCACCCTTCTCATCGGTAACCGTGAAGCTCAGATCATAGGTGCCCGGGGTATTCGGGTCGTAGTTATTATCCGGGCTGGGCACAGCCGTACCGCTGGAAGACACCACCATATCCGCAGGATCGAAGGGATCGCCGGCCTTGATTTCCATATTCTTGAGCGTGAGCTCCGGGGCGGGAATGAGCGGAGTCCAGCGCTTCTTCACGATGAGCTTCGCGGTGCGGGTGACCGTGCCACCCTTGCTGTCCTTCGCCGTGAAAGTAATGTGGTATTCGCCGGCCTGCTGGTTGTCATAATCACCCGTGGGTGTCACCGAGCCGCCATTCGCCGGATCGGTCAGGTCCTTACCGGCAAAATCCGTTGCGGAAACGACCATATCGGAAGGCGTAAATGCCTCACCTTCCCAGATCTCAATGTTCTTCACTTCGAGGGCAGGCTCCTTGGCCCACGCTGCGGTCAGGTTAACCACGTTTTGCCGGCGGTGTCCGAGGATCCGATTCGGGTCGATTTCATCGAAGCGGTAGGGGTTATCTACCGTGTAAACGTGGTACTTGTAGGGCGGTTCGGCCACTGGGATATTGAGGGTACTCTTCCCAATCCAGCCCAGGAAAGTGTAGCCATCGCGCACCGGATCCGTGGGCTTGTATACCGTGCCGTGCGGGGTGATGAACATGCTGTAGAACGAGCCATCCGGGGCCTGCCGCAGCGCATCGGTCGGCACTTTATCCGTCCAGGTACCACCGTTGAGGTCATACGTCGCGTAGTTGAACTGCTCGTACGAGATCTGCTGGAAATAAATATTCTCGGTCGGTTTCAGGCCCTTCGCGTGGTAGGTGAGGACGGCGTCTTTCCCACTCCCGGTCACGCTCTGCTCTAGATTATCGGGATAGAGCAGATCCGAACCCGTGCTGGTAATCTTCCAACCCGGCTGCATGACGATTTTTCCGTTGAGTACCCAGCCCGCCGGAATTCGCTTGAAATTCCATTTATTGGCCGGGTCGCTCGGATAGGTAATACTTTCCGATGGGTTGTTCGGGTTGTGCGCGGTGAATTCGAATTTTTGTATTTTGTCACCGATCACGTAGTTAAAATCAACAGATTGAGGCGCTGCCTCAGCCCGAAGGGGTTGCCCAACGGCGACCATCGCAATAGCAGCGATCACCGCCAGCAACCTCGAAAGGTTTCGCGCGAGCATGTGGTGTTTCCTTACCTTAGATGAGTGATGAGTAAACTCAACTCAAGTAAATCATATTTGGAGAGTTTATTCTCAAGTCATTCAACATTTACCCAGGTCATGACCGCGCGTTTGAGCATCTTCACAAAATTTTCACACGGCATACGTTTACGTAGAATAAATAATATTTTGCAGATTTTTGGAGCACTTGCGTTTGTGTTGCAATCGCGCGCGGTACGACGGCGCAACTATCGGCGACGGCGCAGCTATCGGCCATCACAAACCCCAACAGTCACACCAGCACCTGGAGAGGGGGCATGTGTTGTCAGAGCTGTACTTCGCATGTACAACATCCGCAGTACACCCCGGAAAAAGTACGCCACCTCCCGCCGGCGCGGGCTGAAGTGAGTCATTCTCCAACTTCAAGGCTGCAAAACGTGCATTTCGGACTGTTAGGGGCACAGAATGTACGCCACGGACATTAAACAGCCGAAAAACTGTCACCCACGTACATTCTGTTATTCGGCTCGGCCCCTAGCCTCCTCGAAGTGTGCATTACAGACAATGCATCCCACGTAGTGTGCGTAAGAGACATGAAATCGCCCCAAAACGGTACTCTCACGCACACTTCGCTGTGGACCTGCTGTTGAACCTTCACCCACACCACCGCGCGG
Organism: Actinotignum schaalii FB123-CNA-2; assembly: GCF_000411135.1. GTDB lineage: Bacteria > Actinomycetota > Actinomycetes > Actinomycetales > Actinomycetaceae > Actinotignum > Actinotignum schaalii_A. The sequence continues at coordinate 616,129 of NZ_KE150262.1, read as the reverse complement.
TGGGCAGAGACGCGAAAACCCGCGTCACAGGCGGACCTATGACGCGGGACATCACATGGCGGTGGCGGCGGGATTTGAACCCGCGGTAGCTATTAACTACACATCATTTCGAGTGATGCACCTTCGGCCGCTCGGACACGCCACCGCAGAATAGATTACACGGCACACCCCGAATTTACCTAATCAATGCGGAGCACATCACGTTAAGGCTTCGAGGCACCGCGTCAATGCTGAAATACCGCAGCCTTAGCACCGGACCAGTTTCGCGGTACTCGCCACCGCATATGCGCAACGCCGCCCCGTACGCTCACCCGCGGAAGAACTTCCGTAGCTGCGCGGAGGTCTCCTCTTCCAATACTCCCCCGATTACCTCGATGCGGTGATTGAGGCGCGGATCGCGCACCACGTCGCGCAGCGAGCCAGCCGCCCCCGCTTTCTCATCCCAGGCACCGAAGATAAGCCGCCGGATCCGGGCACCGACCATGGCCCCGGCACACATTGTGCACGGTTCCAACGTGACGTAGATGTCGGCGTCGTCCAAACGCCACCGCCCGAGCACCGCACCGGCCGCGCGCAGCGCCATGATTTCCGCGTGCCCGGCCGGATCGTGTTCGCGTTCGCGGGTATTCCAGCCGCGCGCCACCACGGCGCCGTCCACCACCACGAGCGCACCGACCGGCACATCCCCGCCCGCCGCGGCCCGCGCCGCGAGCTCCATCGCTTCGCGCATGAATAGCTTTTCCGCCGCGCGCATATCGCCCCGCTCGTCTCCCCGCATAGTTCCATTGTGTCACGAGCCTGAAAGCGCGCCGTCTGTGTCACGAGCCTCAAGCTGAGCCGCCCGCGCGCGTCGCCCGCCGGGTACCGCTATCCTTAAAGCATGCACATCCTCGAAATTGACCACCCTCTGGTCGCGCATAAACTCTCTGTCCTCCGTGATGAAACCACTCCGTCGGCAATTTTCCGGCAGCTAACCGAGGAGCTCGTGACTCTCCTCGCGTATGAAGCCACCCGGAATGTGGCGGTGCATGAAGTAACGGTCACCACCCCGGTGGCCACCACAACCGGTGTGAAACTGGCCCGCCCGGCACCCATCGTCGTTCCGATTTTGCGGGCCGGCCTGGGCATGCTGGAAGGAATGACGAAACTCCTTCCCACCGCTGAAGTTGGCTTCCTCGGCCTGCGCCGCGATGAGGAAACTCTCGAGGCCGTGACTTACGCTAACCGCCTCCCGGATGATCTGACCGGGAGGCAGTGTTTTGTTCTTGATCCGATGCTGGCCACCGGTCACACCATCCACGAATCCATCAACTACCTGCTCGAACGCGGGGCGCGTGATGTTACCTGCGTGTGCCTGCTGGCCACTCCGCAGGGCCTGGAGGAAGTAAAATCGCATCTGCCCGCGGATGCGGATGTCAAGATCGTTGTCGCCTCCATTGATGAGGGTCTCAACGAGAAGGCCTACATCGTGCCGGGTCTGGGCGATGCCGGCGATCGCCTGTACGGCGTCGTCGACTAAAACGCCAGAACCACGCGGGTGAGCGCCGTTTACGCGGTGAACAGTGCTCACCCGCTCCGGTTTTAAGAACGACGACGCCGCCTCCCGGCCCGCGCCCCACTTAGAGGAGCTCGCTGGCCAGGGTGCCGGCCGCTACCGCGAGAAGCAGCACGCCAAAGAGGATGGTGGCGATGCGATCGGGAATGTGCCGGCCGGCAGCTTCCCCGCCGACGCTTCCCAGCGCCGAACCTGCGGTGAACAGGGCGACGACCACCCAGTCCACGCTGAGGCCGGCCGTGAATTGCGGGATGCGGCCGAGCCCGGCCACCACCATATTGATGCTCATGACGAGCAGCGAGGTGGCGCTCGCGTAGCGGGCGGGCATGCGCAGCAGCAAGATGAGGGCGGGAACCACTACGAAGCCGCCACCCACCCCGAAGAAGCCGGAGAGCGCTCCCGCGCCGAAGGCACCCACAACGGTGATGAGGTAGGTGCGCCCGTGCGGTGCGGGGGCAGGCGGGTTTTCCGATGCGGTCGGATTTCCCGGCACGTCCGAATTCTCCGGCGCGGTGCCCGAGCGTGATTCGCCGCTTGACCGCACCGCCCTCCAGAACATGCTCAGCGCCACCACCACGAGGAGCACGCTCAGCGACCACACGAGAATGCGCCCGGATACCGCGCCGGCTAAGAAAGCACCCGCCAGGGTTCCCGGGATGCCTACCAGGGCGAAGACGAGGCCGGTTCCCCAGCGCACGCGCCGGGCCAGCGCCGCGGAGATCATGCCAACAAGCGAGGTCACCCCTACGATAATGATGGATTCGGCAGAAGCTTGGTGTGCGCTATGTCCGAAAACGGTGAGGAGAATGGGGATGGTCAGGATCCCGCCGCCAGCCCCGAGCAGGCCAACAACGAAACCGACAGCAATTCCAACTCCGCAGGCAAGCACAGCGTCACTCTATCGCAGCGCCCTTAGTCGCGATTCGACCACCAGCGCCAGATGATGACAGCAATACCCACCGCTACCGCGGCGATTCCCACCCAGCGGATGATGGACACGGCCGTCGGATCCGCGGCGGGTGCGGCGAGGAGCTCGCCCGCCAGGGGCGCGGTGAGGGCCGGAGATGCGGTGAAGCCGGCAAGCTGCGGCGTCGTCGTTATGAGCAGATCCATAACGCAACTCTAACGTGACCATCGCCCGCGGGCCGCATCTCACGTAGAATCTCGAGGGTACAAACGGCGGCGATGCCGCAGGGCACGCACAGCAGCGAGGATACGAGGACTTATGGCTAAGAAGAACCGCAAGAAGGATTCGGCAACCCCGAAGAAGAAGCGTGCAATTATTCCTTTTGTTGAGCGGCCTTTTGAGGGGCTGGATGCCGAGGCGGAGCTGGTGGCGATGCGCGATCTACTGCCGCTGGCAACCATGACCGTAACCCTCACGGAGGAATACGGCAGCGAAAAGGTTATTTTTGGCACGCTGCTGCCGAATATGGTCGGTGCGCTGCGACGCGCGGACGGCCAGCTCCTGGTCGCGATGCAGACGGTTATGAATTCCGGTGATGCTTCTTTGGATATTGCCACGCGGGTGCTCGCCGGTCTGGAGCTCAAGCCGGGCGAAAGCTACCCGGGCGGCACGCAGCCGGAGGCCGGCTCTCCGCGCTTGCAGGATATTGTGGCCTCGTTCTCCGAACTGGAACTGCAAGAAGATCCGGCTTTCTGGATGACGGACGAGGAAGCCGCCACTCCCGAATCGCAGGCGGCCTTGCGCGATGCCCGCGCGGATATGGTGCCCGCGGCGCGCATCGCATCCGTAAACGGCGCTTACTGGTGCCGGATGTCGCGCGAGTTTTTGCGCTGGGTGCGCCCCGAGCCGCGCGATGCGGTGCTGGACGGTTTGGCACGCTTGCGCGTCTCCGGCGAGGAGCGTTGGGACGACGACGCCCGCTTCATCGGTGCGTTCCGCGCCTACGGATTGTCGGTCCCGGTGTGGGAATTGGCGCGCGGCACCGAAGCGGAGGAATTGGAGGAGCCGCTGGCGAAGTTCGCGGAGAAGCTGAGTGCGGCTATTGCGTCGACCGAGCCACTCACCGCGGAAGAAAAGCGAGCCCGCTCCGGCCTGGTTTCCCGCCAGGTGACCTTGCGCTAAGCGGCGTGGGCGCACTCCGGCTGAGCTGCCTTACGCTCAGCCGGCCCTCTTTAGTGAACTTCCACTAGTTTATAGAAACAGTAAGCAAAGCCCCCACTTTTCCCTATACACTTATGGGGTGAGTAAAGTCGGTCAGGTCGCGGTGGTCGTGCCCGCGAAGGACGAGGAGCAGTACGTGGGGCGTACTGTGCGCGCAGCGTACGCGCTTCCGGGTGTGGACCTCGTGGTAGTGGTTGACGATGGGTCGGCTGACGAAACCCAAGCTATTGCCCGCGCGTCCGGGGCTACGGTGGTGCGCCATTCCGTGAATCGCGGAAAGGCGTCCGCGATGGAGACCGGGGCGAAGGTGGTCCGCATGCGTGATGTCGAGGGCCGCCCGCCTCGCCATTTACTTTTCCTTGACGCCGACCTGGGTGATTCGGCTATTGAGTGCGCTCCTCTTATCGCACCGGTTGTTGACGGCACGGTTGATTGTGCGATTGCGGCTTTGCCTCCGCAGGAGGGTGCGGGGGGCCACGGTTTTGTGACTCGTTTGGGGCGCCGTGCGATTGAGCGGGCTACGGGTTGGTCTCCGCTTCAGCCGTTATCCGGGCAGCGCTGCATGACTGCGGCGGCGTTTGATGCGGCCCGTCCCCTGGCGAAGGGTTGGGGTGTTGAGGTGGGGATGACCATCGATATGCTGGTGGCTGGCCTGACTCTCCAGGAGATTCCGTGCGATATTCGCCATCGCGCCACCGGGAATGATGTGGCTGGGACGTTGCACCGGGCCGGGCAGTACCGTGATGTTTTCCGTGCGGTGTGGTCACGCCGCTTCCACGGTGTTAAGGTGCCCGCGGAGTCTCGTGCTTCGACCGGTTCCAGCGGCGCCGAGCATTTCGCTCCTTATCGCGCGCTGGTGTTGGAGCATTCCTGAGTGCTCGTCTCTCCGTCCTCCGCAATATAAATCTCGCGATTTTTCTTTCCGGCTGGCTCTTATCTGCCAGCCGGTTTTTCTTGTGGTTTTTGGATGGTATACGTGCTGGCGCGTTCCTCCAAGGGACTTTCGCCGGCCCGCATGAGCCCGAGGGCGAAGGTGGGGGCGAGTAGCGCGACTCCGACTCCGAGGATAACCAGGCCGGAGTCGTTAATAAGGGAGGCGTAGCCGAGGGCGAGGAAGCCGGCGGCAGCCGCAGCGGCCAGGTGCGGATGGTCCGTCACGCGCGCATGTACCTGCGCGGTTGCTGGCCGGGCCCGCAGATCCCAGCGCCCCGAGGTCACGAGCCACACCACCACACATACTCCCGCGAGAAGGGTTGCGCCTAGCGCGCCGGCCACCAGGGGCGGCAGGCCGAAGCATGCTTGGGATAGTTTTCGGGCGACGACGGCGCCCGCCCCGCCGTGTTCCACCCTGCCTACAAAGTTGCCCAGGTGGGTGGTGGATCCCACGGCGCGGTCAAGCATAGCCAGGCCGGCCGAAACAGCTACCCCGGCTATGGCCGCGAGCGCGGTATGCCACCAGGTCCAGCGTTTTCCCCAGGTGTGCCAGGTGAGGTAGGCGAAGCCGAGGGTGAGGGCCGGTGGCCCGCCGGCATCCGCACCGAAAACAGGAAGCCCATCCAGGGCGATGGCGCACGCACCCACCGCGAGTACAGCGAAGCCAGCTATACGGGCGGCCCGGGTATTGGGGGCGGCCAAGCCACCGGCGCCACGTATCCGTGCAGCGAGGGTGGCGGCTGCGGCAAGCGCGCCTACAGCGAAGATGGCGAAGACCGAGTTATTGAAACCGAAGAACCGCCCGGCAACGGTGGGGAGGGAGCCCATAACCGAGGTGTTGGCGAGGGAGTATCCCCCACCAAAAGTGCTGACGAGTACGTCCGCCGCGATTACGGTGGCGCTGAGTGTTCCCAGCCGTGCCAGCGGAGCGGCGATCCAGCGCTCCCCTGCGGGGGTACGGCGGCGCGGCCCGGCTAGCGCCCAGGTGGCGAGGAGCGCAGCGAGGACGGCTAGGCTGCTCCACCACCCGAGTAGCGGGCGGGAGAAGGTCCACCACGGAATAATCCCGATGAGGAGTGCGCTCACGGGCAGGGCCGCGAGCCAGGCCAAGAGTTGGGCGAAACCGGTGGGCCGGGCACGGCGGGCCGCGGCCCGGGTAAGGTGCGCAGGTGCGGTAACAGCCTGCGAAACTGAGGTCCCGGCAGAACTTCCAGCAGCCGCTGCCACCATTGCGGGTGGGAAGCGGGAAAAGCGGACGAGGTGGGCGGCAATGATGCCAAAGCACACCAGCCCGAGGCCGGCGAGGAGGAGATAGAACTGCGGGCTCAACTGTGCAGTGAAATCTGCGCGCAGTGCTTGCCCGTGCAGGGTGGCGCTGGCCGTGGCCAGCGTGGTTTTCCCTCCGTTATCTACCGTGAGCGGCGCAGGGGTGCCGGTGTGCCAGGCGAGCACGCTGGGCGCCAGGTCAATGAGCTGAACGAGGCCAGTGGTGCGGGTAGTTGTGGAGCGAGCGAGCGCCTTTGTTTCGCTCGGCTCCAGCAGTGCGAAGAAGCCAAGTTCGGCCCGCTCGGCACGGTCGGCCACAGTGGTGATGATGATGCGGGCCTGCGGTTGGTGTGCGGTAACAAGCGCGATGATTTCCCCGAGGCGTTCATCGAGCCCGGCCAAGCTCCCGGCGGGGGCATTCTCCGCATTAGCGCTTCCCGTATCAGAGGTTTCCGAATCGGCGTTCGCTACATCAATGCCTCCCGCATCAATGACGGTGAGGTCCCGCCCGGCGAGCACCGATCCATCCGCTAGGGCATCCGCGAGATCACGGTAGGCGATGCGCGATTCCTCCTGACGGTTGAGGGCGAGGGCAGCGCCCGGCCCCACCGCGAGCACCTTTTCCGGAGCCGTGGCCTGCGCGAGCGCACCCATCACCACGGGGTAGTGGGCAGCGCTGCTTTCTTCACTTATCTGCTCCGCATCGCGCACCGCACCATCCTGGGTAACCAGGGATTTTGGCGCTACACAGCTGCTGCCGGCAGGAGTGACCGCCGCGCGGGCACCGGCCCCGAGGCTCACCCAGCCATCCGCCGCGCAGGTGGTGGGCGCGGCCGTGCGCACGGAAATATTGGCGAGGGCCGCGCCATAGCCCGAACCTGCCAACGCCGCGCTGAGCCGCGGGGTGCTTTCCTCACCGACATCTGCCCAGCGCAGCCCGGCCACCCCGATCATCACCGTGGGCCGCACCTGATCTGGTGCCGCTTGCGCTGCCGGTGCCGCACTCAGCGTGACCCCGAAAGCCACCGCCACAACGGCAAGCACAGCCGCCCAGAGCCCGGCCAGCCGCATCACGCGCTTGCCGTGCCTATTACCGTGAGAAATCCGCATGGGAACAGCCTACTCGGGGCTTACGACACTTTCGGACGCCCCGAACGCCCCACTCCGGGGCGGGATACAATAACCAGGCGACAGCGCGGGCAGGTGCACCGCCGCCCAGCTGCGCCGTCGTACTATTTCTCCACGCACGAAAGGACACCATGCAATCCTCGCCCGCTACCGAACCGGTCCGCTATTCTTTCCTCGGCCCGCGCGGCACGTTTTGCTTTGCCGCTTTGCAGCAGGTAGCCAGCGAGGACACCGCCACCTTCGTGCCCGCCGTGGACGTTCCCTCAGCGCTGCGGATGGTGCGCGCCGGGCAAACTGACGCTGCCGTGGTGCCCATCGAAAATTCGGTGGAGGGCGGAGTTAATGCCACTCTCGATTCGCTCACCGCCGGGTCGCCGCTGGAAATTCGCGGGGAAATGCTGGTTCCTATCGCATTCTCGCTGGCGGTGCGGCCCGGCACGCACGCTGCGGATATTCGCCGGGTCGCCACCCATCCGCATGCCTGGGCACAGTGCCGTACCTGGATCGCCGAGCACCTGACAGACGCCGTGCATGTGCCGGCTACCTCCACGGCCGCCGCCGCGCGCGAACTGGCTGAGAACCCGGATGCGGATTTTGATGCCGCGATTTGTGCGGTACCCACCACTGGTGTGTACGGGCTCGTCTCGCTGTCCGATGAAATCGCCGATAACCGCAATGCCGTCACGCGCTTCATTAAAGTGAGTAAGCCCGGGGAGATTCCCCCGGCGACGGGTTCGGATAAAACAACGCTCATGGTGCGGCTGGCCTCGGAAAAGCCCGGGGCGCTGCTGGAAATGCTGCAACAATTCGCCGCGGTCGGTGTCAATTTATCGCGGATTGAATCGCGTCCGGCCGGCGATCAGCTGGGTCGCTACGCCTTCTCACTGGATGCCGAAGGCCATATTCACGACGAGCGGGTGCAGGCCGCGCTGGTCGGACTGCATCGCATCTGCCCGGAGGTGACCTTCCTGGGTAGTTACGCGCGCGCGGACGGCCACGCCACTCGCCTGCACGCCGGGACTTCCGACGAAGATTTCGGTGCCGCACGCACCTGGGTCGCATCGCTGCTCAGCCGGGTAACGCGCTAGGGGTCCGGTACACGGTACCGGTCTTCATCAAGAATCATCGAGTCGCCCATGGATCAGCTGCGAACACCGCTCACGTTGAGAGCACTGCTTACCGAGCGGCAGTATGCGGGGTTTACGGCCGCGTGGGCGGAACTGCGCGGGGGCTCGCTCAGCGGTGAATCGTTGCCTGAAACTTCACCCGGCCCGGTGCTCGGCGACTCTCTGATCGGTCCGGACGCACTGCGGGTGCGGGATCTTTCCTGGCCGGAACGCGAGAGCACTGTTCTCCACCTCAGCAGCCCCGGGGTGTCCTGGATTCTCAAAACCGCTGGGAACACTGCTTACAGCGTGGGGCGCGAAGCTCGCGCACGCGCGTGGACCGGCCCTTTGGAGGCGCGCGGAACCGTGGCTCGCTTGCTCTGGTACGACGACGCCGCTCCTCTCACCATCCTCGACTATCTACCCGGATGTGACGTTCTGGGTAGCCCGTGGGAATTCTCGCCACGGGTGTATCACCAGGCCGGAGCCGCCCTCGCGCTCCTCCACCGGGCGGGAGCTCGCCAAGATCACGGTTTCACCAAGGGTGCCCTTACCCGCACCCGGGCGCGGATCACGGAGATTCGCACGCTCGCGCCGGGAGGCGCACTGCCCGCTGCTGTGGATGAGAAGCTCGCCGAAGCGGAGGATTTTCTGGCGAGTTACCGGCCGGGCAGCGTCGTCGTACATCCCACGCACGGGGATTGGCAGGCCCGCAATTGGTTGTGGGATGAGCCCGCCGGCCAGCTGCGGATCATTGATTTTGGGCGCTTCGGGTGGCGGCCGGCCGCCGCGGACTTCCTCGAGCTGCACGATCTCTGGCACACACATCCGGAACTGGAAGAGGCCGCGGCACGCGGCTATCGGGAAGCCGGAGGAGACTGGCCCGCGGGGAGCGAAGTTGGCAGCGGCGAGCGCGGGAATGGCGGTGCGGGTGATACCGAGCGGCTTTTAAGAGTGGCGCGCGCCGTCGGCCATATGTGGCATCGCACCACAACGGCCCGCCGGATCGCGAGCGCGCCCGCCGCGCGCTAAGCTGGATCCATGCTTGATATGCGTTCTGTTCGCGAGAATCCGGAAGCTATCCGTGAGTCCCAGCGCCGCCGCGGGAATGATCCCGCCACCGTCGATGCCCTGCTCGCCGCCGACGATGCGCGCCGCACCACCCTGCAAGAGTTCGAAGCCGCCCGGGCCGAACAAAAAGAGGTGTCGCGATCCGTGGGGAAGGCATCCCCGGAGGAGCGCCCCGCCGTGCTCGCCCACGCCAAAGAGCTGGCCGAAAAGGTCAAGGCGCTGGATGCGGCCGCGGCGGAAGCCGAAGAAACCTACCTTGCCGCCAATCGCGCGATTGAAAACCCGGTGCTCGCCGGGGTGCCCGCGGGCGGGGAAGATGATTACGAGGTGCTGGAAGTCATCGGCACCCCGCGCGATTTTGAGGCGGAAGGCTTCACCCCCAAGGATCACCTCGATATTGCGGAAGGCCTGGGGGCCTTGGATATGGATCGCGGCGCGAAAGTCTCCGGATCGCGCTTCTACTACCTCAAGGGAGTGGGCGCGCACCTGGAAATGGCGATGTTCCGCATGGCCATCGATCAGGCTGCCGAACACGGCTTCACGCTCATGACCACGCCCACGATTGTGAACCCGGATATTATGTCCGGCACCGGGTTCCTCGGGGAACATTCCGATGAGATTTACTACCTGGGTGCCGATGACCAGTACCTGGTGGGTACCTCGGAAGTGCCGCTGGCTGGCTACCACAAGGATGAGATTTTGGACTTGGGCGGTAAGCCGCGGCGCTACTGCGGGTATTCGGCCTGCTACCGGCGTGAGGCCGGCTCCTACGGGAAGGACACCCGCGGGATTATTCGCGTGCACCAATTCAATAAGGTGGAAATGTTCTCCTACTGCCCGGTGGAGCAATCCGAGGAAGAACACCGCGCGCTGCTCGCGATGGAACGCGAAATGATCGGGAAGATGGAACTTCCCTACCGCATTATTAATGTGGCGGCCGGGGATCTGGGTTCTTCCGCGGCACAGAAATTCGATTGCGAGGCGTGGCTGCCCACCCAGCATCGCTATATGGAGGTCACCTCAACCTCCAATTGCACCACTTACCAGGCGCGGCGGCTCAATGTGCGCGAGCGCGTGGACGGGAAAACCCGCGCGGTGGCCACCCTCAACGGAACCCTGGCCACTACCCGCTGGCTGGTGGCGCTTTTCGAGAACCACCAGCAGAAGGACGGCTCGCTGTACGTCCCCGAGGCGCTGCGGCCCTACCTGGGCGCCGGCCTGGCCGGACGCGAATTCATCGAGCCGGTGAACTAGGCTCCCTGAACGGAGTAACCACCAGCGTAACGAAGGCGGCGATGTGAAGATCCAGGAGGAGTCCACGGCGGCGCGCTTGCGGGCCGCTTTCGATGCCGCCGGGACCCCGCCGGCCGGGCCGGAGCTCATGGTCTGCCTGGACTTGGACGGCACCACGCTCCGCCCGGACGGAATCATCGCCGAACGGGTGGACGCCGCTTTCCAGGAGCACCTGCGCCGGGGAACCCACCTGGTGGTGGCTACCGGACGCGGGCGTGAATCCGCCATTCCCGTGCTCGATATGCTACGGGTGAGCGAAACCATTATGGTGTGCTCGAACGGCAACGAAACGGTGCTGCTCGGGAACGCACAGCTTCCCGGGGTGGAGGTGCGCACGGTCCGCTCCATGACGGATCGCGGGGACGTGGTGCCGGTGCGCCTCGCCCACCTTTTCACCATGGAGGAAGCCGATCTGGCCCGGGCCCTCGATGCCATGCGCCGCGAATTCCCGGGCGCCTATTTCGCGGTGGAACCGGTGGAAGGCCCGCGGCGGGTGGCGCACGGGTACGCCACCGAACGCCTGGAACCCAATGCCATCTGGGTGAAATTCAAAGACCTCGTGGTCCCGGACGCCCTCCGCCTCATTATGGTGGTCCCCCGCATGGAAGCCGCCGAGCTCATGGCGCGCCTTTCCCGCCTCGATATGCCCGGGGTGGATTGGGCGGCGTCATCTTCTTCCGGCTCAGGCTGGGTGGATGCCGGACGGGCCGGGATCTCCAAGGCCAGCGCACTTGAGGTACTCCGCCGCGATTTCGGAATCGCGCGCGGGGGAACGGTGGCCGTGGGCGATGGCGGGAACGACATCCAGATGCTCGAGTGGGCCGGCGTGGGGGTCGCGATGGGGCAGGCGCTCGATTACGTTCGTGCGCACGCGCGGGCCGTGACCGATCCGGTATGGGACGACGGCGTAGCCACCCTCCTCGAGGTGCTGCTGGCGCGTTAACGCTGGCGCCGTCGTCGTGAAATATCACAAGCGCCCCGCACGGCCGCAAGCTGCGATAATAATAATTTCCATGCAATCCGGTTCATTTTCTGATGAATTTCCGCGCATTTCGCGGTACGGTGGCGGTGAGTAACCCGAGTTTCTCTGGACTCGCCCGAGCCGCACCACGAAAGGATATCGGATGAAAAAGGGAATCGTCGGCACGGTGGGTGCACTGTGCACGGCATTGATGATGGGGCTGGCGGCGATGGTGCCGGCAGCCACCGCCGCTCCCGCTGCCACGTGGGATGCCGCGGATTTCACTATCGAAACCGAGGGCGCCACCACAACGCTGCGCGGTTTGAGCGATACCGGCCTGCAGAAAATTACGAACCTCAAGCACGTGGTTATTCCAGAGGGCGTGACCGCGCTGACCGGGCCGAATGGCAGGACGGGGAATATGCACAGCAAGGGAATCACCGGTATTACGCTGCCGGCCACCCTCACGGAGGTGAGTTACGGTTTCCTGGATCGCAATGCGATTTCCGCGGTGGAGTTCCCGGCGGGGATGCAGAAGATTGGGCCGGCGGCTTTCCAGGCCAATGCGCTCACGGAGGTCACGCTGCCCGCCTCGATCACCGAGGTGGCCTGGAGCGCTTTCCAAAATAATCATATTTCCACGGTGCGCTTAGCCGGCACGTATAACAACGCCGTTTTCCCGGTGGTGCCCGGCAGCAGCGCCGGCAATAGCAGCCCGGCTTTCGCGCAGCAAGAGCTCGCCGACGCCACGATACCCGCGCACGGCACGCTCACGCTCGCGCGGATTACTGATGTGAACGGCGATCTCAGCGGTCGCGGGCTCACGTGGGGTGCGTATTATTGGGACGACGGCGCAGCCGAGCCCGCCCTCACCAGCTCCATCGTGACCTTTGCTGATGGCACGGTGACCGGGGTTGCCCCGGGTTCCACCCGCGTCATCATGATGGCGAATGATACGGCCACCGGTAAGCCGCTGTATTCCGCGGTGGTTCGGGTCAATGTGACAGAGCCGGCACCTGAGCCTGAACCCCAACCGGTTCCTGATCCTGAACCAGTTCCAGATCCCGACCCCCAGCCGGCGCCGGACCCTATTCCGGACCCCAACCCTCAGCCGGCGCCGGACCCTATTCCGGACCCCAACCCTCAGCCCCAGCCGCAACCTGATCCGGTGCCGCAACCGGAGCCCAATCCGCAACCGAAACCCGCGGATCCAACTTCTCCGTCGCAACCGCAGGACCCGAAGCCTCAACCGGCTCCTAAGCCTGTGCCGTCGCCCGAGGCTAACAAGCCGGCTCCTACCCCAAGCAAGGCACCGACGCGGCAACTCGCCCACACTGGCCTTGCCGCTACGGTCGCTCTGGCCGTCATGGCCGTGCTGCTGCCCACCGGCTACGCCCTGCGTCGGCGTGCGAAGTAATCCGAAGTTCTAGGTAACTCAAGGCTAAACGCCACGCACCTGGGGGCCGCGCCGATACCGGCGCGGCCCCCAGCTTCTCTATTCTCCGCACAGATCACGGGCGTTGTTCTGGCCGGTTGTCTACACTGAAGGTAAAAGCGAGGCAAAAGAGGCCGCCGCGGATCTGTTAGCGACGGCTGAAAAGTAGCCCAATTTCTATGGCTGAAAGCTCTTCGATTACCTGTCACATTACCGAGGGCAGGCATATGACCAGCGAATGGAATTGATCGGCAGATTAGGCTCGCAGGGAGTAACCGCCCTCTTCCAAATACTGATTCAAGATCTGTCGCGTACGCTCATCAAACCAATCCCGGACTTCGTCGATAGCTGCGCCGATCAGATCTTCTGGCATGGCACAACTGGAAATAACACCCGAATGTACGGTGTAGATCAGATCCCAGACATCACAATCTTCCCCCACGTCATTTCCCCATTGCCCCTTTTCACCAAAAAGGAAGTCCTGGTCGCCATGTTTCTGGACGTACTCAGCAAGAAGCGCCACCTGCGACTCCTGTGGTGCTTCACTTATAGGTAAAACCATATGATTTCCTCGCTTTCCGGTCTGGCAAAGATGGGCTAGTTAGTCCGGCCAAACTCCCGGCTCCTTCGGCAAAGACAAGTCCAAACCCCAATGATTCTTATTTTCGTGATACTCCAAAATATCGGTAGCCCACGAATCAAGAATTGGACGAATTTCATCCACCGCATCACACGCAAGCTTTGAAGGAATCTCAAATCCGTAAGCTTCCCCAAATTTTAAAGCGTCGATAACCGTCCACGGCGTGACAGGACCCCACAATGCCTTTAAAACGAGTTCATCCGGATGATACTTTTCGGATTTTTTCGTCACAAATTCAAGAAGGCGAATCACCGCCGGGAAACCGTCCAATTCATATGCAATCATCGGGGAACCTCCTAAGCTACTCGTCGCGGGGTATTTGGGGAACCCGCAAAGACGACCCATAGTGTTCTAATGCCGCATTGAGCGCACCTGATGAATGAGCATCAAGTTGGTACGTAATATCGTTAATGGCTGCAACGAGCATGGTTTCTGGAATAGGCGACCCAGAGACCTTCGCTGCGGACAAAATCGAGCATAATTCCCAGACAGAGTCTTCTACCCCAAGGCCGTGCCCGAACTGATCTTTTTCACCGAATAGTATTTCTTGATCACCGTGCTCTCGAACGTAATGTGCAAGAGCAACAACTGGAGGGGTACTTGAGCCACCACTTGTACTTGCAGCCATCCTTTGCCCTTACTTACTTGTCTAGGTAAAAGTCCACAGTATTACGGCGCTCAGCCCCACCCATTTTCAGCGTAGTTCACAGTGACATAATCACCACGCCCACCCGAATTTTATATAGGAGTGAAGGCGAATTCCAGGATCAATGCAGCATCTCGAGATGTACTGCATTTATCTTGGCAATCATAAACTCCTCGCGCACTATAAAAACACGACGAGTCCACTGCGGAAGCGTTGTCGCCGGGTCCTCACCGAGGACCCGTGCTTTTATGGCTGTGTCTTGCTGCGCAATCAAGACATTGCGTCTCAAGCCGCGAAGCGCTCGGACTCTTCTAACACAGCGCACGTTTCCTCAATCACGAGTTTCCGGTGGCACTGCTGGTGATTAGCCTCAAAGCAAAGAATAAGAATCGCACCGTCATGCGCGAGATCGGCAATCTCGTGGATGGCTACCCGCGCATCCGGAGTCGCGAGTACCTCGTTGCGGAAACGTGCGTGAGCTGCATGCGCTTCGGGAGTTCCAGGATAAGCGAAAGCTGCCCGATTATCTTTTGGATTACCGAGGGACCGCATATGAACATAGCGAGTCCCAGTAGATTCAACGGCTTGGCGAAGCCGCGTTTTAGAAAATCCTTTCTTGCGGCTGATGGGAGTAAGCCGAATATCAATAACGGCATGGACCCGGTTAGTTTCCAATGTGGAGAGAAGATCGCTGAGAGTTTTGCCTTCATAGCCCCAGCCGAGGATCGTGGCGACCACCGGTTGTACTCCTTCGTCTGGCGTGGCTAATCCACGATCCATCACAGAGCGGAGACGGAGGGATTCGAACCCTCGAGCCGCTATTGCGACTAACACCTTAGCAGGGTGCCACTTTCGGCCACTCAGTCACGTCTCCATGCTCACCGGGAAAGCCTGAGCTCACCCCTGCAAGCCTTACTAGCGTACACGCTCAGCGGGGCGTGGTGCCAGTTTTTTCGCGGCGGAATTGGTCACGCGGCGCCGCGCCGCATTGCGTGGCGGCGGGCCGGCGCTATTACCGCCAGGCCGGCGCTGCGGCGTCGTACCGCACGCGCCGCCGCGGGCCGCACCACCGCGAGCGCGCAAGCACGCTAGAAATCCCAGTCGTCGTCGGTAGTATCTTCCACTTCGCCGATAACGTAGGAGGAGCCGGAACCGGAGAAGAAATCGTGGTTCTCGTCCGCGTTCGGGGAGAGCGCCGCCAGGATCGCCGGATTGACGGCCGTCTGGTCCGGGTTGAAAAGCGCTTCGTAACCGAGGTTCATGAGCGCCTTATTGGCGTTGTAGCGCAGGAATGCCTTGACGTCCTCCGTCAGGCCCATCTCATCGTAGAGGCTGGCGGTGTATTCTTCCTCGTTCTCGTAGAGGTCTTGGAGTAGCTCAAAGGTGTATTCCTTGAGTTCGGCCTTGCGTTCCTTGCTGGCCTTCTCCACCGCGCGCTGGTATTTGTAGCCGATGTAGTAGCCGTGCACGGCTTCGTCGCGAATAATGAGGCGGATGAGGTCTGCGGTATTGGTGAGCTTGGCGTGCGCGGACCAGTACATGGGCGCGTAGAAACCGGAGTAGAAGAGGAAGGATTCCAGCATCGTGGAGGCTACCTTGCGCTTTTCCGGATCATCCCCGCGGTAGTAATCCAGCACGATCTGTGCCTTCTTCTGGAGGAATTCGTTATTTTCCGACCACTCGAAAGTCTCGTCGATCTCATCGGTGGAAATGAGCGTGGAGAAAATCGAGGAATACGACTTGGCGTGCACTGATTCCATGAAGGCGATATTGGTATACACCGCTTCTTCGTGCGGGGTGACCGCGTCCGGGATGAGCGAAACCGCGCCCACGGTGCCCTGAATGGTATCGAGCAAGGTCAGGCCGGTGAACACCCGGGTGGTCATGAGCTGTTCATGCGGCTTGAGAGTATTCCACGACTGAATATCGTTGGACAGCGGCACCTTTTCGGGCAGCCAGAAATTCCCCGTGAGGCGGTCCCACACTTCGAGGTCCTTTTCGTCCTCGATGCGGTTCCAGTTAATGGCTTGCACAGAACTTACAAGTTTCAACTTCGGGGGGATCACAGTAGCTCCTCGTTAGCGCAGGTGATGCGGGATAGATAACGGTTAAGAACGACGACGCCGCTCGCGCCGCCACACCCCGCCCATTCTAGACGGTTGAATCGGTAAGCGGTGCGAGCCAGATCATGAGGTGCGCGGCTTGGGCTGGATACCCTGCTGGGAGATATCCGCATACTGCGTCGTCGTGCCATCGATGTTGGTGACAGTGAGGGTGTCATCGGCGATGCTCATCTTGGTCACGTTGGTGAATTCGAGGGGAAGATGCGGGTTGAGGTGTTCGGGGTGGCGCAAGCCGAAGAGCCCCGGGTCGTGCCAGAGGATGAGGGCGCCATCGCGACCGAGGGTGAGAATATCAGCCATGCCCGAGCCGTCCAGGTCCCCGGCCGCGAGAGTGCGGAGGTTACGTAAACGGCGATCACGCCCGCCGAGGATCCGCACAGAACGGAAACTACGCGCGGCATCCAACTGGGCGAAGTCGCCGGTTTCTTCCTCGGCCCGCGGTAGGGTTTCTTCCCCGCTGCCGGCATCTAGGTAGAGCGCGACCGCCCCGGAGGACCACACGGTGAAGGCATCCGCACGGTCGGGCTGACCGCCCAGGTAACCGAGGACTTCGTGGGCCGGGTTACCCGGTTCAAGGGCGGCATCCCCCAGGGTGATGCGGGCTTCTTCTAGCAGGTCAGCGATGAGGTTATCCATGGGCACGCCCACGGATTCGTCATCGGTATAGCCGCCGCCGTCCTGCGCCCCGCCCGTAATTGCCACGATGGCCCATTCCCCGCTCTCGTTCTGCTGGAGCCAGGGCCCGCCGGATACCCCGGTGGGCATCCCGGCGCATTCAATATGGAAGTAGTCCACGCCGTTTTCCGTGAAGGTTTCGGTGGAGTTACGGCAGTGGCGCGGGTAGGCGGAGGTGTAGTTATCGGCCTCGAAAGATTCAGCCACCGGGTAGCCGATCACCTCAATATCTGGTTGCTCCGGGCTCGCATTGGCAATGGGCAGCCCGCCCGTCACATCTTCGAGGAGGTTGCCGAAGCGGTCCGGGTCCGCGGTAAGGACGGCGGCGTCGTACCGATCCGCATCCTCATCATCGCTGTAATACGCGTCGTTGATGACCACGGAGTCCGGGTCGATGCGCCAAATACCGTGGGGGATATAGGCGGTACCGGCAATAATGGCGAATTGCGGTACGAAAACGGTAGCGGCGTAGGCATCTCCGGGCCAGCAGTGCGCGGCGGAAAGAATCTGGGAACGCCCCGGGGTATCGAGGACCACGCCGGTGCAGCCGCGGATCACCTGGGTTGTTCCGGGAACCACGTGAAAGAAGGTTCCCACCTGCGGGATTCCCGGGAAGTTGTAGCCCGCCCCGGGCAGGCCCTCCCCCAGCCCAACATCGCTGACTTTCGGGTCCTCGTTGAGTGCGGCGTTGAGAGAATCGGGGAGCCCGGCACCGCGGTGGTAGGCGGCAGCCAGGACCCGGCCGTCCACAATGCCAGAGTCGTCAAATTCGGCGTCGAGATCGCGGTAGGTGGCGTCGTCGTCCCAGACGATAGCAACGCCGTCGTCGCCAAAATTATCGTAGGTGACCGGGCGAGGAATCGGAGCGGCGAGTACCGGGGCTTTGAGCAGCGCGCAGCCACCCAGCGCTCCTGCTACCAGAACCAGCGCGAGTAGGGTGCCGAGAAGCACCGCCAAAGTGCCCGCGTGACGATACCGATTCCTCACCTGCTCCGCCTTCTTTCTCCGCGGGGTGCCTCCGCGGAAGTGGCACCTATCCTACCGCGCCGGTCCGGAAGCGCCGCGCCCGGTTCGCCTGCCGCACCCCGCCCCCAAAGAAGCTGGAACCCAAAGAACCCGGAACCCAAACTTTCCTCATCCCCGGATGCGTCTTAAAATTAAAGGATGGCCGGCACACTTCGCTCCGCTATTGCAGCACTCACCTCGGATTTCTACGAGCTTTATTTCACGCCTCCCATGCTCGCCCGCGGAAAACGCTACGCGGCAACCGGTCGCGTTCTTGAGATAAAGGAGAATTCCCACGGCATCGTCGCCCGCGTCCTCGGTAACGGCCACACCTACCGGGTTCTTATTACCTCCGTACATCCCCTTACCGCGTCCTGCTCATGCCCGGTCTCACGGCGGTGTAAGCACACCGTTGCCACCTTGCTGGTGTACGCCGAGCGTGTGAAAGACCGCTCCTGGCGAACACTGCTTACCGATAGCCTTGTGGGAACGGAGCAGCGCCCGGATACCCGCGGTCTCGGGCTTATTCTCAGCCGCAGTGCGGAAAGCGGGGAAGTGACGGGATTGCTGCGCCCGGCCCAGCGGAATCTCAACGGGGAGTGGTCACACCGCACCACTACCTGGTCCACTATTGCTCCCGCGCACGGCTACAGCTCCGCCGCAGAAAGCTTGGACCCCCTCCAACTTGCGGCGCTGCGGGAAATACATGACGTGGCGAAGCGCGCCTCGTATTTTGACCCAAGTATTTCCTTGCAAAGCTTAGGTACTACGGCGATGGCCTACCTGGAAAATGCTCGCGATGCCGGGGTGGAGCTTTTTTGCGGGGATACTGACCTGCCGCTCCGCATCGATAAGACACCCTGGAGCGCCCAGCTCAGCTTGTCCGCCCGCGAGCGCGGGAGTGATGATCTGCATTTGCGGGTGCTACCAGAAACCCCGGAGGGCACCCCGGCCGCCGTTATCAAAGGCACCGAGCCAGCCCTCGCCATGAGCTACGAAAACGATTCTTATGTCCTCGGCCGCATCAACCCGAATCTTCCCGCGGCTCTCTCCGAAACTTTGGGATCCGCGCAGCCCTTACGCATCCCCGCCGCGGAAATCCCCATGTTTGAACTCAACCTCCTTCCCGCCCTGCCGCCCGATATCAGGGTGGTCTCCCCCGACGGCGCGTTCACTCCGCATCGTTTTTCCGACCCGGTTCTGCACGCCCTGATCCGCCGCCCCGCGCCCGACGAGCTCAATTCGCAGCTCACCGGACCTTTCCTGCTGGAGTGGTACGCGAAACGCCAGCTGCTGGGCGCTGACAGCACGGAGCCAACCGAAATGCCAGCTTTGTATACACCGCTTACTTGGGGAAGCGGCATCATGAAGTTGCCGCAGGGGCAACTCCAGGCAGCCCAACGGGCCTGGCTCGCGGCTGATATGCCCGAACTTCACTTCCCCCGCAGTCGCAACCTCGACATCACCACCTACCAGCACCTGCGCGAGGATATTCTTCCCGCTTGGCGCGCAGCCGGAATCTCGGTCATATTCGACGAGGGCGCGGATCTCACCGTCCTCACCGAAGCCCCGGTCCTCACCACCACCGTCACCGAGGATCGCGACTGGCTCGACCTGGGAGTCACGGTCACCGTTGGGGAACACGACGTCCCCCTCCCCGTCCTCTACGACGCACTCACCAGCGGCGCCCCGCATCTGGTGCTGGGAGATATGGTCATCCCGCTGGGCAGCGACTTCGATGCGCTGCGCCAGCTTTTACACGACGCCGCAGCTCTCGGCACCGTCACCCCGGACAGCATTTCTGTACCCCGGGCGCGTGCCCACGCCCTGGATCTCTCCGCGCTGGCCAATCCGCAGGCGCTGGGCGATGCTCTCGCCCAGCTTGAGCACCTGGGCGAGGCGGTGCCGGTTCCCGAAACTTTCCACGGAACTCTGCGTTCCTATCAGGAAGCCGGCTTTTCGTGGCTCACCCACCTGGCGCGGGCCCATTACGGGGGTATTTTGGCCGATGATATGGGCCTGGGTAAAACCGCGCAGATGCTCGCCATGATGAGCGGTGAACGCGCGGAGGGCACGTTGAAAGGTCCGGTGCTCGTGGTGGCCCCCACCTCCGTGGTGCCGGTCTGGCGCAGCGAAGCGGAACGCTTCACCCCGGAGCTGCGCCTCCGCACCATTACCGAATCAGGTAAACGCCGTTCACAGGCCTTGCCGATTATCGCCGCGAACGCCGACGTTGTGGTGACCTCCTACACCCTGCTTCGCCTCGAGCGCGCGGAGTACGCGAAGGTCGATTGGGGCGGGGTGATCCTCGATGAAGCCCAGGCGGTGAAGAACCCGAGCACGGTGGGTTATCGCGCCGTCGCCGCGCTCACCCGCCCCTGGACGTTCGCGGTCACGGGCACGCCGGTGGAAAATAGCCTCTCGGATTTGGCCGCGCTGCTGGCTCTCACCAGCCCCGGCCTGCTCCCTGGGCACGCGCGTTTCACCGAGCAGTTCCAGAACCCCATTGAGAAATTTAATGACGAGGAGGCTGCCGCGCTGCTCACGCGCCTGGTGCGGCCCTTTATATTACGACGCCGCAAAGCCGAAGTGGCCAAGGACCTCCCCGCCCGCACGGTCACCGAGCTCAGTGTTCCCCTCGCCCCGGCCCACGCGCAGCGCTATCGCAAACAACTGGAACGCGAGCGCCAGGAAATCCTCGGGCTTATCGATGACCCGAATGCCAATCGCATTTCGATTCTCGCTTCCCTCACCCGGCTGCGGCGCATGGCTATTGATCCGGGCCTGGTGGATGCGCGGATCACTACCCCGCCAGCGAAAACCATGCTGCTCCTCGAGCACCTCCAGCAGATTATCCCGGAGGGGCACCGGGCCCTGGTATTCTCCCAGTTCACCACCTATCTAGAACGTATTGCCCACCAACTTGACCGGGAGGGCATTACCTACAGTTATCTGGATGGATCTACCCGGGATCGCGCCGGTGCGATTGCGGCTTTCCGCGACGGCAGCACCCCGGTTTTCCTTATTTCCCTCAAGGCGGGTGGCACCGGGCTCACCCTCACGGAAGCCGATTACGTTTACATCATGGATCCGTGGTGGAATCCGGCCGCCGAAGAGCAGGCCATTGACCGGGCCCATCGCATTGGCCAGGATAAGCCGGTCACCGTCTACCGGCTTGCCTCGGCGGATACCATCGAGGAGAAAGTCATCGCCCTGCAAGCGCGCAAGCGCGAGCTGGCCGGCATGGTGGACGAGGCGGCCCGCGGGCCCATCTCAGGGGCGGATATCCGCTCCCTTCTCGAGCTCACCGGGCCGGAGGGCCGCTAGCTGCGCCGTCGTACCGCGAAAAGTACCCGCGCTTAAACCGGGCGGGCCGGTCGCGTTTCCACGCAACCGGCCCGCCCCGCGCAAGCACACAAGCCGCACGTTCGCTACCGCTCACCCGCACCATCAGTAAGCACTGTTCACCTACCCGGCGCAAGTAAACACCGCATACTTACAGCATGCAGGAGACGCACCCTTCCACTTCGGTGCCCTGGAGGGCGGCCTGGCGGATACGCATGTAGTAGAGCGTCTTGATGCCCTTACGCCAGGCGTAAATGTAATTGCGGTTCACGTCGCGCGTGGTCACGGTGTCCGGGTAGAACAGCGTGAGGGAAAGCCCCTGGTCCACGTGCTGGGTGGCTACCGCGTAGGTGTCGATGATCTTCTGCGGGCCGATTTCGTAGGCATCCTGGAAGTATTCCAGGTTGTCATTGGTCATATACGGCGCCGGGTAGTACACCCGCCCGATCTTGCCTTCCTTACGGATCTCAATCTTGGACACGATCGGGTGGATGGAGGAGGTGGAGTGGTTGATATAGGAGATGGAACCGGTGGGCGGAACCGCCTGGAGGTTCTGGTTGTACATCCCGTATTCGGCCACGTCCGCGGCCAGCTGGGCCCAATCTTCCCGGGTGGGGATGTGATGCGCGGCGAAAAGTTCGCGCACCCGCTCGGTTTGCGGGACCCACTCCTGCTCGAGGTACTTCGTGAAGTAAGCACCGTTCGCATAGGTGGAATCCTCGAAGCCTTCGAAGCGCTCCCCGCGTTCCTTCGCCAGCAGCATGGAGGAACGGATCGCGTGGTAGGCCACCGTGTAGAAATACATATTGGTGAAGTCGAGCGCTTCTTCGCTCCCGTAGAAGATCCGCTCGCGGCCCAGGTAGCCGTGCAGGTTCATCTGCCCCAGCCCGATAGCGTGGGACATCTCATTCCCGCGCTTGATGGAGGGCACCGAGTCAATGCTGGTCTGGTCGGACACGGCCGTGAGGGCACGCACCGCAATCTCTACCGTTTTACCCAGGTCCTCCGAATCCATGGCCTTGGCAATATTGAGGGAGCCGAGGTTGCAGGAAATATCCTTGCCCACATGCTTGTAGGAAAGATCCGCATTGTATTCGGAAGGCTCGGATACCTGGAGGATCTCCGAGCACAGATTAGACATGGTAATCCGGCCCTTAATCGGGTTGGTGTTATTGACGGTGTCCTCGTACACGATGTAGGGGTAGCCGGATTCGAACTGGATTTCGGCGAGGGTCTGGAAGAACTGACGCGCATCAATCTTCGTTTTCTTAATGCGCTTGTCATCGACCATCTCACGGTACTTTTCACTCACCGAGATCTCGGTGAGTGGCTTGCCGTAAACCCGCTCCACGTCATAGGGGGAGAAAAGATACATGGGCTCGCGGTTCTTCGCCAGCTCGAAGGTAATGTCCGGGATCACCACACCCAGGGAAAGCGTCTTAATACGGATTTTTTCATCCGCGTTTTCACGCTTGGTATCCAGGAACCGCATGATATCCGGGTGGTGGGCGTGCAGGTACACGGCCCCCGCACCCTGGCGTGCCCCGAGCTGATTCGCGTAGGAGAAAGAATCCTCGAGTAGCTTCATCACCGGGTTCACCCCGGAAGACTGGTTTTGGATGCGCTTAATCGGGGCGCCCTGTTCACGCAAATTGGTGAGGTTGAGTGCCACCCCGCCCCCGCGCTTGGAGAGCTGGAGCGCGGAGTTAATCGCACGGGCGATGGATTCCATATTGTCTTCCACCCGCAGCAGGAAGCAGGAGACCAGTTCCCCGCGCGCCTGCTTGCCGGCGTTGAGGAAAGTGGGGGTGGCCGGCTGGAAACGCCCGGTGATCATTTCTTCCACAAGGTTGGTGGCCAGCTCGGTATCCCCATCGGCCAGCGCGAGGGCCACGATGCAGACCCGATCCTCGAAACGCTCCAGGTAGCGGGTGCCATCCCAGGTTTTCAGGGTGTAGGAGGTGTAGTACTTGAAGGCCCCCATGAACGTGGGGAAACGGAACTTATGCGCGTAGGCCTTCTTGTAGAGCTCTTTAATAAAGGCCATATCGTAAGCCTCAATCACGCGCTTTTCGTAATAACCTTCGCGCACGAGGTACTCCAGCTTTTCCTCCAGATCGTGGAAGAACACGGTGTTCTTATTGACGTGCTGGAGGAAGTACTGCCGCACGGCTTCGTGATCCTTCTCGAATTGGATCTTGCCCTCGGCGTCGTACAAATTGAGCTCGGCATTGAGCGAGTGGTAATCCACGAGCGAATCATCCAGGTTTTCCGAACCGGTATCCGTTAGTGTTGCGATGCCCAAAACTGTTCCAAACCTTCCTTAACCGTGGCAACGTCCGTAGGCGTGCCGAGCAGTTCAAAGCGATACATCATGGGGACGCCGCATTTTGCGGAGATAACATCCCCGGCGAGTCCGTAAACATCGCCAAAATTGGTATTTCCTCCAGCGATCACCCCGCGGATGAGAGCACGGTTGTGTTCGTTATTGAGGAATTTTATGACGGGGCGCGGCACGGCACCGCGATGGTTCCCGCCACCGTAAGTGGGACAAATAAGCACGTAGGGTTCATCCACCACGGGCGTTTCGCCGTGGATAGGGATGCGCACGGCATCGTAGCCGAGCTTTTCCACGAACCGGTGCGTGTTATTTGTTTGAGAAGAAAAATAGACGATACGTGCCATCGGTTCTTTCCTCAGCGGGCGGCACGCGGCCGCACCGCCAGCTTAGGCAGTCACCAGGGTGGGTTCCGCGGTGGCCTGCGCGCCGGCCTTGAGCGCCTTGATTTCATCGGGGCGGTAGCCGGACCAGTGGCGGCCGTTCGCGATGACCACGGGTGCCGATTGGTACCCGAGGGCCTTGACCGCGGCGAGGGCCTCCGCATCCTGGGTGAGATCCACGAGCTCATACTCCAGCCCCGCCTTATCGAGCGCGCGCTTGGTGGCATTGCACTGCACGCACGCGGGCTTGGTGTAGACGGTAATGCTCATGAGGTCTCCTCAGTTTCGGATTGTCACGCTGTGTGCGTGGTGGAACGACTACAAGGCTAAACACTACACCTAGTGGCACCTAGAACAAAAGACCACTAGAACTTGTGGTTGTTACGACGCCGCCACCACTCCCGCTTTGCGCCCATTTCCGCGGTTTTAGGACTTAGGGCCCGCGCTTTGTGAAGCTGGTAACCACCCCGTCCGGCGTGTCACGCGGAGCGGACGGGCCGTCAGCTACATACCTAGCCACTCGCACAGCGCGCCGAATCGTTTAGCACATTTACTAGTTTTCCGCCAGAGTAAGGAGTCCCTTACTAGGTGTTTTGTGTGCAATATCACCTCTATTTATGTGCTCTCAATTTTTATCTTGTGACCTACGTCCGTACGATCTTAATCAGACTTAACCGGATTCGGATTCGACCGCCGTGACCAACGCTGCTCACCGACCCGCATCCGACCCGACCTCGTGCGATGGATAGGAGAACATCGTGGAAGCCTTTACACAAACTACCGCGCCGCTGGGGAGTCTCACCCTCTCCGCCCTCGTGGCCCTCCTCCCGCTCCTCACGGTGTTCCTCCTGCTGGGCGCCTTCCATATCAAAGCCCACTGGGCGGGCGTATGCGGCGTCGTCGTTGCGCTTGCCGTGGCGATTTTTGCTTTCCACATGCCCGCCGGCATGGCGCTGGCCGCCGGCCTGGAAGGCGCCGTCTTCGGGATCTTCCCCATCACCTGGATTGTTCTCACCGCGATTATCCTGTTCGAACTCACGGTGGCCTCCGGGCATCACGACACCCTCATGCAGGCTTTCGCGCGCCTCTCCCCCGATCCGCGCGCACTGGGCATTTTCATCGCTTTTAGTTTCTGCGCCCTCCTCGAGGCGCTGGCAGGTTTCGGGGCGCCGGTAGCAATTTGCGGCGTGATGCTGCTCGCCCTCGGTTTCGCGCCCTGGAAGGCGGCGCTCACGGTGCTGGTGGGCAATACCTTCGCGGTGCCCTACGGGGCAATGGCCA
Organism: Actinotignum schaalii FB123-CNA-2; assembly: GCF_000411135.1. Lineage (GTDB taxonomy): Bacteria > Actinomycetota > Actinomycetes > Actinomycetales > Actinomycetaceae > Actinotignum > Actinotignum schaalii_A. The sequence continues at coordinate 590,817 of NZ_KE150262.1, read as the reverse complement.
CCCCCGTGCTCACCGGCGCGAACCTCACCGGCATTGATGCCGCCACCCTCTCCGCGCAGATCAGCGAACAAACCAGCGTGCTCGTCTGGCTCATCCCCTTCGCACTCCTCCTCATTATGGACGGCTGGCGCGGCCTGGCCCAGGTGTGGCCCCTGGCCCTGGCGGTGGGGGCGTCCTACGCGCTGAGCACCTGGTTCGCGGCCCGCACCCTGGCCCCCGGCCTGGTCAATATGGTGCCCGCGCTAGTGAGCCTGGCGGTGGGAATCGCGCTGCTGCGCATCTGGCAACCGCGCGGGAGCCGGGCCGCGGCCGAGCGCCTCACCGGCGCCGCACCCCGGCCGGCCACCGAACGGATCCGCCCCGCTGCCCTGGCCTGGGCCATCTTCCCCTACGTGCTTATCGTGGCCGTTTTCGTGACCACCCAGATGGTGCCGGCAATCCGCAACGCCCTGGCGGCCACAAACGTGACCATCCACTGGCCGGCCCTGTGGGCCGGGGGCGAGAACCTGGTGCGCGCGGCCGATGGCACGCCCGCCGCCTCCACCACCTACACCTTCGCCTGGCTGAGCTCCCCGGGCACCCTGCTGCTCCTGACCGCGCTGGTACTGGCCGCCTGTTACCGGATGCGGCCAGATGCAGTGGCACGCCTCATGTTCGCCCAGGTCTACAAGCTGCGCTGGACCTTCCTCACCATCGGTTCGGTGCTCGCCCTCGCCTACGTTATGAACCTTTCCGGGCAGACCCTCACCATCGGCACCTGGATTGCCGGAGCCGGCTCTGTTTTCCCCTTCCTCGCCCCGATTCTGGGGTGGATCGGCACCGCGGTGACCGGTTCGGGAACCTCAACCACGGCGCTCTTCGCCAATTTGCAGCACACCGCCGCCACCCAGATCGGGGCAGACCCGGGGCTGCTGGTGGCCTGCAATACCGTGGGCGGGGCCGTGGGCAAGATGATTAGCCCCCAAACCCTGGCAATTGCCACCGGTGGGGTGGATATGGTCGGCGAGGAATCCGTGCTGCTGCGCCGGTCTCTGCCCTGGGCCTGCGGCCTGCTCATCCTGCTCTGCCTGCTGGTTGGGTTCCTCGCCTAAATGAATTCCTGCCCCGCCTCAGTTCCGCGGGTGGCCGGGCACAGCGCCGCGCAGCGGCGCCGTCGTCGTAACAAAAACGAAAGAAAAGAGTTGATATGAGCCTGATTCCCGGGCCGGAACCGCGCAAGAAAGTTGCGGTTTTCGCCACCTGTATTAACGAGGTGATGTTCCCGAATACCGTGAATAATACCGCGGTGCTGCTTGAGCGGCTCGGGTGCGAGGTGGAATTCCCGCGCGCCCAGACCTGCTGCGGCCAGATGTTCACGAATACCGGTTATTTTGATCGGGCGCTGCCGAGCGTGCGGGCTTTCCTCGAAGCTTTTGAGGACTACGACTATATTGTGGGGCCCTCCGGATCCTGCGTGGGTTCGGTGCGCGAACAGCACGAGATGCTGGCGCTGGATGCCGGTGAAGATGAGCTGGCGCGGCGCGTCCACGAAGTGCAGAAACGGGTCTACGACATCAGCGAGTTCATCGTGGATGTGCTCGGGACGGTGGATGTGGGCGCGTATTTCCCGCATACCGTGACCTATCACGCCTCCTGCCATTCGCTGCGCGTGGCCGAGGTGGGTGATCGCCCCATTCGCCTGCTGCAGGCGGTGCGCGGGCTGGAATATATCCCGCTGGAGGATATGCGCCAGTGCTGCGGCTTCGGGGGCACGTTCTCCGTGAAGAACTCGGACGTGTCTATTGCGCTGGGGCGCGATAAGGCCCGGCACGTGCTGGAAACCGGGGCGGAATACGTGGCGAGCCTCGATAATGCTTGCCTCATGAATTTCGGGGGGATTCTCCACCGGGAGAAGAAACCCGTGCGCCCCATTCACATGGTCAATTTGCTGGTGCAGACCGCACCCGTTGGTGCGAGCGCCGGGGCGGGAACCGTAGGCGCTGCGGCTGTACCGGGCGCCGCAACAACCCCCACCGGGAGGATCGCATGAAAACACTGAAATTGGAACGCCTCACCCCGGCCCCGCCCGACGGGGATCTGCTTGATTCCCCGGCCTTCCCCAAGGCCGCGGTACGCGAGCTGGGTAACGAAACGCAGGCGAAGAATCTCCATCACGCCACCCACACCATTCGCGCCAAGCGGCAGGCGGTGGTGAGCGAGCTGGATAATTGGCAGGATATCCGCCAGGCCGGCGCCGATATTAAGAACCGGGTGGGGCGCCACCTCGATTACTACCTGGCAGAGTTTGAAAAGAACGCCACCGCGGCCGGGGCGCACGTGCACTGGGCGCGCGATGCGGAGGAAGCCAACCAGATCGTTATCGACCTGGTGCGCGCCACCGGGGAAAGCGAAGTCACCAAGGTGAAGTCCATGGTCAGCCAGGAAATTGACCTGAACGAACACCTGGAAGAAGCGCGGATCGCGGCGTGGGAAACGGACCTGGCCGAGCTTATTGTGCAGCTCGGGCACGACCGGCCCAGCCATATTCTGGTGCCCGCAATTCACCGTAATCGCAGCGAGGTGCGCGATATTTTCCTGCGGGAGATGGGCCAGTACGGCACCCCTTGCCCACCCGATGTGACCGATGAGCCGGCCGAGCTGGCCGCCGCGGCGCGCGTGCACCTGCGCGAAAAGTTCATGCGCACCAAGGTGGGGATCTCCGGCGCGAATTTCGCCATTGCGGAAACGGGTTCCCTGGTGGTGGTGGAATCCGAAAGTAATGGGCGTATGAATCTCACCCTGCCGGAAACCCTCATTTCCGTGGTGGGTATCGAGAAAATTCTCCCCACTTTCCAGGATCTCGAAGTGTTCTTGCAGCTGCTGCCGCGTTCGTCCACCGGTGAGCGCATGGCGCCCTACGGAACTATTTGGACCGGCGCGCGCGAAGGTGATGGCCCGCGCGATGTACATATTATTTTGCTCGATAACGGGCGCACCAAGGTGCTCTCCGACCCGGTGGGGCGCGCGGCGCTGCGCTGCATTCGCTGCTCGGCCTGCCTGAATATCTGCCCGGTCTACGAGAAAGTGGGCGGGCACGCCTACGGGTCAGTCTACCCCGGGCCTATCGGCGCGATTCTCAATCCGCAAATTCGCGGCCTGGAATCGGCGGTGGATCGCTCCCTGCCCTTCGCCTCCACCCTGTGCGGGGCGTGTAATGAAGTGTGCCCGGTGAAAATCCCGATTTCGAATATCCTCGTGCACCTGCGGCGCAAAGCGGTGGATAAGAAACGGGCCGAAGCGGGCCTGCGCCCGCATGTGGAACCGATCCTTATGGCCGGAGGCGGCTGGGTGATGGGCAAGGGCTGGCGCCTGGAGGCCGCAGCCCGGCTGGCCAGCGTGGGCGGGCGCGTGATGGGCCTGTTCATGCATTACATCGGGAATTGGCATATTCCCGGCGTGCACCGCTGGACCCGGGCCCGTGATGTTCCCATGCTGCCCAAGCGCAGTGCCCGCGCCACGTTCGCGCGGCGCAAGAAACGCGAAGCACGGCAGCTCAAGCGTTTCCAGAAAGAGTTGCAGAAGGGGCAGTTGCATCAGCTCGGTTGCGATCCAAATTTGATCGACGGCTCCCCCGCCGCTCCGCCCGCGCAGCTACCGCCCGGAGCCGGACAAGTGCCGCCCACCGCGACGCAAGTACCGCCCACCGCGGGGCAAGTGCCGCCCACCGCGGGGCCGGTTTCGCCCGCACCTGATATTTTCGGCCGCCCAACCACAGAGGAGCTGTCATGACCTCGGCACGCGATGAGATTTTCGCGCGGATTCGCTCCGCGCTCGGTGATGTGCCCTGCCGGGATCCGGAAGAATCCGCGATCAGCTGGGAATACAACCAGCCCACCGCCATTGAGGGCGACCTCGTGGATTATTTCCTCGAGCTCGTGGCCGATTACAAGGCCGACGTGGAGCGGGTCGCCCCGGAGGCGGTCCCGGCGGCTATCGTCGCCCACCTGCACGCCATCGGCGCGCGCTCCGTGGTGCTTCCCGCGGGGCTGGATTCTTCCTGGCGCGCGGCTATTGCGGAGGATGGTTTCCAGGTGTACGACGACGATAACCTCAGCGCCCGCCAGCTGAACGATATTGATGCGGTGGTGACGGCCGCCGCTGTCGGGGTGGCCAATACCGGTACTTTTGCCATGGACCATCGCGCCGACCAGGGCCGGCGTGCGCTCACCCTGGTACCTGATGCGCATGTGTGCGTGCTGCGCGCCGATCAGGTTGTTTCCAATACCCCCGAGGCGATGACCCGGCTCCAGGATTCGGTGCGCGATGGCCAACCGATTACCTTCGTGGCCGGGCCCTCCGCCACCTCGGATATCGAGCTGAGTCGCGTGGAAGGCGTGCACGGCCCACGCCAGCTGCACGTGCTCGTCGCCGGCTAAATAGGCGGGCGGCGCGGCCACCAGCACACCAGGGCCCGGCCGGGATCGTGATCCCGGCCGGGCCCTGCATGTTGTACCCGCGTTAGCGGTACTTCCCGCTAGTTAGCCTTTTCCCGCCGCCGCAGCGCTCCGCCTCCGGCCAGGAGGAGAATCGCGAGGGCGATGGGCATCGCAAGCTCAGCACCGGTGTGGCTGAGTTGCTTGCGGACTGGTGGTGCGGGCGGGATCTTCGTGTCCACACTGGCGGTCGCCGGTGTGGCCTTCTCGCCACTCGGGGTCACCGCGGTAACGGTAGCGGTATTGGTGACCGTCGTACCCTGCATCGTCGCGGTGATCTTCGCTCGGGCTTGCGCTACGAGCTTTTCTCCCGGTGCCAGCACCCCTGCCGCACGCGGCCAGGTGTACTCGATGGGCCCCAGCTCGCTCATAGGATCGTCGATAGTGATGCCGGTGAGCGTTGTTGTTCCGGTATTGAGCACCTCGAAACGATAGACAATCACGTCCCCGTCCACAGTTGCGGTTTTCTCCATCACCATTCCAGGGTGGCCGGTGATGGTGACACTACCGTGGCCACCGGTGCCCGGTTCGCTCGGGTCGCCCGGTTTGTTCGTCACGGTGTCCCCTCCGGGGGTCACGCCGGTGGCGTTGGCATCGTTGCGGACGGTACCCGCATCCACCTGCTCCTGGGTCAGCACCGAAGTAGCGGTAGCACTAGCTTTTTCACCCGGAGCGAGCACCCCGGCAGCACCCGGCCAGCTGTACTCAATCTCGGACAGACCCGGGAAGTCATCTTGAATGACAAGATCCCGCAGGGTGGTATTGCCGGTGTTCTCCAGCGTAAAGAACCAGGTAATGAGGTCACCCGCGCGCGACTTCTCCTTTTCTACGCTACCCGTCTTCACCAGGGTGAATCCGGGGCACTGCGGGAGAAGCACGGTTTCGGTTGCGCTATCGCGCACCAGCAACCCGCGCGCTGAGGTCGCGCTCACCTCCACGGTATTTTCCACCGCTCCGGCATCCAGAAGTTCCTGGGTGATGTGCGAGGTAGCGCTCGCAGTCACCGATTGACCCGGTGCGAGCACCCCGGCCGCACCCGGCCACTCACCGAAGGTCACCGCGCTCAAGCCGGGAAGCTCATCGCGCAGTGCCACCTCACTTAGCGTGGTGGTACCGCGATTAGCAATGGTGAAGGTCCACGTGACCTCGTCCCCGGCCCGCACGGTTCCAGCGGGGCGCGCGGGCGCGCTACCCTGCTTGATCACCTGGATCTGGGCACCGTCCGGGATACTCACCGTGGCGCTATCGCTGGCCGTAACCGCAACGCCGCGCGGATCGGTGCCGGTCGCAGTGGCGGTATTGTCCAGCGTGCCGCGGTCAATATCGGCCTGGGTAAGGGTGTAGGTTCCGGTTACCTGCTGGGAGGCACCGGGTGCCAGCGTTGCGATAGTGCCTAGCTCTCCACCCAGCAGCGGATCCGTGATCGTCACGCCGCTCAGCGTCACGTTCCCGGTATTACGCACGTCAATGGAGTAGCGCACGTGCTCGCCGGCCGCGATAGTGGCCGGAGGCGTAGCAGTTTTGCTTACCGTCAGTGCACCGGCGGCCGGCAGCGGCGTGGTCACCGTCGCGGTGGCCTGCACCTGCGTATTGTGCGGCGAGGTTCCGGTCACCGTGGCGGTATTATCCACGCGACCCGCATCGATATCGGCTTGGGTGAGCGTGGCTTGCGCGGTTCCGGTGGCGACGGCGCCCGGCGCCAACATGCCCGGTTGGGCAGCATCAGGCCAGGTCATGACAAGCCCACTGACCTTCGGGTCACTCAGGGCCACCTGCGCAAGCGGAACGTTCCCGGTATTCGTCACGGTGAAGGTGTAGGTCACGGTATCACCGGCCGCCGCATTCGCACCCGTGCCATCGGCCGCGAGCGCGGCTGCCTTGGTGAGGGTGAGCGCGGGCTGGGCGTGGAAGAATCCGAAGTCTTGGCCTTCCAGTGTGGCCGCGCGTTCCACCGTTACCGCGGCGCTAGTGGCACCGTCTTTCCCCGCCGGTGAGTAGCTGGGTACGTAGCTGGCGCCCCCGTCAGTTACGGGTGGGGTGACGGAGATACGGTAGTTTCCGGCCAGGACATTATTAAAGGAGTAGGTCCCATCGGCTGCCGCCGTCGTTTCCAACGGAGCACCGCTGGGGCCCAGCACGGGGGCACCGGTACTGGCATCGAGGAGGCGCACGGTAGCGCCGGCCAGCGCGGTGTCATCCGCGCTGGCGCCGTCGTCGTTAATATCCACGGCGATGCGCCCGCTCACGGTGGCGGCGACCACGGTGGCACTTTGCGGTTCGCCTGCGGTGAGCGGAAGCGGCGAATGCGAGGCGGTGCGCAACTGTCCGGTCATCGTATTCGCGATGACCGCGCCGGCCTCAGCTTGCGGGGCTTCCAGGGTGAGTGCGTAGCGGGCACCTCCGGCCGGGCCCGTCGCGAAATCGTTGATGACGAAACGCAGTGCCGTGACCTGGCTGAGGTCCGTGGCAGCGGTGACTTCCTGCCACGTTACGCCCGCGGCCGGAGCTGCTCCGATGGTGCCGTGCGGTGCCGTGGTGTATTCGGCTCGCACATTGGCGGCCTCACCCTGGAGGCGTTCTACCCCGGTGAGAACCGGGGTCACGGTGGTGCCGCGACCGTCACCCACGTAGGGGAGTTCGTCCACGAAAATAGCGTGCCCCATGGAATCCATGGTGGTGTTGTACATTTCCAGCAGGTACGAAACCGGTTCGTTGCGCTGGACGTTGGGCGCGCGGAGCGTCTTGAGGTAATTCGCTCCCGCGACGAGCACCATGGTGACGTCCGTGGAGGTTTGGGCCTGCCAGCCGGCCTGATCGATCACGGCCCTCCAATACCATTTCCTCAGATCGTCACCGCGGAAATAGGAATCCAGATTGAGCTGGCCGGATTCGGGTAAATAGGGTCCCACCTGAAGGTTGACAGGAATCTCGGGCAGCGGCTGGCCCACGGGCAGTTTGCCGCCGTTGGCCACGTAATCGAAGAGGTACGGGGTACGCCCATCCGCGCAGAGGTTCGCATCGGTAGCCTTGCTCCCCTTCCAGGTGGTGGCATCCACGGGGGAGAGATCCACGTCCACCACTTCTGCGGGCAGGCACATGAGCACCTGTGCATGGGCAGCTGTGGTGTGGGGCGAGTTAGGAACGAGGAAGGTTTCAGGACGAACGGTATAGCGGTACTTATGATTTGTTTTCGCGACCGCTATACGGTTGCCCACAGTTCCGTCCGGATTAATAGTGGCCAGGGAAGAAGCCTGGAAACGCGCTTCGCCCACCGCCACGAAAATACGAACTCCGGTACCTTTGTACTGACTTCTTCCCTGGTACTTCGACCGCATACTCACGGAGAGGGGAACGCCATCATCAACAAAAACCGCGTCCGACGTTGCCACCGCTTGAACCGTTAAGTACATATGGTACCGATCTAGCGCAGCGGCCGAGCCCGTGCGTTTGGACAGCAAGTTGCCGTTATTCACTTTGGGGCGCGCTTGCAACGCAAAAACATCGCTAAAATCGCCGGAGTATTCCGAGAGCGGGCGGAATTCGCGCTGCTCCGGGCTACCTTTCGCGCCTGCTCGCACGTACAGGTCATAATCCGATTTCGGGATCTCATAGTAGCCATTAGCCGTTTCGCCAGGCATACCCTTGGGGTAGGGATCCCCGGGGATATCGCTGGTTTTCACGAACAGGCGCGCGGTGCGCGGATCTATACGCTGGTAGGCCGGGTCGCCCGGCTCAATGGTGACCTGGTTATCGGCCGAGCCCACGCTTTCGTATTGACCGCCCAGGCGAGTGTTATCCAGATACTGGTAGGCGATGCCGATCAGTGCATACGGAGTATTCGGCGGTACAACACCGTTATGACCCAAGCCCGGGCTCGTGCGCATCGCGTCCGGATCGCTTCCCTCCGGATTGCGACCGTAACGCGCAGTGGTATCCGTGATGAGCCGTCCCTCCGTTGGCCGATCAATCGTCCACGTGAGGGTTTCGGTGTTATTGAGCAGGTTTGTTTCGTGTAGAGGTTGTGAGGGCGACGACGCCGAGCTGCCCCGCGGGTTAACCGGAGCCACGGAACTGGTGAACGTCACGAGCGTCTTATTAGGTAATTTCGCAATGTCGGAAGCGGGAATCCACACCCGGTATTGTGCATAGGCTGCCGAATCCCCATCCCGGGCCTGCGCGCCCGTGAGGGTGAACTTTCCGAAAGAGTCCCCTTTCTCGGCGGTGATCCCCGACCGCACTGGAACTACCGCCCACCGCTCCGGCACGAAGGGGCGCGGCGCACTCGCTCCGGGTTCTTGCACCGTGATGTTAAATGTGACCGCGGTGGTGAGGGGTTTTTCAAATGTCCATCGATCAGAGAAGGGGAAGCTGTACTTCGGCGTGAAACCGAAGAAATTGCCCTTTTCCTTCCCGGAACCGAAATCATAGGAGCCTTCCCCGCGGTAGGTGGATGAGTCATCAACCGGATCACTCCCGTGCCCAAGATCGAAGTCAAGCTGCCCCACCACTTCCACCAGGCTGGGAGCACCGGATACCGCAATGGTGCGTGTGCCCTGCGCATCGGTGACCTCGAGTTCGGGACTGTAGGTGCTGCCCGGCCCCACCCCGGTTCCGGGCCGCGCAATAATGGGCTGAATCACCACAGCGGCTGTACCTGCACCGCCTTCATTACTCACCGTGGCGGTCAGGGTCCGCCCATCCGCACTCACCGTATAGGAGCGTTCCACTCCGTTCGATGTTCCTCCCAGCACCGCGTCAAGCCCGGGGCCCGTCTCCCAACTCCAGCCTTCCGGAAGGGTTTGTGAGATCGTGGTGGCAGTGGCATCTGATGCCACAAAGGCCCATTGGAAAGACACCCGTGAGCCATAGCCAACTTTGCCGTTCTTTGCCTCGGTATCGTAATCGCCATAGGTGTCATCACCGGTAATACTGACAGAGACATTGGTGAGCGTACCTGCTGCGGGAGCGGCGGAGGCCTGTGGGAGCACTCCCCACCCCAAGCTCAGAAGCAGCACGGTGCATAGCAGCGCAATAAGTGACCGCCGTGATGCCAGCGGCATCATTAAATGTCGATTCATCGAGCTTCCTTGCGTGAAAATGTGATGAGAAATTCCACCATCGGGTGGTTTTTGCTATAACCAGCTGTAATGAATGGTAGTGATACTTTCCTAATTTTTGATGAAGCTTTAGCAACAAATTCGTGGCATCGCGCACATATCCACCACAATGTCCCAGCCGCCACATTTTAATGCGATGTCATACTAAAATGAACACCAATATTATTATTGGTACTAACTAGGGAACCCGGAAAATTACCGCAGCACCGCAGCTGCCAATCCCAAGGAGTGATTATGCCGCAGCCCTCCACCCGCCAGCCGCGCTCCCGCGCGCTCCTCATATTCCTGGCGGTCCTCTTCCTTATTCTCGGCACGCTGGTGTGGGCCACTCCGGGACCGGCCCGCGCTGCCGATACCAACCCTGCCGGCGGTAGCCCCGCGGCCGATGCGGCGGCGTCGCCGCGCGCCGTCGTGCAATGTTCACAAGATCCCAACGACCTCACGTGCCCCGAGGATCTCCTCACCCAGCGCATTCGCGAGGCCGGAACCACGCCCACCCGTATTATTCTGGGCGCCACCGACACTCTCCTCACGAGTACCCTGAAGATTCCCGCCGGTGCGGATATTGAGCTCGTCAACGGCGGGCGCGCCCCGTGGGGTGCCACTGATTCCGGACTGGTGCGCGAAGATGGCTTCAGCGGCGTGATGGTGCAGGTGCCGGCAGGCGCCGCCCTCACTTTCGATAATTACGACGGCGGCACTTTCCGCATGCGCAGCCGCGGGGAATGGGTCCCGGGCGGCGGCACTCTCCTGGATGTGCGCGGCAGCCTCACCATTAACGGCGGGGAATTTTCCGGGGTGCGCGAAGCGAAGCAGACCTACCAGGGCGCGATCACCATCAGCGGGAAAGATGCCAGTTTTACCCTCAACGGCGGGAACGTCACCGATAATCATCGTCAGCTCAATAATCCTGGTGCAGTCCAGTACGGCGCCGCGAATATCGCGGTAACCGAGGGCGCCACCTTCGTGATGAACGGCGGGGAGGTTAGCAAGGGCAAAGCTCGTGTTGTTGACTCTTACGGTTACGGCGAAGTTGGCGGGATCGGCGTGTACAAAGGCGGGAACGTCACCATCAACGGCGGAACCATCACGGAAAATTCCGGTTTCGCGGGCGGGATGATCGCATTCACCTGGCTGTGGTCCACATCGGATGCCACCCCCGAAAACTCTGCTCGCACCCGCAGCTTCATCACGATCAATGGTGGCACCATCTCCAAGAACCGCGCTTCTTTCTCCGGTGGTGGGATTCTTTCTTTCGGTAACTCCGAGGTCACCATGAACGGCGGCACCATCGATTCCAATTCGGCACCCAACGGTGGCGGCGTGGGAACCTTGGACCTGTACGTGTGGGGTGCGGACGGCACCTGGCAAGAGGTTCCCGGCGATGGTAAGAACTGGGGCTTCACCACCGCGCAGTGGTCGGAGCTGTCCCCCGGCGCCTTCACCATGAACGGCGGCACGATTTCGAATAACTCCAGCCGGCGCACCGGGGCCGGCGTGAACGTGGTCTCCAATAAGGTCCAGCTCAACGGGGGCACCATCAGTGGCAATGAGGCTGGTCAGCAGGGCGGCGGGGTCTATGTTTCCACCGCCACCTACACCCTGCACGCCGGCAACACTCTGGTCACGGCGAATTCCGCTTCCGGGATTGGCGGCGGGATCTGGACCTGCCCCACCGGCAGCGTAGAGGTCCACGTGGATAACGGCGCGGCGATTTTCGGGAACGCCGCGACTCGCTACGGCGCGGACCTCGCGCACGATAACCTCGGTTCGGTCAGCTCCGCGCCGGTGTGGACCTCGGATGCGATTCTGGGCGGCGGCCTGGTGGATTACTACCAGGATAACGAAGGTGCCCGCTTCGACCCGGCGCAGCTAAGCCTGCCCGAGAAGGAACGCCCGCGCCCCGAACTCATCAAGGGGCGCGAGATTTCGAACGAGGGATTTGCCGCCGTGGTTTCCGATCCGGCTCAGGGTGCGGCTCGCGATGCCGCGCGCCTGGTCATTACGGGCAACACCGCGCCGCGCGGGGCGGGTATCGGCACGAATGGCTCGGTTATTTTCGGCACGTGGGGTTACGCGCAGGCAACGGTCACGAAACAGTGGTTCTATGAAACGACGACGACGCCGCCAGCTGGCGATAAGCCCAATCCTGTGCCGGCACGTCCTTCGGATATTGCCTCCTCGAGTGTGCCGATGCGGCTGGTCTCCGATACCTCCGCTGAGCTCCCGAAGCCGCAGGTGGTACAGAAGTTTAGCGTGACGGCCGGTGAGGAGTGGACGAAGAGCTTCACAAATCTACCGATCCGCACTGATGCTGGAGAGTTGTACGTCTACGCGGTGCAGGAGCTGGACGCTGCTGGCGAGGTGCTGAAAACCAAGGTGTTGGAGCCGTCGCAGCTGCTGGTGCAGCGCGGTGAAAAACTGCCTAAGCGCCCGGAACTGGCGGAAGGCATGGCTCCGCCCGAGGTGTGGTTCGTCGGGAAGGTCGCCAATGAGGTGCCTACGCCGGTGGATATCGCGGTCACGAAACAGTGGGCCTACCGCGATTCGAGCGATCCGGTGCCGGGTGCTGCGCTGCCCGAGCAGGTGGAATTCGAGCTGCTGCGCGATACCGATGCGGCTTTCTCCCATCCCGAGGTGGTGCAGAGCTTCACCGTGACGAAGGCGGATAACTGGGTTCGCACACTCACCGGGCTGCCCCGCGCCACTGCGGAGGGCGTGGCCTATGTGTACGGGCTGCGTGAGAAGGGAGCTGGCGAGATCGTGCCGGTTCCGGCGGCCCCTAGCGCTCCTGAGACTCCCGGCAGCCCCGAAGCCCCGGGCGAGGACGGCGTTATTCACCGTGCGGTGACAGTGGTCAATACCCTGACCCCGCCGCCTCCGCCTACTACGCCGCCCACGGTTCCGCCGACTACGCCGCCGACTACGCCGCCGACGACGGAGCCACCGACTCCTCCCACCACTCCGCCGGTACCGCCCACAACCGAGCCGCCGGTACCGCCGACAACTCCCCCGGCTCCGCCGACGACGCCACCTACAACGCCGTCGGTACCGCCAACGACACCGTCGGTGCCTCCCACTCCGAGTGAGCCACCGACGCCGCCCACGGTTCCGCCGAGTACACCTACGGTAACTCCGCCGGCCAGCACGCCTCCGGCTACTCCGCCGAGCACACCGCCGGCGAATCCGCCGCGGATTGTGCGCACCGGCAGCGATGCCCGCACCGGAGCAGCCCTCGCGGGCTCAGCGTTGCTCGCCGGCCTCGGAATCCTGGCCTGGCGCCGGCTGCGCACCGACCGCTAGGCGAGCCCTGCGCCTAAGCCACGGGGGGTGGTACATCGCACGCGATGTACCACCCCCCGTAGTCGTTCTTTCAGACAACCGCCCAAAATCGACGCACACAAAGTGGTACCAGAACTACATTAACTAGATGATTTCCTGTCGTGACGTACCACTTCGTTGCGCCATAACCGGGCCGGCCCTTTCAGACGCGCCCTTCGAGATGCCCCACTCGGCTGGGGCCGGGGTGCAGGCTGCCGGACCCGGTATGTGTTGTCCGGGGTGTACTGCGAATGTCGTACATACGAAGTACAGCTCTGAAAACACCTAGTACCTCCGCCGGTGCTGGTGTGACTCCTGAGGTTCGACTTATGTGATCGCACCCCTCGGCAACACTTGTTTACCCCAGGGGTCATGGATGGTTAATCTAGCTGCCGCCACCGAGAAATTAGGCACGCCGGCCGGCCGCGTAGAGGCGCAAGGCGCGTTCGGCGGCGTTTTCCAGGTTCGCCGCGCCCTCCGCAAGCGCCTCGTCAAGCGTGCAGGGCCGGTCCACAATCGGCACCAAGCCAACGAAGCCGTGTTCGTACAGGTCCTCCACGCCTTCACCGAGTTTCCCCGCGAAAGCAATAATCGGCACGCCGGCAGATTTACCGCCGCTGGGCGTATCACCGGCACCCGCACCGCGCCCGGCACCCGCACCGGCCGCCGCGGCAACCCGCGCCACCCCGGAAAGCGTTTTGCCCATGAGGGTTTGGCGATCCATGGCGCCCTCCCCGGTCAGAACCAGGTCCGCGCCGGCCATCGCCTCTGCTAGCCCCACGGTTTCCATGACCAGATCCACCCCGGATTCCAGGCTGGCCCCCAACAGCAAAAATGCGAAACCGAGCCCGCCGGCCGCCCCCGCGCCCGGCGTCTCCTGCACGTCCATCTTCCCGGCAACGGTCGCGAAATTACGCAGCACCCCGTCCAGGAATTCCACGTCCGCGGGCGAAGCACCCTTCTGCGGCCCGTAAATCGCGGAAGCCCCGCGCTCCCCGAGCAGCGGATTATCCACATCGCAGGCCACCCGGATGGTCACGCCGGCCAGGCGCGGATCCAGGCCGCTGAAGTCCGCCCGCGCCAAGCGCGCCATCTCCGCCGGGGTGGTGCCCAGCTCGGTGGCGGCGTCGTCGTAAAAACGTGCGCCGAGTGCCGCGAGCATCCCGGCCCCGCCGTCGTTCGTGGCGGAACCACCCAGGCCCACCAGAATCTCGGTGGCGCCCTCATCGAGCGCCCGCGCAATAAGCTGCCCCACCCCGGTACTATCCGAGCGGCGAATATCGCGTTCTTCGGGGCGCAACTGGTCCAACCCCACCGCGGCCGCGCTCTCAAAAATGGCGTGCTCCCCCGCGATCGCCAGCTCAGCCGGCACCGTAGCCCCGCGCACCCCGGCCACCGGCAGCGTGATGATCCGGGCGCCCAGTGCATCGGCAATGGCGCGGGCGAAACCTTCCCCGCCGTCCGCCATAGGAATTTCCACGCATTGCGCATCGGGTATAGCCCGCCGCGCCCCGGCCGCGAGCGCCGCGGCCGCGCGGGCCGCCGTCATGGATTCTTTGAAGCTATCGGGGCAGCACACAATTTTCATGGCAGAGCCTTTCACGTCGGTGTCTACAATTTTCGCCGTGCTGAGTCACGCGGATGTTAAAGCTATCGAAACGCTATAGAAAAGCTATCGAAAAAATACGCGGGGCACACGAACGCGAGGAAATGGAGAAAACTCGCGCCCGCGCGCCCCGCGCGATAGGAACACTGGCAGCTTAAAGCCGGTAGCGTGCGGCACGCTAGCGTCAACGCAAACTAGTGTTGCCGCAAGCTACCCGCCTTTTAGTTAGCGGACCAGTGCTGGCTTCTTATTATCGAACTTCCAGCCGGGGATGAGGTACTGCATGCCGATGGCGTCGTTGCGCGCGCCGCCGCCTTCCACCTTCTCCTTGTAGAGTTCGTGCGCCGCGAGGATCTGATCCATATCGGGCTCGATGCCCAGGCCCGGGCGCTGCGGGATCGTGAGCTTGCCGTCCACGATCTTCATCGGTTCCTTGGTCAGGCGCTCCACGCCTTCCTGCCAGATCCAGTGGGTATCCAGGGCGTTGTATTCGCCCGGGGCCGCCGCGCCGCAGTGGGCGATCTGGGCCAGGGAAATATCAAAGTGGTTATTGGAGTGGCAGCCCCAGGTCATGCCCATATCGTGGCAGAGCTGGGCCACGCGCACCGAGCCGCGCATCGTCCAGAAGTGCGGGTCGGCCAGCGGGATATCCACGGATTGCAGGGTCAGCGAGTGGGTCATCTGGCGCCAGTCGGTATTGACCATATTGGTGGCGGTGGGCAGGCCGGTGGCCTTGCGGAACTCGTTGAGGATTTCGCGACCGGAGAAGCCGTTTTCGGCACCGCAGGGATCCTCGGCGTAGGTGAGGATGCCGACCTTGTCCTTGCACAGCTCAATGGCTTCCTTGAGGGACCATGCGCCGTTGGGGTCGAGGGTGATGCGGGCCTCGGGGAAGCGTTCCTTGAGGGCCACAATCGCCTTCATTTCTTCGGCGCCTTCCAGTACGCCGCCCTTGAGCTTGAAGTCCTGGAATCCGTAGAGATCGTGGGTGGCTTCCGCGAATTTCACGATCGCTTCGGGGGTGAGGGCTTCTTCGTGGCGGATGCGGTACCATTCCACATCCGAATCCTTTTCGCGCAGGTAGGGCAGGTCCGTCTTATCCGGGTCGCCCACGTAGAAGAGGTAGCCGAGGGCCCGCACCTGATCGCGCTGCTGGCCTTCGCCCAGGAGCGCGGCCACCGGCACGTTGAGGAACTGGCCGAAGAGGTCCAGGGTGGCTGCTTCCAGCGCGGTGACGGCGTGCACGGTGGTACGCAGGTCGAAGGTTTGCAGGCCGCGCCCGCCCGCGTCGCGATCCGCGAAGCGTTCGCCCACTTCACGCAGGAAATTATTGTAATCGGCCAGGGAACGCCCCAGCACAATATCCTTGGCGTCCTCGATGGTGCGGGTGATCTTCTCACCGCCGGGGACTTCGCCAATACCAACGTTTCCGCTGGAATCTTCCATCACCACCACGTTACGGGTGAAGTAGGGGCCGTGCGCGCCGGAGAGGTTGAGTTCCATGCAGTCATGGCCGGCAACCGGGTAAACATCGATCTTCTTAATTGTGGGAACTGACATCGTTGTCTTTCTTGTTTGGGCGCTGCGCGGATATTGTGCGCCGCGCGGCGCGTTTGGTCGGAGTAGAGGAGTATGTGCGTTTGTTTGTAGGTGCGGTGTTCTAGTGGTTGCGACTGCGCGCTACGCGCGGGTTTTACGACGACGCCGCTAGCTGGCCGCCGGCCGGCCGGACAGGAGAGGTTCCTTTCCGGCCGGTCCGGCTGCGTCCAGCCGTGCATGTAGCCGGCCGCCCTCGGTTCCAGCCCGCCGCGGCTCGGAGTCACACGGCCGCGGTGGCGGGCCAGCTACGGCCAGCGGGTGCTTTACTCGGGCAGGCCCGGGTGCAGCTCGATATTCGCGAGCTTCTCGTAGAAGCGCACGAGGGAGGAGTGGTCCTCACCGGCATGGTCATCGCCCTCGAGTACCGACATCATCTCGCGCACCTGGGCGGTGAGCGGAAGCGCGGAATTGACCCCGTGGCCGGTGTCCATGACGTTATTGAGGTCCTTGATATGCAGGTTGATGCGGAAGCCCGGCTTGAAATTGCGGGCCAGCATCATGGGGACCTTGGCGTCCATCACCGTGGAGCCGGCCAGTCCGCCACGGATGGCGCGGTACACGGCTTCCGGATCCACTCCGGCCTTCTGGGCCATGGTGAATGCTTCGGCGCAGGCGGCAATATTGATCGCTACGATGGCCTGGTTGGCCAGCTTGGCAATATTGCCGGCCCCGATGGGACCCACGTAGGTGACATCCCCGGCCATCACGCCGAGCACGTCCTTGACCTCGTTGAAGAGCTCTTCTTCGCCGCCGACCATCACGGACATGGTGCCGTCAATGGCCTTCGGTTCGCCGCCGGAAACCGGGGCGTCCAGCATCCGCACGCCGGCCTTTTCCAGGCCCGCGGCCACTTCGCGCGAGGCGAGGGGCGCGATGGAGGACATATCCACGTAGATGAGTCCTTCGCGAGCGCCTTCGATAATGCCGCCTTCGCCCAGGGCCACCGCCTTGACGTGGGGGGAATTCGGAAGCATCGTGATGACCAGGTCGGCCTTCTCCGCAGCTTCCTTACCGTTCGCAACGGCGGTCGCTCCGGCTTCCACCACTTCGGCAACGGCTTCGGCATTGTGGTCGTTCACGTAGAGTTCGTGCCCGGCCTTGAGGAGGTTCTTCGCCATGGGCTTACCCATAATGCCAAGACCGATAAATCCGATCTTCATGGAGTTTTTCCTTCCTTTTTGTATGATCGTCAGGTTGGTGTTTCCAACGGGCGGAGCGTTTCACGTGGGGTGGGGCGCTCCGTTTTTATGCGCCGTTTATGCGCCGTTTTCTCTGCGCACCGTTCCTCGCGGGGGTAGGGCGCGGCCGTAGCTGCGCCGTCGTACCCCCTATCCGTATCCTTAGACCGGAACCACGAGGCTCAGCAGCAGGCAGGCGCCCAAGCCGAGCACGGAGAGCAGCGAGGTGTAGGTGGTGCGGACCTTGATGGTTTCCGCCACCGAGAGCCCGAGGAATTCCTTGAACATCCAGAACCCGGGGTCGTTGACGTGCGAGGCCATAATGGAACCGCACGTAGTTGCCAGGGTCATGATTTCGGGGCTCACCCCACCGCCGGCGATCATCGGCAGCGCGATACCGGCCGCGGCCACCACGGCCACCGAAGCGGAACCGAGGGCCACGCGCATGAGCGCGGCGATAAGCCAGGCGATAATAATCGGGGAGAGGCTGAGGTTCTCGGTGATTCCGAGGATGTAATCGGAAATACCACCGTTCTTGAGCACGGCCGCGAAGGCACCGCCACCGCCGATGATGAACACGATCATCGCGATGGACTTCACCGAAGCCGCGCAGGAGGCCATGATCTTATCCATCGGCACCTTGCGCAGCAGGCCGAAGTAGGCCACGGCCACGAGGAGGGAGATCATGAGGGCGAACCAGTCGTGGCCGATGAAGGCCATCACCTTGGTGACCGCGTGATCGTGACCCAGGGTTACCTCGAGGATGGCGTGGCCACCGATGAGGATAACCGGGAGGGCGGTGATGCACAGCGAAGCCCAGAAGCCCGGCATTTCTTCGTCGGTCCATTCCTTTTCGTTGACCAGGCCGGCCGGCGGGCGGGCGGTCACGGACTTGACGAAGGGCAGGCGCGGCCACATGATGGCGACCACCGCGCCCAGCGGAATGGCAAAGATGAGGCCGTAAAGCATGGTCAGGCCGATGGAGGCATCGTACATATTCGCCACGGCCGAGGGGCCCGGGTGGGGCGGGAGGAAGGAGTGCATCGTGGACAGCGCGATCGCCATGGGCATCGCCAGCCACATGACCGGGATCTTGTAGGCCCGGCATACCGCGAAGACGATGGGGATGATGATGACGAAGGCGGTCTCGTAGAAGAGCACAACACCCACGAGGAAGGACACGATAACAATCGCGAGCTGGGAATGCTTGATCCCGAACTTGTTAATCATGGTGGTGGCGAGGCGGTTCGCCGCGCCCATATCCGCCATGAAAACGCCGAGCATGGCGCCGAAGCCGAGGAGCAGCACGAGTTTACCGGTCTGCCCGCCCACGCCCGATTGGATGACGTCAAGGAGTCCCTTGACTTTCTCACCCTTATCGTCGACGGTTGCCAGGAGAGGCATACCCTGCGCCATGCCCACCACGACCGAGACGATGACGAGGGCAATAAAGCCATTCATCTTCAGCACGATCATGAGGAACAGGAGCAGCGCAATGCCAAGTGCGAGGATTACTAGTGGCATGGTTTTTCCTTAGTTTCCAATCTCATCACTGAGATAGCCGGATACGGCTAGATATTGGTGACCGCTTCGACGGCCTTTTCGAGCGCCGGGCGGAATTCGGGGGCAAGTTCACGGGCCGGTGCGAAGCAGTATCCCGCTTCCACACCCGCCATACGCAGGCCTTCCTTGAGGACCACCGGGAAGGTGGCCACGTCCACGAGATTGCGCAGCGGCGAGAGCGCATTTTGCAATTCGAGGGCGCGTTCGCGGTTGCCGGCGCGGTATTCGTTGTAAATGCTGGAGACGAGCTTGGGCGCAATATTCGCGGTGGAGGCGATGGCGCCGGCGGCTCCCAGGCACAGGGCCGGGTAAATGAGGGTATCGCGGCCCATAATGACATCGAAGTCATCGGGGAGCTCGCGAATGTAATCCCCGGTCAGGGTCAGGTTCCCGGCGGAATCCTTGATGCCGATGATATTGGGGACGTCCACCAGTTCCAGCATGGTCTTGAGAGCCACCGGGACCTGGGTGCGGCCCGGGTTGGAGTACACCAGGATGGGCAGATCGGTTTCCGCCGCGATGTTCTTGTAGTGCTCGACCAGTTCGGACTGGGTGGGGGTCATGAAGTAGGGGGTGAGGACCGAAAGAGCGGATACCCCGCCCACTTCCTGAACCATATGTGCGGTCTTAATGCAATCGCGGGTGGTGATTTCCGAGGCGCCGGCGTAGACCGGGACCCGGCCATTGGCCTGTTCCACGGCGATTTCAACAACGCGGCGCTTCTGAGCGTTATCGAGGCCGTAGATTTCACCGGAGCTGCCGAGCACGAAAATACCGTGCACGCCGTTGGTGATCGTGTAGTCAATGACGTCGCGCAGACCCTGCTCCAGCAAGTTTCCTTCGCGATCTAGAGGTGTGACGAGAGCGGGAATCACGCCTTCTGCATGGAACTCCATAGTTCTCCTTGGTTGCGGCTTCAGTTTCGACTTCAGCAGCGAAGCACGAAACTTTGTGGACAGTCAGCTACGTATGTAGACACTAGTATTAAAACGCGATTGCGGTACTACAGGATGGGACTAACGTCTGAGGTATGCGGAGCGACACAGACGTTCGGCGACGCAGTTCCGGGGAACTTGTTGCGCTGTCCTTTACTATGGAACCTAGAGAAACGAAAGAAATTACGTGGTGCCGTGGCATCCCTGAGGTGCCCCCAGCGCACGGTCCCCTGCCGGGCGTCGCGGCACCACGGATACGAAGGTGTTGGATCCGTTTGAGAGCTACAAGCATGCATGGCGGCGGTGTTCGCCCCGTAAAATCTGCCTCACGCACCGTTGACCTGCTCGAATTCCTCGGCAGGCGCATTGCCGACCCGCCGCGCCTGGCGGAGATCTGCGCGGAGTTAGATGCGCCACGTTCCTCCACCTACGCCCTGCTCCGCACCTTGATCGATGCCGAATGGGTGCAGGCCACCTCCACGGATCGCTACATGCTGGGCATCCGTGCGCTCACCGTGGGCACGGCCTATATTGATGCGGATCCCTACGTGCGGATTGTGCGCCCGATTCTCGTGGACCTGGCCAAGGAGCACGGGGAAACCTTCCATATGGGCCGTTTCGATAACGCGGAAATCGTATATCTACTTACTCAGCAATCCGACCGCTCCACCCGCACCTATTCACGCGTGGGGCGCCGCCTGCCCGCCGCGGCCACCGGCCTGGGCAAAGCCGTGCTGGCCCACCGCCCCGAAGACATTCCGGAGGAACTGGTGGCGCTGACCGAGCGGACCATCACCTCACCGACGCAGCTGCGCAAGGTCCTCACAGAGACCGCCACGCGCGGTTACGCTATCGACAATGAGGAAAATACCCCCGGTCTGCATTGCGTGGCCTTTTCCCTCCCCTACGAAAGCCCGGTGCGCGACGCTATTTCTTGCTCAGTTCCTAGCGCGCGCTGGAGCGCGGAGCGCGAAGCGGAGCTCGCGGCCGCCATGCGCACGGCCGTCAATCGGATTCTCGATTCCGCGCCGATTGCGTAGCGGGGAGAAGAATGGGATAGGTGGTTCACTCTTCGAGAGCTTCGAGCGCAGCAGTACGGTCATGACGCACCGCGGCGCGTAACTGAATCTTCTCCCATTCCCGGATTCCTCGATGGAGTGCATCGCGTGCTTGCGGTGTACATGCCGCTCCGAACTCATCGATCACGAAAAGAAGAATCTCTTCAAGGCAGGGCCGAAACCTGCGCCTACCCACCGGGAAATGAACATTGGCAATACGTGGAGTGCGGGCCTCGTTCTTAATGCGCCGGCATGCCCGGCGGGAATGATGACCGCTCAGGAGCAAAGCATGTGTCCATTCATCGCCGTGCGAATGTATCTGGATATGCGCGCAGGGAATATTCGAACGTGGTGAGCGAATGTAATCCCAGCGCACCAGAGGCTCTTGTCCTTCGTGTCCGCGGATCACTGAAAATGTTGATTGATCGACCGTGAGAAAACCACTCTCCGGATCGAGAAAAACTCGATAGTCAAATAGTACAAGCGGGTTGCCCTGGAAAGCTATGCGGCCACTGATTCGCTTTCCAGGCGCTTTACTCAGCACCACCGACTCGATACTTACTGAAGAATTTTCATCTAGAAAACTGCTTATCTTTCCTAGATGGTCAGCAAATCTTTCGGCTTGGAACTCCAGGCTCCCACCTGGATGATCGCGGTTCACGGCCATAGCGAGCCAACTTCTCGAAGTAATCTAATCCATCCAATTCGAAATAGAGCTTTGCTTCTTTTTCGCCGAGCAGGTAGTTATCAGCGCGTAGGTCGAATTCTTCCCGGGTCATTCTAACCTCGCGCAGAATCTCTTCTTTCCGCTCCAGAATTTCTTCCAGCGAGGTGTAGGTTCGCCCGATAATGACTGCCATAGTGGTCACCTCCATCCTTTCCGTCATTCTCGCATGGCGTAGAAGCGTAAAAAAGACCTAGGTGACGCCTTGTGGATAAGGGTGACGTTTGAGGATTCTGTGGATAACTCCTATACCGCTGCCACTACCCATCCCGGGCGATCTCGCTGTTCCCATCAGCCAGTTTCGAAAACTTGACTAACGTGAACCAACTCAGACCTAACGACGACGCCAGCTGGCTTTCTCCCTATTGGCCACGAAGGTGCACCACCTAGGGACTTATGTCACATTTGGCACGGTCTACATGTGTAGATACTTGTATTGCCGGTAAGTAGGCTGACGCCGTGTATGCACCGCTGCACGGGCGCCTTCCCGGCATATCTCAGGCAGACCCCAAGGCAAAGGAGCATATTGTGAGCCGGGATACCATCGCACACGTGAAGCTTTCCCACGTTATTTTGCCGCTGAACAACCCTATTTCTGACGCAAAGGTCTTCACCGGACGGCAAAAGCCCATGACAGAGGTGAATTTCCTCTTCTGCGAGATCGAAACAACCGACGGCCATTCCGGAGTCGGTTTTTCATATTCGAAACGGGCGGGTGGGCCAGCGCAATTCGCCCACGCTTCCGAAGTGGCCGATAACCTTATCGGGGAAGATCCCAACGATATTGACCGCCTGCGCGTGAAGCTACTGTGGGCCGGAGCTTCGGTGGGGCGCAGCGGGGTGGCGGTGCAGGCCATTGCCGCCATTGATGTGGCCCTGTGGGATTTGAAGGCGAAGCGGGCCGGGCTGCCGCTCTCCAAGCTTATTGGTGCCCACCGGGATTCCATCCGCACCTATAACACTTCCGGCGGCTTCCTTTCCTCGCCGCTGGAAGAAGTGATCGAGAATGCGCTGGCTTCCAAGGAAAAGGGTATTGGCGGCATCAAGATCAAGGTGGGGCACCCGGATCACCAGGTGGATTACACCCGCGTCAAGGCGGTGCGCGAGGCGCTGGGCGATGATTTCCCGCTTATGGTGGATGCGAATCAGCAGTGGGATCGCCCCACCGCGAACCGCATGTGCGAATGGCTGGAAGAATTCAATCTGGTGTGGATTGAGGAACCGCTGGATGCCTACGATTACGAAGGCCACGCGGAGCTCGCGCGCCGTTTCATCACCCCAATTGCTACCGGTGAGATGCTCGCTTCGGTAGCCGAGCACGTCAAGCTCATCGAGAACCACTCCTGCGATTTCATTCAGCCGGATGCTCCGCGCGTGGGTGGCGTTTCGGAATTCCTCAAGCTGACGAAGCTGGCCGAGCATGCCGGCCTGCAGCTCGCCCCGCATTTCGCCATGGAGATCCACTCCCACCTGGCGGCCACCTATTCCCTGGAGCCGTGGGTGGAGCACTTCACCTGGTTGGATCCACTCTTCAATGAGCATATGGAAATCAAGGACGGTCGCATGATTGTTTCTGACCGGCCCGGCCTGGGCGTGACGCTTTCCGATCAGCTGCGCGCCTGGACGGTGAATACCTTCGAAGTCGGTAAGCGGCCTTAAATACTACGCGGCTGGGCACCGCCAGCCGCGCCGGCAACGGTGTGGGCAAGGAACACCGTGGCCGGTTGGCCCCGGGGTGGGCGGAAAATCCGCCTACCCCGGGCGTCGTCGTATTTAATGTGCGGTATTTAGTGCGCAGATTTAATACGCGGCACTAATGCACGCGTATTTATGCGCGTACTTCGCGTAGCAGCGTCGCGATTTTCTCCGAATCCTCCGCGCTCAACGGGACCTGCGGGGCACGCATCAACGGCGAGCACTTCACCCCGCACAAACGCACCCCCTCCTTAATCGCAGCAATGAAAATATCACCGATCTCATACACCGCAGCCAAACGCGTAATCTTCCCCAACTCCGCGGCAGCGCCCGTAACGTCCCCGGCCTCATACGCCGCATGCATCGCCGCAAATACCTCAGGAATAAGATTCGTCAGGCCCGAGAGCACCCCGGTCCCGCCACACACCCGATTCCCAATGTAATACTCATCAAAACCAGAAAGCACCGCGAAATCCGGGCGCACCTTCTTCACCTCGCGAATCACCCGCCGCGTATGACTCTGAGTATCCACCGTATCCTTGAGCGCCACAATATTTTCGTGCCGGGCGGCCAGCTCAGCCACCAACTCCGGACTCAAATCCGCACCCGTACGCTCCGGGAAGTTATAAAGCATCACAGGAAGGCTCGTCGCGCCCGCAACCGCGTCATAAAAATCAAGGGCCCGCCCATATGAATGCCCGAAATAGAAGGGCGGAAGAGCCACCACGCCATCCACACCAGCAACCTCAGCAGCCGCGATATTCTCCAGCACCTCACTCAGCCGCGCCGCGCTCACCCCGGCCAACACCTGGAAACGCCCCGCGGCCTGCTTGACCGCGAACTTCAAGAACTCGGCCTTCTCCTCAGTAGCAAAGGAGAAAAACTCCCCGATCGAGCCGAAGAAGAGCACCCCGTTGAGCCCGGACTCGGCAAGACGATCAATATGGGCGGCCATCGCCGGATAATCAATCGCACCCGAATCGTCGATCAACGTGACCGACGGGCAATACACACCAGAAAACATTCCAACCCCTTGTCAGTGGCGCGCGGCCGGCCACCCCGAATGGGCGGCATGCCGCGGCAGTCGTTCATACATCTATTATGGAACTAAGTTCCACCTAATGGGACTGGACGGGACTTGTGCTACGTCACATTTCGGGGACGTTTCGGGTAGTTTCCGGCCGTTCCGGGTAGTTTCCGCCCGTTCGAGGTAGTTTTGCACCCCTTTCGCGGAGTTTCGCAGCGGGACGCCACACGGCGCAGCCACACGGTACGGCTAGCACTCCACCACGTTAACCGCGAGCCCACCCTCCGAAGTTTCCTTATATTTGGAAAGCATATCCATCCCGGTTTGGCGCATGGTTTCCACCACGGTATCAAAGGAGACGGTGTGGGAGCCATCGCCCCACAACGCAATATAGGCGGCATTAATAGATTTAACCGCAGCCATGGCATTGCGTTCAATGCACGGGATTTGCACCAGGCCACCCACGGGATCGCAGGTGAGGCCAAGAGAATGTTCCATAGCAATTTCCGCAGCATTTTCCACCTGGGCCGGGGTGCCGCCCAGAGCTTCCGCGAAACCGGCGGCCGCCATTGCCGAAGCAGAACCGACTTCACCCTGGCAGCCCACTTCCGCCCCGGCAATGGACGCATTCGTCTTAATAATTCCGCCGATGGCCGCCCCGGCAAGCAAAAAATTATACATTCCCGCGCGGGTGGCCCCGGGCACGAAACGTTCATAATACGTGAGGACCGCGGGAACGACGCCGGCCGCGCCGTTCGTCGGCGCGGTGACAATCCGGTGGCCGGCCGCATTTTCTTCGTTAATGGCCAGGGCGAAAAGATTCACCCACCCGAGGGCTTCCAGCTGGTCCGCGCGGTGCCCCGCCGCGGTTTTTTCCTCCAGTTCGCGGGCCAGCCCGGGGGCGCGCCGCTTCACGCGCAGCCCACCCGGAAGAGTCCCCTCCGTGGCAATACCGGCCTTAATCGCCTCACCCATCACGGCGTGCACCCGATCCATATGGGCAATAACAGCCTGGTGTGGGCGCAGCGCGGTTTCATTAGCGAGCGCGAGTTCAGAAATGCGCATGCCAGTTTCGGAACAGAGCTCCAGCAGCCGAGCTGCGGTGAAAAACGGATAGGGGACCGCGGTCTGGGCGGCGTCGGCCTGTTCTTCCGTGGCGAGCGGCGCCACCCGCGGTTCAGCCGGATCGCCCAACTCTTCCATCACGAAACCGCCACCCACCGAATAATACGTATGTTCAGCGAGGAGCTCCTCGCCCGCCCAGGCACGCAAGGTTAACGCATTTACGTGGTAGGGCAAAATATCACGCGGACGAAAAATAATATCGCGGTCGCGCACGAACGGTGTGGGCTCGAAACCGGGCACGGTGAGGGTACCGGAAGAATCGATAGCGGCTTCCATGCCGTCCACCACCGCGATGGATACATTTTCCGGGCTGTACCCGGACAGCCCGAGGAGGACCGCGCGGTCGGTATTATGCCCGCGCCCGGTGGCGGCCAGGGAACCGAAAAGATCCACGCGCAGGCTCGTGATGCGAGCGCCCGGGGCGCGGGTGGCCAGCAGCGTTGCGAAATGCAGCCCGGCGCGCATGGGCCCCACCGTATGTGACGACGACGGGCCTATCCCCACCCGGAACATATCGCATACTCCCAGGGGATTTGCGCGGGTCTCCTCCTCCCCGGATTCGCCGGTGGTCCCGGTTACTTGCGTTTCGCCGGCGAGGATGGCGGCGGGGAGGACGGCGTGCGGAGTATCGGGGTGACGTTCGCTGAGGGAGACCGGGACGGTATGTGCGGCGTCGTCGAAATCAGGATTGAGCCTTAAACGCGCGGTCATACATGTCCTTTCGGTTGCTGGTCACGCACCGTTTGTGATCATACGGCAAGCGGCCGGGAGCTGCGCGCCCCCGGCCACTTTTGTGCCGCGCCAATATGGCTATGTGGCTAGTTGCCTATGTGGCTAGTTGCCTATGTGGCTACGTGCCTATCGGCTACTGGCCCGCAGGCTACTTGCCCGCAGGGCCTTCCCAGCCGGGAACCAACTGGTTCGGGCAGGTCTGCAAGTACTGGGCGAAAGCATCGTGTTCGGCCTGGGTGACGGTCAGCCCGTAGGTGGCCTTCACGCCGATTTGCCGCGCCACGTACTGGCAGGTGAAGTTCTTGTTCGCGGGGACCCATTCGGCGGCGGAACGCCCGGCCTTCTCTTTGGCCTGGTCCGCGGACACGGCCTGCATATTGCGCGGGTCGCTGGCGAAAGCGGCGCGCTGCTCGTCCGTGAACTGGTTGGCACCCGAAGCCCAGGCGTTATCGAGGCTGACGATGCGGTCCACCACCACGGTCTTGGTGCCGGCATCCGGGCGCGCGTAATCAACCATGTTTCCGGTGTAGCTATCCACCAGGGTGCCGTAAGCGATACCGCAGCCGGAGGTGCCCGGCTGCACACCCACGTTGACGAGGTCGCGGCGCAGAATGTCCGTGTAGACGTTACATTCGTCTTCGTTCAGCCCGGCAGCGTCGGGGCCGAACTTCGCCGGATCGGCCTTATCGGTGGTGGACGATTCGGCAATTGTGAGGGTGCTCAGAAGTTCGGTTGCGCTTTGCGGGTGGGCCGGGTTCGGGATGACTGCCGGGAGCTTTTCCGGAGGGGTTTCCGAAGCGCCGGGAGTGACGACGGCGGAGCTAGCAGCCGGGGCTGCGGAGCTGGCCGCGGGAGCGGAGGTGGCTGCAGCCTCATCACTACTCTTGGTGCATGCCCCCATCATCCCCGCGAGAATCGCCAAGGCTCCCATGGCGGCGGCGCACTTCGCGAGCGAGGTGCGGGCGGTGGTGGATGCGCCGTGGCCGGCGCTGCCAAAACTAGTGCGTGGCATGACTTCCTTCTCTTTTCGTTTTCTTCTCGAATAGATAAAACTGCGCGGCGCCGAAACGCCGCGTGACAATGGTAGACAAGCAACCGCGCGGATTCAAAGGCGGGGCGCATGGTGGAATACCAGGTGAACGTGGTGACTGAGGTGCGGGGCAGTGGTGGTATTCTGCGCGTTTGTTTGTGCGGCGACGCCAACTGAATGCAGCGCGGGCCACGCTGAGCCTGGCGCGAGGGCATATATAAGTTTCGAGCTGTACTGCATCCGTAACACAATCGAAGTACACCTGTGAAAACAAGGTGCCCCGCTCGGAGCCAGAACCGATACTGGCCGAGCGGGGCACCTATTCGCAACACGTGGCATCACGCGCTGCCACCTAATGCCTACACGTCCTTACTTCACCGCATGCCGCGCGCGAGAACGACCGAGAACAACCGCACCGCCGGCGAGCATAAGAAGCGTTGCCGCACCAATAGCGCCGCTCATATCGCTTCCGGTCTCGGGAAGCTTCTGGGTGGGAGTTACGTTCTTCGCCACCGCTCGCTTTGCGGTAGTTGTTTTATTCCCTGCCGCGGAATGCTTCGCCGCGGGCTTGCCGGTCGGTTGGGGCGACGACGGCGTATCGGGCGCCTGCCCTGGCTTCCCCTCCGGCGTCTGGGCCTGCTGACGCGCCAGTTCCAGATCCCGCTGAGCCGCCTGCAAGGCGAGGTTCGCCGCGGTCAGTTCCTGCTGTGCTTCCGCCTGGGCTTTCATTGCGGATTCCTCCGCTTCACGAGCCGCCTCAAGCGCGAGAGTCGCCTTACCGTGAGCATCCTGAGCTGTGCGCAGCTCCGCCTCGGCCGCCTTCACCTTCTCAGTAGCTAGGCGAACATCCCACTGGCGCTCATCGTAGGTATTCGACGCATCGGCGAGTCGAGTCAATTCGGCTTGCTTCTGGGCAGCAGTCGCACGTGCAGTATCGAGGGTACGCACCGCTTCCGCGGCTGCCTGACGAGCCTTATCCGCAGCAGCCTTCGCCTGAGCCGCCGCCTCCTTGGCGGCATCCGCGGCGGTCTGCGCAGCGGTCATATCCTTTTCCGCCTGCGCGAGCCTCTCAGTAGCCTGCTTCCAGGTGGGTTCGAGCTCCGCGACGCGTTCCTTGAGCGCACCCGTCTTCTCCGTAGCGCTCACGGCTGTCTTATTCGCCGCATCGCGCTTACCCTCCGCCTCACGTACCGGAGATTCAGCTTGCTCAAGCGCCTGTTTCTGGGCAGCCGTGGCCTCGTTCAATTTAGCTTCCGCAGCGGTTAGTGCCTCTTGGGCTTTACCGGCTTCCTCGGCTGCCTCCAGCGCTTTCTTCTCAAAAGCAGCGTTCGTAGCTTTGGCAGCCTCGAGTTCAATAGCTCGCTGCTCCACAGTGGCCTGCGCCTGCTGCACTTTCTGAGCGGCTTCTTCCTTCGCGGTCACAGCCTTCTCATGCACCGCTTTTTTCAGTTTTATGTTTTCACGCGCCGTTGTCAGGTTCTCTACAGCCTCTTCATGCGCCAACTTAGCTTCCTGGAGACTCTGCTGCTTTTGCGCGGTGACTTGCTCGGCCTCCGCAACGATTTTCCTCTGCTTCTCGACCAAATCCTTCACGTCATCAGCAGGGTTAATTTTCTCGAGATTTTCGAGCTGTTCACGCTTCATTTTCTCGAGTTTTTTCGCGTCCTCGTACGCGCTCTCTGCCTCTTTCTTGGCCTTTTCTTTCGCAGTCACTTGCTCCGCGAGTGGAGCCTCCGACTGCTCGAGCTTTTTGATCTCCGCTTCCGACTCCGCAGCCACACGCTCAGCATCCGCTTTAGCAGCATTAGCCTTGGTTAAAGATTCCTTTGCTGCTTCATCCGCTTCGGTAGCGGTCACCTCGGCATCCTGCGCCTTACCGGCAGCGGTGGCAGCAGCCTCTTTAGCCTCGGCCTTCGCTTTGTACTCAGCCTGGGCAGCCCGCACCGCATCCGATTCTTTGCGGACCTTCGCCATTTCTGTCTTGATGACCTCATCGCGCTGGGCGCTCGCCTTTTCCAGCTCTGCTTCAGCCTGCGTCAAAGCTTTCCGCGCGGCGGCCTCCTGCTGCTCAAGCTGCTTAACTTCCTCGCCAAGCCGGGCCTTATCCGCCTGGGCAGCGGCATCAACCTCACGGGCCTTCGTTACTTCAGTGGTTGCAGCCTGCACGGCAGCTACCTTTTCCTTAAGCTCGGCTTCTTTTGCGGTGACATCGTCCGTGGCTCTCCGCGCACTCGCGTCCGCTTTCTCGTGGGCAATCTGGGCGGCGGCCGCTTGGTCTGCGGAATTCCGGGCTTGCTCAGCAGCCTGCGGGAGCTGACCCTTCGCTGCCTTCCCCGCCTCACTGACCGTGTCCGCTGCTTTCTGCGCAGCTTCCGCTTCTTTCGTGGCATCTGCAAGTTGCTTTTCGCTCTGCGTTACCCCAGCTTGAGTTTTCTTAGCCGCAGATTCCGCTTCGGCGGCCTTTGCTTTCGCTTCAGCTGCGGTTGCGGTAAGTCGATCCACATCAGCCTGGCGCGCCGACACGGTTTCTTGGGCGACTGCCACATTCTTTTCCGCTTCGGCAAGGCTAGGTGCGGGTCGCGCGGCGGTAGCCGCGCGGGCGTCGTCGTTATTCTGTACGGGCTGCGCCACGGCGGCACCGGCCGGTAGCAGCGCAACGGCGACCCCAGCGGTGAGGGCGGCGGCGAGGGCGCGGTGAGTGTGGGTCCTCATGATTGTCCTTTCGGGGAATATGCATCTGGGCGGGACTGACGTTTTGTCAGCTCCAGGACTTGATGGATATAAGCTAATGCGAGAAATTCCAGATTCGTCTCGGAATTAACTGGGATTTTCTCAGGAGCGCTGCCCCGTGTCTGCCATTGCGGGGCAGCGCTCCTTCGACCGCGCGCAGCGCTGTGTTATTTCGGTTATTTCGCAGCGTGCCGGGCACGGGAACGGCCCATGACTACCGCCCCGCCAGCAAGAAGCAAGACGGTGGCCGCGCCGATGGAACCGAGAGCTTCGCTACCGGAGGCGGCCAGGGCCGGTTTCGCGGGAGCCTTGGCGTGGGCGGACATATCCGGGCGCACAGCCGGTGCGACGGGAGCTTGCGGCTGTGCCTGAGGCGCCGCGGGCTTCGCCGTGGGAGCCGTAGGAGCCGTGGGAGATTCGGGCTGCGCCGGGGTGCTCGGCTTGGTATCGGGTTTCGTCTCCGGCTTCACTTCCGGCGTGACGTCCGGTTTTACCTCCGGCTGGTCGGGCTTCACTTCCGGCGTCCCGGGCTTGGGACTGGGGGCGTCCGGCTTGACCTCGGGCGTGCCCGGCTTCGTTCCCGGCTGATCAGGCTGGTGCGGTTGTTCCGGTTGCGGAGCCGGCTTCACGCCCGGAGCGTCCGGTTTCGGGGCGGGCGGCTTGGGCGCATCAGGCTTCGGGGCCGGGGTCTGCTGGCGGGCCAAGGTGAGTTGCTGTTCGGCGGCATGCAAGGCGACAGTTGCCGCGCCGAGCTTTTTCTGCGCTTCGGCCTGCGCGGACTGTGCTTGCTGCGCTGCTTCGCGCGCCACGGTGACCGCCTGAGTGGCTTTCTCATGCGCGGCCCGGGCCTGCTCCGTCTTTTCAGCGGCGAGCCGAGCCGCCTCGGCCGCCTGCTGCAGGTGCTCCGCGCGCTCGTCGTACTTCTGCGCTTCGGCAATCAGGCGCTCTAGCTGAGCTTGCTGCTGCGCGGCAGCCTTCTTCGCATTATCCAGGTTGCGAGCGCTTTCCTTCTCAGCTTCCCGCGCGGCTTCCAGCTTCACCTCCGCGGCGCGCATATCCTTCGTTGCCTGGAGAGCCGCCTCGCGCGCGGCGCTCACGTCTGACTTCGCCGCGGCGAGCTTCTTTTCCGCTTCAGCCCAGCCCGGCTTCAGCTTCTCCACCCGCCCCTTGAGATCCGCGAGTTTCTTAGCCGCTTCGGCGTGCTTCTCACGCTCGGCATCATGTGTGCTCTGCGCAGCCGTTACCTTTTCTGCTTGGGCAGCCTTGGCTTTCTCCAGCGCAGCGTTCGCCTCGGTTAGTTTCTGCTGCGCTTTTTGCAGCTCCTTGTGAGCCTGGTCAGCCGCGGTACCCGCCTGCTGCACGGCAAGTTTAGCTTGGATAGCATCCGCCTTCTTGCGGTTTACTTCTGCGGTGAGATCCGTAGTCGCTTGCTGGGCATCATTCAGTTTTTGCGCAGCATTATTCTTTTCGACGACGGAGGCATCATGCTCCGCCTCCTTTGCCTTGTGTGTATTAATTGCGGCATCGCGCTGAGCAGCCAAGGCATCGTAGGCGTTCTTCGCCTCGGTGTAGCCCTTCTGCTTTTCAGCCACCGTAGCTTCCAGCTTTTTCAGCTCGGCTCGATGCTCTGCGAGACGGTCTTGCAAGGTTTTCTTCGCCTGGGGCGGAGCGGTTGTAAGCGCCAGCTCAACCTTCTTGATGTCTTGTCGTTTAGCTGCTTCCTTATTTTTCGCCTCATTGAGAGCCTTTTCGGCATTATCCATCGGAGTCTTGAGCTTTTCTGCAGCCGCTTTCTTCTGGTCGAGATCATTCTTTAGCTGCTCAAGTTCCCCAGCGAGTCGTGCTTCGTCCTGATTTGCTTTTTCAACTGCGGCATTCGCGCCCTTATGAGCCTTCAGAGCATCCTGCAGCTTCGCCTCAGCAACCTGCTGTTCTTTCTCAACACGCTGCGCTTCTTGCTGCTTGGCATCCCGCTCCGCAGCCTTCTGCTCGGCGAGCTGCTTGGCCTTATTGACCGCGCCGGTTTCGGTATCAACCTTGGCCTTGTCATTCTTGAGCGCCTCATCACGCTCCGCTTCGGCCTTGCTCAGCTTCTCCCGCGCTTCGTCAAGCTTCGTTTGGGCGGCCTTTTCCGCATCCGCGAGATCCTTGACTTCCCGCTCCAGGCGCTTCTCATCCGCTTTGGCGGCAGCTTCAACTTCCTCAGCCTGCGTTAGTGCCTGGCTGGCAGCTTCTACACCCGCGGCCTTCTGCTGTGCCAGCTTCTTTTGCTCACCGAGTTTCTCCGTTGCCCGCTCCAGCTCGGCGGACGCTTCATCATGCTTGGTTTTCGCGGCAGCCGCTCGCTCGGTGGAATCCTGCGCCTGAGCGCTGGCTCCCTGCAACTGATTCTTGGCTGCCTCACCCGCTTCTTTCACTTCATCAGCGGCGCGCTGCGCGGCATCGCGCTCTTTCTGAGCCGCGCTGAGTTTATCTGCGGCTTCTTGGGTGGCAGTAGCAGCTGCAGCCGCGGCCTTTTCCGCCTTCTTGAGGTCATCTTGCGCGGTGGAATTTTTCTTGGCAGCCCGCTCGAGTTCCGCCTGGCGATTCTGGACTTCAACCTGCGCCGCGGCTACGTTCTGTTCGGCTTCCTCCACGCTCAGCGCGGGGCGCGCGGCATCGGCCACAGGAACCTCGCCCGCTCCGGAAACCGGCTGGGCCTGCGCAGCGCCAGCCGGAACAAGTGCAACGGCTACCCCGGCGGTGAGAGCGGTAGCTACGACGCGGTGAGTCTGGGACCTCATCGTTATCCTTTCAAGGAATATACATCTAAGTGAGAGTGGCACCCTTTGCCAGGGCCACGATTTTACGGGGAACAGTTAATGGCAGAAAAGCTAGATTCGGCTTGGAATTTTCTGGGATTTTCTCGGGAATGCCACCGCATTTTCGCCACTCCACCCCACAATGCCCGTAAATAAGCGGATTATTGGTTAATTGCCATTATTTACACAGTTCCGCGTTATTACTCATTTAACTAACGGCCGGGCCTTCTGGCCCATGCCACACCAACCCACACCAATCCATTTTGTGGCGCAGATTACTTTCAAGTCATAGACTGGCGTGGTGAGGGTTCGCTCGTAGGCCGGGTGGCGCCCCGCTGCTGCGGCGTCGTACCTAAAAACTACGCTGGTACACACGCACACATGAAGGAGGCAACCATGAAACGTTTGGTGCTTGTAACCGTAACCTGTGCCGCGGCGCTGGTATTCAGCGCATGTTCGGGCAGCGCCACGCAATCCGCACCGCCGGACGCCGTGAACACACCCGCAAGTGCCCCCGCGAGCGCGGATTCACCCTCCCGCTGCGCGCCCGCAGAAATGGACACCACCCTGGGCGATAGTGACGGTGCGGCCGGGCATAGGTATTACGTACTGCGCGTGGAAAACACCGGTAAAGTGCCGTGTTTCATTCCGGCACAGCTCGAGGTGACACCCATCAGCGCCAACGGGAATATGTTCACCGAGCCGGCGCCGGCGAACAGCGCGACCGGGGCGGATGTGGTACTTGAGCCAGACGAGCGGATCGCCATGGAAGTGGACACCATCAATCCCGGGATTGTGTGCCCGGAGCGGACGGTGTGGGACCTCAATCTTGCGGTGGGGTATACGGGCACCAGCGTGTATTCCGTTTCCCACGGGGAGCAGATGAATTCGTGTTCGTCCGGGCAGTCCACGGTGAAGGTTGGGGATTTTGAGGTGGAGTAGGCGCCGAACTACTCGGCAACCTCGGAGAGTGGATGCTCACTCCCTCCGCCCGCCTCAATCCGCTCCATCGCATCAAGCAAACGCCGAGCATTGCGCGGCGAGCGCATGAGGTAGACCGTTTCGCGCAGGGAGGTGTATTCGTCCAGCGAGAGAATAACCGCAGGTTCCTGGCCGTTCCGGGTGATAATCACCGGTTCACAATCATCAACCACGGACTGCAAAACGTTCGCGTAGTTCTTCAGCGACTCTGAAGACGTCATTGTTTTCATTGCGCACCCCGAATGTATCCGTGCTATCTACCCGTAGAATAACAGCTGTGCAGTGTTGCACAATCCTGGCACCACGCCCGCCGATCCGCGAAGGAGAACCCATGAAACGATTCGTTCCCTCAGCCCTGGCCCTCGCGAGCGCCTTCGCGCTCACGCTCGCCGGATGCACGAATTCTGACGGTTCGGCCGCGTCACCCGATTCCAGCGCACCGGCCGCGAGCGCCAGCGGCGCCGGTGGTTCGAGCGGCACCGCCACCGCTGCACCGGCTCCCGAATTCGCGGCCCTGGCCAGCTCAAACCTGGCACTCCCCGATTACCTGGCGCGAGCGGTCCGCGACGGCGATGGCACCTACCCCGGCAAAGAACCCGCCCAGGTCACCGTGCCATTCACCAAGGGCACCGCACTCCTCCACGACACCGAGCGCGGCACCCCCGCGCGCACACCCGTCACCACGGGAGCCACCGGCGCCACCCCGAGCACAAACCTCTTCGAAATCCGCATGGACGATCTGGGCGCCACCACCCTGGGCGGGGTGCCCGTGCGCGGCGTGATTTTTACGAGCAGTATCCGCCGCACTGGGGCCGAAGCTGCGCCGGAAACTCCGTCGGTCACCTTCGCGTGGTACGACGGCGCCAACCAGCCTATCGCCCAGATCATGCCCGAGGATTACCGGCACGGCAGCGCGCACGCTCCCCGAATCGACGTCGTGGATATGCAAGCGGACCAGATTTCCCTGAGCTGGGCGCCGCTGGATAGTTTTGGCGGGCAGGCCAGCGTGCGTGGGCGTTTCACGTGGAACGGAAGCGCGTGGGTCCAGGATCAGGTCGAGTACACGCTGGCCGATGGCAGCGTCGTCGTGCAACCGAAAAACGCCGAGCTGGAAGCGCTCGCAACAGCAGAAAAGGCGCGGGAGGCCGGGATGTCCGGCGAGCTGGCCGGGCGTGTATTCACGGCGGATACCCGGATCGCCGGGTGTTCGCTGCGCGGGCCGGACTCGATCACGTACTTCCCCTACGCCTCCTTTATTGCGGATAACCGGGCGGATGCGGCGGCGGGCAGCGACGCGAAGGCCTCGGCGGGCGAACGCGGGCGCTCCTACTGGATCGGGGAGCCCGCGGAAACCACGCCGGCCGCAGCCACCGATATTCTGTGCGCACTGGATGGAAACGAGTTCGCCATTTTAGGCGGCAACCGCCGCGAGGCCGCCCAGCTGGTCCCCGAAACCCCGACCAAGCGCTTCGACTCCTACCTGGTGCTGGAAGGTAACCCGGCCGGCGAGGCGCGGTTGAAAGAAATCGTTGCTGCTGAGAATGAATCATGAGCGCATACACTGCACGCGCTACCCCCGAGGACGGCTGGTGGGTAGTCGAGGTGGACGAAGTTCCCGGGCTCTTTACCCAAAGCCAAAACCCGGAGGATATTCCGGATTTGGTGCGTGATGCCCTTGCGCTCTTCCCCGAAGCGGAACGGAATCCGGCTAGCGCCCACGTTCGCGTTATCCTGCCGGACTGAGCCAGCCCGCGGCAGACATGGCGAAGGCCGGGGGTCCACGCTCCCCCGGCCTTCTCAAGACTCTCGCGCTAGAACCGAGGATGGAATGGGAACCATCCGGGTTCATCTTGGCTGCGACTGAGCCTGTCCCCAGGAGATAACCAGTCTCCCGGCAGCGGAACGGGTCCACGCCTCCCGTTGCTTTCCGCTGACATGTTCTATATAACCGGAGCTTCCCTAAAATACCATGCACCAAGGCTGGAATTTTCCTGGGAATCTGAGACCACTTCGCCGCACTTTCCAAAGCTGGATACAATAGCCGTTGTTTGTAACACGCCGGGCGGACCAGCCAGGCCCAGCAGAGCCCAGCGAAGATCCGCCAGGCCCGCGCGGGACCCGTACACACGGCCCCACCCCGGCCCACACAAGTAGCGTTCCAAAGAAGGGAAGAGCCGTGCCGCATATGAACGTCGAGTCCTTCAACCTCGACCACCGGAAAGTTTCCGCACCCTACGTGCGGGTTGCCGATATCAAACACCTGCCGCACTGCGACGTCCTCACCAAATACGACATCCGCTTCTGCCAACCCAATAAAGAGCACCTGACCATGCCGGTCATCCACTCCATCGAACATTCCTTCGCCGAATACTCGCGCAATCACAGCGATGCCGTGATCGATTTTTCCCCGATGGGCTGCCAAACCGGCTTCTACCTGCTGCTCGCCGCCGAACCGGACGTACCCGGCACCTGCGAACTAGTGGAACAAACTTTCCGAGACATCCTAGCCGCCACCGAAGTCCCGGCCGCGAACGAAGTCCAATGCGGCTGGGGAGCCAACCATAACCTCAAGGCCGCCCAGGAAGCGGTAGCCGCCATGCTCTCCGGGCGCGCGACCTGGGAACAGGTGATGGCCAAGTGAGCCGCGCCCGCTCCCTCGCCCCCGGCGGCACCCGGCTGCGCGCCCTCATCATCGCAGCTCAAGACGAAGAAATCGTGCCGGTCCTCGCCGCCCTACGCGCCGAACCTTTCTGCGCCACCACCCCGGCCACCGCCGAATCCCTCCAGTCCATCTTCCCCACCGAGCTACGCGGGGCATCCGGCGTGAACGTACCCACCAACCTCGGCCCGATGCTTTGCCTGCGCACCGGCATCGGCCTGGTCGCCACCGCGAGCGCGCTCGGCTGGGCACTGTCACGCTACCGCCCCGAGGTCATCATTTCGGCCGGGTCCGCCGGCGGCCTGGCTGCTGATATCCGGGTGGGCGACGTCGTCGCCGGAACCCGCTACCGCTACGGCCGCGCGGACGCAACCGTCTTCGGCTACGCACCGGGGCAAGTTCCCGGCGCACCCGAATTCTTCGAAGGCGACGCCGCCCTCCTCGCCGCGGTCCCGGACAATGCGCGGCGCGGCGAAGTCCTCTCCTCCGACGCTTTCGTCACGGCCGCGAACGTGGAAGATACCCGCACCCGTTTCCCGGACGCCCTGCTCACCGATATGGAATCGACCGCCGCCGCGCATACCGCCGCGCTCGCGGGGATTCCCTTCCTCACGATCCGCTCCGCCTCGGATCTATGCGGCCCGCAGGCCGGGATCGACTATCACATCGGTATCGACGAGGCCGCCGACCTTTCCGCCCGCGCGGTCACGGCCACCCTCGCGCGCCTGGCGGAGACTTCGCCGTGGCACGGCACCGCCACGGGCGGCGCACGCGCTCGCAGCTTGCCGCCGCGTTTCTCGCACCTCGCCCTCGAGGCCGCGATTCTTTACGTTTTCGGCCGTGTTCACACCACTGAGGGCGACGACGCCGCGGCGCCCGTCGCCCCACTTGACGCGGAGATGGTTGCGGATGTGCGCAGGGCGCTCGGGGATTCCGCGCTGGACGCGGACGAGGTGCTCGCGTGCATTGCCCGGGCCCACAGCGCGATTGCGGCCGATCCGCAGCTCACCCTCACGGCAAAGCAGTACGACGCCGAACGCCTGGCCGTCACGGAACTAACAGGAGCGGAATCCGGG
This sequence comes from Actinotignum schaalii FB123-CNA-2, assembly GCF_000411135.1. GTDB lineage: Bacteria > Actinomycetota > Actinomycetes > Actinomycetales > Actinomycetaceae > Actinotignum > Actinotignum schaalii_A. The sequence goes on along the minus strand of NZ_KE150262.1, from coordinate 553,388 downwards.
CGCGGAAAACTCACCTGGCCGCCCACCTCGCAAACCGTGATCAAGCGTTTCTCCGGATATTGGAACGAAGCGCTCCAGGCGGTCGGGCTGGCGGTGAGTAGCGGGCGCAAGCGCGGTGCTTTGAAATTCACCACCCAGGATTATGTGGATGCCTTGCGCAGCCACGCTATCGCGGCGCGGCGCAATGGCAAGAACGTCAGCTACAACGGGTATGTGGAGTGGCTGGCCGATTCGGGTAACCAGGGCACCTATCCCTCCGGGGCCGCGATTCGCCAGCGCTTTGGTTCGTGGTCCGCGGCGCTGGCCGAAGCAGGGATTAGTTAACCGGCGCGATCGCCCGTCATGGCCCGGCCCCGTTGCCGTAACGGGGCCGGGCCGCTCGCGTTGCGCGGCGGACGTGCGGCGCGGCGCGCGGCGCGCTTAGTACACCTCGGTAGCGCCGATCTGGTCGAGCATCCACGCTACCTCTTCGGCACGCTCCCTCCAGGCGTCATAGCGCCCGGTTTTCCCGGCGTGCCCGGCAACCATTTCGATGCGCTCCAGAATGGGGCGCTCCGGGCTGGGCTTGGTTTTTTCACGCAGCACCTGGACCCACTTCGTGGGCTCCACGTAGAGCACCCGAATATCGTTGAGGGACGTGGTGGCCAACACCGCCGGATACTCCACGCCTTCGCGCACATTCTCCACCGGGCTGTACTCCTTCATATAGGCGTATACCTCCGGGGAGACCACCGGGTTGCCCCATTCTTCCCATTCGCCCACCGTCAGCGGGAGTTCCGGTTTGAGGATCGTGGTCAGCGCATCCACGAAAGGCACCGCGGCATGCACGGCTCGGAAAAGTTCGGGGGCCTGGTTGATCGCCGCACCGATGAGCAAACCACCGGCGCTGCCGCCTTCCGCCACGAGGCGATCAGGTGCCACCCAGCCGGAGTCGATAAGCCACCGCGCCGAGTCCACGAAATCGTTAAATGTGTTTTTCTTGCGGAGGAGTTTGCCGTCGTCGTACCACCGGCGCCCCAGTTCACCGCCGCCGCGGATATGCGACCACCCGATCACGACACCGCGATCCAGCAAGCTCAGGCGGTAAATGGAGAAATAGGGCTCATTCGACACTTCGTAACTGCCGTAACCGTAGAGGTAGCCGGGGTTGGTGCCGTCCGGGTGGATATCGGCGCGGCGCACCACTGTGAGTGGGATCCCCACGCCATCGCGAGCGGTCACCCACACCGCGTCCTGGGTGTAGAGCGAAGGATCGTAGCCGGGAATATCGAGGGTGCGCAGGACCTCAATATCGCCGGTGCGCGGGTCGAATGCCTTCTGGGTGGGCGGCTCCAGGATGGACTGCTCGGTGAAGACCACCCGGGAGGTGAACCAATTGCCCTCCGGATAGGTTTCCACGAAGCTGCCCTCGCCGGTGGGGATGGCCACCGGGGCGCACCAGCCGTGGTGGGTGGGCGCCGCGGCCGGCGTTACCGCCGCCGGTTGGGTGGGCGCCGCGGTGGCGGCGTCGTCGTTCCCGGAAACGGACGCGGCAACGGAGGTGACCGCTGCGGGCGGCGTCGAACCGATAGCACTGGCGGCAGAAAGTGGACGCTCCCGGCGCATGACCCGCAGCTGCGTTTGGCCTTCGGAGCGCATTGAAATAACGGCGTGGCCGGCGTAGGCCTCCACGTAATCGACGCGCTCGCCTTCCTCGGGCACGAAAACAGGATCCCACTCTTCCGGGGTGGAGGTGCGCAGCGGCGCGGAAGCCACCTCGAAATCAGGGCGGTTGGCGTTGTGGACGATAAGGACCTGGTCGCCGGCCGGTTCGGCGGTGTATTCCAGGCCCTCGCGGCGGTCGAGGATCTTGACGCGCTGCTCAATATTTTCCGTGGAAATGAACCGCACATCCGAAGAGGTCACCGAGGCGGAACGGATAATAATCCACTTGCCGTTGCGGGATTGTTCGTGGTCGACGGAGAAACGCTCGTCGTTTTCTTGGAAGAGGACCGTATCGTTGAAATCGCCGATGCGATGGAGGTTGACCTGCCACTGGCGCCAGGAATCATCCACGCGAGAATATGCGACCGCGCTGGAATCGGCCGTCCAGGCCAGGCCGTAGCCGATATCGCGCACCGAATCGTCCACGATCTGGCCGGTTTCGATATCGAAAATACGCAGGGTGAAATGCTCATCGCCGGTGAAATCCACGCTCATGGCGCCGAGCTTGCCGTCCGGGGAGGGCATGAATCCGCCGCAGAGGAAGAATTCTTCCCCGAGCGCGAGCTCGTTGCCGTCCCACACCGGGAATTCCGGGAAGGACGTGTTGAGATCCGGGCGGGTGGTGCCGCGCGCGGGGGTGCGGAACATCGCCGGATACTGCCGGTCCTGGAAAGTGCGCCGGTAGTACCACCAGTCTCCCACCCGGTAAGGAAGAGCGCGGTCAGCTTCCTTGGTGCGCGCCTTGAATTCGGCCACGAGGTTATCGCGTAGATCGCCAAGCCCCGCGGTTTGCTCCCGGAAATAGGCGTTTTCAGCGTCGAGGAGCGCGCGGACATCCGGATCGGATTTATCGCGCAGCCACTCGTAGTTATCCACGTAAGTATCGCCGTGGAAAGTGCGTTCGGTGGGGATCTTCTTCGCAATCGGGCCGATAGTCATGGAGGGATTCTACTGGAGATGAGGGTGTTGGTGCGCGGGGTGGTTGGTGGGCGCGGGCGGGCGCTGTTGCACGGTACCGTGCGTGCGGGCGTGTGGTGGTACGACGGCGCAGCTCAGGCCGACGGCGCAGCCGCCGGCCAGCGCGGACGTCGTCACGTTGTGGGCGGAAGGGAGCGGGATTCTCACGAACCTCAGCAATAACACCAGCATCTGGGGAGGTGGTATGTGTTGTCCGAGGTGTACTTCGCATGTACCACATCCGCAGTACACCCCGGAAAACAACCCGTGCCCTGCGGAGAAAATGAGGACCGGCCCTGGACTACTCCGAGGAGCAGCGGAACCGGTCTTGGTAAAAATAGCACACCACAGTGTTATAAAAATTACCCTAGACACCAGGAGTGTCGGGGGTGGTAGAATTGATTACGCAGAAGGTGGGAACAAGGTCTCCCATCATGTCCAAGGAGGGTCTAGCGGACGTAAGCGCCGCTAGGTCCTCCTTTCTAATCGCTTTTCACCTTGGTTTTTTCGCCAATTCGGCTCCCACTCTGGAGACACCTGTCAGCCAGTCTGCAATGGCCGGGTCAATGGAAGCAACAAGGTCAAAGGCCTCTTGAATCTGATGTTTGACGTTAACGTCGAGCAGTGGCTCAACGTGGGAAACTCGATTTCGAAGCCGATGAAGGTGAGCCACTCGCCAGAAAGTGATTGCCCCGTCCTCATCTTCTATATGAGGGAAAGCGTTACGTAAAGCTTCGTTCCAAAGCCTAGTTCGATTCACGTTTTGTGCAAGTTCAGGGTTTGCTCCGGGGAGATGATTGGGGAGTAGGTCACGCCACATTCCGAACATGATCTGTGACAACACATCGTCGTGAGTTACTACCTGTCCGTAGCGTCGGTGATTTGTTGATCGAGAACTCGCTTGGTTGATCGCTCTGCGCAGGGCGTCTCGACGTTTGAGGGAAGTCAAGGACCGTAAAGGCGCTGCAGGCTCCTGCAGTAACCAACTAGACGCGCCGGGAATATGATTCCGGTTCCAAATCTGCAGCTGACAGTCAATAGCATTGCGTAAAACCACTTCAGTGATACCAAGAACCGTTTGCACAGCCGCCGTTAACCCAGCATGCCAGATATACAGATTTAGTGCCTCTTTACGATTGCCCCCGCAGCGCTCCATGTAGGGACTCATTCGGGCACTGGAAAGACGCTCAATGACAATGGCGCGCCAATCATCTGTCATAGTCTCATTCTTCTCACGCGGGAATAAAGGCGCTATTTGGACTCACGCCTGGGCGGCTTCGAGCAGGTCACGAGCAGTTGAGTAGCTTTCTCCACTACCTGTTACGATCATCTCCTCAATTTCGTAAATGGCCAGCAAGCTCTCAGCATTGGGCTTCTGGCCTTCTTTTGGTAGTGGCATTCCTTGAGTAGACATAGTTCCCTCCCCGTTTCCCCTTGGTCCTTCCCGCGTTTTTCGTCCATCCTAGGCGGCCGCGGAGAGAGAAGGAAGAGGAGATTTTTCCGAGTTCTGGGTGGAGCTACGTATGGCCTGTAGCGGTGCAAGGTAAGTCACCGGCGGCCGGCCACGCACGGGCTTCCTGCGCGCAGATACCCGCACGTGGGGGCAGCTGCGAATGATTAGCCGCGGAGGGAAAACTCGCGGGAGCGGGTGACGGCAAGGGAGTCCACCAGCTCGTTGGCGGCATCGCCGGCGTGGCCCTTGACCCACTCCACTTCGGTGCGGCCGGTGCGGGCTTCGTAAAGATTAAGGAGGCGCTCGACGAGATCACGGTTCTTCACCGGTTTGCCGTCCGCCTTCTTCCAGCCCTTCGCGCGCCAGCCGCGCGCCCACTTCGTCATCACATTAATGACGTACTGCGAATCAGCACGAATAAGCAGCGGTGCCTGGGTGCCGTGCTGGGCCGCCACATATTCCAAACCCTCGATAAGCGCCGTCAGCTCCATAATATTATTCGTGGTGCGGGCCGCGCCTCCGCTGTTCCGCGCCCCACTGAGCTGCTCCACCCAGGCCCAGCCGCCCGGCCCCGGATTTCCCGAACATGCCCCATCGGTGGCAAGCACCGCGGCAAAACCCGGGCGTGGGCTGCCGACCGGGATACCGCCCCCGGCCGCCGGGGCTGGAGCGGGAGTGGCTGCGGCGTCGTCGTACCCCCCAAGCTCATCGTCATCCACGCCCGCAAGCGGCAACAAACCCTGCACCTCGTTATCCACAGCCTCCACGGCGCCAATGCCGCTCGCATCCGTATCCACAACCGCGCGCAGCAAGCGCTCGGAGTCCGCGTGCCACAGCGCCCCGCTTTCGCGCCCCTCATCAGCTAAACCGTGGCGGGAAGCGAGTGGGGAGGGCGCGGCGCCGTCGGCCAAACCTAAAAGTTCGAGGGCGGCGAGGGCAGTGAAGGTATCCGTGCCGCAACGTTCGGCCAATTCAGCGGTTGTTAACCAGGTTGTCATAGCTTTAGGTTAGCGTGCCGGGCGGCGCGGCCACGCATTCCCGGGGATACCGCGAAGTTATCCACAGGGGCGGGCGCGGGCGCACGCGGCCACGAGCCCTGTGCATACGCACACGAAAACCGCTCCTGCCCGGTACCCTTGTACTAGGGAACCCTGTTCGGACCCAGAATAAGGAGAATAATGCTCAACCTAGCTGAATATCGCGACGCCCTGAAGCTCGACGACGAGTGGCCCGCGCCCGCCGCCTCGAAGCGCACCGACCGGGAACTTTTTGAGATTGCCTTCGGCGGCCTAGAAGGTAACCTGGCGAAAATGACCGACCGGGAGCTCTTCACCGAACTCAACCACCGCCTCATCCAGCGCGATCCTGAAGAAGTCAGCGAGGAGGTCTCGCGCGCAATTGACGTGCTGCTCTACCGGCTGTCCGGGTACCTGGGGCGCACCGAGGCCCGCCACCTGGCTCGTATTTCTGACATGATGCCGGAATCCGAATACCCGGCCCGGGATAAGACCGTGATCTGGCGCGGGGATGCGCGGGAACTCGTGGTGGACGCGGTGGTCAACGGGGCGCGCCCCAACCTGCTGGGCTACCGCGATTACAATAAGCCCTCCATTGACCAGGCCATTCATGGCCAGGCTGGCCCGTGGCTGCGCAATGACTGCGCCACGCTGTACTCGATGTCGGATCGCGAACTGGAACCGGGCGAAGCGGTGCTCACCCGCGGGTATCGCCTGCCGGCGCGCTATGTGCTCCACACCCTGCCGCCCACGGTGGAAGGTGAGGTCACCGATGCGGATCGCGCGGCGCTGGCCAGCTGCTACACCCGCTGCCTCGACCTGGCTTCGGAGAAGGGCGATATTACTTCGGTGTCCTTCTGCTCGCTGGCCACCGGCCATTCGCATTTCCCCTTCGCGGAAGCCACGCGGATCGCGCTGGATACCGTGGCGCAATGGCTGCACCAGAATCCGCGCTCGAATGTGAATCTGGTGGTCTTTGATATCTTCGCTGATGAAGATGCGGAACATTTCGTGCGCACGATTGAGCGCTGGGTGGAGGAATAATGAGCCAGGGAACTCCTGACTCCGTGGATCGCGGCCAATCTGGGTTCCAGGGTCAGTACGGTACGCCCGCAGCGGCGGGTTCGGGTGCGGGCGTGGGCCCGGATCCGAACGCCGGTGCAGCCGCGGGCGGCGGTACTGGCACAGGCACCGGTACTGGCTCAGCTACCGGCACGGGCGCTGGTACCGGCGCCGGCCCGGCGTGGCCGCCTTCCACACCTCCCGCGCCTGCTGGGGAAGAAGAACAGCATCCCAGCAGCCGCGGATTCTGGGTGATGATCACCGTGCTGGCGATTATTGCCCTGGTAGTTTTCGCGGTGCTGCTGACCCTCGGTTCGTCCAACGGGCGTTTCGGGGGCGGCGCCGCACATCCCACCACAACAGCTACCGCGCCGGCCACTCCCGGTGCAGGCGGCGCGGGGCAAGACTCTCCGGGCCAGGGCGGGCCTGGATCCCTCCCGAATACCACGCCCGGACCCGTTGAGACGCGCTACACCCAGCTCGCCACGGAGCGTGGCTGGGTTGCCGGTCAGGATTACATTCCCACCCAGCCCGATGAGATTCGCACCCAGCTCCAGGCCCTGCCGCAGCTGGAAACTGCCTCCGGGCAAACCGCCGGGGACCCGAAGGCCCCCGTGCACGTCACGATCTACTCCGATTACGCTTGCAGTTTCTGCAATAAACTCCACGCCGAATCCGTACCGCAGCTCCTGGAGCTGGCCAAAAAGGGCGATATTTACCTCGCGTACGTGCAGGTGCCGATCTTCAAAGACACCGTGTCCAGTGATCGCGCAGCCGCCGCCGCGCACGCGGCCGGATTGCAGGGCAAGTTCTGGGAGTATTCTTCTCTTCTTTTCGACGGCGCAGCTGCCGCCGGCCACGACCCTGACAAAGCACCGTCGATGTTCTCCAACGAGAACCTCGACGCTTACGCCACCCAGCTGGGCTTGGACGTGGAAGCTTTCCGGGCCGCGCGTGACAGCGCGGAAACCACCAGCTTCATTGCCGCCCAAGAATCCTTGGGGCTAGAAACCCTGGGGTTGCGCGGCACCCCCGCGATTATTATCAACGGCACCGCGAGCACCGGCTACCAGCCACTCACCGCAATCACCAATACGATTGAGCTCGAAAAAGCGCTGGTAGACGCGGCGGGGTAACGGGCTGAACAGCTACGCGGCGCGCGATATGCTCGCCACCTTCACCACGCTGCCGGTGGTCCTCTCCGCCCCGCTGTTCTACGAGCTCAGCTCCGCGCCCGCGTACCTCCAGGTCATCGCGCGCTGCAACCCGCTCACGTATCACGTGCAGTGGATGCGCGCACCGGCGGCTGCGGATATCGTGTTCGCGCTTCTCTGGGTTGGAACGACGACGGCGCTAGCCCGCTACGCCCTCAGCCGCGCAGATAGGCTCAGCTCCGAGCGGTAACCTCCCCGGCCCGGCGGCGCGAAGCACAAACTAGAGCTGATCACCTCACGGAGCGCACTCGCGCCTCACCCTTTCATCCTCACACCTCCGGCACATCAACCGCCTGCCACATCTCCCACAGCCGGGCGTATTCCCCGCCGCGTTCGACCAGCTCATCGTGGCTGCCCAGCTCGGCAACCCGCCCGTCGATCATCACGGCCACCCGGTCCGCGGAATGCGCGCTATACAACCGGTGCGCGATGGAAATAACGGTGCGCCCTTCCAGCACCCGGGCCAGGGCGCGCTCCGCCGAACGCGCCGCATTCGGATCCAGCATCGCGGTGGCCTCGTCCAAAATAAGGATCTGCGGGTCCAGCACAATAATGCGGGCCAGCGCCAATTGCTGGGCCTGCGCGGGTGACAGCTCGCGCGCCCCGCCCGCCAGGCGCTCCTCCAAAGGCAGATCCAGTTCCACCGCCGCGAGCGCGGCCCGCATTTCCTCCTCGCTGGCATCCGCGCGAGCCATGCGCAGATTATCGGCCACCGTTCCCACGAACACGTGGTGCTCCTGCGTCACCAGCGACACCGTGGTATGCAGGTGATCCTCCCGGATCCGGGAAGCATCCGCCCCACCAATCCGCACCGTTCCCGATTCGGGGCGGTTAATTCCGGCGATCAGCCGGGCCAGCGTGGATTTCCCGGCCCCGGACGGCCCCACAATCGCCAGGTGCTCCCCGCTGCGCACCTCCAGATCCACGCCCTTAAGCGCGTAGGCGCGTGGCTCGCTGGGCCGGGCGTCGTCGTTAATGGTGCGGCCGTAACGGAAACGCACCCCGCGCAATTCAACATCGGTTCCGCGCGGTACGTCGGGGCGCGACTCCGGCGGCACCGTATCCACCCCGAAAATGCGGGCGAAGGACACCAGGGAATACTGGAGTTCGGTGATGAACCAGCCGAGTTCTTCGAGCGGGCCGGCTAGCTGGATCGCGAGCATCGTGACCGTGATGACCTGGCCGAGGGTCGCGGCGCCGCGCGGGATGAGCAGCGCGCCCACCAGGGGCGTGACCAGGACCGGCAGCCACACGGTGAGCGCCACGCCGGCGCGGAACAGCCATACAATCCCCGGGCCGTAGGTTTCCACGCGCACGTGTTCCTCGATGAAGGTGTCCAGGCGCCCGAGGCGCACCCGCCCCAGGTTGAGGGCGTCGACGGTGGTTTTTTGGGTGACGGTTTCGGAAACCGAGCCGGCGAAAGCCGCGCGCACCGCGCTCCCGGACTGGAAAACCGGGACGATGCGGCGCAGGAACCAGCGCACTACCGCCGTGACCAGCGCCGTGAGGAATAGCGTCCAGCCGAGGGCCGGGGCCGCCAAGAGCGCCGCGCCCAGCGAAACGCACACGGTGGTCACCAGCACCACGAGACTGGAAATTCCGCGTTGGATGAAGAATTGCACGCGGGTGATATCGTCCGTGGTGCGGCCGAGGAGATCGCCGGAGCCGGCGCTTTCCACCAGGTCAAGGGGCAGGTGGGTGATGCCGTGCACCACGCCGTCGCGCAGCTGGGCGAAGACCCGGTTGCCGAAGTATTCCGCGCGCAGATCCGCGAGGAAGGTGAACAGCGTATGGACCGCGACCGCCCCGAGCATGAGGGCGATGAGCCCGGCCGCGCGGCTCGCGGCTTCCGGGTGGCCGGCGATATCGATGGCGCGGCCGATCACGATGGGTGAAATGACCGCCGCGATGGCCGCCACTAATTGCAGGCCGACGACCAGGCTGAATTCGCCCAGGCGCCCGCGGACAATGCGCGCCAGGGCACGCACGGAAAAACGGCGCGATGCGATGGGAAGGATCATGCCAGCTCCTCTCCGGGTTGCGGGGTTTTCGCGGCGGCGCGGTTTGCGGCGGCGGGCCGTGCCGCGGATCCGGTTTCACCGGGTTGCGGTTCTTCTCCGGTTTCCCGCACCACGATGCGGCGGTAGTCCGGGTGGTCGAGTAGGTGCGCGTGCGTGCCGCGCGCGATTTCTTTGCCGTCGCGAATAAGAACGACGACGTCAGCCACCCCCAGCACCAGCGGGGATGCCGAAACGACTACGGTGGTGCGCCCTTTTCGGGCTTGGGATAGGGCCGCGGCGATACGAGCCTCGGTGTGGGAATCCACCGCGGAGGTAGGGTCCACGAGGATGGCGATGTCCGGGTCGCTTGCCAGCAGCCGGGTCAACACCAGGCGTTGGCGCTGGCCACCCGAAACATTGCGGCCGCGCTCGGTGACGGTGCCGTCCAAGCCGCCTAGCGAATCCACGGCATCACGAGCCTGAGCCGTGGCCAGCGCCCAGGTGAGCCGATCATCGGCACTGGTATCCGCCGGGGCATGCTGGTGGCCGGCCTGTCCGCTCGAATAGTCCTCGAAAAGCTGGGCGAGGGTGCGGGCTGGCACCTCCGGGGCGTGCTCGCCCTGGAGGTTTTCGCGTAGAGTGCCAGCGAAAAGATCGGCGACCGGCCCCGAGTAGCGGATATGGGCGCGTAGTTCGTCCAAGGGAATATCCGCGGCGCGGGCTTCGCCCGGGGTGGGCGCTTTGCCGGCGGCGGGCCCTTCGCCCGGCTCACCGTTAGCTGTCGGAGCGGGCCAGCGCAGGCGGATATCGGCGTCGTCGTTCATCCGCGCGAGCCGCGCCGCAATCGCGGTGCCCTCCTCCACGTTCGCGCCCACCACGGCGGTGAAGCGCCCGGCTTCGATGTGCAGCTCCGCCGCGGCGTCGTACAGCGAAACCGCGTGCCAGGCAGGCGGGATCACGGTGCCGGTATCGGGCAGGAGCGGTTCGGCCGCGAGCGCGCGGGTAATTTTCTTGGCGCTCACCCAGGCAGCCACCGCAGTTGCCGCGAAGCTCGCGAACATGATGATGGGCATGGAGAGGATGGCGCAATAGCCGGCGAACGCGAAGAGTTCGCCGGCGGTGAGGTGCCCGCTGAGCAACATACTCACGCCCACCGTCACGATGACCGCCTGGAAAATAAGCGGGCCGCCGTTGGTCACGGTGGACATGAGGGCACGCGACGGGGCGGCGTCGAAACCGGCCTTTTTGACCGCTTCCGATTGTTCGCGGTAGCGCGCATTGTAGTAATCTTCCCCGCCAACGCCGCGCATCACCCGCAGCCCGACCACGCCGTCCGTGGCCAGCGTGGTCAGTTTGCCCTGTTCTTCGCGCAACGGTTCACGCCATTTGGCCATGATACGGGAAATCCAGGAGACAACCGCCATAACCAGCGGCAGGCCGATAATCACCGCGAGGCCAAGGGGCACGCTCATCCGCATCATGAGCACCGCCACCAGCCCGAAGGAGAGGAACGACGCAATCGTGGCCGGCGTATTAATGAGCATCGAACCGACCATATAGGTATCCGAGTTGAGCACGGAGACGACGTCGCCCGTTTGCATCTCCAGATTGGTGCGGCGCGGGAAAAGCCGGGCGGCGAGGGTGCGCTGCGGATGGATCATTGCCCGCATCCACAGCATATTTTCGGGGATTTCCGTGCAGAGCGTGAGCGCGAGGATAAGAGTGGCGACGACGAAAGCCCCTGCCGGAGCGAGGAGCTCAGCGGTGATACCGTGCTCCAGCCCGGAATCTAGCATTTTCCCGACGAAGTGAATTTGGGCCACGCTGGCCACCGAGGTTAGGCAAGCGATCAGCGTGGTCAGCGCGATCAGCCCGGCATTTTCACGGGTGATGGCGAGGAGGAATGCGAGGGGCCGGTTCGGGTAGGCGTGGATATGTTCCTCAGAAAAGCGCAGCGAGCGCGGGCGGAAGGCGGCGAAGCGGGAAATATGCGGGGTGGGTTTTGGATGCGTGGCGGAAGCGGAACGCGTAGCGGATGTGGACGCGGCCGATGGCTGGGTCATGGGATTCCTCAAGATGCTGTGGTTCGAATATTCCGTGGAGGTGGAGCAGAGCACGCAAAAATTGCGGGGGTACGAGGGGTGAGCGCGAGTGCGCCAATGTACCTACCGGTGAGTGTTGCGTGCGTGACCTGGCGTGACTGCCGCGCTTCAACGCGAGGCGCCACGCCGATCTACAGGAATAGTTGAATGCCCATGGGTGGAATCGTAGCACAGAAATTCCGGGCGCCGAGCGCAGCCCCGGTCGGTAGCAGCATGCCCGGAAGCGGAGCGTTCCGCATACCGAGCGCCAGATAAGCCAAGCGTTTCGCGAGTCGAGCGAGCCATAAGCCGGGTGCCCTATGATCCCCCATAACTCGAACCTCAGAATTCACACCAGCACCTGGGGAGGAGGCATGTGTTGTCAGAGCTGTACCTCGTATGTACGACATCGGCAGTACATCCCGGAAAACACATACCAGGTTCGGCGGCCTACGCGCTCGCGATATTGCCCGCGCGCGTACCAGAATCCAGCAGGCCCCGCAAAGTGTGCGTCCCGAACCTCGCGGCTCGTAAAGTGTGCGTGAGGAACATGAAATCAGGTGAAAACGGTGCTCGCACGCACACTTTGTTTCCAGGCACGATTCGGGAGCGGTACTGCCGTCCAGAGTTGAAATCAAAGACCCCGAGAGGGCTTATAGGACAAAATGTGTTGGTTACGATTCCGTAGGTTTCCCTAGATTTAGCCCGCCGAGCAGGCCTTCACCCGAGCCCGATCCCGTGTTTACGTAGTTTCCGACACCCCGCCCCGTTCGTACATACCGCGGATTGGCCCTCGCCAGGGTCCGCCGTCAAGCGTGCGAATCCGTTGCTTTGCGGGTCAAACGGCGGCGGATGCCCCTCCCGCGTACCCTGCCGCATGTGGCGGGCGTGGAGGGGCGCCAAACGCTTGTGTACGCGGACGACGGCGCGCTTTGCGTACGTGCAGGCTTGGGCGGGCGCTGAGCGGGAAAATGGGCGGAAAGCGGGTCTTCAATCCGGGCTTTTCCGCGCCAGAATGCGGGAAAGTCGGGGTTAAACCAACATGTTTTGTCCATCCAAAAACTCGAGTCAAACCGAGTTTGAATCCGACTTTAGCCTGCTAGTAAGCCGAAAAGTCCGGATAAAACCAACACCAAGTGTCCTATAGGCCGAAATGAAAGACCCCGGCGGTGAGAGCGCCGGGGTCCCTGATCGAAAGGAGGTTCCGATGAAAAGGAACTATCCGACAGCAACTATATGGCACAACGCCATCGCGGCGCAATGGAAAATTGGGGGGTTATGCCATTTAGGACGATGTCGCCAAACCGCTATGAGAAATGCCAGCGGCGCCCATATCAATTGTGGTGCTCAAGGGGGGAGTTGAACCCCCACGCCCTCACGGGCACACGGACCTGAACCGTGCGCGTCTGCCTATTCCGCCACTTGAGCAAGTGCACGTATGAGCTTATCGTCTCATCCCCGTTTAGTCCAAGTTTTTGCAGCGCGAATTTACGTGAGACGCGTCGCAGCGCTGGGGCTCGGGCTCGTGGTCCCGGCGGCCGCGCAGAGTTGCGGCAGCGGGAAGTACGCCGCGGCGAGGACGCACCTGCGCCACAGCGCCGCGCTGCCAGCTGGGCGTCGTCGCCCCACCACCCGCTCCGCTCACGGCGCGGAAGGTAGCGGCGCACCGGCGCGGGCGATTACAGTCGCCTATAGAAGCTGAAGCTACAGAAGCGCTATAAGCTACACGAGCTGCAGAAGCGAACAGGAATAGGGAAGGGGCAGGGCCATGGGCGCCCTCGGGAAGTTTGAAAAGGGAGTGGAGAACGCCGTCGCCGGGGCGTTCCGCGTTTTCCAGTCCGAGCTGAAGCCGGTGGAAATCCTCACCGACATCAAAAAGGCCATGACGCGCGATGCCGCGGAGCTTTCCCGCGACCGCACCGTTGCCCCGAATGTGTTCACCGTTGCGCTCGCCCCGGCGGATCTGGCTCGGGTGGATTCCTGGGGCCAGGAAGCCCTCCGCGAGGAACTCTCCCGTTCCGCCGTGGAATACGCCACCGAACAGGACTATTTATTCGTCGGCCCGATTGAGATCACATTCGAGGAGGATCCCCAGTTGCGCGAAGGAACAGCACGCACCCGGACAACCACGCAGCGCGGCGCCATCGCCCCGGCCACTCGCAGCGCCGGCACGGAGGAAAACCCGCTCATCCAGGTGGGGCGGGATCGCTACCTCCTCACCGGCACCACCGCGATTATCGGCCGCGGCTCCGATTGCGATATCAGCGTGGACGATTCTGGCATCTCCCGCCACCACCTCGAACTCCAGGTCACCCCGAATGGCGTGATCGCCACGGATCTCAACTCCACGAACGGCACCTTCGTGGAAGGCCACCGCATTAGCGCGGCCACCCTGGTGGACGGCAATACCATCACCATTGGCCGCACCCACATTATGTTTTGGACCGGAACGGCGTCCGCCTCATGAATCTCGCAATAACTTTATTGCGCTTCGGTTTTCTAGCGCTGCTGTGGCTGTTCATTTTCGCCGTCGTGCTGACGGTGCGCCGTGATGTGCTGGGAACGGACGTGCGCCGTCGTTCTTCTCTTCTTTCGGCACGACGCCGCAGCATCCACGCGCCCGCCCCCGCGGAAAACGACTCCCCCACACCGCCTGCCGCGCCGGTCGAACGGCCCGTCTACCTGGTGGTGACCGGGGGTCCGCTGCTGGGAACCGCGGTACCACTCAGCTCGCAACCGGTCTATATCGGGCGCGCCCCGGATAACACGCTCGTCCTGGATGACACGTACGCCTCCGGGCATCACGCCCGTATTTACGCGGCGGAGGGCCGGCGCTGGGTGGAGGATCTGGGCTCAACAAACGGTACCCTGGTAGGGGGGATCCGCATTAACGGCTCGACCGCGCTGGACCCCGGCGTTGTTATTCAGGTGGGGGAAACCACGATGGAGCTACAAGTTTGAGTATTCAGCTACGCTACGCGGCGTTTTCCGATGTCGGCCTGGTTCGTTCCAATAACCAGGACGGTGGCTACGCCTCGCCTCATTTGCTCGTGGTGGCAGATGGGATGGGCGGGGCGGCCGCCGGGGATATCGCCTCATCGGTGACGGTGGGTCATTTGGTGGCGGTGGATGATGTGCACGCCGCCGATGATTTGCTGCCGCTGTTGCGCCGCGCGGTGGAGGCCGCGCATGATGACATGCTCGCGCTCGTGGCGGAGAACCCGAAAATGGCGGGCATGGGCACTACCTGCATTGCTATGCTGCGTGCTTCGAATAAGCTCGCGATGGTTCATATCGGCGATTCGCGGGCGTACCTTTTGCGGGATGGCAAGCTCGGCCAGGTGACGCATGACCACACCCTCGTCCAGTACCTGGTGGATCACGGCCGGCTCACCCCGGAGGAAGCCGAACACCACCCCCAGCGCAATGTGATTATGCGAGCGCTCGGGGATACCCCCGGCGAAGTAGAACTGGACGAATCCGTGCGGGAAGCCCGGGTGGGGGACCGCTGGCTGCTATGCTCGGACGGCCTGTTCGGCGTGGTCGCGCACGACACCATCGAGCACGCCATGTCCGCCATTCCGGACCTGCACCAGCTGGGCGAACACCTTATTGATCTAGCGCTGGCGGCCGGGGCCCCTGATAACGTCACCGTTATTCTTGCGGATGTTATTGACGACGCCGCACTTACCAGCCCGCTGCCCTCCCAGCCTATTGTGGTCGGTTCGGCGGCGCGCGATTACCGGAGGCCCACCCGCGGGGGAAATTCCGCCGCGGCCAAGGCGGCGACGCTGACGCGGAATGCGAACGCCGGGGCTGGCTGCGGCACTGCGGGCACGGGAGCTGCGGCGGCGGCTGCGGCTGATGGTGCCGCGGGCACGAACGGGTCAGCGGCACCGGCTGGAGAAAATTGTTCAGGAACCGACACCAATTCCGGCGCTGGCACAGCTTCGCGCATTGGCCGCAAGAATAAAGCTGCAAAAAATAGCCCAGCGAGTGGGGCTACCGGCGGCGTGGACGGCGCATCCTGCGTGGGCCGCGGGTCGGGTGCCGGCCGCGAGAGTTCGGGTGCCGAGGGTAGTCCTCGCGCACGCTGGGGAGCACGCCTGGCTGTTATTCTGACTGTTTTGGCCCTGGCGGTGGCCGGCCTATTTGGCGCGTACCGCTGGACCCAGAGCCGCTACTACGTGGCCAATAACAATGGCACCGTTACGATTTACCGGGGAATCCCGCAGCGCCTCGGCCCACTGGAGTTCTCCCACGCGGCGGAAGCCACTGATCTCCAGGTCCGCGATCTCACCCCGGTGGCCCAAGATCGGCTGGCCACGCCCATCACGCGCGCTTCGCTGCGCGAAGCGCGCGCCGTCGTCGCCGCCCTGCGTGAGCAAAAAGCACAGAACAACGAACCTACGCCAGCGCCCGCGCCCGCTACGCCCGGTGCATCGGCAACGCCCGCGCCACCCGCGAACTCAAGCCCCGCGCCCAACGCGCCGGCCGCACCCGCACCGGAATCGGCCGCACCCGCGAACCCGGGAGAGAACCGATGAGCACGGTGGTTCCCCCGCGCACGCGCCGCGGCCGCTGGCCGGAAATTACCCTGCTGCTCCTGGCCGGAGCCATCGGGGTGGGTGCCTATTACCTGGTGTGGACCGGGCTGGATAATACCGGCGCGGATACTACCGGGTTGCCGCCCAGCTTCGCGCTGGTGGTGGGCGCCGGCGCCGCCCTGGTTTTTGCCTGCCACCTGCTTATTCGCGCACTGTGCCCCTACGCGGACCCGGTGCTTTTCCCCTGCGCGATCGCCCTCAACGGGCTGGGCCTGGCCATGATCTACCGGGTGGATGCCGCGGCAGATACCGACCACGCCCGCAGCCAGCTCATCCTCACCGCCGGGGCGCTGGTGTTCTTCGCCATCACCATCCTTGCGATGCGTAATTACCGGGTGCTGCAAAATTACATGTGGACCTCGCTCATCGCCGGGGTGGTGCTGCTCCTGCTCCCGCTCAGCCCGCTGGGCCGCACCCTCAACGGCTCGCGTCTGTGGATCGGGGTGGGCGGGATGTCCTTCCAGCCGGCGGAGGTCGCGAAAATCTGTTTCGCGGTGTTTTTCGCGGCCTACCTCGTAACCGAGCGCGATAACCTGGCGCTCGCCGGCCCGAAAATCCTGGGTATTCGCCTACCTAAAGCCCGCCATATTCTCCCGCTTCTTATCGCCTGGGCGCTATGCATGAGCGTGCTCGTTTTTGAACGCGATTTCGGTACCGCGCTGCTGTTCTTTGGGCTCTTCGTGGCGATGCTGTGGGTCGCCACCGAGCAGGTTTCCTGGCTGGCCATCGGCGCGCTCCTCACCGTGGGCGGCGTGTGGTTTATTTCGACAACGGTTTCCCACGTGCAGGCACGTTTCGCCATCTGGCTCGACCCCTTCGACCCGGAACTGTACGACGCCGTCGGCGGCTCCTACCAGGTGGTTCAGGGTCTCTTCGGCATGGCCTCCGGCGGGCTCTTCGGCGCGGGGCTCGGGCGCGGCTACCCGAACCTGGTGTACGCGGCACATTCCGATTTCATTTACGCCTCTTTCGCCGAGGAACTCGGCCTGGTGGGCGTGGGCGCGATCCTGTGTATCTACCTGCTTCTCATCAGCCGCGGCATGCGGGTCGCCCTGGAATCACGCGACGGCTTCGGTAAACTCCTCGCTTCCGGGCTGTCCTTCGTACTCGGGCTGCAATGCTTCATCGTTATCGGCGGGGTGACGCGCATTATCCCGCTGACCGGCCTGGCCCTGCCCTTCCTCGCGCACGGCGGCTCGGCGCTGCTCACCAACTGGATTATTATCGCGCTGCTCATCCGCATGTCACACACCGCGCGCCGCCCCGAAGAAGCGCGCCCGCTGCCCACCACCGACGAACTCGCGGTCCTGCGTGGGAGCGCCGATGAGGGCGATAGTGAGGGCGACGACGACGCGCGCCGCGCCCCGCGCGGCGCGGGAAGGCCGGCCGGCGGCGTGCGTTC
The DNA here is from genome assembly GCF_000411135.1 of Actinotignum schaalii FB123-CNA-2. Taxonomy (GTDB): domain Bacteria; phylum Actinomycetota; class Actinomycetes; order Actinomycetales; family Actinomycetaceae; genus Actinotignum; species Actinotignum schaalii_A. The sequence continues at coordinate 535,892 of NZ_KE150262.1, read as the reverse complement.
GGCTGGCACAGCTAACTCGCCCAGCGGGGACTCCCGGAACTCAACGCCCGGCGGCGCCCGCACGGAGGTGGTGCGCCCGTGAATCGCCCTATCCGCCAGCTCGTCGCGGTCCTCGCGGTCATGTTTTTAGGTTTGGCCGGCTCCACCACCGCGATCCAGTTCTTCCAGGCCGCCAGCCTGAATGCCAACGCGTGGAATGTGCGTACGCTCTACCGCGAATACGGCACCCAGCGCGGTCCCATTATCGTGGCCGGGGACTCCATCGTCTCCTCCCAACCCATCGACGATGCCTACAATTACCTGCGTGTTTACGAGCGCCCGGAGATCTACTCGAACCTCACCGGCTACTACTCCATCGCCCATAACTCGATGACGGGCCTGGAACGCGCCATGAACCCGGTCCTGGGCGGCTCGGATTCCTCCCTGGCCGGTCAACGTATCGAAGAACTCATCACCGGTTCCCAACCCCAGGGCGGGGGCGTTGAGCTCACTATCGATCCCCAGCTCCAGGAGGCCGCAGCCGCCGCGCTGGGTAACCAGCGCGGCGCCGTCGTCGTACTTAATTCCCGCACCGGAGATATTCTGGCGCAGGTCTCCACCCCCGGATTCGATCCGAACGGGGTGGCCACGCACGATACCGCGGCCGCGCGCGAAAACTATCAGGCCCTCGAAACCGATCCCACCAAGCCGCTGATCGACCGGGCTACCGGAGGGGACCAGTACGCGCCCGGCTCCTCCTTCAAGCTGCTCACCGCCACCGCGATGATTGAGAACCTCGGGCTCACCCCCGATTCGCCGGTGGAGGCCCCCCGCACCTTCGTGCCGCCGGGAACCACCCACGATATGTGGAATCCGGGGCAGGCCGCCTGCGGGGACGGCTCCGGGAAAGTCACGCTCACCGAAGCTTTCGCGCAATCGTGCAATACGCCGTTCGCGATTGGCGGGATCGCGGTGGGCCCGGAAAAAATGGTCGCGCAGGCCGAAAAATTCGGATTCAATAGCGAGCTGGCCACCCCGCTGCCGGTATCCGCGTCGCGCTTCCCCGCGCCGGAAGATGCCGCCGCGCTCGCCATGGATTCCATCGGCCAACGCGATATTCGGGTCACCCCAATGCAGATGGCGATGGTCGGGGCGGCGATAGCTAATGACGGCGTCGTCATGAAACCGAATCTGGTGCGCCGCACCCTCACCGCGGATCTCGAACCCGTGAGCGAAAGCGAACCGGAAGTGCTGTCGCGGGCGATGAGCCAGCAAACCGCGAGCTATATGCACCAGATGATGGTCAATGAGGTCAAGCACGGCACCGGGTATCTTTTCACCCTCCCCGGCATTGAAACCTCCGGGAAAACCGGGACCGCGGAAATCACGAACGATATCCCCCCGCACGCGTGGTTCGTGGGGAATGCGACCATCGGGGACACGGCCTATACCGTGGCCGTTGTGGTCGAAAATTCGGGCAATGCCGTGTGGGATGGCGACGGTGGCTCCGTTGCCGCCCCCCTTGCCCGCACAGTACTTGAAGCTAAGGTGAACTAAGCAGATGCTCAGCAGAAAGGTGACGCGACGTGAATGATATCCCCCGCGTACTCGGCAACCGCTACCAGGTGGGCGAGATCATCGGTCGAGGCGGTATGGCCGAGGTACATCTCGGCTACGACACCCGCCTCTCACGCACGGTAGCGATTAAGATCCTGCGCACCGACCTGGCGCAGGATGCCACCTTCCTGGCCCGTTTCCGGCGTGAAGCGCAATCAGCGGCCGCGCTCAATCACCCCTCCATCGTGTCCGTGTATGACACCGGTGAGGAAACCGTGACCTCTACGGGCGGTACCGAGCTGGCGCTGCCCTATATCGTCATGGAGTACGTCAAGGGCCGCACCGTGGCTTCCCTGCTGCACGGCGGGGACCCGGTACCCATCGGGGAGGCCGTGCAGATTGTGGTGGGGGTGCTCTCCGCGCTGGAATACTCCCATCATGAGGGCATCATTCACCGCGATATCAAGCCGGGCAATATTATGCTCACCACCGGCGGCAAGGTGAAGGTCATGGACTTCGGGATCGCCCGCGCCATTGCCGATTCCGCTGCCACGATGACGCAGACCAATTCCGTGGTGGGCACCGCACAGTATCTCTCCCCCGAACAGGCGCGCGGGGAAGTGGTGGATGCGCGCTCCGACCTGTATTCCACCGGCTGCGTGCTCTACGAGCTTCTCACCGGGCGCCCGCCTTTCGTGGGCGATAGCGCGGTGGCGGTGGCCTACCAGCATGTTTCCGAAACCCCGAAGCCGGCTTCCCAGATCGCTTCCGATATTCCGGATGCTATTGACCGCGTGGTCATGAAATCCCTGGCGAAGAGCCGCGAGGACCGCTACCAGGACGCCGCAGAATTCCGCGCGGACCTGCTGGCAGCGGCGCGCGGGGAAGGCGTGGACGCCCCGGCGGTTTCTTCTTGGAATGCTTACGGGGCGGGTGCGATTGCCGGTGCCGGTATCGGCGCGGCGGGTGTTGCCGGTGCGGCGGGCCTTGGCGGCGGCGCGGGGGCCAATGCCGCGACGGCTGCCACTCAAGCATATTCGGCCGCTAACACGCGCCCCGCTTCCACTACTGCTTATCCCACCGCGACTGCCGGGAGCGCCGGTGGTCCTGCGGGCGGCGCCGGTGCGGGGGCGATTTCTAGTACGACGGCGCAGCCGGGCGGCGCGCCCACCTACCCGGGTGGGTACCCGACGGGCGCCTACCCCGGGGCTTACCCCACGGGCAGCTACCCCACCGGGAGCTATCCGGGCTATGACCCAACGGCCACCGGGGCACAACCGCCGGTAAAGAAGAAGTCCGGTGCGCCCTTCATCTGGGGCGGGGTGGTTTTGCTTGTTATTGCCCTGGGGATTCTGGGCTGGTTCTTCCTATCCGGGCGGGGCGGCTCCGCCGAACCGCAGCCCACCGAAACCGCGGTGGCGCAGGTGGCGATCCCCGATATGGTGGGGTGGACCGAGGTGCAGGCCAGCCAGCAGCTGACTAGCTTGGGCCTGGAGTTCGTGCGCGGTACGGATGTAGCCAGCGATACCGTGGACAAGGGGTTGGTTGTGTCCTCCAATCCGGCGATGCGGAGCACCGTGGATGTGGGCAGCCGGGTGACCTTGCACTTCTCCTCCGGTCCGTCCGCCGTGCAGGTTCCCGATGTGGTGGGGATGAGCACGGATCAAGCCTCCCAGGCACTGCGCGCGGCGGGGCTGACCGTGGGCGGTATGGAGCAGGTCAATGACCCGAGCGAGGACCGCGACCGGGTGGTGTCCACCAGCCCTAATGTGGGTGAAAGCGTGAAGCCGGGCAGCACCGTGAAACTGCAGGTGGCCAGCGGCAATGTGGCAGTTCCGGATGTGCGCGGCATGAGCGTGGATGAGGCGCGGGCGGCGCTGCGCGATGCGCGCCTCACGGTTGTGGGCCAAAGCGAGCAGGAAGTCAGCGACCCGGCGAAGGTCGGCAAGGTCGTGGATGCGAGCATCGCTCCGGGCACCGTGGTGCAGCGCGATACCGAGATGCGTATTACCGTGGGCATCGCCCCGGCACCTACTCCCACCCCGAGCACCCCGCCCGCCGGCTCAGGTTCCGGCGGCTCCGGATCGGGCGGATCGGGAGGCTCCGGCGGTTCGGGCGGCGGTGCCCATCCCAATCCCGCACCCACCGGCCAGGGGAACGGGTAAGTAACTAGCTACCGGTTCCGGGCAGCACGGCCTAGCTCGACGCCAGCTCAGGCACGGCGCGGTTCCGAACGGCCTAGCCCACGAAAAAGCAACCACAGCTACATTAACTTTTCTGAATCATGCACTGGTGTTGCTTTTGTGCGCTCCCGGCCCGGAGCGGTCTATGCTTGTATACCCCTGGGGGAAGAAGTAGGCATTGCGCAGGCCAACAAAGTGTACGTGGGTGACAGTTTTTCCCTGTTTTATTGTCAGGGACGTACATTTTGTGGCCTATACGGTTCAGAATGCACGGTTTGCGCCCCGCTGGAGCATCGCTGCCCCGCGGCCGCCGGGGGCGGGGTGTTTTTCCGGGGTGTACTGCGGATGTCGCACATGCGAAGTACACCTAGGAAAAACACGGCCCCTCCCCAGGTGCTGGTGAGGCGCCCGAGGTAGATGTAACTATTGCCGAACAAAGTGGTACTCCAGAACAGAAAACCGGCCGTTGGATGTAGCTCCAGTACCACTTTGTTTCCAGGGGCGGGCTACTGGCTGATGGTGGTGTCCTGCGGGCGGAATACGGTATTCACCCAGGGGAAAACCCACTCGAATAGCGCGAAAACAATCGCGGCGATGATGATGAGGGCCTCGATGACCTTCAGCCACGTCGGGCCGGGCAGATGCCGCCAAATAAATCCGTACATTACGTGCTCCGTTTCTTCTTCATGTCTGTCTGTTAGTACCGGGAGCAGTCCGGTTTGTAGGTGTTCGTGGACCGATGTCACGCGGACCAGGCCCGCGGGACTTCGCGCGGCCGGTGACAGGAACGTTCACGCCCGGGTTGCGCTCGAGCGCAACACCCGCGCCAGCCCCGCACCGCACCGGCCGCCTACTTCACCAGCTCCGCCGGGGCGCCCTCGGCGGCGTCGACCCAATGATCGAGGGTGGCGTAGGTGATCCAGCGATCGCTGGACACAAAGGGCGGATGGCAGGTGGTGATGGTGAGGATACGCTGGGTGGGTGCCTCCTCCGGCTTATTCGGCACCGGGGCCAGTACGCCCACCTGTGTGGGCGGCACCACTTCGTGTTCGCCCACCTTGTACACGTAGTAGGCGTTCTTGGTTTGTACGATGATAGGGTCGCCGGGCTGGAGCTCGGGCACATCGCGCATGGCCGCGCCGTAGGTTTGGCGGTGCGCGGTGATCGCGTAATTGCCGACCTCACCCACGTACTGGGTATCCGGGTAATGCCCGAAACTCCCGGTATCCACCACGGCTTCCAGGTCCACGCCGTATTTGACGGTGTAGCGCCAGTCGGCACCGAAACGCGGGATGTAAATAATGCCTTCCAGGTCACCCGTACGATTCACGTGATCCGCGGCCGGCGGAGCATCCGTGCGCGGGGTCCCTACCTTAGTGGCCCCCCGCGGATCGCCCCATTGCTTATTGACAGTCTCAATCTGCTGGGCCTGATCGCGATTCGCGCCCAGGTCAGTCCAGTACACCTGCCACACGATGAAGAGGCCCACCACGATGCCCGCGGTAATAAGCAGCTCTCCGATCACACCAATAATCGCGTTGAGGATGCCACCGCGGCGCTGAGCGGATGCGGCCGACCGGGTTGCGGTGAGGGCGGTGGCGGCGGCCTGGGCGGGAAGCTGCGCCGTCGTACCTGCACCGGACGTACCTGCACCGGCGGTAGCCGGGCGGTACCGCCCCACAGCTTCGTGCCGCGGCGCGCGAGCGGCGTTCCCTTCCGCCGCACGCCTTCCGGAGCGGTGCCCCCGTTCGGGCTGCTGTTCGCGCATAGTCTCACCTTCCACTGCCACCGGATTCGTACTAGAAACAGAATAGTGGTTCCGGCTCGAAAAATGCGGTGAGATAACTCCCCTCATTTTTTACGACGACGCCGCCCCTGCGCCCGCGCGCTACCCGCCGGCGGCCGCGCACATGGCCCCGCGCCGGCTTTTGTGAAAAAATACCAGAGGAATCGGGCGATGCGGCGCGCCACCGAGCGCGTTACTTCGTTAGGCTTAGGGGCGGAAGGAACCGCGGAAGGTAGAACATGACAGATCAACAGTACGACGAACCCGAACTTTCGGAAGCCGCCGGCAACGCTGCCCCGGCTCGGAAGTCGCGCAAGAGCGCTGCTCCCTCGGCGAAGGACGTGCGCCGCCCCGGCACCAAACGCGATATTGAGGCGCAGGCCAGCCGGGAAAAGGAAGCGGCGAAGCGCTCTCGTAAGGTCGCGCAGAAGGATCGCCGCTCGCCGAGCTGGTGGGCGCCGGTGATGTGCACGCTCATGATTATCGGGCTTATCGTGGTGGTACTCGCTTACGTGACGGGTGGCCGCTTCCCCATTCCGGGGTGGAATAACGGCAATCTGTTCCTCGGATTCGGCTTTATGATCGTCGGATTCCTCATGACAATGGGGTGGAAGTAGCCGATGGGGAAAGCAGTGAAGCGGGTCGGTATCCTCACTGCCGGCGGGGATGCCCCCGGGCTCAATGCCGCCATCCGCGGTTTCGGAAAAGCCGCGATGGGCAAATACGGCATGGAGCTCGTGGGGTACCGCAACGGTATTACCGGGCTCGTCAATAACCGCTATATGCCGCTGGATTCGGATTCCTTGGCCGGGATTTTGACGCAGGGCGGCACCATGCTTGGGACTTCGCGCGATAAGGTCCATAAGTTCCCGGACGGTAACGGCGGGTACGTGGATATGATCCCGCAGATCGCCCAGAACCTTGAAGATGAGCACATCGATGCGCTGGTGTGCATCGGCGGAGGCGGAACCGCGAAGAACGCGAACCGGTTGGCGCAGGCGGGGCTGCCTGTCATCCACCTGCCTAAGACCATCGATAACGACATCATGCACACGGACACCAGCTTCGGTTTTTCGACGGCGCTGTCCATCGCCACCGATGCTATCGACCGGCTCCATTCCACCGCACATTCCCATCACCGCATTATCGTGGTGGAGCTCATGGGGCATCGCGCCGGGTGGCTGACGCTGGGCGCCGGGATTGCCGGGGGTGCCGATATTATTCTTATCCCGGAGATTCCGTATTCGATTGAGTCGTGTGCGGCGTCGATCCGGCGGCGGGCGGAAAACGGGCGGCCTTTCTCCGTGGTCGCCGTGGCCGAAGGTGCACATTCCATTCCGGTGGCAGCGCAGCTGGCTGCCGCTAATGATCTGGTGCGCCACGCCCCGACCCCGGAGGCGAAGGAGGCAGCGAAGAGCCACCGGCGTTCCATTGAGGAAAACGAGCGGGAATCTACTTTCCTGGTGGCGCAGCAGCTGGAGGAGGCCACCGGCCTGGAAGCACGCGTGACCATCCTCGGCTACGTGCAACGTGGAGGAATTCCCGACGCCGCGGATCGGCTGTTGGGAACCGTGCTCGGGAGCGCGGCTGCCGATGTGGTAGCGCACGGGAAATCCGGCGTGATGATTGCCTCCCAGAACGGGCAGGCCGTGCCGGTGCCGCTGGAGGACGTGGCCGGGAAAGACAAGCTGGTCCCGGTGGATCATCCCTGGGTTGCCGCGGCGCGCGCCGTCGGCACCAGCCTGGGTGAGGCGATCTAGGAGTACCGCTAGTACTGCTGACAAATATGGGGGCGGCCGCGCCATGTGGCGGGCCGCCCCCATATTGTTTATGTTCGCGTTAGTTGGCGCATTACGCCTGGTTAGCGGGCGAACTTAGCGCCGCGCGTTCGTGCTTAGCGCCGCACCGCCGGGGTATCGGTTCCGTTACCGTCCCAATCACCCACGTACAGTTCGTCACTCACGCGCCCGTAGCTGAGAACGGAATCGGCGTTCCCGGCACCCAGCGAGTTCTTGACGTAGATGGTGTTGCCGCGGCGCACCGCGAAGGTATCGCGGCCATCGCCGTCGAAATCACCCAGGATGGTGGCATCACCGGCGCGCCCGTAGGCGAATACATGATCCGCGATTCCCGAGGAAATGTGGTTCTTCACGAAGTAGGTGCTCCCGCGGCGCACCGCGAAGGTGTCGACACCGTCGCCGTTGAAATCACCGGCGTACACGGTGTCCCCGTAGCGGCCGTAGTTAATGACCTGGTCCGCGTTCCCGCTGTGGAGGGAATTGAGGACGTAGAAGGTATTACCGCGCCGTACCGCGAAGGTATCGCGGCCATCGCCATCGAAATCACCCACGAGGATCTCATCGCCCACGCGCCCGTAGCTGAAGGCAATATCAGCGGCGCCGCCGTCCACGGAGTTCTTCACGTAGATCATGTTTCCGCGGCGCACCGCGAAAGTATCCGTGCCATCCCCGTTCCAATCCCCGACGAGCACCTCATCGCGCGCCCGGCCGTAGGAGAACACCGAGGATGCCTGCGTGGATGTCCAGTCATTCGATACGTAGAAGACGTTGCCGGTATCGGCCGGACGCACCGGGGTATCGATCTGGTTCACCCGCTCCTGGGCGCGCAGCACCTCGGCTTCGGCCTTCGCGAGCTTAGCGATGAGATCGCCAGCTTCGGCCATCTTGGCATCAACATCCTTGAAACGCGCCACGGCCTTTTCCCATGCCTTCTTGGTTTCCGGGAAGGTCTTTTGCGCCTTGAGTGCTTCATCGTAGGAGTGCTTGGCAACGAAGTGAACGCTGCGAGCACTCTTCAGGGCTTCCCGGGCCTTGTCGAGTTTTTCGCGCGCGGCCGGATCTTCCTTGCCGGCGTTCGCGCGCTGGAAAGCATCCTGCGCTTCCACCACCGCGCGGCGGGCTTCAGGGGTCCCGTGGGTCATATTTTCGCGAGCGCTACTGATGTATCTGTCCAGGCGAGCCAGGTACTCCGCGGTGGTGTATCCGGGCAGGAACTGATCGCCAATCATGCCCTTGCTCGCGAAGGTGTTCCCGAAGAAGTAATAGGGCAATTGATCGGGATCCGCAATGGCGAAGCCGGTGGTCACATAGCCCGGATCAATAATATTGACGTAATGCCCCACACTCGGGCCGCGCACGCCTCGGTCATACTCAGCCTTTTCCTTGTCATACCACAAGGTGAAGGGATCCCCACTGCGGCTGGGCATGGCAGCGATATTCTCGCCGTAATTGAAGCCCCCCACGTGATCGAAGAAGCCGCCGTGCACATTCACATTGGCGTTAAGCTGGGCATGAGCCATAAGCCCGGAGGAAATCTTGAGCGGGGCGAGCCCGTGGCGCGCCCGCAGCTCATTGAGCTTATCCACTCGGTGAATCGATTCGCGCATGAGATCAAGATTCGTCGCATCCCCGGGTTGCCCGAGCTTGGTGTATTGCGGAATCGGGACATCGTTGATGGTGCTCGTTTGAGAGAAAGCCTCAACAGCCACCGTATCGCCCATGGCCTCGAAAAATCCGAGCGATCCACGATTCCAGCGGGCCTGAGCTTCCCGCTTGGATGCTTCAAGGGCGGCATTCGCGCTATCCATCTGGCGCTGCGCCGCGGCCACGGCCGCCGGATCGGGCTGGGTAGCTGCATCGTATTTTGCCTGGGCCTGGTCAAATGCACGCTGCGCTGCCGCCAGTTTGGCAACGGCATCATCGTATTTCTTCTTGATCTCATCAAAGTTATCGACGTAATGCTTTTCGTTGTTATAGCGCGCTTCCCAGGTACTACGCCCCATATCAGCCCTGGCCCATTCCTGCGCGAGCTCGCGCGCTTCTGCCACGTCAATTCCCTTGGCTTCCAGTTCGGCAGCGATAGCATCGCGATCTTTAATAGCTTTCGCCAGGCAAGCTCGCAGCTGGTCCGGTGACATTTTCCCCGCATTGCAGACCAACCGGGCCGGCTCGTTCGGGGTGGTGGCCGGCAGAGCGTGGACTGCCAGCGGGGCGAGAAGCGTTCCCGCCAACATGAGTGCTGTTGTGCGCATATGTGTCTCCTTCGATCAGCGCTATGCTCCCAGGTAATTTTCAGAATATAGGCACATACGTTGAAAAATAAGTGACCCTGCGCACTGTCGCGAAGTCGCCGGGGACAGCCGGTGCAACCCGGAATACACACCCAGCTCAGGGGTCTGTTATCCCCAGCCGGGGATAACCCTGTGGATAATTACATCGATGTTATTTGGGTGCGGATTGCGAGGTGGCGGCGTCGTCGTACAAAGAAAGAACGACGGCGCAGCTTGACGCTCCCCTACCGGTACCCGAAGAAAATCGCGGCCACCAGGAATGCCGCGCCGAGCAGCAACACTGCAATATCGCGGGCGGTGAGCGCGCGGGAAACGCGGCGCCGGCGCGAAATCACGGCCATGAGCAGCGCGCCCATGAGGAGCCCGCCCACGTGGGACTGCCACGAAATATTGGTGCCGGGCAGGAAACTGATCGCGAGGTTGATGGCGATGACCACCGCCATTTGGGTGAAGCTGCCGCCGAAACGCCGCAGCACCACGAACATCGCCGCGAAAATGCCGAAGACGGCGCCGGATGCGCCGACGGTGCCGGTGTAGTAGTCGATGTCGGTGGAGACGGTGTAGAGGACCATGACGTTGCCGGCCACCGCGCTGAGCAGGTACAACCCCAGGAAACGCCACCAGCCGATCATGCGCTCAAGCACCGAACCGATCAGCCACAGCGCATACATATTGAAAAGCAGATGCGTGAAGCCGGCGTGCATGAACGTGGAGGAGATGAAGCGGTAGGGCTCTTCGTGGGCGATGCCGGGGGCGAAAATGAGGACTTGCCCCACGCGGGCGTCGAGCCATTGGGCCAGCAAAACCGCCACATTCACCACGATCAACGTGATGGTGACATAGGGGACGGGTTTGCGGATCTGAAGACGGCGCTTCTTGGGAACGTTGTGCACTTTCGGCCTCTCTGCGCGGTCATCCCGCTCGACAACTCTGAATCAAGCGTACCGGACGGCGCGGGGGTGTGACCGGGTGGACGGTACCGGACAGGCGCGGCACCGGATAGATGCGGAACCGGATAGATGCGGAACCGGGTGTAGCCCGCAAGCTCTCAACTTAACACTCAACTCAACACTCATGTATGTGAGTGTTAAGTTGAGTGTTGGGATGAGTGTTGAGTGAGTGTTCCCGCACGCCGAGCCGCGAGTGCACCTAAATGCCAGGTTGAGCGAGGCGGTAACGCTGCTTCGGACTTGTCTTAGGCTCAGTGCGCTGCACCTGCCCCTCAGTGACCAGGGTATTGAGCACAGCCCGGGTGCCGCCCAGGCTAATCCCGGCAGCGCCCGCGAGTTCGCGGCTGGTAGCACTGGCGTGGGTGCGCAGATATTCAAGAACACGCTCACGCGAGGACGTTCCCGCCGCGGCACCCTGCTCCGCGGGGGTCATGCGGCGGCGCTCGAAGGTGAGGCTGAAACTATCCAACCGGTCGACGGGCCGCGCTGGCGGAAGCATTTCCCGCTCCAGCTGAGTCATAATTTCCTGGTAGCCGCTCCCTCGGTTTTCCGCCACAAAACCGCCCTCTTCGAAAGGCGTGGATTCCAGCAGCCGCGCCAGGAATTGGTTGCGCGTGGAAGACAGCCCGGTTGTGCCCAGGGAATCAATGGTGACCGTGCCGAACAGCCCGCCTGGATTGATCACTTCCAAACGATCCGCGTAAAGGTTCAACTGCACCTGGGTGCCGCGCGCCACCGGAGAATAATCGCGATGCATAAGCGCATTCGTGAGCGCCTCGCGCACCGCAACGAGCGGATAATCCACCAGGTCATGCCGGAAAGCACCGCGCACCACGCCACCCACCCGCATATTTTTTGCGACGACGCCGACACCGTCGGCCACCAGGGCGGGAATGGGACCCGCCAGCGTCCCCGAGTCCAGATGCCGCTGCCCGGAAAGCGAAGAAGCTTTGGTTGATCCCGGGTAAACCGCGTAGGTAACCGTGAGGCGAGGGAAGAACTCCTGGGGATACGTACCTAAGCAGAGCAGACCAGCCAGGGTGGGATGGCGCTGCCCATCCGGGCCAGTTCCGATAATACGTAGCTGCTCCATCGCGGTTTCATCCGGAAGTTTCCCGAAAATGCGCGGGTGGTTGAGGCGTTCGCGTTCTAGGACCGCGTGGAGGAGGTCTGGGTCTAGGGAATCGAGGCTGGCTTCCTCCACCAGGTCGGTATCCCAATGCGGTTGTGTTTTGTTTTCCAGGAGGCGATCAATTTCGTAGGCGGAAAGTTTGCGGTCCCCATCGCCGGTGCGGATATAGGATCCGCCGTACACATTGCGGGTGGTGACATAGCAGGGTTTATCGCGCGGCTGGAGCGGCGGGATCGCGGCCATGACCAGCGTGGTTTCTCCATCAGTGGTGTCTCCATAGGGAACCATGGCGATATCCGCGCGGACCGGTGGCGTGAGGCTATCGCTGCACACCCCCGCGAGCGCATCGTAAATCCGCGCTGCCGGGAACTTAGGAACCGGCGTGAAGCCGCGGGCCTCATCGAGGCCAAGAACAATCAAGCCACCCGAACCGTTGCTGAATGCCGAGATAGTCTCCACGATACTTTTGGGCAAGCCGTGGGCGGCCGCTTTCACTTCGATGTGCTGAGAATCGCGCCCTTGCTGGCGAAAACCCTCAATAAGACGGCCCGTTTCCTCGCTTGTTGTGGGGATGCGCATAGCGCCATCCTACGAGCTCTCAACTTAACACTCAACTCAACACTCATGTATGTGAGTGTTGAGTTGAGTGTTGGGATGAGTGTTGAGTGAGTGTTCTGGCGCGCGGCGAGCATCGCCGCCGGCAGAGCACACAAAAGCGGGGCGGTACCTGGGTACCACCCCGCTCATCACGTATGCGGAATTTTGCGTATTGCTTAGTCAATAATCTCGACGGAGGAAATCACCACGTCATTGAGCGGGCGATCATTTCCGCCGGTGGGCACCGCGGCGATCTTATCCACAACCTTGGTGGATTCCTCATCGGCAACCTTCCCGAAGATGGTGTGCTTGCCGAGCAGCCACGGGGTGGGTGCCACGGTGATGAAGAACTGCGAACCGTTGGTGCCCTTGCCGAAGCGGGTTCCGGCATTGGCCATGGCCAGCACGTAGGGGGCATCAAAGTTGAGGCCGGGGGCGATTTCGTCGTCGAACGTATAACCGGGACCACCGGTGCCGTTACCGAGCGGATCCCCGCCCTGAATCATGAAACCGGAGATCACGCGGTGGAAGATCGTTCCGTTGTACAGCGGATCGGTCGAAGCCTGACCGGTGGCGGGATTGGTCCATTCGCGTTCACCGCGAGCTAGTCCGGTGAAATTAGCGACCGTTTCGGGCGCTTCGTTCGGGAAGAGTTCGACGCGAATATCGCCTTCGCTTGTGTGAAAAATTGCTTCCATGCGCTCAAGTCTCGCACACCTCATGGTTTTATGCCACGCGAAAAGCAAACGTGATTCACGTGACAAATGGGGGGTGAAAAGTGAAACAATAGAGGGGTACTCAATCGCAGGAGAATTCTGTGGTTCAACGGTAGGAGGTCAACGATGGCTTGTGGACGAAGCCGCGCGGACAAGCGTGCCAAGAAAGCGCAGCGGGAGGTTGACGCCATTATGGCGAAAATCGATGACCTGCGCAGCCAGGCCGAACGCACCGCAAAGAAAGCCCAGCTCAAGGGGAAGCGGAATCAGAAGAAGTGGGAGCACAAGGCAAAGAGCGCCGCGTCCGATTTCCAGGATTACGCGAAGCAGGCCGGTGAACGCCTGAGCGATTACGCCAATCAAGGTTACGAATGGGCGGCACCACGCGCCCAGGAGCTGGCCGAAAAGGCGAAGCCGTACGTGGAACAGGCGAAGGCCGTGGGCAACGATCTTGCGGAGAAGGCCAAGCCCTACGTGGAGCAGGCCCGCGATAACGCTTCGGAGTTCGTGGAGAACGTGCGCAATGATTACCTCCCGCGCGCCCAGCGTGCCCTGCACGCCGCCGCCGAGGCCGCCAAGGGGGAGGGTACGGTGGCCGAACGCGGCCAGAAGATCGCGCGGGTGGCCTCGCGTGAGATTCAAACTCCCGAACCGGTGAAGAAGTCCCGCGGGAAGGGCCGAGTTTTCGGCACCATCGCGCTGGTCGGCGGCCTTGGGGTTGCGGTCTACTACCTGTGGAAGCGCTCCCAGCCCACGGAGGATCCCTGGGCGGAGGCCTACTGGGAAGATGTGGACGGCGTGAAGGATCCCGCGGAAGATGTGGAGGATTCCGTGAAGGCCGGTGCTGAGGAGGTTGCGGAAGCTGCGGAAGAGGTTGTGAACGACGCCGCAAGCGCAGCTGGCGACGTAGCGGATAAAGCCAAGCGTGCTGGCTCCCGGGCTGAAGATGCCGTCAAGGAAGGCGCACACGAAGCCAAGGATGCGGCTGAAGAGGTAGCCGATAAGGCCAAGGAAGCCGCGCAGCACGCGGCTGACCAGGCCAAGGATATCGTCGAAGATATCGCGGAGAAGTAAAACTAACACAGCAGTAGCGAGCGCGGCCCGGGCTGTTATATGCCCGGGCCGCGCTGGTTTATATCTGCCTTATATTCGCGGATGCTGCGAGCCAGCTACTCCGCGGCCCAGCTATTCTCCGGCCAGCAGCTCCTTGACCCGCGGGATGACTTCGGTGCCGAAAAGCTCGATGGAGGAAAGATTCTGTTCGTGAGGCTGCGAGCCATAGGAGACCTTGAGGTCGTAGCGAGTGGCACCTAGCTCGCGCATGCCGGTGGCGATTTTGCGGGCCACGGTTTCCGGTGAACCCACCGCCAGCGCCCCGTTCTTCACCTCGTAGAGATACGCCTCCCGCGAAGGCGGGCGCCAACCGCGTTCCCGCCCGATGCGGGAATTCGTTTCCACGTAGTAGTCGAAGAAGTCAGCCACGGCTTCCTCGTCGGTGCGAGCAACGTAGCCGTACGAGTGGTAGCCGACCTCAGCTGCGCCGTCGTTCCCGAACTGCTCCCAGGCGCGCCGGTACAGATCCGTGAACGGAACAAAACGCGAGGTGGGGCCACCAATAATCGCGAGCATGAGCGGGAGTTTGTAATGGGCGGCGCGCACCACCGATTCCGGGCTGCCGCCCACGGCCACCCAGGTGGGCAGCGGACCGTGTTCGAGTGGCGGGTAGAGGGTTACGGCGTTCAGCGCTTGGGTGTGGGGCCCGCCCTTCCAGGTGACGGGCTGGCCGTTGCGGGCGAGGAGTTCGGTGAGTAGGGAGAGTTTTTCGTTGAAGAGATCCTCGTAATCGGCCAGGTTGTAGCCGTACAGCGGGAAGGATTCGGTGAAGGAGCCGCGGCCCACCATCAGTTCGGCGCGACCGTTGGAGAGTGCGTCCACGGTGGCGAAGCGTTCGACCACGCGAACCGGGTCGTCAGAGCTGAGGACGGTGACGGCGGAGGAGAGACGGATGCGCTGGGTGCGCGCGGCAATCGCGGCGAGGACTACATCGGGGGCGGGGATTGCGTAATCGTCGCGATGGTGTTCACCGATATTGAAAATGTCGATGCTGACCTCTTCGGCGCGCACCGCTTCGGCCACCACATTGCGCACCACCTGGGCGTGGCTGAGCTTGGTACCGGAGGCATCGGCGGTGACGTCGCCAAAAGTATCGATTCCGAAGGTGTAGGTCATATCAGGTCCTTTCGAGGGCCGGGTGAGATCCGACGGGCCGGGACACACTTCCAGTCTGAGCTTAGCCACAGAACGAGCCAGCGCCGCGCCTGATTGAATACTACACTACTTGGCCGAAAAGTGCTCCGATACCGAAGGTCAGGGCGAGGCCGAGGGTACCGCCCGCGGCGGTGCGGAGGGTGGGGCGCAGCGGCGGGACTTGACCGATCCACGCGGCGATCCAGCCGGTGAGCGCAAGCGCGGCGACGGTGACCACGAAGCAGATTGGGGCGATGGCACCGAGCGGGGCGAGCAGGCTGGCGGCGAAGGGAACTGCACCGCCAGCGAGGAAAGAGAAGAAGGACGAGAAGGCCGCTCCGAAGGGAGAGACAATGTCACGTTCCGTGGCGGGTCCGCCCGCCACGGCGCTCCGGCATGCTACATCCGCACAGCGCGCTACACTCGCCCGGGACGTTACACCCGCCCGGCGCCGCAGCGCGTCCAGTTCCGCATCGCGCTGGGAGGAAACGGAAATGTATTCACCGAGCGCCATGGATACTGCGCCACCAATGAGTGCGGCGAGCCCGGCGAGCAGAATCGCGGTGCTTGAGGCCCGCGCACCACCCATGGCTATCACTACCGCAGCCACGGAAACAATGCCATCGTTCGCGCCGAGCACTCCGGCCCGCAGCCGGTTCATCGCTTCAATACCCAACACACCTGGGATACCCGCCATGGTATCGGACATTTCTAAGCGACCCATGTCCCCATGCTTGAATTCGCATGCTTCAATTGCGCATTTCTCCACAACTAGAACCTCCATTAGTGGTACTTCTAGGCTTATTCTTATGCGGAAATCGTGGAAAAGATAGGAAGGTCAGGCTACACTCACTTGGATATAATGTGTTTTATTTTTGGCGGCAGGGCCCGCGATGAGGGGGTGGCACCGCCAGTGGCCCTGGGAATACTTCACCGCTCGCTTTCCGTTCTTTCTTTATGAACACCACTGGGGATAAAGATCTGATCGGCCTGCTGGGGGCGGGTAAGCTTGGCACTGCTATAGGACGCTTGGCTGCGGAGGCGGGTTTTCCACTGGCGGTAAGCGTGCGTCCGGGTAATCCGCTCTACGATCTCACTTTGCCGACCTTGCTGCCGACCGCTCGCCTGGTTTCTTTCGAGGAGCTGACCCGCACGGCGGATATTTTGATTTTGGCGCTCCCGCGGCCTGCACTTGCTTCGATTGATTTGACCGGGGTTCGTGGCGTTGTTGTTGATGCCACGAATGCCTGGGAGGCGACCGACGGGGCCGCGGCCAATGGCATTTCGAATACCAGCGCTGCACCTGCCCGGCACACCACCGCCGCGCTGCAAGCACGCTATCCGGAGCTGGCTATCGTCAAGAGTCTCAATCATGCGGGGTATACGGAGTTGGCCGCGGAGGCTCGCCCGCACGGAGCTCCGGCGCGCCGTACGGTGGCTGTGGCCGGGGATGACGCTGCCGCACGTTCCCGGGTGGCTGCTTTTATTGATGCGATTGGTTTTGATCCGGTGGAGCTGGCTGCTGAGCATGCGCCGCTGCTGGAGCCGGGTGGGGTGGCTTTCGGGCAGCGCTTGGAGCTATCCGATTGGCCGGTGGATATCTTGGCGGCCCAGAACTAAGTGCAGCTAAGGGCGCATTCCTACGTTGATGAGGGGTGGGGTGCCGGAGGTGGCGCCGTCGTACACAAGGTAGTAGGTATAGTCCGCTAGACCGTTCTCAACTGCCGGGTTGTCCACGGAAAAGACGCAGAGAATATCGGTGGGGCGCGGTTTGATATCGCCTTCGCCGGGCACCTGTGCGTCAAAGCGATCAGTTTCTCTCACGTACCCGCCGGTATCTTTCACATGCCCGCCGCTGACTGTGGTGCTCAGGGGTTCGCGAGCGTTGCATCCGCGGAAAACGGGGTGTGCAGCGGCGGCGGTGCGCTGTTCTTCATCCGTGAGGCGTGGATCGCCGGTGAGTTCGGGGAGCAGATTTTCCCATTCCGATCCCGCCGCGGCAAGGGTTTGACGGTCAGCCTGCGCGCGTTCTTCGGTGGGTGCGGTGACGGAATGCCCGTCCTCAAACTGGAAGGACACCTCGCCCGTTTGCACGAACTGACTGCCGTTCCACACGAAGTTCACGGTGGTGGTATGCGGCGGATACGCGCGTTCCATGGCTCGCGTCACTCCACCGACGGGCGTATAGGACGTGTACGTAATCCGCGCCTGGCCGGCCTTGAATTCCATGGAATGCACGCTAAAGGACCACAGGCCGTCATAATCTTGGGCGATGTGGGTGCCCCGGACGCTGTTTTTCACACCCCACTGATGGTTGCCAATGGCGGAAACGAGCCTGAGGTTCGCATCGTAAATCCCGATGGCGCCGATGGCCGGGTCCCCCACCCCGCAGGACATCGCGACCGCGCGATATTCCACGCCGCCGAGCACCAGCGGCTCGGTGAGGTGAATGGTTCCCGGCTGCATCCCCGTTTCGCGATCCGGAAGAATCTTCCCGTGCGCCACGGTCACAGGCGCGGGCGGGTTACGTTTGCTGTAACACACATCCGGAAGAATATAGGTTCCGTTGCGCATTTCTTTATCCGTGGGGCCGGGCACCGGCGCGGGGCTAGATTCCGCCGCGGTAATGGGCGACGACGACGCACCTGCCGCTCCGCCCGCCTCAGCCGATGCCGTTGCGGTAGCCGAGGGGCCAGCCGCCGGAGTTGAGGAGGTTCTCCCATTGAACCACCACCAGAGCCCGCCAGCCACGCCGAGTGCAAGCACCAGAAATGCCGCAATCAGGGACGTGCGGGTGGCGCGGCCGCGCGGTTCTTGCTGAGTTTGGGCTCCATTGTCGCTCATGCCATCAGTTTACCGGGAGGCTACGACACGTTTTTGGGGCAGAAATGGTTGCCTACACCGCGCACGTCGTGGCAAGCTCCGAATTAATTGGTTCCGGACCGGATGGTCTCGTTTCGCGGCGAGGTCTTTTTCGCGTAAGTGTTTAGTGGTGATGTGGAAGGTGCCGCCCGTAAAGAAACTCGCCTAGGATGGCTAATATTACCGTTCCAATTCCGAGGAGGAGACGTGATTCGACGTCCCAGTATCCGCGAGGTGTCACAATTAGCCGGGGTGTCATTAGGAACTGCTTCCAACGTTCTCAATCATCCGGAACGGGTTTCCGACCACACGCGTAAAAAGGTCGAAGCAGCTATCGAAAAACTCGGGTTCATTCCCTCCGAAGCCGGGCGCCGTTTACGTAAAGTCGATTCCAAATTGGTGGGAGTCCTAGTTCTCGACGTCGCCAATCCATTTTTCGCCGCTGCCGCAAGCGCGATTGAAGCCCGTTTGGCAGAAGAATCATGTTTTCCCGTTATCGGTTCAACAGGGGGAGATCCCGACCGCGAGGCTGGTTTACTTCGCCTTCTACTCGGCCAGGAAGTACGTGGAATTATTCTGACACCGTCCTCAGGTGCCGAGAAAAGCCTCGAACTTCTCGAAATTCGGAGAATACCCCTCGTTCTACTTGATCATCCCGCGCTCAAGGACGGGATGAATGCTGTTTCCGTTGACGATACCAAAGGTGCTCAAATAGCTATCGAGCACCTTCGAAGTCTCGGCCATCATCGCATTGGCTTTATCAACGGCTCAGCTAAAGTACGGCAAGCGCAGGCGCGAAGAATAGGAGTTCGCCAGACCGTTATGAAATCCGATGACCTGCTGACCTTGGTGGAAATCAGCGCCGAGCGTTTTGATGCCGCAAGCGGTGAACGCGCCATGACGAAGCTCCTTTCCTCCCACCCGGAAGTTACCGCTGTTTTTTGTGCCAACGACTCCCTTGCCATCGGTGCAATGCGTGCTGCCAGGCGGCATCATCTTTCTATCCCACGCGATATGTCCATTATTGGCTTTGATGATATTGACGTTGCCCGCGAACTCATCACTCCGCTGACAACCGTTCGTCAGCCCATGGAGCAACTGGGAGAAACCGCAGCTCGCCTTCTTCTGGAGCAACCCGCCGAAGCTCAAGACATTGCTTTTATTCCTGAGCTGATAATTCGAGAATCGACGGCGCCCCCACGCCAACCTGTCAATTAATACCCGAAAGTGGCGTTATTGCGCCCTTTCTTTGGGTAGCGCAGCCGCGCGAATAAGCAACCAAGCTGCGTTTGCTCAGAAGCAAACAACGTTTGCCACTTGACGTTGAAACGTATCAAACGTAGTATTTCATTACGGATTGAAACCTTTCAATCCTTCAACGAAGGAGTTGACTTATGGTTAGCACCCCGACTGTTGACCAGATTTTGAATGACACGACGCAGAAGTCTGATTCAAGATGTGGCTTTGTTTTACGAGTCCGTGAAGACAAGTTGGATGAATATCTCCAAGCGCACTGCCATGTATGGGAAGAGATGCGCGACGCCTTGTCACGTTCCGGATGGCGGAACTACTCACTCTTCGTCGACCCGGAAACCGCCGTTGTTTTTGGCTATTTTGAAGCCGATGACGTCTGGCAAGCGATGAACTGCATGGAAAACGAGGAGATTAACACCAAGTGGCAGGCCGAGATGGCTCAGTACTTTGTACAGCCTGATGGCGGCACGAACTACTTCTTATCCCAGTATTTCTATCTTCAGTGACATCTGATTTCAACGGAGAGAACATGTCAAAAAAGCCATTAACCGGATGGAAGGCAACGATCGCCGTTTCCATGTCCAATTACATTGACTCAGGGTCCATTATTGCGATTGCGACCTCGCTTGGTTTTTGGGGTGCCGCGTACTTCCCCGACGACAACGGCAGAATCGCGGGATTGCTCGCTGCTTTTAGTTCCAATGCTTTCGGTGCCGCCATCGGTGCTCTTATTGGTGGACCGCTCTGTGACAAATACGGACGAAAAGTCATCTACACCTACGACCTCCTCGTCTACGCACTGGGTGGACTTATTGTGGTCTTCGCCGGTAACCTCCCGATGCTCTTCATAGGATTCGTCATAATCGGACTTGCGGTAGGTGCATCAGTTCCAGCAGGTTGGACATATATTGCTGAATTTGCACCAACCGAAAGTCGAGGCAGGCATATTGGGGCAACCCAATTGGCCTGGTCATTCGGACCGTTCATCGGTTTCGGTCTCGCGAGCGCCGTGACACCCCTGGGACTGCTCGGATCTCGACTGGTCTTCGCTCACCTCGTGGTTATCGCTTTGATTACCTGGTATATCCGCAGAAATCTGGAAGAATCAGAGGCCTGGCAGCAAGCCAAGGGTGGTTCCGAAACCAAGCCGCCCTCAATGTTCCAGTCCTTCAAGGCACTGTTCTCCTGGAAGTGCAATATCCGCGCACTGATCTTCCTCGCGGTTATCTACACCTGCTGGAACCAGGCCGCCTCGCAAAACGGTATTTTCCTCCCGACCATCCTCAATAGCGTTGGCTACGACCAGCTGGCCTCAAACCTCTTCTCGATGCTCTCGTGGGGCGTGGTCATCATCGGCACCGTCTTCTTCATGTACTTCGTGGACACGATGCCCTACCGCACCCACTTCTTCATCGGCGCCGTTCTGGCCATCGTTGCCTGGCTGATCCTCATTTTCGGTCCTTCCGATTCCGCCTTCACCGCTTTCGGTTACGCGATCATCTGGGGAATTTCGGCTGGTCCTTCCGCCCAGGCCTTCTACTCGGTCTGGGCACCGGAACTCTTCGCCACTCCGTACCGCGCCGGTGCGCAGGGAATCATCTTCTTCCTGGTACGAGTCGCATCCGGCCTAATTTCCCTTATCTTCCCGGTCATCCTCCAGTGGGAGAACGGACTCATGATCGACGGACTGATCCTTATCGGATTCCTCTCGATTTCTCTCATTGTTGGCACCCTTGGCGCACCGAAGACCCAGGGCAAGTCGCTCGAGGATATCGAGATCGAGCGGTACGGGCGAGTTGTTTCAGCTGCGTCGTCGAAATAAAACCGCAAAGAAATATTGAGAAAGGAACAGACAATGGTGAAACTCAGTGATCTCAGCGCGAAGAACCGCGAGATCCTCGAACGCCAAGATGTTGAACTCCCCTCGTGGGCTTTTGGAAATTCCGGTACGCGTTTCCGTGTTTTCACAACGCCCGGCGTCCCGCGTGATCCCTTCGAGAAAGTCTCTGACGCGGCACAGGTGAATGCCTATACTCACGCTGCCTCGAAAGTTTCTCTCCACATCCCGTGGGATCTCACCGATGATTACGATGCACTCCGCAAGCACGCGGAGGACCTGGGTGTAACAATCGGGACGATTAACTCGAATGTTTTCCAGGACGAAGATTACAAGTTCGGCTCCTTGTGCAACGTGAACCCGAAGATCCGCCAGAAGGCAATCGATCATCATAAGCAATGCGTCGATATCATGCGCAAGACCGGATCGAAGGATCTGAAGATTTGGCTGGCTGATGGCACCAACTACCCCGGTCAAGATTCCATTCGGGAGCGTCAGGATCGGCTGGCGGAATCGCTTGCGGAAATTTACGCCGAACTCGATGACGATATGCGGTTGGTTCTGGAATACAAGTTCTTCGAGCCGGCTTTCTACCACACCGATGTTCCGGACTGGGGCACGTCGCTTGTTCAGTGCCAGGCGCTGGGCGAACGCGCCATGGTGGTTCTTGATACCGGCCACCATGCTCCCGGAACCAATATCGAATTCATCGTGGCTCAGCTCCTCCGAGTGGGACGCCTTGGTGCATTTGACTTCAATTCTCGGTTCTATGCCGACGACGACCTTATCGTCGGGGCTGCGGATCCGTTCCAGCTCTTCCGCATTCTCAATGAGATCGTCGCGGCCGGTGCCCTGGATGAAGGATCGCCCGTGAACTTCATGCTTGATCAGTGCCATAACCTGGAAGAAAAAATCCCGGCTGAAATCCGCTCCGTGACCAATGTGCAGGAAATGACCGCGAAGGCCCTGCTCGTGGATCGCGATGCTCTCAAGGAAAAGCAGGTGGCCGGAGATGTTCTCGGGGCGAATGACATTCTTATGGATGCCTTCTACACGGACGTCCGCGGCCTCCTGGGCGAATTGCGCGAGTCCCAAGGCATTGATCCGGATCCCATGCGGGCCTTTATGGAATCGGGCTATCTGGAGAAGATTCGGAAGGAACGGGTTGGCGGAACTCAGGCAAGCTGGGGTGCCTAATTCTCCCGCTTCCCTACGGAGTCTTACTAACCATCCCGCTCTGAACTATTGAAACTATTGAGCGCCACACCAGCTTCGGGCCGAGCTCTTACGGGCCCGGCCCGAAGCTCAAATGAGGAATTAGAGTAATGAAAACTTTTGTTGCCATCGATTTAGGTGCTTCCTCCGGCAGAGTCATAACCGGCACAGTCGCTGACGGAAAACTGAAGTCGACAGGCGAAATCACTAGATTCCCAAACGGACCTATCTGTGTTCCAGGCACCGAGAAGAATAACCTTTTCTGGCCGCTACTCCAGGTGTGGGAGCATATTTGCGCGTCACTGAAGAATCTACGCGGAACGTCTATCGAGTCAATTGGCGTGGATACCTGGGCGGTTGATTACGTCCTCCTCGGTGCGGAAGGCGGACTCATCAGTCCCCCCTTTAGCTATCGCGATAGCAGGACTCACGGCGTTCCTGAAACAGTGTATTCCCGCTACTCGGCAACGGATATTTACACACATAACGGCCTGCAAAACATAGATATCAACACAATTTTCCAATTGCTCGCAGCTGCTCACAGCAGAGACTACCGGCCGGTCGTGGAACAGGCAGAATCGCTCCTCCTCCTGCCAGACCTCGTCAATTATTGGCTGACCGGAAAGAAATATGCGGAGATAACAAACGCGTCATCAACTGGCTTTGTCAATCCGCGCACTAGATCCTGGTCGCCCGAGATGACTGGCATATATGAGGAGATATCCGGCATTGATATCTCCGCGAAACTACCCGAACTCATCGAACCTGGAACTCGAATTGGTGCTGTTCGGCCTGAGATTTGCGATCTACGCACTCAGAACGGAGAAAGCACTCCGGTGGTGGCGGTGGGTAGTCATGACACGGCGTCAGCGGTAGCAGCCGTGCCCGCTAGTGAACACAAGAACTTCGCTTTCATTTCGTGCGGGACGTGGTCATTGGCCGGACTTGAATTAGAAGCGCCGATCCTCAGTGAAGAGTCTCAGCAAGCTAACTTCACTAATGAGCTCGGTGTTGATGGGACCACCCGCTATTTGAAGAACATTATGGGGATGTGGATCTTCAATGGTTGCGTGGCCCAATGGAAAGAAATCGATCCCAGTCTCTCAATTGCTCAGGTCGTTTCCCTTGCGGCATCAGCACCGTCCCTTCGCACTGTTATCGATGTCAATAACCCGATCTTCGCGACGCCGGGAGATATGATCGCCCGAATTGATTCTCTAGCTGAAGCAAGTGGGCAACCACGCCCCCGGGATATTGGAGAATATGCCCGTTGTATCACCGATTCCTTAGCTCTTGCACATGCCCAAACCATCGAGCAGGCTGCACATCTTGCACAGATGGATATAGATGTCGTCCATATCGTCGGAGGAGGATCTCAGAACAAATTACTGTGTCAGCTAACTGCCGATGCGTGCGGACTTCCCGTCGTCGCAGGCCCCACGGAAGCAACGGCGCTTGGAAATCTTTTACTCCAGGCACGAACGGCTGGTTCGATATCGGATTCACTTACCTCACTACGCGAGGTTGTACGTGCATCGACCGAACTCACCAGCTATACACCCCAGAACAATCAAAGCGTTTGGCAAGAAGCCCGACGTCGAATTTTCTAACAAAGATGGAGAGACCATGACTTCTCAATTAACTGTTGACGCCCTCCTGGAACAAATGGGAGTGACCGGACGTCGCCTCGACCACCTGCACGCCGCGGAAGCCGGCGCCGGAAATATCTCTATTTCCGTTGATTGGGATACCGATCTCGAATCAGTTTTCCCGGAAAAGCAGGCCAGCGTCAAGCTCCCCTGGAAGGTACCTGCTCTGGCGGGACGAACGGTGTTCGTAACCGGATCAGGATGCCGTTTGCGTGAGGTTGCGGACGCGCCCGAAAAGAACGTGTCGGCTTTCATTGTGGATGAAGGTGGCGAAACCGGTACCTGGTACACGCATCCAAACAAGGCGTATCAGCGCCCCACGAGCGAATTCAATTCGCATCTTGCGGTGCATAACGACCAGGTGGCTCAGCGCGGCGTGAGTTTCCAGGCTATTGTGCACGCGCAGCCTCCGTACCTCGTTGCGCTCTCACATATTCCCGAGACTCTCAACAACAAGGATTTCAATCGCATGATCTTCCGGTGGGAGCCGGAAACCATCGTTCAGGTTCCCGAAGGTATCGCCGTCCTCGAATTCATGGTTCCCGGTAGCGACGAACTCATGGAGAACAATGTGATCGGACTTCGCGATCATCGCATCGCGCTCTGGGCCAAGCACGGAATTATGGTTCGCTCAGATTCTTCCGCGCTTTCCGCGGTCGATACCATCGAGTACCTCGAAACCGGCGCCATGTACGAACACATGAACGCCGCGAGCGGTGGAAAGGGAACCGGCCTCAGTGATGACGAAATCCGCCGAGTCGTATCCACATTCAATGTAAAGACCGATATGTACTAAGAAGCACAAGATCTAAGAGCATTGGCTCTCATCTTCCTCCCGGACGCTGGGCCGCGGCGAGGTGGGGATGTCCCGCTCACTCTGAGCACCCCGCTCGCCCTGGCTCAGCGTCCAGCTGAGGAGAAGTACCGTGATGCCGGCGAAGGGCACCACGCACAGACCGGTGCGCAGCCCGAAGGTATCGGCCACCATACCCACAATCGGCGGGGAAACCAGGAAACCGATGCGCATGAGCCAGGAAATGACCGTCAGGCCCGTGCCCGGTTTGAGTCCGGGAAGTTCGTCAGCTTGTTGAATAGCCGCCGGCACCAGCGTGGCCGAACCAAAACCGGCCACCGCGAAACCGGCAATCGTGCCCGGCACGCTCGGGAACAGCAGCGCCAGCCCCATCCCCGCGGTAATGAGCGCCGCCCCGCCCTGGGCCACGGTGCGCCGCCCGAAGCGATCCACCAGCCCATCGCCCAGCAGCCGCCCCACGAACTGCGAGCCAACCAAACCGACATACCCCGCCGCGGCTAAGCCTCCCACGGCACCGAGCTGCCCCACGTACAGAGTCGCCCAACTGGATCCAGCATCCTCAATAAGACCACCCATCGTGGCAATGAGCACAAGCGCACCCAGCATCGCCACGGTGCGGAACGTCAGTGGTCCCGAAGTTTCGGCCGGCACGGGAGCCCCGGAAGGCGCGGCTTCTTGCGTACCCTCAGATAGGTTCGACGACGCCGACCCATCCCCCGGCGCGCCTACCCCGTCACCAGCGTGATCTGCGGTCGTACCGCTTGGCCCGGGGTCTGCGGCGTCGTTCCCCGGCAAGCAGAAGCGTCGGGCCACCAGCGCGACAACAGCCCACAG
The DNA here is from genome assembly GCF_000411135.1 of Actinotignum schaalii FB123-CNA-2. Classification (GTDB taxonomy): domain Bacteria; phylum Actinomycetota; class Actinomycetes; order Actinomycetales; family Actinomycetaceae; genus Actinotignum; species Actinotignum schaalii_A. Next base: position 510,190 of record NZ_KE150262.1, on the reverse strand, counting down.
CGTCCCGGACAGCACCAGATGCGCGGGCACCGGCAACCCAATCCAGATCGCGGCGGCGGACATGAGCCCGCCACTCATCGCGCCCACGGACCAGGTCGCGTGGAAAGTATTAATGATCGAGCGCCCGTAATGGCGCTGCACCCGCAAGCCATGCGCATTTTGCCCCACGTCGGTGGCCGCATCGCAGGCGCCCCCGAGGAACATTCCGGCCGCGAAGAAGATTCCGGTGGGCCCCACACCCGCCACAATAAGACCGAGCGCGGTGAAAAGGGTACCGGCCACCGCCACCGGCGCGGATCCGAATTTACGAATGAGTGGCGCGGCGAAAACCCCCGCGATAATGCCACCGGCCGGAAAAGCCGCGAGCGCAAGGCCGTACACGGCGTTATCGAGCTCGTGAATCCGCTTAAGTTCGGGGAAACGCGGCACAATATTAGCGAAAATCGCACCGTTGGTGAAGAAGAGCGCGCTCACCGCCAGGCGGGCATCGCGCAATTGGGTGGCGCTATAGTGGCGTGAACTCGGCGGGCGGCGACGCCGCGAAACATAGGACTGTTCAGTCACAACTATCCTTTGCGTGCGAATCTTTTGCGTGCGGTGTAACTCCTCCACCCTACCGAGAAAAGAGGGGCCGCGGGTTCGCCGCCGCATGCAAACTGCACGGCAGAAAAACCCGCGACCCCGCTCTCACCAGATAGCCTAGATCTTCTCACCTCCGGTCGTTTCCTGGGCCGGCAGCGCCAGAGAAATCGCGAAGGCGATCACCGCGCAGACCAACCCAACAATCGCGGCCTGCGAATACCCGGCGGTAATATCGCCGGCTACCGCGTTACGAGCCACGAAGGAGGCCATCACCCCGGTACCCACGCCCGCGCCCAGGTTGAAAGCCGCGGAGGTCAGACCCGGGAGCACCCCCGGCCGGGTGGGCGAAGCGTAAAGCACGCCCATGGCGTTGAGGGTGGTATTGGACATCGCGGTATAGGTGGCACCCATGAGGAAGGCCAGGGTGAAGAGCACCCAGCGGTTCTCGAACCCGAAAACCACCACACCTGTGATGAGCACGATGCTGCCCAGCAGCCCGGCGCGCAAAATCGCGCGGTAGCCCAGCCGCGGGGCGTACTTGCCTACGAAGGGTGCCAGCAGCCAGCCCAGTAGCGAGAAGGGCGTGAGGTAGAGCAGCGCTGATTCCGTACCGCCCATACCCAGACCGTTCTCCACATCCTGGGACACCGCCGGGATAAGGTACATGAGCACCGAGAAAGCGGAAGCCAGGGTGAAGAACGCCGTCCCGGTCACGCCCCAGGTTTGGCGTTTGACCAGCTCGGGCAGCGGGACCAACGGGTCCGCAACCCCGCGCTCCACCAGCACGAAGGCTACCGCCAGCACCACCGCCGCGATAATTGCGACAATGGTCCAGGTATTCCCCCAGCCCAGCGAACCGAAGCCGAAGGTGAGTGCCATATTTGCCGACCATAGCGAGCCGGTGAGGGTCATTGCCCCGCCCCAGTCCATGCGGCTGGCCGCCGGAACACGGGTTTCCGGGACCCAGGCCACCACGCAGATGAGGGCCAGCACTTCCAAAGCCAAGATCGTCCAGAAAATTCCCTTGTAGCCGGCATGATCCACAATCACTCCGCCCAGGAGAGTGTCGATCCCGGCTACCCCGGAATTAATCGCGGCAACCAAACCGATATAGAAACCGTATTTCTTCGGGTGCAGGATGGCACGCAGGGTGAGGTTACCCAGCGCGAAAGTCGCCCCGCAGAAACCTTGGAGGAAGCGCCCCACCATGAGCATGGCCACGCTGCTAGTCACCAGTACCAGCACCGTTCCCACCACCATAAAGCTCACGGAAATCAACAGGGTCACGCGCCGCCCGATTTTATCGGCCAGCGGCGGGAAGAAAATCGCGAGCGCCGCGGCTACCGCGAGGAACACCGTGGAGCTCCAGCCGATCACCCCGGCATTAGTATTGAGGGCGCTGGCCATATCGCCGATAGCCGGTGCCAGCATTGTGGCATTGAGCTGGAAACTCGCGATCACCAGCATGAGGGCGGTGAGTACCAGCTTCGGGTTAATCGCGCGGTTCCCGGCGGCGCGCACCGTGGTCCCCTCAATAAATTCGGAGGGGAGCTCCCTTGAGAGTTCAGCCATGGAATTCTCCTTCACGCATTATGGACCGATATCCGGCAGAACTTAGGCCAGGCCCACGAAGGGCTGGTTCGGGGTAGTTTGCTGTGCGAGCAAGGCATCCAGCCGCGCGAAGAACGCCTTCTTATCGGCTTCCTCCACCACGTACGCGTTGGCGGGCAGCGGGAATTTCTCCCAGGCCATGGCCGAATATCCGCGGGTGAGCTCCGAACTGGTTTCAATATCCACCCGGTAGCGGTTTTCGCTGAGGATAAGTTCCGGATGTAGGAGCGTGGCAAGTGTCATGGAATCGGGATGCGTGGAGCCATCCACTCCTACCGATTCGTTGAAGTCCAGGGTGGTATCGCATACCTTCTTGAAGAACTTCGCGAGGGTCGTATCCTTATCGGCCAGCGCATTGTATTCCGCACGGGTGATGGTGGCATCACGCAGGGTGATGGGATCCCAGGTCACCACGTGAATATCCTCAAAGCCGGCCGTAAAAACAATCTGTGCGGCTTCCGGATCCACATAGAAATTAAATTCAGCCGCGGAAATCGTATTTCCACGGCCGTTATTAGATCCACCCATAATGTAGAGGCTCTTGACGTTCTTTACAAAAGTGCGGTCCTTGACTACCGCGGTCGCGATATTCGTCAGCGGCCCGATCGCTACCACGCTCACCTCACCCGGTTGGGCAGCGGTAATACGAAGAAGAGCGTCAACAGCGTGCTCATCCTCGACGTGCGTCGTCGTAAAATCAATACTCAAGCCGCCGGTGCCGTCACCGTGCACGTCCTCGGCAGACACCCACTCGCGTAGCATCGGCTGCGAGCAACCCACGTGAATGGGGACCGCGCCGAGCTTACCGGCAGCGTTGAGCGTCATCTGCGCATTTTTAATCTGCCGCTCAAAACCAACATTTCCGGCCACCATGGTGATAGCCCGCAAATCAGCCCGCTCATCGAGAAGGCCGAAAAGAATCGCCACGCAATCATCCTGCGCGGTATCAGTATCGAGGATAAAAGGTACCTTCGTCATGAGTGCTCCTAGTAACTCTCGTGGCCGTTTTCCCCGGTCACGATGGCGACCGAGTTCGACGATCCCACCAGGGCCGCTCCGGCCCGGATCAAAGATAGTGCATGGTCAAAGGTGGAGATACCACCTGATCCCTTGATGAGAACGCCCGCGGGTGCCAGGCTTTTCAAGAACTTAATGGATTCGACGCTCGCCTTTTCCACCGAGCCGGACGACGCATTTTTGAGGTACTTCACACCGGCTTCCACGGAAAGTTCCACCGCGGCGCGGCGTTCATCCTCGGTGAGGAGCGGCAGTTCAAGCATCACTTTGACGGGCACACCCGCGGCGACGACGCCGGCAATATCCTCGCGGAACTTGTCATATTCGCCGTCTTTAAGCCACCCGATCTGCACCCCGATATCAATCTGGGTAGCGCCGGCCTTTACCAGCGCTTCGGCTTCCGCGGCTTTCCCGGCGGAGGTCATCACCCCGGTGGTCGGGAAATCAAGGGCAGAGGCCACCTCAATCCCGGTTCCTTCCAGCACCTTCGCGGTAATAGGAACCTGAGATCCGGCGACCATTGCCGCGTTGAATCCGTATTCGATGGCCTGCTCGGCGTGGCGGATCGATTCGGCCCGTGTAGTTCCGGTCTTAATGAGGGTGTGTTGGATATACGGAGCTAAATCGCGCGGGTTCGTAATATTTTCCGGCGCGATACGCGTAGTTTTTTCCATTATTTATCCTTCCGTTGGGATTGTTATGAGTTTCGTGGAAGTACGACGGCGCAGCGTTCGGCACCAAAGCGGGTATGAAGATCGTCAATGCTGGGTATACCCGGCAGCACTCCTTCTTTTTCTACGGTAAAAGCACCGGCGCAATTCGCGAAGCGAGCCGCCTCCACCGGTCCGGCCCCGCAGGTAAGCGCCGCCGCGAGTGCCGCATTCGTGGCATCCCCCGCCCCGGTGGTATCCACAACAGCGCGCGGCTTCTCGGCTGGAATTTTCTCCGCCCTGCCCCCGCTTTCGCACACATAGCAACCCGCTGCTCCGTGGGTGAGTACCACGGTGCACTCCAGGGCTTGGGCGATACGCGCGGCTTTCTCTTGGGGTGGGAGGGACGCGAGCTCGGCGGCTGCGACGTCGTCCTCCAACATCTGCAAAAGCGCGACCGCTTCTGTTTCGTTCGGCGTGATGACATCGACCTGCCGCAACACATGTTCGGGTAGGCGCGGCACCGGAGCCGGGTTGAGGATGACGCGCGCTCCGGCCGCGCGCCCAAAGGTGATGGCCCGGGCCACGCTGGCCGCGGGAATTTCGCAGGAAATGAGGACCGTATCCGCGCTTTCAAAAACGGCGGCGTGCGCACCGATATCCGCCGGGCTGAGCTGGTCTAAGACTCCGTTGGCTAGGATAATGCGATTTTCCCCGGTGGCATCCGTAATAATCGCACCAACCATAGTCACGCCTTCTTTGGTGACAACGGCGGAGGCGTCCACACCCTCGGCCGCCCACATCTCACGTGCGGCGTGGGCGTACCAATCCGAACCGACAGCGGTGAGTAAGCTGACCGGGATACCTAACCGAGCTACCCCGACTGCCTGGTTCGATGCTTTGCCGCCGTGTTCTTGGCTGAAGCGCGCCCCGGAAATGGTTTCTCCATCCGCGGGCGGGCGCGCGGTGAAAAATGACAGGCCGACGCCGTAGCCGCCGACAACAAGTATTCGCATTGCTCCCCCTCGAACTCGTGCGTTAAGGCGAGGGTAGCAGCGTGAACAAGTATATACAAGTAGGTACAGCTAGTGGACAAGTTTAGGCCGGTAGCGGGGTGCGGTGCACGATGGAGTGAATCCGCAGGCGATCCGGGCGAATCCAGATCCGCGAAGTTTCTACCGGGCGGTCGGAGGCGTCGTAGGTTACTTGCTTCATATCGATAAGCGGGAAACCGTGCGGAATTCCGAGGATACGCGCAAGATTGCGATCCGCCCCGGTGGCCGAAATTGTGCGGCTGCCGTGCGAGAGGGCGATGCCGAGGCCATTTTCCAGAGTGCCGAAGAGGGAATTTTCCGCGTAATCCTGTTTCACGAGGATGGCACGTTCCGCGCACAGCGGGGGGAGAACCACCCAATTATCAAGGAGCGTGATGGAGCCTTCGGCATCGCCACGCATGCGGCGCAGGTGGAAAATACTGCCGTCTACTCCTAGCGCAGCCGCAATCGGCGGCGGGGCAGGAATGACTTCCTGCGCGAGCACCCGGGTGGTGTAGTCGATGCCGCGCTGCTCAAGTTCTTCGGCGAGGGTGGTGAGGGAGGAGGTGAGCGGCGAGCGCACAATATCGTGGGCGATGAACGTGCCGCGCCCACGCACCCGCACCAGCAGACCTTCGTCGATGAGCTGATCCACGGCTTTACGCAGCGTCCCCCGGGCCACATTGAGTTGTTCGGCGAGGGTGATTTCCATGGGAAGCTGATCACCGCGCCGCCACGCACCGGTACTCACTTGTTCACGCATCCAGGTGGCGAGCTGCCGAAAAATCGGAGTGGGGGCATTGCGGTCAAGGCCCGGGGACTCGGTGTGCATGGTTCCTCACCATCGCTTCCTGGACGTCTATGTTCGGCTCTATGTTCGGATCCGGGCTGCTTTGCCCGGCATCTCTAGGGTACCGCGCGGCCTGGGAGGGCGCTGGAAAGTGCCTGATGGTGGGCTGGCGGGGGCGGGAGTGCGCCGGGGCGGAGGCGTGGGTAGCACGCGCGCGAGGCTCGGGTGCGAGCGGATTCGGAACACGAGGTCCGGGCGGCGCCGGAGACGGTATGTTCTTTCCGAGCTGTACCGCGTATGTACCACAAACGCAGTACGTTCCCCGCCATCGTCTCTTCGGCACCGCAAAATCTAGCGGCAAAAGTATAGAGTCGTCAGTTTATCGGAAATCGAGTCGTCAGTTTATCGGAAATCGAGTCGTCAGTTTGTGGGGATTTCAGTCGTCAGTTTATGGACCGCACAGTCGTCAGTTTATAGCGCGCGGGCGATCCTGCTGAAGATATCCTTAGATATAGCTGCCCTGGAACGCGTTGAAGAAATTATTGATACGGAACTCTATCGGCAAGCGCGGGAGCAAGACGACGGTATTCGGTACTCCATGGACGAGGTCATGCGCATCGTCGCAGAGGATTGATATCGATACCTTCTGACTAAATGAGCCAAGTCAAGTTAGGGGTGCGCGCCTTAGCTTTGCGTTGATTTCCACTACTAGGCGGCATAAAGATATAATCAGGATTGAAATGTCAGTGTTTCATTGCATGACCATTTCCTTTCAATCAGAGGCACCCGGCGTTCCAGCGCCGGGTGCCTTGCATTTCGCGCAGCCCGGGTGAGACCTATAAGACACCTGACCTCGGCTTTCGGCTTCACAAAATGTACATTTCGGACCTGATGAGCCGCAAAATGTACGTCAGGAACATAAAACCCGCTTAAAACTGTCACCCACGTACATTTTGCTGGCTGGACTGGCAAGGCCGTCAGGATGGCAGGCCGCCGCCCGCCAGCGCCAGCGGCACGGGCGCACCGAAGTGTGCATAAGAAACCCAAAAACGGAGAAAACGGTGCTCATACGAACACTGTACGAGCGGGCTAAAGGCCAAACATCAAGGAAGTCTGGTGGAGCTAAGGGGACTCGAACCCCTAACCCCCTGCTTGCAAAGCAGGTGCGCTACCAATTGCGCCATAGCCCCTAAGATTCCGGCGCGGGATCCGGAACGTGGTGCCAACGAGAATGCTCATCCATCACGTGCACCAGGGCAGCGACAGCACAACATCCAGCAGCAAGTGAGCCGAGGAAGAAAACAACCCGTTTCATAACCCTCCTCGTAACCGTGGGCCTAGATGGACTCGAACCATCGACCTCAGTCTTATCAGGACTGCGCTCTAACCAACTGAGCTATAGGCCCGGTGACCACATGAGTTTACACCGGCGAGCCGCCGTTTCCAAATCGTTTTGCTTGCGGTTCGCGTCACACCGGTCCGATGGCGTGCGTAAACACCGTTTTTATGCCCGGGAACCCACACCCCCGTTCGCGCGTTTTCCCGCACCCGCACGCGCATTTTCCCGCACCCGCACGCGCGTTTTTTACGACGACGCCGGCGCCGGCGAAGCCGGCGCGCCCGGCCGGCTGGTGGCTAAACGCGCCATAGCAGCCTGCAGATGGCTAGCTCAGCCGTAGCAGCAGGCAGGTGGCTAGGCCAACCGCAGCAGCCGGCGTAGCGGCACCCCGAGCCAGGGAGTCACCAGGCGGATGGCCGGGCCGGTGAGCACCGCCGCCGCGAGGGTGCCTTCGCGTACGCCCACGAGCTCCCCGAGCACCGCGAGCGACAATGCGGTGGCCAGAGCAACCAGGGCGGCGTCGTTATAGACCTTGATGGCGCCGAAATTAGTCCAGCGATGCACGCCGAAGCGGCGCACTGTTTTCCGGTAGATCGCGATGACCACGCCTTCACCGGCGTTGACGACCGCCCCGGAGCTCACCTCCACGCAGATTCCTACCGCGAGCACCGCCACCCCGCCCAGGCACAGCAGCCACTGCTGGGTATAGCTCGAATACGTGATCGGGCCGAGGATCGCGCCAGCCGCGTCGATACCCGTGGCCATAAGTACAGCCATGGGTAATTGCAAGAATTCTAGCGGCGGGAATTCGCGGCGCAGCAAGGCCACCTGGATCGCGATGAATGCCACGTGCATGCACCCGGTCAGGGTGCCCACCGAAATCGGGGTGATGCGCGAGACCACGTAGGGGAGCGAAGAAATGGGGGAGGTACCCAGGTCAGATGCGATAGCCAGCTGGATACCGAAGCCCATAATGAATAGGCCCAGGGCCAGCACAAGATAGCGAATAACCCACAGCCACCACGGGACGCGCGCCCTACTCATCGGTGACTGTCAGGCGCAGTCCTCCCACCAGAGCCGCGAAGAGATTGTAGATAAGTGCCGCGATCGCGGAGAGCGCGGTCAGAAGCACAATATGGATAATCCCCACCAGCACAGCGAAAGCCATCCAGCGGCCAAATTCCATGTATTCACCCACCCGCAGCAATTCTTCATTGCCAAGGGTGTCGAAAAGATCCGACATTTGGGAGAACACGTGCATGCCGTCCAGCACGAACCAGATGAGCATCATCGCGATCACGATCATCACGCCAATCGCCACGGACAGCAGGAATCCGATTTTCATGGCGGACATCGGCTCCACCTTGGCGATGGTCATCCGAATCCGGCGGATTCCCACGGTTTGCTTCGCGGGGGCAGCACCTTCCGGAGCGGATACCCGCGGGTAGGCGCTCGCCCGCTGCCCGGTAGCAGCCGGACGCCCCGCCCCGGCGGCTGACCCGCTGGCGCCCCGGCTCGGGGCGCCAGCTGCGCCGTCGTACCGCGGAGCCGAATGCGCAGGTGCGGAAGCAACGGCCGGACCGCTGTGGCCCTCCGCGGCCATCGGCATGGCGCCACGCACCCGGGTTGCCTCCAATCCCGCGGCATCACGCCCGCGGCCGGGCTGATGTTCCGGAATGTGTTGTGTATCTGTCATCTCAGTTCTCCAAGGTTTCCGCGGCCGGTGCCGTAGGTTCCTCCGGTTGCGTAGCCGCCGTAGGTTCCGCCGATTCCGATTCGGTAGCCGGTTCCTCCGCTGCCGCCTGCTCGCCGGCGGCGGGGACCTCATCTTCTTCTATCTCCACCTCAGCATTACGCGCGACAGCAATAATTCTGTCACCCTTATCGGGCCGCACGAAAGTAACGCCCTGGGTGTTGCGGCCGGTGAGCGACACTTCATCAACCGCGGCGCGCATCACCTTGCCCGATTCCATAATAGCGAGCACTTCATCACCGCTGGACACCATGAGCGCGCCCACCAGATCCCCGCGGGCTTCGGTCAGCTTCGCCACCTTAATACCCATACCGGCACGCCCCTGCACCCGGTATTCATCCGCGCTGGTCCGCTTGGCAAAGCCCTGTTCCGTCATCACGAAAACCTGGGAATCATCATGCACAACATCCATGGTCAGCAACGAATCATCCCCGCGGAATTTCATACCCGTCACCCCGGAAGCCGCCCGGCCCATCGGCCGCAGCGATTCCGCATTCGCCGTGAAACGCAAAGACATCCCGTGGCGGGAGACGAGCAGCAGGTCATCGGCATCATCCACGAGGGAGGCGGCCACCACCTCGTCGCTGCTCCCATCCGCCAGCTCGCGCAACTTAATCGCAATCAAACCGCCCGAGCGCGGGGAATCGTAATCCTGGAGCGGGGTCTTCTTCACCAGCCCGGACTTCGTGGCGAGTACCAGATACTTCGCGTCGTCGTAACTACGAATCGAGCGCACCGCCGCTATCGTTTCGCCGGGCTGGAAGGCCAGTAGATTCGCCACGTGCTGGCCCTTAGCATCACGCCCACCTTCGGGAAGTTCGTAACCCTTGAGACGGTAGACCCGCCCGAGGTTCGTGAAGAACAAATGCCAATCGTGGGTAGAAGCAATCCCGAAATGATCGACTACGTCGTCTACGCGCAGCGAAGCCCCGCGAATCCCCTTGCCGCCGCGATGCTGGGCGCGGTATTCGCTCACCTTGGTGCGCTTGACGTAACCCGAGCGCGTGACCGTGACCACCACGTCTTCTTCGGGAATGAGGTCTTCCACGCTCATCTCCCCGTCATAGGGGAGGATGGTGGTGCGCCGGTCATCACCGTACTTATCGGTAATGGCCTGCAGCTCTTCGGAAATAATGAAACGCTGGCGATCCTCCGAAGCCAGGATCCCGCGGTAGTCCTCCACGAGGGCCCGCTTTTCTTCGTATTCATCCAGGATCTTCTGGCGTTCCAGGGCGGCCAGGCGGCGCAGCTGCATTTCCAGAATCGCATTGGCCTGATCCTCATCAATATCGAGGAGCTCCATGAGGCCGGTGCGGGCCACATCCACGGTAGCCGAAGCACGAATCAGCGCAATAACTTCATCAAGAGCATCGAGAGCCTTGAGGTAGCCCTCGAGGATATGCATGCGCTTGAGGGCTTCGTTGAGGCGGTATTCGGTGCGCCGGCGGATCACATCCATCTGGTGCGCGACCCAGTGCCGCACGAAACCGTCGAGGGAAAGCGTACGCGGCACCCCGTCCACCAGCGCCAACATATTCGCCGGGAAATTATTTTGCAGCTGAGTGTGCTTGTAGAGATTATTGAGGACTACCTTCGGTACCGCGTCGCGTTTGAGAACGACGACGATCCGCTGGCCGGCACGCCCCGAAGTTTCATCACGGATATCAGCAATACCCGGGAGGCGGCCATCCTTAATACCCTCCACCATTTTGTCGAGCAAACGGTCCGGATTGACCTGGTAGGGCAGATCGGTGATGACCAGGCAGGTGCGGCCGCCGATCTCATCCACTTCCACCACCGCACGCTGGGTGATGGACCCGCGCCCGGTCCGGTAAGCATCCTCAATACCGCGAGTCCCCAGGATCGTTGCCCCGGTGGGGAAATCCGGGCCCTTGATACGGCGCATGAGCTCGCCCAGGAGTTCTTCCCGGGAAGTATTCGGGTGGGCGAGGTACCACTGCACGCCGTCATTCACTTCGCGCAGGTTATGCGGCGGGATGCGGGTGGCCATACCCACCGCGATACCTTCGGAGCCGTTGACGAGCAGGTTCGGGAAGCGGGAGGTGAGGATGGTTGGTTCCATGAGCGAGCCATCGTAATTCGGCTCGAAATCAACCGTATTTTCCTTGATATCCCGTACCATTTCCAGGGCGAGGGGAGCCATCCGTGCTTCCGTGTACCGCGGGGCAGCCGCCCCCAGATCACCGGAGGTACCGAAATTGCCCTGCCCGGACACCAGCGGGTAGCGCATGGACCACGGTTGGGCCAGGCGGACCATGGTGTCGTAAATCGCGGCATCACCGTGCGGGTGGTAGTGCCCCATAACATCGCCCACGATTTTCGCCGACTTAGAGAAGGAGGAATCAGGCCGGTATCCGCCGTCGTACATCGCGTAGATAACGCGCCGATGCACGGGCTTGAGGCCATCGCGCACGTCCGGCAGCGCGCGACCCACAATAACGGACATGGCGTAATCGAGGTAGGAACTCTCCATTTCGCGCTGGAGATCCACCTCCATAATCGCGCCGTGATTATACGTGGACGTCGTTTCGCTTTCGCTCATAATGATGACAAATCCTAGATATCGAGGAAGCGCACGTCGTGCGCATTACGTTGAATGAAGCCGCGGCGAGAATCCACATCTTCGCCCATGAGAACACTGAAGGTTTCGTCGGTTGCGGCGGCCTCCCCGATGGAGACCTGCTTGAGGGTGCGGAATTCCGGATTCATGGTGGTATCCCACAGTTCTTCCGCGTTCATTTCACCCAGACCCTTATAGCGCTGGATGCGCTGGGATTCTTCGCGGGGCAGCCGCCAGCCCTTATCTTTACCTTCTTCGAGCACCTCATCGCGTTCCCGATCCGAGAACACGTAGGAATGCGGGGCATTCGTCCATTTGATGCGGTAGAGCGGGGGCATAGCCAGGAATACATGCCCGGCTTCGATAAGCGGACGCATATAGCGGTACACCAGAGTGAGCAGGAGAGTCGCAATATGCGAGCCGTCCACATCCGCATCGGCCATGAAAATGATCTTGTGATAGCGCAGCTTATCGATATCGAATTCATCACCGATGCCGGTGCCGAAAGCGGTGATAAGCGATTGGATGGTATCCGAGGAAAGCGCCCGATCCAGGCGGGCCTTTTCCACGTTAAGGATCTTGCCGCGGATGGGCATAATCGCCTGGTGTTCCGGATCGCGCCCGTTCACGGCGCTACCACCGGCGGAATCACCCTCCACGATGAAGATTTCGCATTCCTCGGGTTTATTCGAGGTGCAATCCTTAAGCTTGCCTGGCATCGAGGCGGATTCCAGCACAGACTTGCGGCGGGTCGCTTCCCGGGCTTTGCGGGCGGCCGCGCGGGCGGCAAAAGCCTGGGTACCCTTGCGAATAATTTCTTTGGCATCCGCCGGGTGTGAATCGAGCCAGTCGCTGAGCTGGGTGTACATCTGCTGCTGCACGAAGGTGCGCGCTTCGGTATTCCCGAGCTTGGTTTTGGTCTGACCTTCGAACTGGGGATTACCCAGTTTTACGGAGATCACCGCGGTGAGGCCTTCGCGCACATCATCACCGGAAAGATTCGGGTCCTTATCTTTGAGGAGCCCATGTTCGCGCGCGTACTTATTAATAACCGAGGTGAGGGCGGAGCGGAAACCTTCTTCGTGCATTCCGCCTTCGGTGGTGTTAATCGTATTGGCGAAGGTATTGACCGATTCGGAATAGGCCGAGGTCCACTGCATGGCCACTTCCACTTCGATCTGTTTCTCATCATCTTCAGCTTCGAAGTAGATGATGTCGTTATTGATGATCTCCGACTTTTTCATCGAGTTGAGGAACTTGACGTAGTCGAGCAACCCGCCGGAATAGCAATAGGAGACTTCGCGCCGGGCCGGAACTTCCGCCGCGGTTTCACCTTCCGCCCCGGTGACTTCATCACCTTCCGAGGTGGCGGAGCGGCGCTCATCAATGAGGTTGATGCGCAGGTTCTTATTGAGGAAGGCCATCTGGTGGAAACGCTTACGCAGCGTTTCGAAATCGTAATCCGTAGTTTCGAAAATATCCGGATTGGCCCAGAAAGTCTGGGTAGTTCCTGTTTCGGTGGTTTCTTCCCCGCGTTCCAGTTCCCGGGTGGGAACCCCGTTTTCATAGGCGATCCGCCATACATAACCATCGCGCTTGACGATAGTTTCCATTCGGGTGGATAGTGCGTTCACCACGGACACACCCACACCGTGGAGGCCACCGGATACCGCGTAGCCGCCCTGGCCGAATTTACCGCCGGCGTGCAGCACGGTCATGACCACTTCCACCGCGGGGCGCCCTTCGGTGGGGTGCATATCCACGGGGATACCGCGCCCGTTATCTTCCACGCGAACCCCGCCATCCTCACGCAGGGTCACCGTGATGGTATCCGCATAGCCGGCCAGCGCTTCGTCAACCGAATTATCCACGACTTCGTAGACCAGGTGGTGCAAACCGCGCTCCCCGGTGGAGCCAATATACATACCGGGGCGTTTGCGCACCGCCTCGAGGCCTTCGAGGACGGTAATATTCGATGCATCATAAGATTGATCGGGGGATACTTCGCCGACGTGATGCGCAGGGCTCTGCTGAACCGGGTGCTGTTCCGGCTCGGGATGACTCGTTGTTTCCGACACGCGCGGAACACTCCTTCAGGCTAACTCTCAAAAATGGGCCTCTCCCGCGTTGACCGCCGTTCTGGTAGGTACCTACGCTGGAGAGTCCCTCGTCTATTCTAGCCTATAAGCAGCTATGAAACTGAGACGGAGGACCGCTGTGCTGGAGATGTCCGAGCAAGAATTCGAGGAGGCGGTGGCCGATGCCATCGATCTGCTGCCCGAGGCTTTTCTTGCTTCCCTTCCCAATGTGGTGTTTTTAGTGGAGGAAGAACCCGAGCCGGATATGCTCCGCCCGGAGGATTACGACGAGGACGGCCTACCCGCGGTGCTCGGTTTTTACGATGGGGTAGCGCTGACCGAGCGCGGTGATGATGCCGGCTTACTTCCCGACCGCATCTTTATTTTCCGCGGCCCGCTTATGCGCTGGTGCGAAACTCGCGAAGAATTAGTGGAGGAAATCGGGGTCACCATTATCCACGAGGTCGGACATTTTTACGGTTTGGACGACGACGCCCTACATGCCCTGGGCTGGGAATAGCCAGCATCGGTGCGCCTGGCTATCCGTAAGTATCCCGGGGCCCGCGCCCGGGAACGGAGAGCGGCCCGTGCTTCCAGCTGGGCCGATGCGGACCCAGAATCACAATATCTTTGACAATCCCCTCCCCTATTTCAGCGGCAATCCGCCCGGAAAGGGTGGCGAGGAGCGCGCGCATCTGGGTTTTCCACGAGGTGGAGGAAGCGCGCAGAGTGAGAACGCCGTCGTCGGAAAAATCCTCAATACGGCAGTGCCGTGCTACATTCGGTCCCACAATATCTTCCCAGCGCGCGGAAACGGAGGCGATATCGAGGTGGCTTTGCCAGCCGCGGTCGCGGATGGTGCGAGCCAGGAGTTCACCTACCGGATGCGGGTCGCGCCAGGAGGGCCGGGCCCCGGATCCCACATCACCCCAACCCGGGCCGGGGCTAGCCACCGGATCGCCAATGCGATCCGCCACGCCGGGTTCTCCGGCTGCGCCCGTGCTATTCGCCGCAGTGTAACGGGGTGCCGCGGCGGGGCGGCGGGTACGCACATCCCCGCGCCGGAAGGCCGCTTCCCGGGCGGCATCCAAGGCGTGAAGCGCGAAGAGATCTCCAGCCTCACGCGCCATCGCGCACCTCCTCGGTTACCGCGCTACCGTTCGCTTCTTCGGTCAACGCACCGTCACGAAGCTCACCGGTAATGCTGCCCGCCGCGATATGGAGGCGATCCCCGCGCAGGCTTTCGGGCAGGTCATCGCCCACCGCGGCGGTAACAATCACCTGGTCAGCCTGGGCCACCAGTTCAGCTAGGCGCTCCCGGCGCCGGGCATCAAGTTCCGCAAAAACATCGTCGAGAAGGAGAATGGGTTCGCTATCCTCGCTCAGTAACTTCCAGCAGGCCAGACGCAAGGCGAGGGCGTAACTCCAGCTTTCCCCGTGACTGGCGTAGCCTTTGGCCGGCAGGGTTCCTAAAGATAAGCGCAGGTCATCGCGGTGCGGACCCACCAAATTCACGCCGCGCTCAATTTCTTGATCCCGGCGTTCATCCAGCTGAGAACGCAGCAGAGACCGGGCGGTTTCCACATCCCGCAGCGCCTCTTCTTGTGCGGTGACGGCCTGGCAGCTGGCGGCGGCGTCGTTTAACAGTGCGGCAGCATCAGGGAGGGCGAAAGTGCCGCGCCACGCATTCGCCGCGTAATCGAGGCGGGCGTGCCCGCGGTTACCGGACACAATGTTGTACATATCCGTGACATACGGGCGGAGCCGCGCCACCAATTCGGCGCGGGCGGCCACGATCTGGGCGGCAAGTGCGGCCAGCTGTTCATCCCATACATCAATGGCGGCGTGATCCACTGCTTGTCCGCGGCGGCGCGAGGCTCCGGCAGTTTTCAGGAGGGCGGCGCGCTGACGGATCACCCGTTCATATTCACTTTTCACCGAGGCTAGACGCGGGCGCAGCTGCACCATAAGGTCATCCAGGAAAGCGCGCCGTACCGCTGGTTCTCCACGTACCAGGGAGAGATCTTCGGGTGCGAAGAGCACCGCGCGGATCGTGCCGAGAATTTCTATCGGGCGCACATTACCGCGATTGAGGCGGGCTCGATTAGCGCGCCCAGCGTAAATTTCCACTTCCACGGTGGTCGGTGATTCGCCACGCACCACCCGGGCCTGTACCACGCCGGCGGTCGCACCCTGGCGGATCAGGGCATTATCGGAAGAAACTCGATGGGAGGTGAGAGTGGCGAGATAGGCGATAGCCTCCACCAGATTGGTTTTCCCCTGGCCGTTCTCGCCCACGAGGATAGTCACCCCGGGGCGGAAACGAGCCACTTCACGCCGGTAGTTACGAAAATCCGCCAGCGCTAAGTCAGAGATGTACACTCACACCCGCGCCTTAGGAATAGGTGCGAATCGGCATGAGGAGGAGGCGGAACTCATCCGTATCGGAGCCGGTTTCTTCGGGTTGGCCGGTAATAACCGCAGGTTTCGTGGGGCTGGTGAAGGACAGGCGCACGAAGGGCGTATCTACCGCGGTCAAGCCATCTTGCAGGTAGGCCGGATTGAAAGCCATCGCAATGTCTTCTCCGGTGAGGGTTGCCGGCAGTGCTTCGCTGGTTTGCGCCGAATCGTTTTGACCGGCGTCCAAGACCACGCTGCCCTCGCTAAAGCTTAGGCGCACCGCGCTATTTTTTTCGACGACGAGCCGCGCACGCTTGATGGCATCAAGCAACATGAGGCGATCAATCACAGCGTAGCCATTGACGGTATCCGGGAAGAGAGCCCGAACCTGCGGGTAATCGCCGTCGATAAGGCGAGCCACATTCTGGCGGTCCGCAGCCCGGAAACCAATGAGGCCGGTACGGCCGGTGGTATCCAGGGTCATGCGCACATTACCGACGGAACCGAGGGACTTCGCAATATCGGAAAGCCGACTGGCCCGCACCAGGATTCGCGCGGAAATCTGCGGATCTTCCGGTTCCCAGGTGAGGTTAGCGATGGCCAGGCGGTAGCGGTCAGTTGCCATGAGGGCAATATTTTCACCGTTGATTTCAATGCAGACCGAGACGAGGAGCGGGAGGGTGTCATCGGTGGAGGCGGCGGTGACAGCCTGGGCTACCGCATGCTGCCAGGCCGCACCATCAACCACGCCCGATACCCCGTCAAGGGGCGGAGCGGCCGGGTAATCTTCCAGCGGCATCGAGGTCATGACCATGCGCGAAGAGCCGCATTGGAGATCAAGTTTGGTTCCTTCGACAGTGAGGTCAATGGGCTTATTGGGGAGTGCGCGGGCATATTCAGCCAGCAGACGCCCGTGCACCAAAATAGTTCCGGCTTCTTCTACATCACCGGTAATTTCAGCGTAGGAGGAAATATCAGGATCGTACGAGGAGAGTGCAACGACGCCGGTGTCTTTGGCTTCAATTTTGATCCCGGAGAGGATGGGCAGCGAAGGGCGGGTGGGGATAGTGCGTGCCGTCCACGAGACGGCGTCCGCGAAGACATCGTGTTCAATCCGCAATTTCACAGCGAACCTTCCTCCCAATGACAAGAACTTCTAGAGCTACTTTACGCGAGGGAGGGCCCGGAAGGAAAAGAATTTAGCGGCTTTGTAATTACAACAGTGTAGTTTATCGCGGCGGGTGCACAGGCCCTCGGCGACCGTTTGTTGTTCGTGCGAGTGTTAATAGGTAGTGGTAGTAGTAGGTGCTGTGGACACTGTGGAAATGTGTTCGAAACGGCGTGAGCATGCGGATCCTGCTTGTGGATGGGCCTGTGGACGGCATTGTGGATAATAGCGGCTTTCGGGGGATGAGACACTTTCCTCAAATGGCTATCCACCGCTAGATCTCGCCGATCCGCTTAATTTACGCTCGTATCCACAGCTTATCCGCAAGACCTGTGGATAGCTTTCCTGCACGTAATGTGGGTGAGGAAACAGGGGCGCTTGTGAGGCGGGCCGTGAACCGCACGTGACATATGAGGAGCCGGACTCGAAACATGACTTGGCTCATTTAGTCAGGTTTTTGGGGGTAGGCGCGCCGCACCAGTGGTGCAAAGCGCTGTAAAGGTCTGGGCTAAGCCTAAAAGTCGCTTCGATAGCGGAGTTTGCTTAGTCAGATGGCAGCGTCGTCGTACTAAATTAGTCGCACTACATGTGCCGAATTCAAAGTGCCGCACTAAACGTGCCGCACGGACGAAACGCGAGCTACAGCGTTACTCCGCCTGGCTGGCGGCCTGCTTAATACGCACGGAAAGCTCGGATACCTGGTTATAGGTGGTCTGCCGCTCGGCCATCTGCTTATCGATTTTTCGATAAGCGTGCATGACGGTGGTGTGGTCGCGTCCGCCGAAAAGCGAACCGATCTTGGGGAGAGAAAGATCCGTCATTTCCCGGCACAGGTACATGGCGATTTGCCGCGCGGTCACCGGAATCCGGGAACGATCCGCGCTGGTGAGATCATCAATGGTGATGGAGAAGTAATTCGCCGTTTGCGCCATAATGAGGCTCGGCTTAATATCCACCGAATCCGGATTGGTAATAAGATCCTTGAGAACCATCTCGGATAGCGTGAGCGAAACCGGCTGCTTAGACAGATCCGCGAAAGCGGTGACCCGCCGCAGTGCGCCTTCCATTTCGCGCACGTTTGTGGTCATATGCGTGGCGATATATTCATGCACCTCGCGCGGCACGCTAATGCCGTCCACATGCGCTTTCTTTTCCAGAATAGCGATACGGGTTTCCAGATTCGGGCGGTCAATACTGGCCACCACCCCGGAGTTAAAACGCGAAAGCATCCGCTCTTCGAAGCCATTGAGTAGATTCGGGGCCACATCGGAAGTAATAACAATCTGCTTATTGGAATTCGTGAGAGCATTAAAGGTGTGGAAGAACTCCTCCACGGTGGTATCACGCCCGCCAATGAATTGGATATCGTCGATCAGCAAAATATCGACCTTGCGGAAAGAATCCTTGAATTCGCTTTGCCTGCCGTCACGTACCGCGTTAATAAAAGCATTGGTGAACTCTTCGGCACTGATATAACGCACGTGAATATTCGGGTAGAGCGAGAGCGCATAATTCCCGATCGCGTGCATGAGATGGGTTTTCCCCATCCCGGAATCCGAATAGAGAAAAAGCGGATTGTAGGTAGTTCCTGGTGCCTCGGAAACCGCTAGCGAAGTTGCGGTCGGAAAACGATTCGAATCCCCAATCACAAAATTATCGAAAGTGTATTTCGGGTTGAGCCCGGCGGCCGTGGAGATCGCCGCGAAAGAAGGATCGGCGGAATTCCCGTAAATTTTTTCTTCCCCGGAGGCCATCGCCAAAGTTGCGAGCGAGGTTGGCTCAGTTTTTTCGACCGGTGCGGTTACGTGTGGCGCCGGTACGTGCGGTGCGGTTACGCGCGGGGAACTGAGGGCCGACGGCGCAGCAGCGGCCACTGGCTCGGCGGGAAGCTCCGGGTAGCCCCCCGGTTCCTCCCGGGTGAAATCCCGATAGGTAGCGGACTGATTCCATTCCGAATCCGGGGATAGTGCGGTGGGAGTTTCCGCGCGGCGCGGAGCCGGAGCGGTCTCTACCGGGCGGGATTCGCGGCGTTCCGCAGCCGGGAGCGGGGATTCATTGACGCTTGGATCAATGGAAATAACCAAGCGAATGTTGTGGCCAAGAATATTGGACAGCGCCCCGGTCATAAGATCAGCAACGTGTTCTTCGATCCAATTCTTCACGAACTCGGATCCCACCACGATCATGAAGATGTCCTCGGCGGTGGCCAGCGGGTGGGCCATGCGCACAAAAGCGGATTGTGAATCGGAGAGGTCGCCCTGCATGCGCAGCAATTCCAAGGCAGCCAGCCAAGCATCGCGCGCGGGGTTCATCTCCGCCATGACATCCTCCTGAGGACTCTTTCAAGAAAAAAGGGGGCGAGCCTCGCAGCCAGGTGATCCGAGCGCCGTTGATGATCACGACTGTAAGTTTCACGCTATCTGGCGAGGCCATGCCCTATCTCTGTCTGCCTATCGTAGGTGAATGACGCGCAACACGCTAACAAGTTATCCACAGGCTTCTCCACACCTGTGGAAATTACATCCCTGTTATTCACAGGTCACTTGCGCGCTGTGGAGCCTTAAAAACCTATCCTCAATCTTTTCCACAGATGTGCATAGGTCGAAAAAATTGCTTTGGTACGTGTTTTCTCACAGTGATCATCCTTGAGATAACGGTCACCGCACGCTAAAAACCTTTGACTCATCGGCCCGATCTCGCGTAAAGTCATCTAGTCCATGCGTGGTTCAGCCGCGCGTTATTTGTCAAGAAGGGCCGCCACCGCTTGTGGATAAGCCCGTCAATATCTAGTGGAGGGGATCACCGTGGTTAAGCGGACTTTCCAGCCGAATAATCGCCGTCGCGCTAAGGTACACGGTTTCCGCAAGCGCATGTCGACCCGCGCGGGTCGCGCTGTTCTGGCAGCTCGCCGTCGCAAGGGTCGCGCCAAGATTTCGGCTCAGTAAATGCTTCCAGCCGTTCACCGCATGCGGAGTTCGGCGGATTTCGACTCGGCCTTTTCCGGAACGCGCGGCTCTGCGCGGCGCGTCCAAGTCATCCTCGGCTCCCAGTCGGAATCGACCCTAACCGGCCCTCACCCTGTGCGGGTCGGTTTTGTCGTATCCAAAGCCGTGGGAAATTCCGTGGTGCGGCATCGGGTATACCGGCAACTGCGCCATCTTATGCGTGCCCGCCTAAGTTTTTTTGACGACGGCGATCTCGTCGTCGTTCGCGCTTTTCCCGCCGCGGCGGGAAGCAGCAGCGCGCAACTCGGTGCCGATGTGGACCGAGCGCTCGCCAAGGCACGCGCGCACCGTTCCCGGCTGGTGAGCAACCCATGACACCGGCGCGGGAAAACGGAGAAACGGAAGAACGACGCAAAGAAAGCATGCTGGTACGAGCGGTGCGCTGGTACCAACGCACAATCTCAGCCGCGCGTCCCCCGCGGTGCCGCTACGCACCGAGCTGTTCGGCCTATGCGATACAAGCCATACAGATTCACGGGACCGGCAAAGGTACACTTTTAACCGTGTGGCGCTTGCTACGGTGCAACCCGTTGACGAAGGGCGGCGTAGATAGAGTGCCACCACCGGGTCAGTGGCCAAAGAAACCATTGGACCAAGATGAGCTTCTCGAGCTTTACGCCAAAGAAGACGCGTTAGACGATAAGAACAACGCTACGGGCAATCCCAGCCAGGATCGCCCAGCAGCGTGAGGAGAAACTAAGTGGATACAATTCTCGCTCCCTTTATGTGGGCGGTCTCGTGGGTGATGTACGGCATCCATGAAGGCCTCGTACTCCTGGGTATGAACCAGGGCGCCGGGCCGGCCTGGGTATGCGCCATTATCGGTCTGACCATTGTGGTTCGTCTGCTCATCTTGCCGCTGTATAACCGGCAGATTCGCGCTTCCCGGGCAATGCAGGTGCTGCAACCCGATATCCAGAAGCTGCAGAAGAAGTACAAGGGAAAGCGGGACCAGGTGTCCATGCAGCGTCAGCAGGAAGAACTGCAGGCGCTCTACCGCAAACACGGGGCCTCCCCCATGGCATCGTGCTGGCCCATGCTCGTGCAGATGCCGATTCTCTTCTCCCTGTATCGGGTGCTTATTAACTTCCCCTCCATTGCGACGGGTAAGCGTGGCCCCATCGGGCCGATTACGCAGTCGGTTGCGCAGGATTTCGAAGACACCACCTTCTTTGGCGCCCCGATGTCCGCCACTATTTCCACCGCAGGACAATTTGCTAATGCCACCCAGGTGCGGATTGTCGCCGTCGTTCTGGTTGTCATCATGATCGTCAGTATGTTCTGGACGCAGCGTCAGCTCATGACGAAGAATATGCCGGAACAAAAGGATCCGAATAACGCAGCCCTGCGCATGCAGCGCATGATGCTTTATGGCATGCCGCTGATTTACGTGTTCTCCGGTGCGGTATTCCCGGTGGGCGTGCTCATCTACTGGTGTGCCGGTAACCTCTGGAATATGTGCCAGCAGAGCTGGTTCATTCGCCACAACCCCACTCCCGGTTCGCGGGCCTATATCGAACGCGAAAAACGCATCCTGGAAAAGCGCAAGCGCAAGGGGCTTACCGATGAGGAAATCGCCGAACTGGAAGCCGAAGAGCAGAAGGGCGGCCAGCGTTACCAGCCGATGAGCAAGGAACGCGCGAAGAAAGCCGGGCTAAGCCCGGATGCGTATCTGCCGCGTCCGGAGGATGAGGACGATGACGATAAGCCTGCCGTCGGTAAAGATGGTTTGACGGATGAAGAACGCGCCCGCAAGCGCTACGAGCGCCGCCAGGCCGAACGGGCTCGCGCCCGCGCCAAGAAGAATAAGAAAAACCGCGGGAAATAACACCCGGCTACCGGCGTAGAACAAGCTAAACTTAGTCAAAGAAAAGGAACGGACGGGTTGCGCAAAATCTTGGCAGCCCCAGAAGGGGATCCCCCGGATACCAGGAGAAAGAATGAGCGAAACGTCTGAGGATATTAAGAAGCTTGATCGCGAAGGCGATATTGCGGCTGACTACCTCGAAGAACTGCTGGATATTGCTGATCTCGACGGCGATATTGATATCTCGATTGACGAAGATCGTGCCACGATCGCCATTGTTACCGAAGGGGAAGCTGATGAGCGGCTGCGGCGCTTGGTGGGCCGGCACGGTGCCACTCTTAATGCACTCCAGGATCTAACCCGCCTCGCGGTTCAGGAAAAGACCGGGGAACGCTCGCGCCTCATGTTGGATATTGCGGGGTACCGCGATGAGCGGCGCGCCAAGATTGAGGAAATCGCCGCGGAAGCGATCCGCGAGGTACAGGAAACCGGCGACGAGATCGAACTCGATCCCATGAATCCCTTCGAGCGCAAGGTGGTGCACGATGCTGCTGCCGCTGCCGGACTCGTTTCCGATTCCGAGGGTGTAGGCGCGGGGCGTCACGTGGTCATCAAGCCCGCGGATGAGGATTAAGGCGAGGATTAATACGCATATATGGCGGAAGAACATCCGATGATCGAGGTTCCTCCTGCCGCCGGTGCCGAATATTTCGGTACGGCGACATGGGGAACCTTGCTTCATTTTGCGCGCCTGCTTGAAGAAGAAGGCGAGGTGCGCGGACTGGTGGGTCCGCGCGAACTGGGCCGCTTGTGGTCCCGGCACTTGCTCAATTCCCTAGCTATTGAGGAGTTCATCCCGGCCAAAGCCACGGTGGGAGATGTGGGTTCCGGCGCCGGTTTCCCCGGAATCGTACTGGCAATTGTGCGGCCAGATGTTACCGTGACCCTGATCGAATCCATGGAACGGCGAACCGAATGGTTACGCTACGTGGTGAGCGAATTAGGTTTGCGGAACGTGAAGGTGCGGACCGCCCGTGCTGAACAGCTCAAAGGCCGTTTCGCTGCGGATATTGTGACTGCCCGGGCGGTGGCGGCTCTCAAAAAACTACTGCCGTGGACGATGCCGCTGGTTAAACCCGGGGGCCGGTTGGTGGCTCTCAAGGGTGAGCGTGCCGCGCAAGAAATTGACGACGCCGCAGCGCAATTGCAGCGTTACGGAGCTATGGAGGTCGCGGTTCATGCGGTAGTTCCCTTCGGGACGGATGAGGTTACTCGGGTAGTAGAAGTGGTGAAAAAGGCGTCGTAGGTAGCTACCTTAGCGCGCCTCACCACTTAGGCGTGTGGCCAAGTAACGAGTGGAACGCGTGTCGGTTTCGCCGGGTATATCGAACAAATGTTCGTTATATGTGGTCGTTGTGGATAACGTACGTGACGCAGATGACGGCGGCACAGAGACGCCCTAATACCGGCTAGAATATTCTGAAGTAAGGAGGGCGTTATTTATGAGTGATCCCCGCAAAAAAGTTGGACGTCGTGCTGCGCCGAGTTCGGCACCTTCGCCTGCACCACAGGATCGGGACACTCCGATTGCCCGCGAACTTCGGGAGGATTTTAAGCGCCTCAAGAAGGTAAAAGCGAGTAAATTCCAGAAGCCGGCGCACACTCGCGTTATTGCGGTGACGAACCAAAAGGGTGGTGTCGGTAAAACCACCACTGCTGTGAATATGGCGGCTGCCCTCGCTCTTAATGGTATGCGGGTTTTGCTGGTTGATGCGGATGCGCAGGGGAATGCTTCAACCGGCTTGGGTATTAGTCCGAGGGAAGAACGCACTGACGTTTACGAAGTTTTTAAGGGCGAAGCGCGGCTTGAGGATGTTCTTATTCAACTCGAGGATATTCCGAATCTTTACGTGGCACCCTCGAGCATCACCTTGGCGGCCGTTGATTTTGAATTAGGCCAGGTTCCGGGGCGTTATTCTATTTTACGGGACGCGATCCGGGAAACAATGGATAGTTTCGCGGCGCAGGGCAAAGCTTTTGACTTCGTCTTTATTGATTGCCCGCCGAGTATGGCGCTGTTGCCGGTGAGTGCGCTGGTGGCTGCTGATGAGGTCCTGGTCCCGATTCAGGCGGAGTTTTATGCCCTGCAGGGTGTGGCGCAATTGGTGCAGACGGTTGAAGACGTACGCTCGTCTCGGAATGAGAAGTTGCATATCTCGGCTTTTATCGTGACGATGGTCGATACTCGTACAAATCTGGCGAAAGACGTATCGGAAGAAGTTCGGGCACACTTTGGTGATCGGGTACTTCATACGGAGATTCCTCGATCTGTGGCCGCTGCGGAGGCCCCGTCTTTTGGGAAGAGTGTGCTCACCCACGACCCCCGAAATCGGGCTGCTATTGCGTATCTTGCGGCGGCAAAAGAATTTTCAGCTCTCTCATAGTTAGGATCCATCGTGGCAACTCGCAAACGGCGTGGTTTAGGTAGTGGACTCGGTGCCCTCATTCCACCGGAACAGGCGGAGAATACCGAGAGTCCCATCGATATCTTTTTTGGAACTACGAAGAGGAAGGACGAAGGCGCGAGGGAGAAAGAGGATTCTCAGCAGAATGAGCGTTCTCATCGCGACGAGCCCAATCCCCTTGATCTTGGATATGGTCCGGTAGGAGAAAATGTTTCACGTGAAACATCGGGCGGTTCTCAGCATGCGGCTTCGAAATCGTCGACCGGCCCATCTAAGAAAAAAGTGGCCGGTAAGAAATCTGAAGCTAATAGCGGAGCAGTCCAGGCTAAGAGTGCTAGTGCAGAGTCTAAGGATGTAACAGCCGAGCAGACTATGGAAAGCTTGACAACCGCAGGGACCGCTGTAGCTGAGGCGCGCAATGTTTCACGTGAAACATCGGATGATGATCTTGTTGTAGTTCCGGGTGCCACCTACGGCGAGATTGACGTGAGTGTCATTGTCCCCAATCGCTCCCAACCCCGCACCAATTTCGACGATGATGATTTAGAGGAACTCTCACAGTCCATTAAGGAAGTAGGAGTTCTACAACCTATTGTCATTCGCCCGCTCAGTAAGCCTTTGGATAATCACCCCGAGGCACGTTACGAACTCATTATGGGCGAGCGGCGTTGGAGGGCGACCCAGCGGGCTGGCTTAACTCATATTCCGGCAATTATTCGGCGTACCTCAGATGAGGACCTGCTCCGCGATGCGCTTCTCGAGAATTTACATCGGGCGGATCTTAATCCTTTGGAAGAAGCAGCTGCATATCAGCAACTACTCGAGGATTTCCAATGCACCCAAGATGAGCTTGCGAAGAGGATTGCACGTTCACGGCCGCAGATCACCAATACGCTACGACTTCTGAAGCTCCCCGCTTTGGTGCAGCGGCGTGTTGCAGCAGGTGTACTCTCGTCCGGGCACGCGCGTGCCCTTCTTGGTCTCGCAGACGCTGGCGCAATGGAACGGCTCGCGCAGCGGATTGTGGCAGAAGGACTTTCTGTTCGAGCGGTTGAGGAAATCGTTGCCCTCGGGGATGAGTCGACCCCAGCTTCCGCGCGCCGAGTTCGGGTCAAGCGTTATGAAAACGAATTAAGTTCGGTAGCAACGCAACTTGGAGATAGGCTCAATACTCGCGTGAAAGTGGATATGGGTCGTACAAAGGGAACCATGCGCATCGACTTTGGTTCCCTTGAGGATCTCAATCGTATTCTGAGTGTGCTGGCACCGGATGTGACAGGTGTAGATATTCCTGAAGGGAAAGATATCTAGTAACAGGTTGTTTGTTGGTCTTGTGGATTACGGGGCAATGTTTCACGTGAAACATTGCCCCATTTTGTGATGAGACGGCGTTGCTTGCATGTGCTGTAAATAGTGTGGCGGTAGTTGGGAAATAGCGAAACTGCGAACACTAGGACGGGAGGATCCTGTTTTAGGACGTTTCACGTGAAACATTATAGTGGCCAGGGCAAGTTAGATCCGCGTGTTAATGACGCTGTCAGCACGATCGAAAAATAGTCCAGAATACCGCTCCAAGCGTGACTCACTGTCAACGATATGGAAATTACCCAGCTGTACATAGTTCGAACGATAACTTCAACCGGATCTTAGCGTGTAAAAATCTTCCTCCAGGAGAGTACTTTGCTCTAAGGAGTAGAAAGCGGGCAATGTTTCACGTGAAACATTGCCCGCTGCTTGGGGATTCTCCTGAAGTTGCTATGCGCGCTACTTCGCCATATCGGGGAGATCTTCCGGTTCGCTGACATCTCGATCCGCTGCACGGTGCAGGATTTGCAGGTAAAGCGATTCGGGACTGGTTCCATTTTCCCTTGCATATGCTTCGACAGCTTGGGGAAGTAGCGACGTCTCCGTCATTCCCGGTGCAATATTAACGTCGATGACGTACGGCGCACCATCTTTCAGGATCAGGTCGATTCGGGACACATCGCGAAGTCGGAGGGTGGTATGTGCTGTGAGTGCGGCCTCCGTAACCCGAGCGTTTTCCTCATCAGAAAGACGAGCCGGTACATAGTACTTAGCACGACCGGCGAAGTAGCGCGCGTCGTAATCATAAGGCCCATCGGTTTCAATTTCGACCGGAGGAAGCGCGATAGGTCCATCGGCTCCATCAATAACCGAAACAGAAACCTCAGTTCCATCGATAAAGGTTTCGACATGCGCTTCTTCCCCGTAAGCAAAGCAATCGACCATTGCGCGGGGGAGGTCCCCCGGCTTATCAACGATAGTTACTCCCAGCGCTGATCCACCCAAATTCGGCTTCACTACCAGCGGGAACTCATAGCGTTCCCCGAGAAGATCAAGAATAGGCGCGACCCCGACTTCTCGGAAAAGAGCTTCCGGGAAGCTAACCGACCAGGGAACAGCAAGCCCGGCGTGGCGCAAAAGTGATTGAGCAACTGTTTTATTAGAGGCGATGCGAGCGGCGTTCGCCGTCGATCCTACGAAACGGTACCCACTGAGAGAAAGCAGATCTTGAAGAGCTCCGTCTTCTCCGGTTGCGCCGTGCACCAGTGGCCAGACCACCGTAGGATTCATGGAGTTGAGGCGCTGGAGCAAGGTTGCATCAACATCGAGAACCTTGACCTGCGCGCCCGCTTCCCGCAGGAGCGTGGCGACCCGACGCCCCGAACTCAGCGATACATCGCGTTCGTGCGTGAGACCACCGGCAAGAATAGCAACGGTCAGAATATTGTCCATTTTCCCTCCGGACTTCACTCTACTCATCAGTGATGAGAACCGATAGCAATCGAATTACTTCGTTGCCTGTGGCGAGGAATCATCCACGCCGAACATTTGGACTAGATCATTTTCTTGGCTAATAACTTCACCGAGCCTGCGCACGCCCTCGGTAATACGTTCCGGGGTGGGGTAGCAGAAAGACAGGCGCATATGGTCATTACCCTGGCCGTCGGCGAAGAAGGCAGTGCCGGAAACGTACGCTACGAGGTTCTTCACCGCGCGGGGCAGCATTTCATGCGCGTTCAGGCCGCCGGGTAATTTTACCCAGGTATAGAAGCCACCGCGTGGCTTATTCCAGGTACACATGGGCATGTATTTCTCGAGCGCAGCCTGCATGGCCTGGCCCCGCTCGGCGTACATACCGCGGTATTCCTTGACCTGCTGGTACCAATCATAGGTACGCAGATACTCCGCGATAGCGAGCTGACCAAAAGTGGTCGGGCACAGGATCGCATTTTCCGCGGCGAGAGTAAGACGAGCACTCAGCGCAGCCGGTGCCAGCGCCCAGCCCACCCGGAACCCCGGTGCGAAGGTCTTGGAGAAAGATCCCAGGTATACAACACCATCCGGGTTGAAGGTTTGGATGGCAGGAATGGGGTCACCGTCAAAGCCAAGCAGACCGTAGGGATTATCTTCCACGATAAGAACATGGTGCTTATCGCAGATTTCGGCAATGCGCCGGCGGCGTTCCTCAGATTGGCTTACACCGGCAGGATTATGGAAATTCGGGATGGTGTACAGGAACTTGATCGGCTTCCCAACTGCCTCCAGATCCTTGATGGTTTCCTCAAGTTGCTCCGGAATTAGGCCATTGGCATCCATTTCTACGTGCACCACATGCGCTTGGTACGCACGGAAAGTTCCCAAGGCCCCAACATAAGAAGGCGCTTCGGCAATAACAACATCACCCGGGTTAATGAAGATTTGGGAAACAAGATCGAGGGCCTGCTGGCTGCCGGTCGTAATATTAATGTCGTCCGGGTGGGCGCGAATACCTTCGGGCCGCATAACCTCCACGATCATTTCACGCAGCTCTTCGGTGCCCTGACCGCCGCCGTACTGTAGCATTTTAGCTCCGTTATTACGGATGAGCCGTGCGGTCATTTCCGCGAGGAAGTCTAAAGGTAGCCCGCTAATATTAGGCATTCCCCCAGCAAGAGACACAACCTCGGGGCGATTTGCAACCGCGAAAAGCTGACGAACCTCAGATTGCTTCATTCCTAAAGCTCGATCAGCATAGACATTGTACCATGGATCAAGTCTGGTAAATCCGGGACCGGCGTGCTGCTCGCCCATACGTTCTCCTTCTCTTTTAACACACTAAGTGTGCCACGCTCGCGGCCGCGATAAAACAATGTTCGCCGGTGTGCTTCACGCATCACTCAATCGCGGGACCAATGCGGGGGACTACCGCGGAGCTACCGCAGTCCAGGCGTGTGAGTCCTATGGGGCAGTAGCGTACCCGCAAAGAAAGGTGTCTGTCAGCTCCACGCTTATTCGGATCCCGCGAGTTTGGGGAGTTTCACGAGTCCCCGAGGCCCGGGAGTTGTGCCAGAAGTTCAGCGCGGATCTCGAGTTTAGGAACCAACCCCGCAAAGCGTGCATATTCCCTGCCCTGGTGCACAAGAAGCAAGGTTGGCAGCCACTCGAGCCGCGGAATGAAAGCAGCGACTTCCTCCCACGGATTCGACGTGCAAGTATCGGCGGAACCGGCATTCGCAGGGTCACTATCCGTAGGGTCACTATCCGCGGGGCAACCACTCACAGGCCTACCTTCCGCGGGATCAATACCGTCATAACCCAGAGCATGCTGAATTGCGCGGGTTACTTCCGCGGAGAGCTCCGAAAAATCGATCTGATGCTCCGGAGCGCCACCGGGCAGAATATGCTGAGTCACAGCGCCCGCTCCAGCAGCAGCGGTGGTTTCGTAACCGCGCCGCGGGCCCACGGGTGGCTGGGTAAGAACATCGAGGTTGACGCACCACGCGTCGAAGCTTACGTCCGGCATTAAACGATGAAGGTCGACGACGCTCTCCTCGAAAATCACGCGCATTGGCCGATCATAGGGAACCCACGAAGCCGTGTAGAGCAGCAACGTAGGAACCTCAGGTCGATACCTGGGCATGGTGCCTCCTTCCGGCCTAGCGGGTAGAAACCCTAGCTCCACCATCCTAAACGTGAACCGGCGAGGCGGATCAGAAATCCACCTCGCCGGTTCGAAATAATAAAATGAGCGGTATCCGCGCTGAATTACGCGGAATTCTCACCGTGGAAGTTCCGTAGCGCTCCCATCACAAGAGTTACGCCGCACCACCAGCTGCGGCAGCCTGCTGGGCCGCAAGGTTCTCGAGGTAGCGTTCCGCATCGAGAGCCGCCCGGCACCCGGTGCCAGCTGCGGAAATAGCCTGGCGGTAGTACCGATCCACGACATCCCCGCAGGCGAAAACTCCGGGAACCGAGGTTTCGGTGTGCGGGTGGTTCACGACGATATAGCCGTCGTCGTCCAACTCAAGCTGACCGCCAAGGACGTCCGTACGAGGTAGGTGACCAATGGCAACGAAAAGGCCGGTCACATCGAGATTCGAATCTTCTCCGGTCACGTTGTTGTGGAGAGTAATAGCGTTCATGGATCCGCCGTCTTCCCCGCGAATATCCGTGACTTCACTATTCCAGTGCATCACGATCTTGGGGTTGGCCAGGAGGCGGTCCGCCATAATCTTCGAGGCGCGCAGCTCGTCGCGGCGGTGGATGACATGTACCTTGGTGGCGAAACGGGTAAGGAAGAGAGCATCCGTAACTGCGCTGTCCCCGCCGCCCACCACGGCAATTTCCTGGTCTTTGAAGAAGAATCCATCACAGGTGGCGCAGTAGGAAACCCCGCGGGAGGCGAACATGGTCTCGCCATCCAGACCGAGCTTCTTGTAGGCCGATCCGAGGGCCAGGATAACCGTACGGGCCCGGAATTCGGATTCCTCAGTGCGCACGATTTTGACATCGCCGCTCAGGTCCATGGAGAGGGCGTCGTCGTACTCCATTTCGGCACCGAATTTTTCGGCCTGCTGCTGCATATTAGCCATAAGGTCCGGGCCGAAGATTCCATCCGGGAAACCCGGGTAGTTTTCCACCTCGGTGGTGGTCATAAGTGCGCCGCCGGCATCAATGGCACCGCCGATTACCAGCGGCTTGAGACCCGCGCGTGCGGTGTACAGCGCAGCGGTCCAGCCCGCCGGTCCGGATCCGACGATGATGACGTCACGAATATCGCTCTCGGTCATATTTCTCCTGTGTTTTTACGAGTGAGTGTGCCGCGTTGCGCGAGCACACCGCTCCCCATCGGGCACATCATTGGGTACAACGTCCCGGGATGTGCAGCTATTCCCAGCCGGTTGTAAACACCGACTGTAAACACCGCTTACTTCACGCTGATTTCGGAAATCTGCAGCTTGAACTGCCCCGCTGCGTTCTTGGGCAGCTCCGTGAACCACAGCACCACGTGATCACTGTTTACCGGCGTCGGTGCAGTAAGCGTTGTTTTCGCGCTCATGGGGCCTTCGTACACAACGGTGCCGCCGCTGGGTTGATCCGCGGTGGTGTCACGCCACTGCACATGTCCACCCTGGCCGCTCAACTGCAAAGTAACTTCCTTGACGGTGGACGGCTTCGCCAGCCGCAGCTCTATCCCCATCCCCTCTTTGAGCAAGCCAAATTTTGGATTTCGCAGGTATTCCCAGCTGGCCCATTCCGTCGCCGGATTCTTATCGATGGCGAGTGGAAGCGTCTGCGGGTAGTCTTCGTCAGCTTCACTCTTCTGCGGGTTAAGAAGATTCGCTGAAACAATCTGCGGCGTTGTGGAGTTGGGCGTGGCGCTCGCACTCGGCTGGGCACCCTGGCCTTCCGAAGCCTGCGGATTGGCCGAAGCTGTGGGCGCGGCAGAAATAACCGGCGGCCGGGTGGACACGTCCGTGGGCCGGAAGAAAGTGGTCACAGCAAAGTACAAAGCCACTGCGACCAGGGCAATGGCGCCCGCAACGATGAGCTTGGAGGAGTCGAAGATACGCGATCCGAGATCCCGCCCATTTTCCTCGTCGGTGATAATCGGCCGCGAAGGAGCGGGTGGCCGGGTGGCCGGCTTGCGATCTCCGCGGGTGCGGGCGGCAACTTTTGCCGGCGCTCCGCTCGCGCGCGCGACCTCGGAAATCGGGTGAATACGGGGCGCGGCCGGGGCAGAGTGATGAGAGGTAGCGGATGGTGGCCGGGTGATTGCGGCGGGCGCGACCGTGGCTGCGGATGTAGTTGCCGCTGCACTTCTCGGGGACGTATCACTTCCCCGGGATGACCCGCTTTCCTCGTCATCTCCAACGTTCATAATGGAACGACGCTGCGGGCTCGCCGCACTGTGAACACTGTTTAAGGCAACCGTGGGTGCGGTATCGCGATCATGTTCCTGAGCAGCGGCTTCACCCTCTGCGCTTTCATATTGGGTGGCATCGCGCTCAGTACGGGCACGTTCGGCAGCTTCCTGTTCCGCAGCCTCGCGTTCGTATTCTTCCAGCTCACGTTCCGCTTCGCGTAACGAGGGGAAATGCGGCTGGAATCGCGGTGTTGCGGGATCCTGGGCGACGTCGCCGCCAGCGACATTGTTAGCACTGTGGCTATCAATGTGGACTGCGGGAGTTTCCTCAGTTTTCGTTTCTCCCCGATCGGGGTGAGCAGTGTTTACCTCGGTTTCTTCATCGCGGAATTCCTCCGGGGAGACCCACTGCGGGTGGAGCTCCACCTCCGGAGCTGCGGTAATACCTAATTCGGTATCAACGTCACCCTCGAAATTCGCTCCGGACACACCTTCGGGATCCAATTCCTGGGATCCAATAGCGGAGGAGGCCGATGCGGCGGAGGGAGCAACGGGAGTCTCATGAGCTTCGGACGGTTCGCCGGTTTCGGCCGGCTCGCCAGGATCATCGGATATCTCGCCAGTATCAGCGGAGCGTTCGCCCGTTTCAGGAAGATCAGCTGCCTCGCCAAAGTCCCCCGCCGCGCCGGATGCATCGGTGGCAGCTGCGGCGTCGTCGTGCTCAGAATCAGCGGCGCCGAAGGAAACGTGACTGGAACCCAAGGTGACGCGGCCAATCGCGCCCCCGCGTACGTGCCCGCCCAGCGGATCGAAACCGAAACGGGAATCCCCGCCGCCGGGCAGCTGCGGCGCCACGAGTACCGGAGTGGGGAATTCACGCAGGTCAGGCCGATTGAAGGGGACGAGGCTGCGCAGTACTTCCCCGGGGGAAAGCAGACGTTCGGGGGAAAGCGTGCGCCGGAAAACCTCCCGAATATCATCGGGCAGGGAATCATCGCGCGCCAGCGCCTCGAGTGTAGTTTCATCCGCCTGCGCGCCTTCGAGCAAGGTCGCCAAGAAAAGCACCAGGTCCGCGGCCTCGGCGTTATTGAGACTGGCCGGATCGTATTCATCCGTGCGCGCACCGGCCAGAGCAGCGTCAATACCGATGCCGTCCAGGTACACATCCCCGGCATCGCCCACCCGCACCCGCGAAGGCGTGATGCGCAAATGCCGCATACCGCGCCCGGATACCTGGGTGAGGATCGCGGCGAGTTCACACACCACGGCCTTGGCTTGCTCGGGCGCGAAACCCTCCCCGTGCACATAGCCGGTAAGTGAGGTGCCCAGCGGGATCTCGCTCACCACGAAATTTTCGCCGACGGAAAGTGTGCGCACAATATGCGCGTCGTCAAGCAGCCCGGTGCGCCGTGCCGCGTCCAGCGCATCCGCGCGCGTGGGAATATCCCCGATGAGCAGCACCCGCACCGCGGTGCCAAGCGCATCATCCACGGCGTACCACTGCTCGGTACCCGCAATATCGAGTTGCTCTTCGTACAAATTCTCCAGGCGGTAGCGACCGGCGAGAGTCATGCCCCTGGTTCCGATGGCGCTCACAGTTCCTCCTTGCCGTGCCTCGCGGCCACATTACTCCTATGGTATTTCGTGTTCCTCGCGCAGTTTATCGACGGCGCGCGGCCCGGCTTCTTCCGCCGCGCTAGCCTCACGTAAATTGTGGAGATGTTTTTCAGGGTCGACGCCGCCCGAACGCCGCCCGCTGCGCAGACTGCGCGCGATCCCGCCGAGCAAAAGCACCGCGAGCAGGGCGCCAATAATATACGTCCCCGTGGTTTCCCACCCGGCGCGCACCCGCACATTAATATCCTGCACCGCACCGATCGGCGTACCCACCGGATCGGTCACCGCGGCCGTCACCGTGACATTCCCCGAGCCGGAAGCCTGCACCGGCACCGCTACCGTCACCGAGGCAGCCGGCGGAATCGTTGCCGCAACGGGATCGGAGGGCACGATGCGGAAATCTTCGGCGCGCAATTCCACCACCGCGCCCACCGGAACGGGAAGGGAATTATGCACGTGCACGGGCAGATCCGCACTTTCCGAAATGATATTGATTGTGGAGGAGGGCTGGACCGTGACGGCACCGGACATCTCCTCGGCCAGCTGCTTGAGCTGCGTGGCGAGTTCCTCGCGTTGCTCGTGGTGGTCGCGCAGCGCCACCCCTGCCAGTTGCGCGGCGTGATGGGTGACGGGTCCGGTTATATCTGCGGGCCTCGGAGTCAGAGAGGCCGTGGTGGAAATTGTGGTGACGTGCGCATCACCCCGGGCCAGCTGCGCCGCGGAAATCTCCCCGGGCAGCACGCGCTCCTCGGGAAGCTGGGCGCACTCGGCCGCCGGTTTCTCAAGAAGATCACCGGCCGCGGTGGGCGCCAGCCACGGCGCGCTCGTGAGAGCCCCGAGCGCGGCCCCGATATCGCGATCCGGCAAAGCACCGGCCCGCGCCAGCGCCCCGCTTTCCGGCCGGTCCACCAGCACCACCTGGGCGCGCGGTGCGGCGGGTAGCTCCCGGTAGGTAGCTGCCGAGAGCGCGAGGGCCGTTTGGCGGGCATCAATGGCGGAGAGGCGGCTCCCGGCGGCTTCCGGCAAACCTTCCCCACCTCCGGAGGCTAGTACATTTGCCTCATCTGAGCTGGGCAGATATCCCTGCACCAGGGCAGAGAGCACGCCGTCCGCACGCAGTGCCGCGGCTTCATCCGGACCCGTTGCAATTTCACCCGAATCGGCCGTAGCTTCGTTTGTGGCGGTTCCGGAATCCGCATCCGCAAGGCCCGCGCCTTCTGCGCCGGCACCGTGAGCTTCACGCAAAGAACACGTTTTATTCCCCTCCGCGTCGAGCGGAATATTCACCCGCCCGCTCGGGCTGAGCCAGGAGGCGTGCGTCGCATCCACATCGGTAGTGATGAGCGCCGCGACTCCCGCATCGCGCAGCGCCCGCGCGGTGGCCCGGTCCACGCCCAGCGCCGTTACCGCAATATCCGAACGCGCCGCGAAGCCGGAAGCCTGCGCCGCCTGCACCGCGTCTTGCCGTGCCAGGGCGAGCTTATCCGCACGCCCGGCATGGGTGAGCGCCGCGGCATCCACGTCCGCGCCCAAACCGAAGAACACGCTGGTCCCGGCCGCAGATTCAAAATTGCGCAGCGCGGCCCGCTCCGGATCGCCCCCGATAAGAAGCGGATCGACGGCGGCACTCACACCAGGGTGGGCAAAATATTCCAGGGTGCTCAAGCGATGGGGTAGCCGCTCGGCCTCCGATGCGGAACTTGGAGCCGAAGCCGTTGGTGAAGAACTAGGTGCGGTGCTTGGGGCCGACGGCGCAGCTGGGGCACTCGCCCCCTGGGATGCTGCCGGCGCGGAAGGCGCGGCGCTCGCGGCCGGGTTGGAAGCTGAGGTGACACTCGGTGCGGCGAGGCTTCCCGAGGTGGCGGAAGGTGTGGTGGGCGAAGGAGTGGCCGTTCCGGCCGGAGCTGAGGGTGCCGGTGGTGTGGCCTGCGGCTGCGGGCTGGCCCCGGGCGCGGGTGCGGTCAGGCTGGTGTAGACCTGCTCCTCGAGGGCCGGGGTGCTGCTCACATCGCTCAGGGAGCGCGTGACCGGCACAATTGCACTGATGGGGGCAGGCGCGGCGTCGTCGCCGGGAGCGGTGACAATAAAACTACGGTCCGTTGCCGTTTCCCCATCCACCACGGCACTGACCTGGACCCCGCGCGGTCCCCACTCGGCGGGAATCCGCTCCCGCGGAACCGAAAAGGTGACGCGGGTGGAGGTTCCGGGTGCAAGATCCGCATCGGGGGTGAGGGTGTCGTAGAGGGCCAAGCCGGCGGGCTCCGCGCGCATGAAGCTCAGCACCGCGCTGCGCGAGGACGGCACATAGCGCTGGATATAGAGCGAGACCGAGTTGAGATGGCGGGTTTCCGTGGTGGAATTCGTCACGGTGGCGGTGAGGGTGAGGGTGGCGTCCTTACCGAGAACCGGGGCGCCCACGTCCACGATGTCCACGCTGGGGGCGGCCGCCGGGCGCGCGGGTAGAACCTGCGCGGGCAGGGCTTGCGCGCCTAGCGGCACCCAAGCGCTTAGCGGCACCCAGGCAGCCACAGCCCCGGCAAGAGCACCCCGCCACATCATTCCTCCCCCGCGAGAATCGCGCGGGCCGAGGCCACGATACGGCGTTCATTGGGGTAGGCGAGCCGGGATGCCACCCGATCAAGGCGCACCCACTCGGCCTTTTCGGCTTCGTGATCCGGATCGTTATCAACGGTGATATGCCCGGTGATCCCCTCCAATAAAAAGTGGTGGACAACTTTATGGACGCGGTGGTTGGTGCCGGAGAACCAGTAATCAATGGTGGCTAAATGCATAAGCACCCGCCCGGTAATCCCGGTTTCCTCCGCAATTTCCCGCACGGCCGCTTCTTCGGGCGTTTCATTACCTTCCAGGTGCCCCTTGGGGAGGCACCACTCCAGCCGCCCGCCACGGTTGCGCCGCGCGATAACGGCCACATAGGCCTTCCCGCCGCGCACCCCGATCACGATTCCCCCCGCACTCGTTTCGTTCACCACCGGAAGCGAATGGCGCCGCGCAGAGGCCTGGTGCACGGCAGCGGCGCGCCTCCAGGATCTACGGCCCCCAAACTTGGAGGGCAACGGTGCTGACTTCGACATACCTCTAACACTACAACTAACGGTCAGAGCCCCCGGATGTGGCAACCTTTAAGGGTGACCACTTCTCAACAGACTCCGAAGACTCCAACAACGGACGATATGCCTCCGGGCCAGCGCCGCGCTCTCCTGCTCCTGGCAGGCCAGCGCGCCCTGGCGAATCTCCCGGACGACATCTTGCAACTAGCTTCTATCTTCTCAGATCACGGCGAAGAATTGGCCCTCGTGGGCGGCCCGGTTCGTGATGCTTTCCTCGGTGCCCCCATTCACGACTTTGATTTGACTACCTCGGCGCGCCCGGAAACCACCGAAAAACTCCTGGCCCACTGGGGAACCACCTGGGATATCGGGCGTGAATTTGGCACGGTGGGGGCGCGGCGCGGTGACGTCGTCGTCGAAGTAACAACGTACCGCTCCGATACGTACACCATCGGTTCGCGCAAACCCGATGTGGATTTCGGTGACAACCTCGAAGGTGACCTCACCCGGCGCGATTTCACCGTCAACGCGATGGCGGTGCGGCTGCCCAGCCTGGAACTGGTGGATCCGTGCGGCGGGGTGGATGACCTCCTCGCCGGGCAGCTGCGCACCCCCGTCACGGCCGCGCAATCCTTCGATGACGATCCGCTGCGGATCATGCGGGCCGCGCGTTTCGCCGCGCAGCTGCGTTTTGACGTGGCCCCCGATGTGCTGCGGGCCATGGCCGATTACGCCGAGCGCTTGGAGATCGTCTCCCAGGAACGCATCCGCGCCGAACTGGAACGCCTCATGACCGCGCCCGCCCCGCGCCGCGGCATTGAGCTGCTGGTGTACACCGGGGTGGCCGAGCGCGTGCTGCCCGAAATCGCGGCGCTCACCGATACCGTGGACGCCCAGCATCGCCACAAGGACGTGTACCAGCACACCCTCCAGGTGGTGGATAACGCGATCGCGCTGGAAGATGAGGAGGTGCCCGGGCCGGATCTCATTTTGCGCCTGGCCGCGCTTTTCCACGATATCGGCAAGCCGGCCACCCGCCGTTTCGAAAGCGACGGTTCGGTCACGTTCCGCCACCACGATGTGGTGGGCGCGAAAATGACCCGTGCGCGCATGCGCGAACTGCGTTTTGATAAAACGACGACGAAAAGCGTGGCGCGGCTAGTCGAGCTGCACCTGCGGGCTTTCGGATTTGGCGAACACGACTGGACCGATAGCGCGGTGCGGCGTTTCGTGCGCGATGCCGGGGAGCTCCTCCCGCGCCTGCTGCGCCTTATCCGCGCCGATATCACCTCCCAGAACCGGCGCCGGGTGGCGCGGCTGCACGCCGCGAATGACGAACTAGAACGCCGCATTATTGAGCTGCGTGAACGCGAGGAACTCGAGGCGGTGCGCCCCGATATTGACGGAACCCGCATTATGGAGCTGCTCGGCCTTGAGCCCGGCCCGCAGGTGGGTAAAGCCCGCCAGTACCTGCTCTCCCTGCGCCTGGACGAAGGCCCGCTGGGTGTGGAAGAAGCCGAAAAGCGCCTGCTGGAATGGTGGGACGCCCAGTGAAACTCGTTGGCGATCTGCGCTCCCTGGCCCGTTCGCGAGGATTCCTCAAGCTGCTCTCAGTCCGGCTCGTCACCCAATGCGGCGACGGCATGTTCCAAATCGGCCTGGCCTCGCTTTTCTTCTTCAACCCGGCCGCGAGCGCGGATGTGCACGGGGTGGCACTTTCCCTCGTGGTGCTGCTGCTGCCCTTCTCCCTGGTGGGGCCTTTCACCGGTCCTTTTATTGATCGGTGGCGCCGCCGCCAGATCCTGGTGTACGGCAACCAGATCCGGGCTGGGCTCGCGGCGGCGCTAGTGGTCACCACCTTGGCGAATATCGTGTGGCTCACTTACGTGCTCGCCCTCGTCACCCTCGGCCTCAACCGGATTCTCCTCGCGTGCATGAGCGCGGGGCTGCCGAACGTGGTGGAATCGCGCGAGCGGCTCCTCGTGGCGAATTCCCTGGTGCCGACCCTCGGGGGTGCCTCCACCGCGCTGGGCGCGATTCTGGCTTTCTTCCTACGCTTGGCGCTACCCGGGGAAGCGATGCAAAAAGTGGGGGCGCTGGTGTGCGCACTGGTGCTCTACCTGGCCGGATCCGGGGTAGCGAGCCTGCTGGGGCGCGATGAGCTGGGTCCGCACACCCGCCCGCGCGGTTCTTTCGGCACCGCACTTGTGGCGGCGGCGCGCGACCTCGTGGCGGCGCTGCGCTACCTTATTGCCCGGCGCACCCCGGCCGCGGCCCTCACCACCATGTCCCTGCACCGCTTCGTTTACGGAATGCAGTTCATCACCATCGTGCTGGCTGGTCGCAACCTCTACGCCGACCCGGCCAATGCCGATGCCGGCATCGCCTACTTCGGCATGCTGCTCGGCATGATGGTGCTGGGGCACGGGATGTCGATTATCCTCACGCCCCTCGCCCACGAACGCATGAGCCCGAGCTGGTGGGTGGTGTGCGCCTTGGTGGGCGGCACCGCCGGGCAGGCGATCATCGCGGCCACCACGAACCTGACCTGGGTGATGGTCGGGCTGTTTATTTTCGGGATCGGGGTGCAGGGCGCCAAAATCGCGGTGGATACCATCGTGCAATCCGATACCGCGGATACTTTCCGCGGCCGCGCTTTCTCCATTTACGATGTGCTATTCAATATTTCCGAATGCATCGCGGCCGGGGTGGCGATTCTCGTATTGCCGACCATCGGGTGGTCGTGCGGGGTGCAGCTTGCCCTCATCGTCATGGTGTGGTGCGTGGCGGGAGCTTATGCGCTTTTCGTGCGTTCCAGCGGCGGGCGGCCCACCCCGGTCACGCCCTAGCCGCGGCTATTCCGCGCTAACTGCGGTGGTTCCGTTCTAGCTGCCGCGGTTTCGCCCGTGCCGCCGCGTTTTTAGTACGACGACGCCACCGCGGCCCGCGCGGTACTTTCCTGCGGGGCGTGGGACCTCCGTGCGGGGTGTGGAAAACTGGCAAGATAAGAAGTAAATGACCCGGCGCGCATCCGCCACCGGGACTCCCACCAGGACGGAGGATCCTATGGCCGCCACTCGACCAGGTGATATTCCACGTGATCGTATTGCCCAGGCTATTAACACCCTGCCCACCCAGGTTGCTGGCTCCCGGGCGGGTAGCGATAGTGGCGGTGAGGAGAGCGCCGGAGGGGCGGCGTCGTCGGCCTTGGGAAAGGTAAGCGATGCGGAGAATTCCGGCGGCGGTGACCAAAGCGGCTCTGGGAACTCGGAGGCCGGGCGCGGTGCGGACGGGAGTAGCGGCGGGGATTTCGGGGTGAAGCTGCTGCACGCGGCGGCGCTCCTCACCATCGTCTGCGTGGGTCTCTACCTCATTCACGATTTTGTGGGGCCGGTGTTCCTGGCCCTCACCCTGGTGCTGACGGTGCGCCCGGTACACCGCCTGCTGCTGCGCCACCACGTGCCGCGGTGGCTGTCCGGAACGCTGACCGTCTCCATTATTGTGGTGGTGCTCCTCGCGGTGGTGGGTTTGACGGCGTGGTCCCTGGCCGGGCTGCCGCGCACCCTCATGAGCTACGAAGATAAATTCACGAAGCTTTTCCAGGACACCATGACCTGGCTGGAAAGCTTGGGGCTCAGCACCGATCAGCTCAGCCAGCGCCTGGGCGACGTGCTCAATATGGACACGATTATTTCGCTGCTCAGCCAGGCGTCCGGGGCGCTCATGAGCGTGGGGAGCCTCATGTTTGTGCTGGCGCTCGCGATTTTCTTCATCACGATTGACACGCTGTCCGTGCCGGCGCGCGCCCATATCGTGCGCGATCACGATCCGGATCTCTACCGTGCCCTGGCCTCCTTCGAAGGGCGGGTGCGCCAATACTGGCTGGTGGCCACCCTCTTCGGGTTGCTGGTCTCCACCCTCAATTATTTCGTCATGATGTGGTTGGGGATTCCGTTGGCACTGGCCTGGGCGCTGTGGACCTTTGTTACGAATTACATTCCGAATATTGGTTTCATCCTCGGCGTGATTCCGCCGGCGCTCATGGGCCTGGTGGATAGTGGGCCGGCCACCGCGCTGTGGATTCTGGTGATTTTCACCTTCCTTAATGTCACGATTCAGGGCGTGCTGCAGCCGAAGATCGTGGGGGATGCGGTGGGACTATCTACTACCGTCACTTTCCTGTCGCTGCTGTTCTGGGCGGTGGTGCTCGGGCCGCTCGGAACTATTCTTGCTGTTCCGCTCACCCTGTTTATCAAGGCAATTTTCGTGGATTCTTCGTCGCGTTCGCGCTGGGTGGAGGCTTTCCTCGTGCCCGAATCGAATGCGAAAACCCGGGCGGATCGCGGCGTTTACGATCTTGATGAACCGGTGCGCGAGATCTACCGGGATTTCACTTCGCGGGATTCCGAGGTGCGAACCAAGATGCGGGACCTGCGGAAGATTTCGCGGCGTCGTAAGAAAGGGATCCGCGGGTAGCTGCGGTTGCGGCGCCGCGCAACTCCGGTTCAGCGCGGGGCGGCGGGTCGCAGGCGTTGCGGGTAGCTTGGACCACGCGGGTTAGCCACGAGCGCGTGACCTGAGGCAGACTAGATACGCGGCGCGACCGCGCGCCGGTAGGGAGTAACGATGGCTGGAACGCGAACGGGTCGGACACAGAAGGAGCGCACGCGCACGCAAGCTGGGCGCGGCGCAGTTCCCGCGGGTCGTGCCGGAGCGCGCCGGGGCGGACCCGGCGCTGGCGCGCGCCGCAAGCGCTCCGTATGGAATTATCCGCGCCGCGGCAAGGGGCCGATTCACCGCTGGATTCCCTCGTGGCGTTTCGTGCTCGGGCTGTTCTTCACCCTGGGCTTCGGCGGGCTGGTTGCCCTGGTGACCCTCTATATTTTCCTACCTGTCCCCAGCCCCGATGATATTGCGACCGCGGAAAAAACCACTCTCTACTACCGCGATGGCAGCACCGAATTGGGCAGCATGTACGAGGTGAACCGCACCCCGGTCCCCCTGGAAACCCTGCCCGATTATGTGGGAAATGCGGTGGTTGCTTCCGAAGACCGCACCTTCTACTCCAATTCCGGGATTGACCTGGGTGGCATTGCGCGCGCCGTCGTCAATAATATTCGCGGCGGGGCGCGCCAGGGCGGCTCCACCCTCACCCAGCAGTACGTGGAAAACTACTACCTGGGCACCACCACCGATTACATCGGCAAAGTGAAAGAAGCCGTACTCGCGGTCAAGGTGGATCGCAATTCCTCCAAGCAGGACATTCTGGAAAACTACCTCAATACGATTTACTTCGGGCGCGGCGCCTACGGGATTGAAAGCGCGGCCCAGAACTACTTCGGGATCCCCGCCGCGCAGCTGAGCCTGGATCAGGCCGCGCTCCTCACCGCGGTTATTCCGGCGCCCTCCGCCTGGGACCCGGCGGTTGATCCGGAGCGAGCCGCCCAACGTTTCGACCGTGTCATTAACCGCATGCTCGAAGACGGCTATATCACCGCTGAGCAGGCCGCGGCCGCCACCATGCCCGCAACCATCGAGTATGTTGCAGCCAAGCAATTCAGCGGAACGAACGGCTACCTGCTGGCCGCCGCCCAGCAGGAACTTATCGCCACGGAAAAGTTCACCGAGGACAGCCTCAACCGGGGTGGCTATACGATTGTCACCACAATAGACCCGACCATGCAGCAGGCCGCGGTCGATGTCGTCAATGCTCTCCCCAAGGACCGCCCGGAGAACAACTACGTGGGCATGCTTTCCGCGGACCCCTCCACCGGAGGTATTTACGCGATGTACGCCGGCGCGGACTACCAGGAACGCCAGCGCAATACCGTCACGCAGGATCGCGCTCAGGCCGGATCAACATTCAAACCCTTCGGCGCGCTCGCGGCCCTCAAGCAGGGCAAATCCATCGACGGCACCTATTACAATTCCCCCGCGGAATTGAAAATTGGCGATATCACGATCAGTAATTTCGACGACGCCAATATGGGCAATATCAATATGCGCACAGCTACCGCGAACTCGGTGAATACCTACTACGCGCAGCTCAACGAGGAAGTGGGGCCGCGCAATACCCGCGCCGCCGCGATTGAGGCCGGAATCCCGGAGACCACGCCGGGCCTGGATAATTCCCTCACCAATGTGCTCGGTTCGGCTTCGCCCACCAATAAGGAACTCACCCAGGCTTTCGCCGGGTTTGCCAACCGCGGCGTGAGTGTGCCTCTCCACCTGGTCAGCGAGGTGCGTGACGCGCAGGGCACCGTGGTATACCGTGCGGATACGGCCGGTAAGCGGGTGCTCGACCAGCGTGTTGCCGATAATCTCAACGAACTGCTCCGGGAGCCCACCGGCCCGCGCGGGACCGCGGATCGGGCCGGACGGCTCGGCTTCCAGGTGGCCGGGAAAACCGGAACTTCCACGGACTTGAAATCCGCGTGGTTCGTGGGCTACAACCCGAAGATTATTACCACGGTGAATATGTTCCAGATCGGGCCGAACGGTGAGGAGGAATCGCTGGGCGGCTGGGGTGCCTACCCGTGGGGTATCGGCGGGAACGGCTACCCGGTGGATATGTGGGTGGACTTCATGAAGGCCGTGACGGGCGGTATGGATTTGCCGAAATTCCCCGAACCGGAGCTTATTGGGGACAAGCGCCCCAGCTACCGCCCCACGCGCCCCGAACCGGTGGAAGAAGTAACGACGACGCCCGAACCGAGCGTGGAGCCTACCGAGCAGCCCGCGCCGGCCACCGAGGCACCGCAGGAGCCGGAACCGAGCGCGACCGTGCCCCCGGAGCTGCAGCCCACCCGGATGCCCGCCCCGCCCACGGAAAC
This sequence comes from Actinotignum schaalii FB123-CNA-2, assembly GCF_000411135.1. Lineage (GTDB taxonomy): Bacteria > Actinomycetota > Actinomycetes > Actinomycetales > Actinomycetaceae > Actinotignum > Actinotignum schaalii_A. Next base: position 467,239 of record NZ_KE150262.1, on the reverse strand, counting down.
GATCCCGCTGCCCACCGAGCCGGCCGAACGTGAGCGCGTTCCCGGTGCGGTTGGGTGAGTGCGGCTAGTGGGCTAGGTTGCTCCGCACTCTCGAAGTGTGAGCCACCCGCGTTTTAGACTGGAGTCATGAAGATCTATCCCTTCTGGGCGCGGGAGAGCGCCCCGGTATCTACCACCTCGGGGCCGGCCACGGTGGCGCAATGGGGCTGGTCCGCGAATTCGGGAGAAGAAGCGCAAAAAGTCGCGAAGGTGCGGCTGCAGCGCCTCGTTGATCGCATTACCGAGCTCGGTCATTTTCCCCGCGAGCGCCAGGCTCGCGCGGAATACTATCCGGGCACCCCGCTGCGCGAAGAGATTCTTTCTGTTCTCAGCGAGGTTAACGGCACCCCCACCTGTGCGATAACCCGGAACCGCTACGGAGCCGAAGTTCTCAATACCTCGGATATCCTCATCGCGGATGTGGACGTTCCCGAATTAGAAGAAGCAGCCCGCGCCCGCGGCCGCAAACGAGCCGGTAGGCGAGCCGGGGAACATGCGGCAGGATCCCCCAAGAAGCCCGGTTTCTTCGCTCGACTTTTCAGGTTCGGCGCGCAGAAACAGGAGCGGCCCGCCGGATCGGCTTTTGATCCCGCACCGGAACCGGCATCGACTACCGCATTGCCCGCCGCACCCGATCCCGCCTCCATCCCGGGGCTCATCACCGAAACAGCTCCGGTACGCCAGTACATGATCGAAGCCGAGCTCATCGCTTTTGACCGTATCGAGCACTTCGCGCGCCTCAATGCGGCCTGGCCGATTTTCGTTTACCGCACCTTCAAAGGTTTCCGCGTCATCGTGGCGGTTGAAGGTATTGCCGCGGACTCCGGGGAAGCGCAGATGATCCTCAACCAGCTCGGTTCCGACCCGCTCTATATGCGCCTGTGCCGCGTGTACGAATCGTACCGGGCCCGCCTCACCGCCAAACCCTGGCGAGTTGGGATGGCGGCGCCCGGCGTGCGCTGGCCCGAGTACGATGCGTCGTCGGCGCTCTGCGATCCGGTTGCGCGCGAGAAAATGCAACGATGGTTGGCACAGTACGACGACGCCCGCACCGGCCACGCCACCACGCGCTTCATTGCTGCGTTCGGGCCCGCTCCTACCGGGCGCGCCGCGGAGGTGGTCGAGCTGCACGCGCGCGTGACCGGAGCGGAGTCCGGCCTACCGCTGGCCTAAAGCTGGTTCACCGGGTGCCCCAAGTTTGGCCTGCCGCCTGCCTGCGGCCCGCCTGAACGGTGACCTAGAGCTGGAGGGTGCCCGCCCACTGGTTGGCGACCGTATCAAGGTAGCCGAGGTGGTCGTCGAACAAACCGGCGTATCTTTCGGTCATCTCCAGGGTGATGGTTCCTACCAGTTCCGTCCACGCGCGGATCACGGAGACGATGAGGCCGTCTGGGAGCTCGGCCAGCTCCGCATCGAGGGAACCGAAGGTCATGCGAATCCGCCACAAATCCACCCCGAGCGCGCGGGTTTCCGGGCCGGTCAGGGCTTTATTGCGCCCACCTTTGGCGATGCGAGCCAATTCGAGGGGGACGCGCAGGGCCGCGGCCGTGGTCATTTCCGGATTGGAAAAATCAATGGCGCTGGCACCGTAAATAAGCGAGAAACGATTCGGGTAAGCAAGGGCCCAGGTGTGGGCGGCACGCCAGGCCGCCACCCAGCGTTCCCGCCCCGATATTTTCTGGTCCGCCGCCCGGCGCATCGCTCCGGCCAGGTCGCGGTAGGCTTCGGCCGCCAGGGCGGTGAGGAGTTCTTCGCGAGAGCGTACGTGGCGGTAGGGAGCACCCGGGGAAAGCTCCAGGGAGCGAGCGATCGCGCGCATAGAAAGTTGTTCGCCGCCAGCGCGGTCAAGTTGCGCGCGGGCCGCATCCAGCAGCTTTTCCCGCGTGGTGGGTGCTTCACCTTCACTCATAGCTCGCTCCTGTGTTTGTGCCCGGTAGGCCGCCACAATAGCGGTGGAGCGACCTAGGGAAAGTCTACCGTTCCCCCTGCGTTCAGGGCCGGGATTCTCACGGAAATACAGGCGAAAAGGCGTGGGCCGCTCCATATTTAACCATCTGGAAAACACTGCCGGTACCGGCTAGACTGAGGGACTGACCTATCTGTTCGCGGGCCTAAGCATGCGAACGGGCCGGTCAACGCATAACCCTTCTGCCGCGGACGGACCGCGGCCGTTTAGACCAGAGGAGGTGGGTAGACATGCGTGAATACGAGATGATGATCATCCTTTCTCCGAACGTTGACGAACGTAATTTGTCGACCAACGTTCAGAAGCTGCTCCAGGTTGTCCCCAATGAGGGCGGCGAACTGGAAAAGGTCGATATTTGGGGCCGCCGGAAGCTTGCTTATGACATTAACAAGCACTCCGAGGGTATTTACGTCGTCGTCGATATGAAGGCGACTCCCGCAACTGCAAGCGAACTTGACCGCCAGCTCGGCCTCAATGAGGACGTGCTCCGCATCAAGCTCCTGCGTCGCGAAGCAAAGTAAACGTACCACCAGCGTAAGAACCGAATCTGAGAAAACAACGGGGTAATAGGAGCGATTATGGCAAACGAACCGGTCATTACGATCGTCGGTAACCTCACCGCCGATCCGGAAATGCGTTTCACGTCAGGTGGTGTGGCGGTCGCGAGCTTCACGGTTGCTTCCACCCCGCGCAAGCGCAATGCCCAAACTGATCAGTGGGAAGATGGCGAGCCAATGTTCGTGCGGTGCTCGGCGTGGCGTGACTACGCGGAGAATGTCGCCGAATCGCTGTCCAAGGGCATGCGCGTGCTGGTAACGGGCCGGCTTACGGTCAACCGTTACCAGACCCAGAACGGAGAACAGCGCGAAGGTCTGGAACTTCAGGTTGATGAAATCGGGCCCTCGCTGCGTTACGCCAAGGCCCAGGTCACGAAAACCAGTGGCGGCGGTAATTACAACCGCGGCAACCAGGGTGGCTACGGCCAGAACCCGGGCGGTCAAGGTGCGCCAAGCGGCCAGGGCGGGCAGGGCTCCTACGGGGGTCAGGCCAGCTACAACGCTCCGCAGGGCGGCTCGGCTTACGATCCGTGGAGCCAGCAGCCGCAAGCCCCGCAGGGCGGTTCCGCTTTCGACGATATGCCCCCGTTCTAAATTTCCGTCTGGATTTCAGTTCTAGATTTTCGGGATTACGCACACACCAGTTATTGACATTTTGACTCGGGCAACCGCCCCGCAGCGCGCCGCGCAGTGTAACGCGCGGGATTCACGGGGATTGCGCTAGGCACGAGTCGCAGCAACATTAGGAGACAACTATGGCGAAGGGACATCTTCGCAAGCCGTTGAAGCGGAAGACCGCTCCGGTGAAGGCCATCAAGGTCGGCAATATTGACTACAAGGACACCGCTACGCTGCGCAAGTTCATTTCGGACCGCGGCAAGATCCGCGCCCGCCGCGTGACCGGTGTCAACGTTCAGGAGCAGCGCAAGATCGCCAAGGCGATTAAGAACGCCCGTGAGATGGCTCTGCTTCCCTACTCGAGCAACGCTCGCTAAGGAGGCACATAATGAAGCTCATTCTTACGCACGACGTCGAACGCCTCGGCACCGCCGGTGACGTTGTCACCGTCAAGGACGGCTACGGCCGTAACTACCTGCTGCCGCGTGGCTACGCCACTCCGTGGACCAAGGGTGCCCAGAAGCAGATCGACCAGATGGCCGAAGCGCGCCGCAAGCGCTCCATCACCGATCTGGAAGCCGCGCACGCGCTGCGCGATGCGCTCAACGAAGCCGTGGTGCAGGTGAAGAAGGCCGCCGGTGAAAACGGCCGCCTCTTCGGTGCGGTGACCTCCAAGGACATTGCCGAAGCCGCCACTGAAACCGTGGGCAAGCCGGTGGACAAGCGTTGGATTACGCTTGCCTCCCCGATCAAGTCCCTGGGCAGCTACACCGCCAAGGTGCGGGTGCATGAGGATGTCACGGCATCCCTTCAGGTGGATGTGCTGCGTGCACCCAAGAAGTAATAGCTGATAGCTAGCTGATCAGCACGCGAAGGCGGGGGAGACCGGATGTGGTCTCCCCCGCCTTTGTGCTGCCCGGGCAAGTTTCGTGCTGCCGCTGCTACCGTGCCCGTTGCCGTACCACGCCTGTTCGCACTCCCACGGGCTCCACGAGTCACGTGCTCTACGAATCACGGGCCACGGGTCACCTTCCACAAGAACCTCAGAAGTCACACTGGCACCAGCGGGGGTGCTAGGTGTTTTCGGAGGTGTACTTCGTATGTACGACATCCGCAGTACACCCCGGAAAACACATACCGGGTCCGGCGCCCTACCTCCCCGGCCCTGGGCCATGGCCTAGCTCGAGCTCCCGAGCTGCACCCACTTTTCCCCGCGTACCCGCAGGTACATGGGCAGGGCCCGCGCGTTCATGCACACCCCGGCATAGCCGATCCACAGCCAGATGAAGCCGGACTGCCCGGACGTCCATTCCAGCAGAGCGAGCACCATGGGCCCGTACAGGGCGAGGGGGATAAACATCATCCACGCGAGGGTTTTAAGATCGCCCGCGCCAATGAGGACGCCGTCGAGAATAAATGCCACCGAGGCGATGGGGAAAAACACCGCGATGACGAGGAGCCCCCAGAAAGCCAGCCAGCGCACGTCCCCCGCGGTGCTCATGATCCGCACGATCAGCGGCGAGGTCAGAACAGTGGCCGCGCCCAGCACCGCGCCGACGCTCATGCCGCGGCTCAGGCAGCGCCCGAGCACCGTTCGCAGGCGTGATTCGTCGCCGGCCCCGGAGGCTTGGCCCACGAGGATTTGCGCGGCCATGGCGAGGGCGTCCAGCCCGTAGGAGGCGAAATTCCAGATCGTCATGGTGATTTGGTTCGCGGCCAGCGCTTCGGTGCCGAGTTGGGTCGCCCCGGTTATTTGCAGCAGGATCAGCACGCGCAGCACCGCGGAACGCACGATGAGGGGCACGGAATCGTGGAGGGCGCGGAGCACACCCACTCCACGCGGTGCGAGCGGGGCGTGGTGCTCGCGCGCATGATGTACGACGACGCCGGTAAGGACCACGCCCATGACCGTTTGCGCCGCTGCGGTACCGATTCCGGCTCCCGCCAGGCCCAACCCGGCCGGGTAGATGAAAACGAAGTTGAGGGGAATGTTGACGAGTGCGCCGAGTACCGAAACTTTGAAGGGCGTGGTGGTGTTCCCGAGCCCGCGCAGAGTTCCGGTGGCGGCGAGGACGACGAGCATACCGGGGAGCCCCGCGGCGGAGAAACGCAAATAGCGTGCCCCCTCGGTGATAACGACTCCCTCCGCCCCGAAGACCGCCAGAATCTGGGGCGCCCAGATAGCCAGGATCGCTCCGAGCAGCACGCCCAGGGTACCGGCTAGCCAGAGCCCATCCATGCCCTGGGACAGGGCGGCTTTCATGCGCCCGGCTCCCACGTAGCGGGCGGTGGCGGAGGTGGTGGCGTAGGCCAGGAAAATGCACAGCCCCACGAGGGTGGTGAGAATTGTGGAGGCGAGGGCGAGGCCGGCAAGCGGCCCGGTGCCCAGGTGGCCGACCATAACGGTATCCGTGGCGACGAGGAGTGGTTCGGCCAGGAGAGAACCGAGGGAGGGTAGGGCCAGGCGCGCGATCTCGCGGTCGATAGCGTGCTTGGTTGTGGGGGTCTTGGAGCTGGTCGTACCGGAGTCAGTGGTGCAGGACTCGTCTTTGTTGGCACTGTTCGCGCGGTCCCCAACGGGGCCGTCATGATGCTTCTCGGGTGTCGTCACGTCCGCTAGCTTAGCTGAGTCACACCCGAGCGAGCCTACTTGAGGAAAGCCTCAACGTGAGTGACGTCACGTAGTTAAGATGTGGAGAACTCGAAGTCATATCTTTCCACAGTTGTGGACAAACTTGGGGACGGGATACCGGGGATTTCCCCCACTCCATCCACAGTTGTGGATAGTTGTGGGTACAAATGGTGAACAATCCCCAAGCTATCCACAGTTTGTCCACCGGTTATGCACGGATACCCCGGCGTGTTTACACATCCGCGCAGGAGAATTAACTTGAAATTCACCTCGTAAACGCGTTACGAAAGCCAGTGGAGATCTATCGCCGAGAAAGGGAAGCTATGTCCGTCATCAATAACGGTGCAAAGATGCAGGGGTCATCTTTCGAACGTACCCCTCCCCAAAACCTCTCGGCGGAACAATCTGTTTTGGGCGGGATGCTGCTCTCCAAAGATGCCATTGCCGATGTGGTGACAGTGCTGACCGCCGATGATTTTTACCATCCCTCAAATGCCACAGTCTTCACGGTTATCCTGGAGCTTTTCGGGCGTGGGGAGCCGGCAGATGCCATTACCGTGGGTGCGGAACTCAAGAAGCGCGGGGATCTTGAGCGTATCGGCGGGCTGCCGTATCTGCACACCCTGGTTGCTTCGGTGCCCACGGCTGCGAATGCCGGATATTACGCGAATATTGTGCGCGAACAATCCCAGCTGCGCGGCTTGGTGGAAGTGGGCACCCGCATCGCCCAGCTCGGCTACACCACGGACGGCGCGGATGTTATGGGCCTCATTAATATGGCCCAATCAGAAGTTTTTTCTCTCGGGCAATCGCGTGAGGCCACGGACTACGCCACGATGGCGGAAATCGTTCCCGGGCTTTTGGATGAGCTGGAGAAGAACGCGGAACGCGCCGGCCAATTAGAAGGTGTGGCTACCGGGTTTATCGACCTGGATGCCAAGCTCAACGGCCTGCGCGCCGGGCAGATGATTATTGTGGCGGCCCGCCCGGGTGCGGGTAAATCCACTCTGGCGATGGATTTTTGCCGGCAGGCTGCCATCCATAACCACCAGCCGGTGGTCTACTTCTCCCTGGAAATGAACCGTACGGAGTTGTCGATGCGTTTGCTCGCTGCCGAAGCGGGAGTGTTCCAAGATCGCATGATTAAAGGTGAGATGACACAGCAGGATTGGGACAAAGTCGCCGGTGCCGTCGAACGTATTTCTACCGCGCCGCTCATTGTGGATGATTCTCCGAATCTCACCTTGCCGGAAATCCGTGCGAAATCGCGCCGGCTTAAGCAGCAGCACGATATTCAGATGATCGTGATTGACTACCTCCAGCTTTTGGCTTCGGCCGGGAAGGTTCCCGAATCGCGCCAGCAGGAAGTCTCGGAGTTTTCGCGTTCGATTAAGTTGCTCGCTAAGGAATTGGAAATTCCTATTATTGCGGTGGCGCAGCTCAACCGTGATTCGGAAAAGCGTAATGATAAGCGCCCTCAGGTGGCTGACCTGCGTGAATCGGGTTCGCTGGAGCAGGATGCCGACGTCGTCCTTCTTATCCACCGCGATGATATGTACCATCAGGATTCTGAGAAGGCAGGCCTGGCGGAAGTCATTATCGGCAAGCAGCGTTCCGGGCCCACCGGCACGGTAGAGGTGGCTTTCCAGGGCCATTACGCGCGTTTCGCAAATCTCGCGGAAAACTAAGCCTGTGGAGCAAAATCGCGGGGGTGCCGCTGCCGATCTGCAACGCACCCCCGCGTAAAATACTTTTTCTACCACCGGCACTCTGCCGCTGGGTTAGTTAAGCCAACTCGAGGCTGTCCCGTACCGCGGCGAGGAGCCGGCAGACGCGCGCCTGCGGGAGCGGTTCGGAGGAGAGCTGGTTCTCCACGTAGGAGAAGGAGATCCCGGTGCCCGGGTCCGCGAAGGAAAGGCAGCCGCCGCGCCCATTGTGCCCGAAGCTGCCGCGGGAGAGCATGGGTTCGCGCTGGCTTCCCAGCTGGAAGACCAGCCCGTAGCGGGAGGTCGAATCACATAGGACTTCGTCGAAGCCTTCGGCGCGAGTGGCTGATACCGCGGTGATGAGCTCGGCGTCGTAGCGCGCATAGCGCCCGTCGCAGAACATGGCGTAGAGGGTTGCCAAGGAGAGCGCATCAGCATGCCCGTTGATAGAGGGCATTTCCGCATCGAGGAAATGCGGGTCGGTGATGGCCGAATCGGTATCCTTCGGGGATTGGTAGGCGTAGGAGGTTGTGGACTTCGGGTCGGCCTGGGCCTGGCGCAGCGCCCCGCCCCAGCCTTGGGTGCGAGGCCCCCAGAAATGCTTGGCGATGCGCGACCGCTCGGATTCGGGGCAACCGATCCACACGGAAAGGTTGAGGGGAGCCCGGAAGTTTTCTTCCAGGTAGTGCTTGGGAGTGAGGCCGGAAACCCGCCGCACCAGCTCTCCGGCCAGATAGCCCATGGAGAGTGCGTGGTAGCCGTGTTTGGTTCCGGGCTCCCAGCGCGGGGCCTGGGCGGCGAGCTCGGAGGTAATAAGATCCCAATCGAATAGCGCGCTCGCGGGCAGAATATGGTCAAAACCGGGCAGGCCGGCGGAGTGGCTGGCCAGCTGACTCACCCGAATATCTTCTTTGCCATTGGCGGCAAATTCGGGCCAATAGTCTGCCACTCGCGCATCCGGATCGATAAGCCCGCGTGCCACGGAATCCGCGAAGCAAATCCCGGTCAGGCCTTTCGTTTGGGAGAAAATAAGCTGCACCGCGTTATCCGGGTAGGGCGTGCGTTCCTCGATGGGGTCTTCAACGACGGCGCCATCGGCCACGCCGCCCCCGGTATTTGCACCGGCAGGCGGGTTCCAGCCCCCGTAAATATTAACCACGGGTTCGCCGTGCCAGAGGACCGCGATTTGCCCGCCGCGATCCTGGTTGGTGGCGATGGAGGCGGCGAAAGCGTCCACCACCCGTGCAAATTCCGGGGCGTAGGAGCCACGGATGGAATCGCGCGCCTGCGTGAATGTTGTCATGGATTCCTCCTTGAGTGCGCCGAGGGTAGTGATTTTCCCTCGGCAAGGTCCATATACGGGTGCGCGGTGGCTAGCTGCTCACGCATCCGGGAAAAGTAATACTCCTGAAATTCCAGTGCTTCAATCCAGAGGCGTTGCGCGCTCCGGGTGGCGCAGCGGTAGTTACGTTCGCGCCCCAGGCGCGCCAGGTATCCGTCGATAAAATTGAGCTGTTCAGGGAGCGGCATGGCGTCCATATTGTGATACAGCAGGGTGTCGTGGATGCGGTAGACACTGAAACGGTCCACGTTATCGCAGTCTCCGACCGACTGCGCGAGCACGCTGGCCTCCGCCGGGTATTCGCGCTGGCCGCGATATTCGGGGGAGTCTTCCGGATATTCGCTGCGGCCATCGGTGTGCATGGCGATGCCCTGGCAGATCTCCGTGACTTCCGCTTCCGGCATGCCCAGGCTTTCCAAAAATGGGCGGACGATTCGCGCGCCGGCCCGGCCGTGATCTACCGGCCGCGCGGAATCAAATTTCCCGATATCGTGCAGGAGGCAGGCAATTTCGAGGGTATCTACCGCGAGGCCTTCGGACATCGCGACCCCGCGCCCGATGGCCGCGACCCGTAAACAGTGTTCGTAGCGGTAGCGGCGGGCGCGCGCGCTGGCCGGGGCACCTTCCAGGTGCTCGCGCAGGAACGCGAGGGCGGGGCGCAGGTACGGATTCGTTGTCACGTTTCTATTGTGGCACGCCGCGCCAGCTCCCTTCCGTACTTAAGTGCTACGACGACGCTTGCGCACCCGGCGCGCCACTATCCGCGCCAGGTAAATCCCCACCGCTCCCAATTCCCAGATGAGGGCTTTCGGGGTGGTGGAGGGCGCAAGGCTGGCCCCGCGCATGACCGGGCTGAATCCGAATTTCACCGCGAAGTACCGGGTGCGGGGTACGTGCTGCCAGGAGGTCACGATGACCGCGGCGATGGTGCCATCCGGGAGCAAGCCGGGAACCGGCTCCCGCCCGCGGAGCAACGCGGCGCAATCGCCCATATTTTCTTCGGTGGTGCGCGAGTGGCTTTCTGCCAGGATCGCGCTGCGCGGCACTCCGCGAGAGGCGAGCCAGGAGGCCATGACCTGGGCTTCGCTGGGCACGCTGGGTGAGGACCGCCCGCCCGAGCAGATGAGGGCGGGGCGTGCCCCGCGCGACCGCGCGTAGCGATATTCGGCCAGGGCCCGTGCAAGGCGGCGTTTCAAACTCCCGCTGGGCAGGTAGCCATGGCGGGTGTGCATGATCCGGCCGCCCAGCACAATAATGACCGGGACGGCCGGATCGATGCCGGGCATGGCCTAGTCCTGATCCTGGTAAGCACCCTGCCACACGGTGGCGAAGGGGGTATTGGCTTCCACGCGGGCCTCAATACCGGCGGTCACCATATCCTTGGCACGCTGCACGGCTTCGTGGATCTCTACGCCCTTGGCCAGTTCCGCGGTGATGGCTGCGGCCAGGGTGCAGCCGGCACCCGATACGCGCTCTTCACCGATCTTCGGGGCGCGGTACACGGTGGCTTTCTCACCATCCCAGAGCACATCCACGGCATCCGGGCCGGGGAAATCAATCCCGCCCTTGACCACCACGTTCTTCGGGCCGAGCTCACCGATACGCTTGGCGGCTTCGATGAGATCCTCCTCAGTTTCCAGCGTATCCAAGCCGGAGAGGGTACGAGCCTCAAAATTATTTGGGGTGGTGACGGTGGCGAAGGGAAGAATCTTGGTGCGCAGCGCATTATCGGTATCCAGTGCCTGGCCCGGTTCCTGACCCTTGCAGATGAGGACCGGATCCACCACCACATTGTCCCATTCCTGGGAAGCGAGCCCGGCGCGCACTGCTTCAATAGTATCCGGGTGGCCGAGCATGCCGACCTTCGCGGTGCGAATATTCTGGGAGCGCAGCGCCGCTTCCATCTGGGCGCTAATCACTTCCGGAGGGACGGGCACGAAGCGATGGTTCCAGTTATTGTTCGGGTCGAAGGACACGATACACGTGAGCGTGCCCATGCCGTACACCCCGAGCTGCTGGAAGGTCTTCAAATCAACTTGGAATCCAGCACCGCCGGTAGCTTCAGACCCGGCGATGGTGTATGCAAAATACATTCCGCTCCTTTTCCTTACGGGTTCCTGGCACGGTGACGTTCACCTGATATTCCGCCCCGACCCACCGGGGCGTGACCTGCCTTTCACCACTTCTATGCTAGCGAAGGGCTACGCCATATTTATGGGGCGTTTTATGCGCTGGACACCAAAGCTCCGGCATTAGCCCAGCTCAGCGCGCGCGTCCAGGCCACCGCCCGGTTCAGGCCAGCCCGGTCCAGCCCCGCCCAGCTCAGCCGCTATTCCCCGTTGCGACGGAAGGTATCGGGGTGGCGCCCGGTGCGCCCGGCTTCGAAACGATCCATATTGTCGATCTCCTCGGCTTCTTCTTTGAGGAGAGTGAAATCGAGGCAGGCCAGGTTTTCAGCCAGGTGCGCGGCGGAGGACGCCCCGGGGAAGACGATCCGCCCGCGCGAGAGGTGCCAGAGCAATACCAGTTGGGCAACGGTGCACCCCTTAGCAGCCGCCAGCTCGGCAAGCACGGCGTCGTCGTTCACAGCCCCGCGCGCCAGCGGCGCCCACGCTTCCACGCGAATCCCGGCATCGGTGCAATACTGCGTGACCTCGGCGTTCTGGAAATAGGGGTGCGCTTCGATTTGATTGACGGCGGGCTGGATCTGCGCGGCGAAACGCAGCGCCTCGAGGTGGTGACGCTCGAAATTGGATACGCCAATCGCCAGGGCGCGTCCGTCGGCCACGAATTCCTCCATGACCTGGTACGCCTCCACGTAATCGCCGCTGAGCATGGGCCAGTGGATGAGGAAAAGATCAACGTAATCGGTGCCGAGCTGCGCGAGTGAACGCGCGAACGTTTCCCGCACGGCGCGCGGGGCGTGATTGGGGTTATCGAGTTTCGTGACGAGGAAAATATCTTCGCGATCCACGCCGGATTCCGCGATTGCCTGGCCGACCGCGGCTTCGTTGCCGTACATTTGCGCGGTGTCGATATGCCGGTAGCCCATGGCGAGTGCCTCGCGCACGGCCCGGCGCGCGGTGGCATCGTCCATGCGGTAGGTTCCGATTCCCAGTTGCGGAATCCAATGGCCGGAATTGAGGGGAAGAAGCGGGATTGTTGCCATGGCTCTATTCTTGCAGAAGGTACGACGGCGCAGCCGCACTCTGGCCCCCGGCCAGTTACTCTAACATTGTTAGAGTAACTTTAGAGTAGCTTCGGGAGAGCCCGAGAAAACGTTGCTATGGCGCGGATTTCTACTCTCACACCAGATGTTAGAGTACTTTAGAGTAGATGTGAGAGTAGCTGTTATAGCTACCGGGAAGCCCCGAGCCACCCGCCCCGGCGCCCGGGTGGCTTACTCACAGCTCAGAGCGAATCAATGGCATTTTTGGCGGTCACCAAATCCGCGCCGGTGCGCTCGCGGCCCCGCAGAAATGAGAGCTACCGTACAGCCGGCGAGAACTGCGCCTCGCTCAGGTAATCTTCACGGTATGAGCGCGGTTACCTATCGTTTTCAGGGCTACACAGTCATCGAGCACCGCATCCAGGTGCCCCTTGATTACTTTGGTGCGTTCACCGAGCTGCCCCCGGATGAAAATATCGCCCATGTTCCCGCTACTATCACGGTGTTTGCGCGGGAAATCGTGCGGGCCGGCCGCGAGGATGCGCCGCGATTGGTGTATCTGGAAGGCGGGCCGGGTCACGCGGCACCGCGCCCTGCGGGGCTGAGCGGCTGGCAGGACCTGCTACTCAACCACTATCGCCTCGTCCTGCTCGATGAACGCGGCACCGGCAATTCGTATCCGCTTGATTCCCTCACCATTACCGCGGCCGGCAGTCCCGCCGCACAGGCAGCGCTGCTGTCCTGTTTCCGCCAGGACTCTATTGTGAACGACGCCGAACACCTGCGCCGCCACCTCCAAGGCGATGAACCGTGGAGTGTGCTGGGGCAAAGCTTCGGGGGTTTCGCCGCGGTATCCTATCTCTCCCACGCGCCGGCGGGGCTGCGCGAAGCCATGATCACCGGCGGGCTGCCCAGTCTGGACGAGGGCCCGCAAGCCGTGTACCGGCAGACTTTCCCGCGGCTGGCCGCCCGGCATCGCGCCTATTTCGAGCGCTACCCGAATGACGAAGATACCGCCTGGTATATCGCCACCCACCTGGCGGATGTGGAAGAAATCCTGCCTACCGGGGAGCGCCTCACCCCGGCGCGGTTCCGCCAGCTCGGCCAGCGCCTCGGCTTCACCTACGGCTTCGAGCAGCTCCACTACCTGCTTGAAGACCCTGTCTGGTCCTTCCGCGGGCAACGCCGGCTACGCCCCGGTTTCCTTCAGCGCGTGGGAGAAGCGGTGTCCGCCGCGCGCGCCCCGCTCTATTTCGCGCTCCAGGAAGCCATTTATGCACAATCGGGCACCGGCCCGCTGGCCTGGGCCGCTCACCGGGTCCGCGGGGAATTCCCCGAATTTGCTATTCCCGCGCTCGCGATGGGCGGGGTGGGTGAAACTGATCTGCGCAAGGAAGGGCTGGGCTTCCGTTTCTCCGGGGAAAGTGTTTTCCCCTGGCAGTTCGAGCAGGATCCGGCGCTGCTTCCGCTGCGCGGGGCGGCTAATGAGCTGGCCTTCCGCACGTCCTGGCATGATCTGTATCGCCCGGATGTGCTGGGTGGCAACCAGGTGCCGGTGGCGGCGTGGATTTTCCGTGAGGATATGTACGTGCCGGCCGATATTTCCCTGGAAACCGCGGGGCGGATCCGCGGCCTGACCGCGCTGGTGAGTGATGATTACCAGCACGATGCGCTGGGCCGCGATCCGCATACCGTGATCAGTGCGCTGCTCGAGGCGGTGCACCGGGCGCGGTAAACGGTAGCTCAGCGGCCCCGGCCGCTCACGCCGCGCCACCGCGGTAGGTCCCGGCCGCTACTCGGTAATCCCCACCCCGCCGGTTTCCCGATTCATCCGAATCGCAAAAGCGCGCGCTTCGTCCAGGTCGATGCCGTCGAGGAGGTGGGCGCGGGCGGCGGCGTCGTCCTCAGCGCGCAAACGCGGTACCGAGCGCTTGATGCCGTTCTTCCCCACGAAATCGCGGTAAAAATCGCGCAGAATGTCCATATCTGCCTCGACGTCGCCGGAAAGATACAGGTGCTTCCACCACCCGTACGTTTTGGTGCGCGAATCAATGAAGCCGAGGGTGATGGGTAGGCGCCCGGCCAGGCCCATACGGTAGAAACCAGATTTCCAGTACTGAACGTCCTTCCGGGTGCCTTCCGGTGCGAGCGCCACGCAGAATTCTTCGCTGCGTTCGGCCTGTTCGAGCAGCGAGCCCACGATTCCGCTGGGGTGGTTGCGATCCACCGAAATTCCACCGACAGCGCGCACGATCGCCCCCAGCACCGGGGCCTGCACGAGCGAATTTTTGACCAGGAATTTCATGGAGCGCCCGTAACTCCAAAACGCGACAATATCGTAAATGCCATCCCAATTGGAGGAATGCGGGGCACCGATGAGGATGGTTTTTGGCGCGATGGGTTCGTGCACAAACGTCCAACGGGAGCAGGCGCGGAAAATGCGCGCGGCGGCGCTACGGAATGCCATGGGGGTCCTTTCGCGTAGGGTGGCGTCTGGCCGGTATTGTACCCGCTTCTTGCGCAGCGCTTTTAAGTACGACGGCGCAGCGCCGGCCAGGTGCCGTGCCTAGATAAAGAAACGGAATTCGGGCGAGCCGGGTTCGACCTTGTGAATATCAATCCCGGAGCGGTCCATGCGATCCAGCAGGTCAGCGAGGTTTTCCGGGTGTTGGATATCGATACCGACCAGCGCCGGGCCGGTTTCACGGTTGGTTTTCTTCGTGTATTCGAAGTACACGATGTCTTCGTCGGCCACGAGCACGCGATCGAGGAATTCCTTGAGCGCTCCGGGTTTCTGGGCGAAGGTCACCAGGAAGTAGTGGCGTAGCCCTTCGTAGACCATCGAGCGTTCCAAAATATCGGCATAGCGGGACACGTCATTATTTCCACCCGAAATCACCGCGATGAGCGGGCGCGGCGTGGCGGCGGGATCGGCGCCACTGCCGGAGAGAGCGGCGTCGTCGTTCCCACTAACGCGGGTTTCGACCAGGGTGTTCAGGCGCCCCACCGCGGCCGGGGCGAGTGCGCCGGAAGGTTCGGCAATAATGCCGTCCACCTGGTAGAGGTTGAGCATTTCAGTGCACAGCGCGCCTTCGGGCACGGTGATGAAGCCGTCCACCAGGTCGCGCGCCACGGCGTAGGTGAGGTCCCCCACGCGCGCCACCGCGGTGCCGTCCGCGAAATTATCAACGGAGTCCAGCGTGACCGGCCCGCCCGCGGCCAGCGCGGCCTGCATGGAGGCGGCACCGGTGGGTTCCACCCCGATCACGCGGGTCTGCGGGTGCGCGTTTTTCACCCAGATCGCGGTGCCGGCCAGCAGCCCACCGCCGCCCACCGGCACGAGTACCGCTTCGGGTTCCTGTCCGCTTTGCTCCACACACTGTTCGTAAGCTTCGGCGATGACGGTGCCCTGCCCGGCGATAATCGGGGCGGCGTCGAAAGGATGCACAAAGGTCGCACCGTGCTCAGAGGCGTAAGCCAAGGCGGCGCCGGCTGCGGCGTCGAACGTAGGCCCGCCAATAATCTGTTCCACCCAGGCGCCCCCGATATCGCGGATGCGTTCGCGTTTCTGGCGCGGAGTGGTGGCGGGCAGGAAAATCTTGCCGTGAATCCGCAGGTGGTTGCAGGCGTACGCCACGCCCTGCGCGTGATTGCCGGCCGATGCGCACACCACCCCGGCGGCGCGTTCCTTCTCCCCGAGCGCGTGAATCGCGTTGTATGCCCCGCGGACTTTATAGCTGCGCCCGACCTGCGTATCTTCGCGTTTGAGATAAACGGGCCGGCCAAGGGCGGCGGAGAGGCGCTCGGATAGCTGCAGCGGGGTGCGGCGCACCGTGCCCGCGAGGGTGCGGGCGGCTGCGGCGATGAGCTCGGGTGAAGGTAATTGAGTCATCCTCCTATTGTGCCGGGATGCGGGTGCGATGGCGTGGCTGTTTCACCACGTGGGTGCGCGCGTCTACGATGGAAGCATGATGGAACCCGGCCACGGCCCCGGCGTCGACGCGGACGCCGATTTCGAATTCGAACGCAAATTCCTGGTGCGCGAACTGCCCGACGACGTCGCCGAGCACGCCTCCACCCAGGTCATCATCCAGGCATACACTTTCGCGCAAGACGGCTACGCGGTACGGGTGCGGGTACGTTTCCCCGATGCGTTCGTACCTTTTGATGAGTTCGACGACGCCGCCGACTTCCGCGGTGGTTACGAACGCCGTGCGCTCGCGCGGATGCTGGGGGCGGGATGCCCGGCGAGCGCATCGGTGGCGGTGAAATCCCCGGTGGTGAGCGCGGAACGCTACGAG
Organism: Actinotignum schaalii FB123-CNA-2; assembly: GCF_000411135.1. Classification (GTDB taxonomy): domain Bacteria; phylum Actinomycetota; class Actinomycetes; order Actinomycetales; family Actinomycetaceae; genus Actinotignum; species Actinotignum schaalii_A. The sequence continues at coordinate 450,909 of NZ_KE150262.1, read as the reverse complement.
AAGGAAATGGAAATTGATACCGATGTGGCCGTGCAGATTCTGCGGCGGTCGGTGGACCTGGTCCTCAAGAATCGTTTCTCCCTGTGGATTGATGAGGACGGGTGGGAATTCGATGCTTTTGGCGGGCAAAACGCGGGGCTTATTATCGCGGAAGTGGAGCGGCGCGCGCCGGTGGTGGATCTGAAAATTCCGGATTTTTGCGCCACCGAGGTTTCCGACGATCTGCGTTTCACCAATGACCATCTTTCCAAGGACCCGTGGATGCAATGGGGTGCGGCCTATATGGAGGAGCTGGATGCGCGCGGGCCGCATTTCCTGGACTTGCGCACGCCGCAGCAGCGCGAGCCCGAGGGCGAAGGTGCGTGAGCGCGCTATTTCCTGAGCCGAAGTAGCATTGCTTATTTCAGTTCCGATATGGCGTACTGAAACGAGACCTACGGGGCGTGTAGGCGCGGGTGCATGGCCGGAATATCGTTGAATTCCCGTTGAATGTGAGTAATGGCACGGCTGCGGGTGTCTCAAAAACTGCAAGCATTGTTGCGCATGCGTTTAGACTTATACAAGTACTCACTCGTTGTTACATTAACGGACCTGTGTCGCCATATTGGCGTGCACACCACGGCATGTGTATCACTCAACCTGAGGTGAGCGGGTTGCTTGATCCTGCCGTTGAGGGGCGGCGTACAAACGTCGCCCCTCTTTATTTTCAAAGTCGCTCGACTTGTTAAGAAATTAGGCTGATAGATAAAAGCGGGTCTTGTGATGGTGTGTCGCTATCTTGGACTGTTCCCTAAATGTAATGCGGTTGTAGTAAGATTCTTACTACAACCGCTGTAGGGGGTGAGAGGGTGCTGAGGAGCTTTACTGTCAAGAATTTTGCTTCGTTTAGGGATGAGGCAACGTTAGATTTACAAGCCACCAGGGAGCGGCAGCATTCGGAAACGCTGATGCATTTTCAACGTGCCCGGTGGCTTCCACTCACCATGATTTTCGGCCCGAACGCCTCGGGGAAATCGGCCTTAGTCCGTGCTTTCAAGGCGCTCCGCGGGCTTATTTCGGTTCGGCAGGATACCCGCGAACCGCTCACTCCACACGCTTTTGGGGAGCATGCCAAGCTGCCGTGTGAATTTACGATTGAATACTCGGTTCCGGTGGGTGGACGTGAGAAAATCGCGCGGTATCACGTGGCTGCAACGAATGCACGTGTGGTAAAAGAGTCTCTTCATCAGGTTCTTTTCGATGGCAGCCTCGATCTGGTTTTTGAACGGAGTAACCCGCAGGGGTACCCCGCGTCTTCCGTTACGTTTGGGGAGAAGTATTGCGGGGATGACGTGCTGCTTTCCTTCGGGAAAACGGTGTATCAGAGTACGTCGCTTTTGGGAGTAATCGGGCGTGATGATCGTGCACCGGCTTTCATCCAGGCGGCCTTTCGGTGGTTCTTCGATACTTTGCAGATCGTCGAACCGGATTCCCAGTACATACCGTTGCTCGGCAATCTTGACAGCGATTCCGCGTTCCGTGGAGCTATTTCTGCGGTACTTTCTCAAAGTGACACCGGAATTCAATCGCTCTTCACGCAGGAAGTGGATCTATCGCGGGTTCCTTTCACGCCGAAAGAGCTCATGGAGATTATGGAGATCGTCGCTAGTGGTAGGGATGTTCTCGCTTCGGCGTATAAAGAGCGATATCTCTTTACGCAGAAAGAAGACTCACCGGAAGAGATGACGGTGAGGGCTCTAAAAACTCTGCATGCTGAGGGCGTCACTTTCGACATTCTCGAGGAGTCGGACGGCACCCAGAGGTTCATTGACCTCCTCCCGATGCTTCTTGATTTGCAGACACCGGGCGTTCGCCGTGTTTATGTGGTGGATGAGTTGGAACGCTCGCTTCACCCCGCGTTGACCCGGCTTTTGGTGGAACGCTATTTGGAGGGGTGCTCCAAGGATACGCACACGCAGCTGATTTTTACGACACATGAAACGGAGCTACTCGATCAGGAATTGATTCGCCGGGATGAGGTGTGGCTGACGGAAAAGGTCGACGGCGCAGGCCAAGCATCCGAGCTCGTGGCGCTTTCTGACTATGCGCCGCAGGAGCTGCGCAAGGGGATGTCTTTGCGGGATGTCTACCTGAGTGGCCGCGTCGGAGCGCTTCCTAGAAAGATTTAGGAGCCGAAGATGGCGCGGAAACGAAATCAGCGGCCTGTCCGCAAACACCGTAAGCGAGTTGTCGTCGCCTCTGAGGGTGCTACCGAGCGCCTATATATCGCGTCGCTCATCAATGCTGATCGTTCCCTCACGTACACGCCTGTATCGGTCGGCAAACAGGGATCTGTTAAACAGCTGTTGCGAAAAATACGCGGAGAGCTTCAAAAGTACCCGCTCGAAAAAGAGGAGCATGCCTGGATCATCCTGGATGGCGACACGCTTGATTCTTCAGGGTGGGACATGCTCTCAGAATGGATGAACGGGCACGCGAATCGCCACGTGCTCGTCTCGAACCCATGCTTCGAAACGTGGCTGACTCTCCATTTTGATCCTCACCCCAGGGCTAAGACAGCGGCGCAGGCACTCGACGAGGTGCGGAAGTATGTACCCACATATAGCAAAGGTCAGGCAATCAAGGCGGTGCAGGACACGCTTCGCCCGCTACTCTCGGAAGCGGTCCGCAACGCGCAAGCCCGGGAGCAGGCGACAAGGGCTCCCGGGGTGTCTCTTTACGAACAGCTGGGATGCTCGCAGATCTACGAATTTATCGTCGCCTACGAAATTATCGCGGCTTTCGAAGGTCCATGACGGTCGGAGTAGTCCATTCCGCCCTAATGCCGGGTTCTGCTTCTAAGGCACGTGCCAGCGCCGCCACATAATAATTTCGAGGGAATTCCTCTCCGTCTTCTCGTGGCATTGTTATAACCGCATCGCACGATATGAATCGTTGTGCGATGCGGCCGTGATCGCGCGCTAACTCTAACAGTTCACACGCGATGCCGTCAGGGATTCTTGAACGTGCTTTTTCCCAGGCACGTAGGGTTCGCGGATCTACATCTAAAATGCGTGCAAGCTGCGTTGTGGAAAGTCCCAGCAAGTGTCGATAAGCCATGAAGACGGGCGCGTCCATAGAGGTAGTCCTTTCCGATATGGATCTGTAGGTCCATACACTTCTTTGACAAGGAGTTCAGGATCATTTTGGATTCAGAGTCTCTCGGCGTTTGCCGGCTCAAGTAAGTGGCCGGTGGTTGCGGTAAATGAATGTTATTTTCACCCATTCTTGATTTCCACGAAACTCTGACTCCCCTTGTCATAGCGGTACCGGGTGTTTTCCCCGTTTTGAATGAGCTCAACGGCGGTGGCGATGGCTTCGCGCGGGACGATGAACCATTCGCTCGGGTCGTAGTTTTTGCCCTCGCTATCGATTTGCGAGAGGGATACTTTTACGTCCGCGAAGATCTGGTGGAGCAGGTGCTCTAGTTTCGCAGCATTGACATCGTAAGTCACGTACGTGTCTACGATTTCGACGGGTGCCATGAGGTAGGTGGGTGATTGTTCGGCGCCAGCGATGCGCTTTTCTACCGGCCCGCGCGAGAACCCTATCTTGTGGAGGTTGCGCAGGCTGGAGATTTGCGGATCTGTGGAGAGGGAACACAGCACATAGATCCACCCGGTTGGAGTCTCGTCCGGGGAAGCTTCGCTGGCAATTTCACTAGATGCCTCAACATCCGCCGAGGGTTCGGCGTAGGCAAGGTCGTAAGCAACATCGGCGGGTTGGGTGATGATCCGGCCGTCTTCTTCTGCCATTCGTCCCGCGAGGGATTGGCGGTAGAGATCAGATTCTGTCCCGTTTTCAAAAATAACCCGCAGACGTTGCCTGGTAATTGTTTTGCCGGCACTGGTGACAGTTTTTTCGTCTTCTCCTTCGGAGTCGACGTATCCCATAACCCCGTTCAGGACGAAATACAGCCCGTCCCGAATCACGTTGATTCCCGTTTCTATACTCTTATAAGGTTTCTGCTCCACGACCCCGGCCGAAAGCTGTGCATGCTTGGCTTTGAAGAGCGGCTCAAACTTCTCAAACTCTTTTGCTTTCACGCGTTTGGCCACGTAGTCCGGCGCTGCATTAGTCCGCGGAGGCGCAGCGGGGAGCCGGGACACATCGGTGATCCCGTATCCGTCGTCCAGGAGGTTGAACTCATCGGAGGCCAGAACATCGTCGATGCTCTGCGGGGCTTCTTCGCGGGTGAGTAGCCCGAATTCAGTGTCGAGGTCCTTGAGCTTTTCTAGCTTTTCGGGATCGGCACGGATTCCTTCCAGGCGCGCCCCGAGCTTGCGTTCTCCGATAGCGCGGGTGTGCGGATCAGGTTCGCGCCCTTCTTTGGCCCTGAAGTCCACGATTTCCAGGAAGGCGCGTTCTAGCCGGTCTTCACTGGTGAAACGCCGCGGGGCCGGAGGGGCGTCAAGCAACCCTTCGGTATCGGAGGCGAGGATCTTCGCGAATTCTGCTTCAAAATCGAAATCAGCCATTAGTTCTTATCCCCCTGGGAAGCATCGGCGCCTGCGGTACGTACTGGTACCGGAACGTCTTCGGCATGCTTGCCACCGCTGCGCACTGCCGCGGGTTCGATCGGCTCCACTCCGGCCGCAGCTTCAGCTGCCGCTTCGGCCGCCGCTTTCTCAGCATCCCGCTTTGCTTTTTCGCGTTGCAGGATAAGCAGCCCTTCGGCGTACATTTTTTCGGTAGGGTCGTCGCTGCGCACGTCCGGGCGGCGGCCATTGACCTTGACCCAGTCGGTGATTGCGGGCCACATTTCCATTGCCTCTTCTGGCTTCAGGGTGATGCGGGTAGCGGCAATGGCATCTTGGATGATGCGCAGCACCGGGCTGGAGACCTGCTTGGACATCACTTCGAAGGCCTTCTGGAAGGGGTTGATGGATTCGATGAGGTCGATATTGATCTCATCAATATCCACGAACTTGTTCCCCATTTCCACGAAACGCCGGTCTCCCACGGTCCGTACTTCGCCGGATTTGATCACGGAGGAGACCACCACTTGCTGGCGGATTTGCTCGACTTCTTTCTCAGTGATGTCCGGGTAGGTTTGGCGAATGATGCGCGGGATAAGCACCTTGTTGATGACTTCGGGTTCCGCAGCCCCGGCCGCGGCCCGCGCCACCTGGTCATCTTGCAAAATATTGGCCTTCAGGTCATCAATACCGGTGGCGATAATCTCCTTGGCGCGCTTCGTCGTGGGCTCCACCAGGCCTTTGACTTCCAGGGTGCCGGGATCCGGGGCTTCGTCTGTGTTCCGCTTGGCCCGGAAGTTGTAGTTCGGGGCAAGCACCTGTTCCATGAGCAGCGCCGCGGTGATGCCTTTCAGCACGTTATTGACGGAGAGCGTCACTTCGTTTTGGGTGGCATCCGGTTCGGCCAGCAGGTTCGTGAATTGCGCGTGGCTTTTCCCGGGGCTATCGCGGGTAACGCGCCCAATGATCTGGATGAGTTCGGTATGTGAGGCACGGTAGCCAACCGTGAGTGCGTGTTCCGCGAAAGGCCAGTCGAAACCTTCTTTCGCCATCCCGAGCGCGATGATGATATCGGCGGCGTCGCGATTCTTCGCGGCCACATCGGTCAAGTACACCAGGGTCTTAGCGCGCGCTTTCTCATCGCTATCGTCCACAAGGTCAGCCACGCGCAGCACGGCACCGGTATCGCGCCGCCGCACGAAGATCATGCATTCGTCCCCGGGGAAACGCGGCTCTACCTGTGCAACTTCTTCGGGCGAAAGTACTTCGCCAATAATGTCGAGGATCTTCCCGACTTCTTCGTACTTGTCCTTGGTGGATTCCCCGGAGTTCACGGAGGGGATATGCAGAATGGTTTTCTTGTCGAGGTCCAGCACTTCCGCGATGGCGTCGGTGTAACGGCCCTGGTAGAAGTGGTGGCCGATCCCTAGTGTTTTCAGGTACTGGTAGCCGTTGAGCTGGTCGTAGTAGTTGAAAGTGACGGGCGTGAATTTCGCTTCGTCTTTCGGGTCCAGCACAGGCACGGAGTCACCACGGAAATAGGAGCCGGTCATGGCGATGATATGCGCGTCGGACTGCTCCATAATGGCATGCAGCACGGAGCCGAGCCGGTTGTTATCCAGGTCTGCGGAGACGTGATGGAATTCGTCAATCGCGATCACGCAGCCGTTGAAATCCTCAGGTTTAGCCTGCTCAAAGGCGAAACGCAGGGTGGCGTGCGTGCAGACGAGCGTGGCATCCGGCCCTTCCAGGAAACGCAGGAATGCAGCGACTTTCGATTCGTTGCTGCCGGGTGTGCAGAGGTTGTTCGCGGGTTTGACGTCCCAGTCCGCGAAGAAGCCGTAGGTGGTGAGGTCGGTGGGCGCGAAGGACGCACCGATGGAGCGTTCGGGTACCGCCACGATGACCTTGCGCCGGCCCTGGTTGAAGAGCTTATCGAGCGCAATAAACATGAGCGCGCGCGATTTCCCGGAAGCGGGCGGCGCCTTGATGAGCAGGTACTGGGAGGCGCGCTGTTCATAGGCACGGGCCTGCATTTCCCGCATCCCGAGCTCATCGGTGGCAACCGATTTCCCGGTTTGCGCATAGGTCACGTCCACAACGTTTTCGGTGGCCACGGCTACTTCCCTTCTGCTTCGATCATCTGCTGATACTTCGCGAATAGCACCGCGAGGCGTTCCTCATCGGATGCGAACGGGGTGCTCTTATAAAGTCTATCGACGGCTTCGTCATTTTTTTCGTGTGCTTCGCGGAGGTTGCGCGGCATGAGGTCTGGGTCGTAGAGCTCGGCTAAGGTTTTTTCGCAGTGGTATTCGCGCACATCGAGTACGCGTAGCGCGCGTTTCGTGAGTTCTTCTTTCGACGACGCCGATAACTCTGGCACGGGGAAAGTGTTATAGACGAGGGTGTTTGAATAGCGTAGTCGGGTTTCTAGTCTGCCGCCAACAGCGCGTAGCCAGGCCATGTGCATCTTTGAGGTCAGCAAGGCAAACAACCACGGCTCGGCATCGTAAACAGCGAAAGCCAGGTTGGAGATGACGGTGTCCGGACCCAGGTACCCGATAGGTACGTAATCGCGGCGCTCCGAGGATACACTCGGCACAATAATTGAGTCGGTGGGCTTGTAACGGATCTCATCGAAACTCCAGGGGATGCTAGCGAGTTTTTGCGTAGCTTTTCTCACGCTGGCTAACCGCATCTGAGTGACGTGCTCAAATCTGCGTTTTATCTCAGGAATTGTACTTGCCTCATCGCGATTGTCTTTGGTGAACCAGAGACAAAAACGGTCCTTCCCGTTGATCAATTCGTCAGCACCGATAAAGCTTTTTACGACATCGGACAGTTGTGGGTAGTGGGTCAGAATGTCTTCTGCCTCCAGTGGGGAAAGAACAAGATTTCCTCCGTCACGGGGTAACGACCCCAGTGTCATCGGGGGGAGAAAACGGCACAACGGCTCCCGGGTTTTTTGTCGAACAACAACGGATCGTCCCTCGACCAGATAAGGATTAATATTCGAGGCTGACACTTGGATATCGCCGGTGATGAGGTACTTCTTTTCCTCACTTTCATTACGCAAGCTAATGACAGCGACAGTTACTCCCGCATTATGCGACGCGTTATTCGTCCACTTAAATGAGGGGTATGCGTACCCGATCTCAATGCTTCCGGTAAAGACATGCGGGTAAAGCAATTCAACTTGGAGGCCCTGGAAAATGGAATTGGTGGTAACAAAAGCCAGCTTGGCCTTCGTTCCCTTGATATACCGAGAGCCTTTGATGAGCCACAAACAGACGTAGTCCAGATCCTTGGGGTATTTGGGGGAGTCGAAGACGTGTGTGAAGTCTTCTTTCTGTTCGGCGGTCTGTTTTTTGGATCCTACATATGGTGGGTTTCCGATTAAATAAATTTCGTCGGTGCCGTTGTTGGGGCAGACCTCGTTCCAGTCGATGCGGGTCGCGTTGCCGTGCACGATATGCCCGGTCTCCTTGAGTGGAATGAGGGGAATATCCAGGCCGAATTTGGCTTTGAACTCCTGGTTCATCTGGTGCTTGGCGATCCAGAGGGACAGGATAGCCATCTCCACGGAGATGTCGTCAATTTCGATGCCATAGAAGTTCTCAATATTGATCACCGAGGAGCCAAAGCCCAGGGTGGCAGCGCCGAGCTTCTCTTCCTCACCCATGCCGAGCAGGCCCCAGCGGCCCGCCGAAGAAAGAGAATCAATGCGATCGAGGATGGCATGCTCGAGCTTGCGCAATTCCTTATATGCGATAACTAAAAAGTTGCCGCTGCCGCTGGCCGGATCAAAAAGCTTGATTTTTGAAATTCTTGTGAGGAGTTTCTTGAGTCGCGGTACCGATTCGCAGGCTTTGTCGTATTCGTTCCAGAGCTCATCCAGGAAGAGCGGCTTGATTGTTTTGAGGATATTGGGCACCGAGGTGTAGTGCTGGCCCAGGTTGGCGCGCTGGTCCTTATCTACCACCGCCTGGAACATGGAGCCGAAAATATCCGGGTTGATTTCCGACCAGTTCAGGGTGCCGAGCTCCAGGAGCGAATCGCGCGCGTGCTTGGTGAATTGGGGGACTGTCAAGGAGGCGGCGTCGTCGTTATTAATGCGGAAAAGGCGACCATTGACGTAGGGGAAGCTCTGCAAGTAGACGGGTTTATCGGACGTGTTCGGGGTGTCCAGCGCGTGGAAAAGTGCGGTGAGGAATGCGGCGGTGTCGGAGCCGTCGCGCTGGGTGTGTGAGCCGACCGCGCTGGTGAACTGGCCTTTTGCGAAGATGCCGGTATCCTCCGCGAAGAAGCAGAAGAGGAGGCGAGTGAAGAAGATGTTGAGGCTGTGGGGAGATTTGTCCTCGTGGAAGAGGTTGGGGTTGGCGGCGAGGAGTTCGTCGTACACCTTGCTCATGTGTTCGGCGGCGCGGCGGTCCGCGTGGGTATCCGAGGAGAAGTGCTGTTTCTCCATATTCGCCCAGGGGAGGAAGAAGGTGAAATCGCTGGCGAGTTTGGCGAGGGGGATGCTGAGGGAATCGCCGGTTTTGGTATCAATTGCGGCGAGGGATTCGTAATTCGTGGCGATGACGAAGCGGGTATTGAAGCGGAGCGCGGCATCGTTGGTTTTCATTTCCAGCGCGGCGGCCATGAGGTCACGGCTGGTTTCAGCCAGGTAGATCTTGTTTTTCCACACGATATCGCGCTCCGGGTTTTCCGCGACGTTGAGTGAGCTGGCGGTGGTGGAACGCAGGCGGGTGACGCTGGATTTGGAGATGCCGTAAGCGAGGAGGAGGTCGAAGAAGAAATCGCGAGTGAAGGGCGCACGGGAGGTGAGTTTCTTGACGTGCTCCTCAATACTCTGGAGGGTGATGGCCACGGCCAGCTCCTTTCGCGGACGGGCCCGGGCACGGCGCAGGTGCTGCGGCTCGGGCGGTACGTTCCTATCTTAGAGGGGGCTTGCGACAGAAATTTTGGGGAGTCGAGCTCCGACTACGATGGAGGCAATCAAACGGTAGTCCGGCCAACAGAGAAGTAGGGTGCAGCCAATGATGGAAGGCAGGCTTAGAGCTGAGCGGCTTAAAGCGCTGCTGGACATAAATCAGGCGACGTGGCAGGAGCTCAGTGACCAGCTTGGCGTGAGCCAGTCCTTTATCTCCGAGCTGTTCCGGAACGGAAGCATGTTCGATGAGGAACTTGCGGTGCGCGCGGCTCAGATCTTCCACGTGCCGCTGTCCTTCTTCGCGGTAGACGATTCGAAGTTCGCCAGCATAACCACAACTTTCAGCAAATCCGGTTTCGCTGCGGGCACTGCTGGGTGCGCGGAAACTGCTGAGCGCAGAGAAGCCGCTGAGCTCGCGGCCACCGCTGAACGCAAGGTCAACCAGCTCGCGCGAGAAGTTAACCGCGCCTGGGATGCTCTCTCGCGAGAATCTGGGTACCTCGATTTCCCCAGTAACGATCTGCTCGCCTTGGGCTTAGGTGTGGAAAAGGTTGCTGAACAAACTCGCAAGGTTCTCGGACTTAGCGCCACGGAGCCGATTCAGAATGTCACCCATATCCTTGGGCTTCTCGGGATTGCTGTGGTGTACCCCTTACTGGAGGACGTGGAAGACGCCGGGCACCTCGCGATTTCCCTGCCTAGCAGGGAAAATACTCGCCCAGCGGTCAGTATTGTGCACCGTACGGAAGGCGCGCGCCAGCGCCTCACCCTCGCTCACGAACTTGGGCACCTTCTATTCGATCAGGGCCTTACTCAGCCGATCCCTTCCACTCGCGCTCCGCAAGAACGCCGTGCCTACGACTTCGCGGGGGCACTTTTGCTTCCAGAATCCGTGGCCCGGGCACGTATTAATGAAACGACGCCGCTACGTAGCTTGCTAGATATCAGGCGAGAATACGGAATCAGTGTGGCAGCCACCGCCGTGCGTGCCCAGCGCCTTGGGATCATTACGCAGCACCGTTTCCGGAGTCTGCAGATTCAGCTGGCTAACGCCGGCTGGCGTAAGCGCGAGCCGGTGATTGTCCCTCCGGAAAAGCCTTCCTTGTTCAGGCAAGCGGCGGAGCGAGTATTCGGCAAGAAAGCCCTGGCTTTTAGGATGTCCGAAGTTTTGGGGCTCAAACCGGAATGGATTAACTCCTGGCTGCATCTCGATTCCGCCGCCGATACCGCTAGTGTGGAAAAGTTCGGTGACGGTGGCGAATCGCAGGTTATCCAGTTGCGCCAGAGATAAGCAGAGCGAAAAGAGGATCAGCCCACACCAAGAAAACTTGGGCAGGCTGAACTATTGGCTTGATCTTAGCGTGTAAGTCTGCGCCCGTTCAAGTGAATTAATCCGTGTTTGCATCTATGGCGCGGATGCGCGAGCCGCGCCCATTCAGAGACCTTTACGGATCTTGCGGAGTTCGCGCATCACTACTTCGGCATCCTCAGGAGTCTGAGCGTAAAGGCAAAATTTGTACTTTATATCCTAAGCGACGGTAGAAAAGTGGCCCAGTTTTCGACCGTGCACGGAATCCTATAGGTTCTAAAGCGGAAGGTATTTGAGCACTTCCGTGGAGAAGTGCGGGTGGAAAGTCTTTGAGGTTGAACGTGACGATCACATCTCAATCGCTACGGAGTGCGGTCGGTATCCAGGTAAGCCGCGCGCATTAGTTCCTACTGCCCATCTCTCGGATTGCCTGGGTGATAACTTCGGGATCTTCGTCGTAATCGCCCATGGCATAGGAATCTACCATGAGAGCATCGAGAGCTTCACGAGTTTGCTGCCACTGCTTTTCTCGATAATTCAGTACATCCGAGAGCCAGAGCCGGCGGTGGGTGGTAATTTTCCGGAAGGGTATAGCGCCGTCTTCGCATAGCTTCACCACGGTCGGGCGGGTCATATTCAACATATCGGCAGCTTCCTGAGTGGAGATTTCCCTATCTCCATCAGGTTCTTCCTGCACGGCCATCGAAATTTGCGCCCGCAGCGGGGGTGGAACTTCTACAGCAATACCGTCAAAAACCAATTCGATCCTGCGTGACTTAGCGAGAAGCCGGCGGATTCGATCCATGATCTCCGGATCAATCTGCGCGATTTTGTCATCATGTGAAACAGTTGTCACATCACACCTCCTTTTCGTTTCTTTCGTTTCTAGTGTAGTGGGCGACGCTCATCGAGGGAAGACTTCATCACGCTGGTTGGGGAACCCCGTATCGCACTCGCCTTGGCCAAGCCGCTACGATAGGGCACATGGCTCAAGTTCCGGTGTCCGCTATTCATCCTGTTGCCCCTGACCACCTGGGCGCCGTCGCCCTTTTTAGTGCGCCGATTGACGTGCGCGCGGCGCTGGAACGCGTGGAAGTGGACGGCCAGGCCCTCGATGTCCACCTGGATGAGCTCCCCGGCGGGCAGGTCTTCAATTTTCTGGCCAGTGGCGTGACTGTGCTGCTCACGCCCGTCTCCGGGCCGGCCGCGCTGGAGGGCGCCACTCCGCCGCACGCTTTCCACATTATGATGACGTTTTTCTCCGATATGGCGCGCGCCGGGGAGGACATGCCCGACCCGGTGAGCGACGAGTTCGCGGCGCGGCGTCGTACCTCTATGCACACGCTGCACCGGGTGTACACGGCCGTGATCCGCTCGCTCATGGGCGAGGAAGCCGCGGTGGGTGTGGCGCGCCCCGAGCTGGGCATCATCTACCCCGCCGATGTGGTGACCGGCTATCGGATCGACGCCGCGGATCCGTTCCTACTGTGGATTTACGTGCCGATGCGCGCCGGCGAGCTAGTATCCGGACGCACCGTGGGCCTGCCGCTTTTCGGGCACCTCGACCTCGAGGTGAAGGACAGTCACCGCCCGCGCGAGGCCGTGTACGAACTGCTCGCGAACACCGCCGGATATATTATCTCCGACGGCGCAACCCTCATGCCAGGGCAAACTCTGGGCACCGCCGCGGATGAGTCCATCGCCATCGCCCAGGGCCGCGATGGCGACACCCCCACGTTGCGGTTGGTGTACTAAATCAGAAAAACAAAAGGAGGGTGCCGCAGCCCCTCCTTTTCATGAGTTTCCGTTATGTTAGCGCCAGTCGAGTGATGGCAACGGGGGACGCTTCCAGATAGTGGGTAGGCGGAACTCCGCCTTCCACTGGCCGCTATCCGGCCCGGTACTGGGCCGAACCATCCAATAATCTTTGGCCGCATATCCTTTTTCGAGCGCCAGTTTCATAACGGTTCCCAATTGTTCCCCGGGGAGGAAAAATGGATCCTGTTCTGTCCTCCAGAGGTACTCTTCTTCATCATCCCACTCGTTTTTAAGGGGGACTCCCCTGTATCCATTTACGTCTGCGTTGCTCTCGTCAAGGTAGAGCTGCGAGATGCACCCATCGAGTTTTTTATAGGGATTTTTCCCTAAAACGTTAAGGAGAATGTTGCGTCCCACCCGGACTTCTTATTCTCGTATTCGAGGAGATCCTCAGGTGGAATGTCGAGACGCCACCAAGAGTCTTTGACGTTGATGATATGACGATATGGAGACATCGCATGCATCATGGCGGAAACCATGACGGACATGCTCACGCCCGTTTCTTCGGCAAAGAAACCATCACGGGGAGGGAAATCGGCCTCGAAAATGGACTGTGGAGTTTCCAAGGTGACGACATCGTTCTCTGTATCAAAGGTGAGAAGAATCGTGTCCACGAGCTACCCCTTTCTTAGTAAATCCAATCCCCGCTCTGGGTGAAGATGAAATCGTCACCGGGGTACTTGCTGAGCTTCACACAGCCGATAATGAACTCCACCAGCGCCCAAATGCCGATAGTGAGCCAGTTAAACAGAATCATGCAGATTCCGATACCTACCTGACCGCGCAGGAAACGGTGGACGCCGAAGCCGCCCAGGAAGAAAGCAAGGAGCACGTAAACGATCTTGTTGACCGTGCGGAATTGCGGCTCTTGGTAGTAAGCGGGCGGGGCTGTGGGATACGCCTCCGGAGCGGTGGGGTACGGCTGTCCCGGCCCCTGATACGGCTGCCCCGGAAGTGGATACTGCTGGTTCTGTTGCGGCCCCCGTTGTGGGTACGGTTCAAAAGCGCTCATTGATCCAATCTTTCCTTGTGCCCGGTATGTCACGAGCTCCTGCCGAAAAGTATAGCCGGCGGGCCCGTGAGCTGGGCTGCTATGAGCTGTGAGGAAACGCCCGGCACCTGGTGAGGAAACGCCCGGCCCCGTAAAAGCAATAGCTGCGAGGCCTCAAAAGCGGCGACCGCGAATACGCAAGACTGATAATGAAAAGCCCGCAATAGTGATAATGGCACGAGAAACGGCTAGTCTCACAGCATGGCTTATATTCGGCGCGCGGTTGATACAGTGCTGCAACAAGACCTGGAAATCATGGGTGGCGTGGTGATTGAAGGTGCGCGCGGCTGCGGCAAAACGGAAACGGGTATATTCCACGCCAAATCAGAATTCCGCGTGGACCAGGCATCCAACCAGCGCCTCGCGGAACTCAATCCCCAGGGAGTTCTGGAAGGCGATGTTCCCCGGCTCGTTGATGAGTGGCAGCTCGCCCCGATCCTGTGGAACGAGATCCGCCACGAAATCGACGCGCGGCGCGCCCCTGGCCAGTTCATTTTATCGGGCTCGGCCACCCCGGCCGATTCGATTACCCGCCACACCGGAGCCGGCCGGCTCTCCCGAGTGCGCATGCGCCCCATGGCCCTGGGCGAAGCCTATCCGCGGGAAGACCGCATCACCCTGAACGAGCTACGCACCACCACAAACGTGCGCTACGTACCCGGGGCCCTTAGCTACCCCGAACTCGCGACCGAAGCGGTGCGAGGCGGCTGGCCCTTCCTTGTCTCCTCGCAAAATCCTGCCTTTATCCGATTCGTCCACAACTACGTGGACAATATCGCGCATGCGAACCTCGCGCAGGTGGACGCCCGCTTCGATCCGGAACGGGTGCGGCGCCTACTGCGCTCCCTCGCCCGCAATATCGCGAGCGAAACCGCGGCCACCACCCTCTCCCAAGATATTTCCGCGGGCGGCGGCCAGCTCTCCCCACAAAGCGTACGAAGCTACCTCGATGCACTCACCCGGATTTTCATTGTTGAGGAGCTCCCGCCCTGGAGCGGATCCTTGCGCTCAAAAACCCGACTCCGCAAACAGGCGAAACTGCATTTCTGCGATCCCTCCCTGGCGCTCGCGGCCCTCCGCGCAACCCCGGAAGAGCTCGCGAATGACCCCGACTATTTCGGTCAGATTTTCGAATCGATGGCGGTCCGGGACATCCGCACCTACGCGGAGCAGATCGATGCCACCTGTTTCGGTTACCGTGATGAGAGCGGCCTGGAAGTAGACATTCTGCTGGAGTTCAGCGATGGTCACTGGGCAGGCATCGAAGTGAAACTTGGCGAATCGGATCGCGCCGTGAGCGCAGGGGAGCGCAATCTACTCCGGTTGCGTGACGCCCGCATGGTGAAAGCCCCGGATTTCCTGGCGGTGGTGACCGGCGGCCGCACCGCATTCACGTTGCCAAGCGGCGTTCATATTCTTCCCCTGAGCACCATGGGGCCTCTAGTGCAGTGATGCTATCTCCCAAAGATCGCAGAAAAATCCCCTCACCAATTCCGTGGCGAGGGGAACGCTTTACCCGAGAACCGGGTGCTGACTGTAGTAGCTTTGCAATGACTCCTTGGAAATGAGGCGGTCTCCAATTTCTATGGGTGAAAGCCCTTCCCGCATATTCTTCCAGGGGTCCTCACTATGGGTGCGAGCCGAAAGTTGATTGCCGCTGAGCTGAGCGAGGCGGTCAACGACCTCGTTCACGATCTGCGCTTCATCGGCCGTGATTGTGCTATCAAGTTCGCCCTTGCGGATAATGAACTTTCCGCGGTGCTGGTTGAAGAGCGCAGGGCTAACCGGACCACCTCTCCAAGCCTGGAAATCCTCCGGGAAAAGAGGATACCCGCGCGTAGCGAGGCAGTGAGCTTGACTGTAAAAAGCGAGCTTCTGCATCTTCATAGTGGTCATATCTCCACAACGTTGCAAAATATATCCGGCGACATGTGTAATAGATGCCATTCGAGTGCCTCCTTCCACCCTGTAGTCTAGTGAACATGACGGGTTTTGGCACTGAGGGTTCGGTGACACGCAGCGCTGCGAAGAAGGCGTCCAAACTCCTTGCTTCGGAAGATGAGAAAGAAGCCGCAGCGGCGCGCGCGATTATCCAGCAATGGCGAAAGCAGCATCTCGAGCCAACGTGGGGAGTATTTGATTCAGCTCGGATGGTGTGCCAATCTCTGAGCGGTGCCCTCGCAACATTCCGTCTTAAACGAATGGAGTCTATCGAGAGCAAGATCCTCCGGCCAGGTAAAAACTACGATGCCGGGGCGATGGATGATATCGGTGGCTGCCGGATTATTCTTCCGGGGATGAGTGAGCTTGACGCAGCGCGAGAGCTCATAACCGATGCTATTTCGGTCCGAAAGGTAAAAGATTACGTTTACCTCGATGCACCTCCGAGTGGATATCGTTCTATCCACCTACTTGCCCAGAACGAAGGCAAAGAAAAGGGCCTTAGCTACCGCGTTGAAGTTCAGCTCCGCACAGAGCTTCAGCACGCCTGGGCGACCGCCATTGAGGCAGCAAGCAACGTTTACGGCGAGAATTATAAAGACCCTGCGCCGAGAACAATGTCGGAAATCGGCGTGAAGCGATTGGAGTTTTTCCGGCTGGTATCCGCCGGTTTTGCACTGAGTGAAGGCGTTTTGCTCGATCAAGGAGTTCCCCAAAGTATTGAGGAAATTCGGGAAAAGCTCCACGGTTCTAGCGTTAGTAAGAGCATCGTGGATGATCTCGAACTCGTGACCGATGATGTTGTTCAGTTAACAGAAGGGCACGAGGATCCCGGTTTATATCTCCTGATATTTGAGCGTGAGAGACAGGAAGTTGCTGTTCAACATTTTGATAATGAGGATCCACGCAAGGCACTTGCGGCATATAACGAGCTTGAGGAGGAAAACAGCAGGAAGGGAGCTGCAGCGGCAGGTCTTTCCGATGGTGTTCTGGTGTACTCAGATAATCCGGAACGCCTCCCACTCGCGTACCCGAATTATTCCAGCAATGTGAATGTATTCCTGAAACGGTATCGGGAAATCTTCCAGTTGGAAGATGAATAACGCGGTTTCTTGCAGCTGACCCGCATACTGAGCTACGACACATGCCCACGTGCGCGCATCCCGCTATAATCATGACCGTCCGTGCGGTGGCAGAGCCGGACACCATAACCATATTTTTTCAACACGCATGGAAAGGTCACGATGAGCTCGCAGTCCACCGCGCCGCACGGCGCCAGCACGCATCCTGAGTCACACCCCACCACACCCGCACCCGCGCTCGCGGACGGCCTGGTCACCCCGAATGGCGTCAGCCCGAACACCACCCCGGGCGCTACCGGCACCGCCGCCCGCTTCGCGGACGTCGCCCGCTCTCACCTCTTCGTCTACGTGGCGGTTTTCTTCGTCTCCTTCCTCCTCATTTCCAATATCGGCGCCACGAAGCTCATCACCCTGAATATTGGCGGTCTTGATCTGTATTTCGACGGCGGCGCGATGCTCTTCCCGCTCACCTACATCATCGGTGACCTTCTTTCCGAGGTCTACGGTTTCAAAGTCGCCTCCCGCACGATCATCCTCGCATTCGGGGTGCAGATCCTGGCCTCCTGCTGTTTCTGGCTGGTGCAGATCGCCCCGCCCGCCCCGGATTACGCCAACCAGGAAGCATTCGAAGCGGTGCTCGGCGTGGTGCCGCGCTTCGTGGCGGCCTCGGTATTCGGATTCCTCTTCGGCCAGCTCTCCAATTCCTACGTTCTGGTCTGGATTAAGCGCCGCTTCGGGGAACGCGCCCTGTGGGTGCGCCTCATTTCCTCCACCATCGTGGGCGAATTGCTGGACACCATCATTTTCTGCTTCGTGGCCTGGGGTGCGGATATCGCGGCTGGCAATGTCGAGTTCTGGTCTATCATCAATCTCTCCTTGGTGGGCTGGCTCTATAAAGTCGGTATCGAAGTGGTGTTCCTCCCCCTGACCTACGCCGTGGTTGGTGTGGTCAAACGCCACGAAGGCTTACGATAGGCAGCGGGCCGGTGGCGGCGTCGTCGTACTAAAAACAACGCGAGCGCGCGGCACAGCGCCCGGGCACACGCGCGTGCCGCACACAAGAACCGCACCGCAACAGAAAGGTGAGAGCGTGACAACAGGATTTACGATCGGGACGCGCCTGGACGCGCGCGTGGGGGACCTCACCGGGCGGCCGCTGGGACGCACCGGCGTTATCCACACCCCGCACGGCGATATCGCCACCCCGGCGTTTATTCCCGTCGGCACGAAAGCCACTGTCAAAACGCTCACGCCCGAGCAGGTGCGCGGTATCGGCGCGCAGGCGGTGCTCGCGAACGCCTACCACCTCTATCTGCAGCCCGGCCCGGAGATCCTGGACGCCGCCGGCGGCCTATCCGCCTTCATGAACTGGAACGGGCCGACCTACACGGATTCGGGCGGGTTCCAGGTGCTCTCGCTCGGCTCCGGCTTCAAGAAAGTGCTCACCAATGAGTACGCCGGGAAAAACGCCGGGCGCGCGGATACCGAATTGGCGCGCGATAAAGAGCGCCTCGCGAATGTGGACGACGACGGCGTATGGTTCCGTTCTCACCTCAACGGCTCGCGCCACCGGTTCACCCCGGAGGTGTCCATGGGGATCCAACACCAGCTCGGTGCCGATATTATGTTCGCCTTCGACGAGCTCACCACCCTCCTCAACTCCCGGGCCTACCAGGAGAAAAGCCTGGAACGCACCCGCCGCTGGGCCGAGCGCTGCCTGGCTGAACACCGCCGCCTCACCATTGAACGCGCGGGCAAGCCCTACCAGCAGCTTTTCGGCGTGATCCAGGGCGCGCAGTACGAGGACCTGCGCCGCAAAGCCGCGCGGGACCTCGGTTCCATGTGCGTGGACGGGCAGGAATTCGACGGCTTCGGGATCGGCGGGGCCCTGGAAAAGGAGAAGCTCGGGACCATCTGCGCCTGGGTCAGCGAGGAACTACCCGAAACGAAAGCCCGCCACCTCCTCGGGATTTCCGAACCGGATGATTTCTTCGCCGCTATCGAAGCCGGCGCGGATACCTTCGATTGCGTCAACCCTTCCCGGGTGGCGCGCAATGCCGCGATCTATTCACCCGACGGGCGTTTCAACGTGACCCGCGCCCAGTTCCGCACCGATTTCGGGCCGCTGGTGCCCGAGTGTGAGTGCTACACCTGCCAAAACTATTCGCGCGCCTACCTCAATCACCTTTTCAAGGCGAAAGAAGCGCTGGCGGCTACGCTTGCCACCATCCATAATGAGTACTTCACCGTGCACCTCGTGGACACCATCCGCGCGGCCATCGAATCCGGCGATTACGCGGCCTGCAAAGAAGAAACGCTCGGACGTTTCTACCGCGGCCAGTGGGGGCGCG
The DNA here is from genome assembly GCF_000411135.1 of Actinotignum schaalii FB123-CNA-2. Taxonomy (GTDB): domain Bacteria; phylum Actinomycetota; class Actinomycetes; order Actinomycetales; family Actinomycetaceae; genus Actinotignum; species Actinotignum schaalii_A. Next base: position 431,904 of record NZ_KE150262.1, on the reverse strand, counting down.
CCTAACTGGAGCGCCTAAAACGCGCGGTGCGCCGCCTCGCTCAGCTTCCGGAAGGTTTCCGGATCGGGGAATCCGGACACTTCGTAGCGCGGCGGCCACACGTTCTCGAGAGGCTTGAAGCCCTCGGGCCACACATCGCGGGCCACATCCAAGCGAATGGTGATATTGGCGGCTTCGGGATCGGCGTCGTCAAGGTAATTAATGAAATCTGCAACCGCAGGGATGGATCCGTAGTGATCCGAGCGGCGCCACTGCGTCAGGCTCACCGCGCCTTCGTCCAGGTCATGCACCTCGTAGAGGGCCACGTGGCCCATCTCCTCGGGCCAGCGCGAGAGGAATTCCTGCTGGTGATCGTACATGCGCCCACGGAAGGTGGTGCGCAGATTCGCCAGCGGTGCGTAGGCCGGGTGATCCGGCATAGGAATCCATTCCATCCAGCCGTCCGCGGCCACGGTGTGGGGGAGCGGGTAGATAGCGTCGTCGATATCGTAATCCTGGAGCAAACGGTTGAAGAGCGCGGGAAGTTCCGGATCATCCGCCAGTACCACGAACAGGCGCGAACGCGAAGCCGGCACGAAAAGCGGCAGCGCGCCGTCATATTGCTTGCTGATGGAGTACGCCACCTGCTGGACCAGATCCACATCCGCGAACCAGGAACTCTGGTAGTTATTCGGCTCGGTAAAAGCCAGCACCCGCGCACCCGCGTAGAGCATGACGGCCAGCTCCAGGGCCGCGTAGCCCGATTGCGCGTTCAGGCCGCGCAGTGATTCCACCGCGTGCCCGAAGATCGGACCCAGATCATCCGTTCCCGGAATCAGATCCAGGTCCGAGAAATACAGCGGAATGATGTTATCCGGGGTGTCCCGCGCCAGGCCCACGCCAACGAAATCCGTGAGCGGCAGGTAGATAAAGGAATCATCCTCGCGCCGGTTGACGCGCGTGAAATAGTCCGCGGCGCGCACAATCGGCATAATCGGCCCCTCGGTGTCATCCTGTTCCTCCGAGAGCTCCGCGAGCGCGGGATCGTGGTGCGGGAAGCCGGGGTCGCTCGGATCCATGGTTCCGAAGAATTGCGCGAAGATATCCCGCCAGGACAGATTTTTCTGGCCGCGGCCCGGAGGGGTGCCGGGCATTTCGGGCGCGTTGCTTCCCGTTGGCGCCCCGGTTCCGGTAGCGCTTGCGCTGCTTTCCGCTCCGGTGTGGGGCGACGCCGCTCCCGGCTGGGTGGACCCGGCCGCGCCCTCGGTAACCTGCGGGGTGGTGGCCCCGGATACGCCGATAGTAATGAGGCGGTTGAGAAGTTCGCGCCGGCGTTCTTCGGGAGCATCCGGGTCGATCATCTCAAAGGGGCGGAAGCGGAACGTGCGTCCGTCCGGGAGCAGAACATCCAGCCAGGGCCCGTCGGAATTAACCAGCGCGCCGTCAAGTTCAGGGTGAGCGGTGGCGACCTCGAGGGCCCAATTCATGAGCGACATACCTCTATTCTGGCAGAAAGTGGCGCAGGCCGCTTGCCGGGCGCGGTATCCTTGCAAGCAGAGATGTGACTCATGGAACCAGGTCGAGGAGGAGCCATGCCGTCCTATTCTTATCCCGGTGATGGGCTGCTGGCCTGCGTGCCCGGCCTGGTGGTGTTCACGCCCGCGCTACCCGCGGATCCGGCCGCGATATGGGAAACAGTGCGTGCCGGCCATGATTTCCCCGCTCTTCTCACCCATCTGTGGTCCGCGCTGGGCGCGGATTTCGCGTTGTTCTACGCCGACGGCCCGCTGCTGCGGGTTGCCGCCCACGGACTCATTGTTCGCGATGCCACCGGCCGCGCGGTCGCGGATGGCAGTAACGCCCTGACCTGGCAGGAAGCCGCCACTACCCAGGACACCACGGTCACCGTGGGGAACGTTGGCGCTGCGGGTGCGGAAAATGCGGCTTTTGGTGGGAACGACGGCGCAGCTCCCGCACCGGGCCCGGCCCTCCCCTTGGAACGCGGTATGGCCCGCGCCGGAGGCGCTCGTATCAGCCTCAGCCCGGTTTTGAGCGGCCGGCCGGCGGCCCCGGTTGAGCGCCCGGCGGCCCTGCCCGCTGATCGCCCGGCGGCTGCGGTACCTCCGGCACCGCCTGCACCCCCGCTGCCTCCGGCCGCGCAGGTGGCGCAGGTGGCAGAGAGCGCCCCGGTGCCCAGCTATGCCGCGGCCACCGAAGCTTACCCGGTGCAGAGCACCGAGCCCTATCCTTCCTCCGGCATACCGGCCCCGCTCCCGGCGATTGAATTGCGCTTCTCCTTCGGGGAAAACGTTATGCTGGGCGGGGTGAGCCCGGCTCTCAAAAATATTATTATGGGGCGCCGCCCGCTTCTCGATGCCGCGGGCGCGGGCGCGGATCCGGCTGCCACCCAGCTCCTCCCGGTTCCCTCCCCGCGTCAGGAAATTTCACGCACCCACTGCGAGGTTGCGGTGGAGACTGGCGGCGCATTTCTGCGGGACTGCCATTCCAATAACGGCACCTACCTCAGGCACGGAGATGGCCCGCTGCGCCGCATCGAGCCGGGTCACGCGGTCCGCCTGGAGGAGGGTGACCTGGTAGATATGGGTGACGGCGCCAGCTTCACGGTTCATTACCGCAGCTAGCGCCGCCGCACCACGTAGACCAACTCTCCTGCTTAGCTACTTCCGGTACAGCGTTTTGCGCTGGTAGTGCGGTTCGCTCGTGACATTCACGCCGAGGGAACGGAAAATACCATCGTCTACGGAGCCGAGGATCGTGGTGGTATGAACATCGCAATTCTGCAGATCCTTGAGCTTGCTCAGCGCCGCTGCCGCGGTGGGATCGGAGGCGGCGGAAACCGAGAGCGCAATAAGCACCTCATCGGTGTGCAGGCGCGGATTACGCGAGCCCAGGTGCTCCGTCTTAAGGGTCTGGATCGGAGTGATAGCTTCCGGAGCCAGCAGCTTCACCGAATCGTCAATACCGGCTAGCACCTTGAGCGCGTTAAGCAACACCGCGGCGGAACAGCCCAGCAGTTCCGAGGTTTTCCCGGTCACGATGGTGCCATCCGGGAGCTGGAGCGCGGCGGCCGGCCCACCCGTGGCCTCGGCTTTGCGCAGCGCCGGGGGTACCACCGGCCGGTCGGTGCCGGTCACCCCGAGCTTGGCCATAATAAGAGCGATGCGTTCTGAGCATACGGGTTCGGATTCGCTGCGCTTCTCATCGACAAGCGCGCGGTAATACCGGCGAATGACTTCCTGGCGGGCGGCTTCGCGGCAAACGTCGTCGTCGGAAATACAATATCCGACCATATTGACGCCCATGTCCGTGGGGGATTTGTACGGTGTTTCCCCGGAAAGTTCGCGCAGCAGCAGGCTGAGCAGCGGGAACACCTCGACATCGCGGTTGTAATTAATCGTTTGCACGCCGTAGGCGACCAGGTGGAAGGGGTCGATCATATTGACGTCGTCCAGATCGGCCGTCGCCGCTTCGTAAGCGAGGTTGACGGGATGATCCAGCGGAATATTCCACACGGGGAACGTCTCAAACTTCGCGTAATTCGAGGTGATGGAATGCTGATGGTCGTGGTAGAGCTGCGAGAGGCAGGTGGCGAGCTTGCCTGAACCCGGCCCCGGCGCCGTCACCACAATGAGATCACGCTGCGTTTCCACGTATTCGTTCTTCCCGAAACCGTCCTCGGAAACAATGAGCGCGGTATTGGACGGGTAACCCGGGATGCGGCGATGGCGCGCCACATTGAGCCCCAATTTAATAAGACGACGGCGGAAATCACGCGCCTCGTGGTTATCTTCCTCGTATTGGGTGAGCACCACGGAATTGACCATGAAACCGGCTTCGCGGAATACGTCCACGAGGCGCAGCACCTCATCCTCATAAGAAATGCCCAGGTCAGCGCGGTGTTTTGCCTTGAGATCACGCGCGTTCGCGGCAACGACGATTTCCAGCTCATCCTTCAATTCGGCCAGCATGGCGATCTTATTATCCGGGGTGAATCCGGGTAGCACGCGCGAGGCGTGGAAATCATCGAAAAGCTTCCCGCCCATCTCCAAATAGAGTTTCCCGCCGATCTTTTCGCGGCGTTCCCTAATTTTCTGGGACTGGAGCTTAATGTATTTTTCCCGATCAAATCCGATGCTCTGCAATGAGGGGATATGGGGGGAAGGGGAAGGGGTTTCTGTAGTAGGGATGGAGTTACGCGCGTTTTTATCAGCCACGCCGGTTCGCCTCTCTCGGTCACCTCAGCAGTACCGACAAAGTGTAGCGCCTCGCGTCGGATTTCGCATCGAGCGGGTGGGTGTGTGCGGGCGTGTGTGAGGGCGTGGGGTGCGTTTGGGCTGGCTGCGGGTGCGCGAAGGTTGCGAACGGGCAAACCCGGGTGTGTTTAAACCGTTGCGCTCATCGGTTGAGTCCGCAACAATAGGGGGCGACGTTGGGAGGAGATATGCCAAAGATTTCTGCGCCAACCGTCCGCGAACATCGGGAGCTTATGACAGCTCGGCTCGTGGACGCCGCGGAAAAGATTCTCAAAGATGAGCCGGGCAAAACACTATCCGCCGGGGCGGTGGCCGCGGCTGCGGGTATCGCACGCAACTCCATTTACCGCTATGTCGGGTCGGTTGATGACCTGCGGCTCCTGGTGCTCGAACGCAATGTGCCCAAGTGGCGCGCCCAGGTGATGGGCCAGGTCGATATGAACGCCGAACCGCGTGAACGCCTCGCGCAGCTGGTGGTGGCCTGCATCCGCCAGTCCGGCCAGCGTGAATCACATAAATGGCTCATGGGGCTCATGCGCTCAGCCCGCGGGAAAGTTTCGGATAAGGCCACGGCGCATACCAAAATGGGTGTGGATAAAGCCCACGGTTTCTTCACCGACGCCCTCAAAATGTGTTGGAAAGATACCGGCATTGCGCATCCCGATATTTGGGCCTCGTTTAGCCGTGCCCTCATTTTCGACGCATTTCGCCAGGTGGAAACCGGCGCGTCGCTCGAGGATGTGTGCCGGATTGCCCGCCACACTATTCTTGCTATGTCCGCCGGGCATACAGATGACGAACTCGAGAAAGAACCACACGCATGACACACGCGCGCATCGCGATCAACGGCTACGGCAACCTGGGCCGCGGGGTGGAACAGGCCCTCAGCCTCGCCCCCGACCTGGAGCTGGTGGGGGTCTTCACCCGCCGCGAAGGCGTCATGACCGCCTCCGGCCCAGCATTCCCCGCCGCCGAACTCACCGATCCGCAGCTGCGCGCCCGCTGGGCCGGCAAAATCGACGTCGTTATCAATTGCGGTGGCTCGAAATCGGACCTCGATACGCAAACGCCGTTGGTTGCCTCCGGTTTTAACGTGGTGGATTCTTTTGATACGCACGCGCGGATTCCTGCGCACTTCGAACAGGTCGACGACGCCGCCCGCACGGCCGGCACCCTCGCTCTCATTTCCGCAGGCTGGGACCCGGGCCTCTTCTCGCTTCAGCGGTTGCTGGCCGAGGCAGTTTTGCCGGCTGGGCACTCAGAAACTTTCTGGGGACCGGGCCTGTCCCAGGGGCATTCGGATGCGGTGCGGCGGGTACCGGGTGTGAAAAACGCGGTGCAGTACACCGTTCCCAAGGAGGACGTGCGGGCTGCGGCCTTGGCTGGAGAAACGGAAGGCCAGCTCAGCGCGGGTGATAAGCATCGCCGGATCGTTTACGTGGCGTTGGAAAACGGTGCGGATCCGGAGGCGGTGCGCCAGGCCATCGTGACGATGCCGAACTACTTCGCCGAGTACGAAACTGAGGTCCACGTTATCTCCGACGAAGAGTTTGCCGCCGAACACACCGGGATGGCCCACGGTGGCGATGTGATCCGCCACGGGACTACCTCGCCGGGTACCTCGCACGCGCTGCACTTCAACCTCGCGTTGGATTCCAATCCGGAATTCACCGGTTCGGTGCTGGTGGCCTGCGCCCGCGCGGTGGCGCGTATGCATGCCCGCGGGGAACGCGGGGCGGTTACCCTCTTCGATGTTCCGCCGGCTTTGCTCCACCCGGCCAGCGCGGCGCAGCTGCGCGCGGATTTGCTGTAGGGCGTTTCGCGGTGATTGTCTTCGCTACCTGCTACGCCCTGGGGTATCTCCACCGGGCGAAAAAAGCTCAGCACCCGGAGTAGGAGCAGCTCATCGCGGGTGCATGATTCCCGCGTAAAATTGCCGAAACATTGGTCTGGGCAGGGCTGCGATCTTCGGTTAGGCTGTGGCTATGTCGATCATCTATGGCCCCACGTACACAAGTCTTGAGCAGATTCGCGCACGCATGGACGCCATTCTGTCCGAACTGAGGATTTCGCGCGAAGAGTTTGAAGAACGGATGGCTGAATATACGCTCAACCGGCGCGAAGCTGGGTTCCGTGATGAGTTTGAAACCCTCCAATGGTGTGAGGAACTGTTCCTCGATGATCTCGAGGAGGAAAGCCGTGACGGGCTCGCTTGATGAGGAAGTTGCGGATTTTGCGGAGAATATAACAGCTACAGGGAGACTATTCGACGAATCCTTTGCTGTTCACATTACTAATGTTCGTGCGCCCCGCAAGGGTGGTCGTATCCTCCGCGGTTACCTCAAGCTTCGCGCTGCACCTCAATAAAACCACCAGTGAGCCGCTTGTGCGCTGGGATTACAACCGTAACCCGCGCTCGAAAGATGTTCCGCTGGCCCATCTGCAAATTCATGCGCATCGTGACGCATGGACGCATGTCATGCTAGAGGGTGGAGCTACCTCACGGCGTGCCCGAAAAAGAGTTATTGATTCTTCCCGGACGCCCACGTTATCGGAACTCCATTTTCCGGTCGGTGGAAAACGTTTCCGTCCCAGTTTGGAAGAAGTATTACTTTTCCTTATTTCAGAACTGGGTGTTTCGTGCGAACCTCAAACGAAATGCGTCCTGGAAAGTAAACAATCGGAATGGGAGAAAATACAGGCCCGGGCGGTTGTGCGGACCCACCCGGACCAGGCGCTTATCGTTCTTCGTGAACTAGGAATGATCTAGATCAAATTCGCGGAGGCCAGCCATTCCTCCAGCGCGCTATCCGTGGCTGCCTCGTGGATATTCTCACCGCGCACGGAGAAGGGCACGCCGGTGGTTGCCTCTGGAGCTAGGTTCGTGAACGTCGATTCGATTTCCACCTTCGGTGAGCCAGACCAGGTGGTGAAGGGAAGTACCAGCTGGTCCGTGAGTCCAGCGGACTTCAGGTAGGTCTGCACCACCGGGGGGACCTGCTCGCACCAGACGGGGAAACCGACAAGCACGACGTCGTACCCACGTGCAGCCGGAGCCGGGGCCGTAAGCTCCGGGAAAATGCCGTCCGCAAGTTCACGGGTGCACTGGGCATGTGCCTCATTCGGATCTGCAGGATAAGGATGAACCGGGACAATCTCAAAAGTATCCGCACCCAAACGCGCCGCGATTTTTTCGGCCAGTACTTTGGTATTCCCAATTTCGAGATTGCGCACCTCTCCGTCCCAGAAATTCAGGCCGGCACGCGAGAAGAAAGCTACGAGGCAGCGCGGGCGGGGCGCATCCGCCGGCGTTTCCTGCTGAGCCGCACGAATTTCTGACATCGGAATATCCTTCCCGCGAAGTGAGCCCTCCGCACTGAGAATTGTGACCTGAACATCACCCATTCTGCCACCGTGCCCGGGCTGCCAGCGGGTCTTTATACCCGGGGCGTCGACGCTTAATTCCTGAATTGGTTCTCAATCATTCGGGTGCCGGCACCTCATCATGCACCCACCAGCCCCGCATCATTCATCCTCCACTTCCCTAATCATTCGCGCGTCCGCGCGCCAGCACCACCCGAGTTTCCAGCGGCGTAACCACCAGAATGCTCGCCAGGCACATGGCCAAACCAAGGACCGTAATAATCCCGAGTTTCGTGAAAGCAGCGCTATCCATCCGGGCACCCCACGAGTAATTCGTCATAAGAGACATACCCACCCCGAGCGCGGTGGTCAGCGCCGTCGTTACTACCAAGGGAATAAAGGTTTGCAGGATCCGAATCCGCGTGAAGACCGCCGTGGGGAAACCGAGAAAACGCAAGGACTGCGTCTGCTGCGCCGATTCAAAAACGAGGGAAGCGTGATTCGTGAGACTGGACAGCGCCACCACCGCAAAACCGAAACCGAGAGTCACCATGACGCCCGTGCCAATATCTGCGGACACCAAGCGAATCGCCACCGAATCTGAACCGGTCCGTTCCGGAAGTGTGGAGGTGTAGCCACCAATGAAACACAGCAGTGCGAGAGTGGAAACACTGCGCCACACCGCGCGCGGGTCGTTGAGAATCCGCCGCGCCGCCATGAGGAGCGACGCGTGGCGCGAGCGCACGAGCGGATAGGCCAGCGCCTGAACAATGAAGGAAGCCGCCACCGAAAGCGCGAAAAGGAAGACCAGCAGCACGCCCGCCATCATCATGATTTGCACGATGGGAGTGGAACCACCACGAGCATTAGCCACCAGCACGTACATTATTCCGGCGACGGCGAACACCGCGAGGCGCCAAGCCCGCAGCGCACGCGGAGTTTCGCGGCGCGCCACTCCCAGGGGTGAAATCGACACCCGCATCAGCCCGCCCAGTGCCGATACCAGCGTGACCACGAAAAGTAGCGCAATAACCGCGGCGATAAAGGTAACCGGCAGCAGCATCTGGGCCGGATTAATAGGCAGCCCGAGGAAACTTAGCGCGCGCCAACCCGGTAGGGTCACCAGGTACAGCACCGTGCCCAAGGCGGTGCCCAGTAGCCACTGCACCACCGTTTCGCACAGGGAGATCGCAATTGTTTGGGTGCGGGTAGTACCAACGAGGCGCAGGGAGGCCAGACGCTGGGAACGATCCTGCGCGCCCAGCCGGGCGGCCCCGGAAGCTAGGGAAGAAATGGGGATAACCAGGAGCGCCCCGGCAAAAAGCGCCAGGCCGAGATACATTTCCGTGAGGCCGGCGCCCAGGGTCTCGCTCAGGGCGTCGAGGTGGGCGGCCATGGCCGGGCTCGGGTGGAAATTCCAGTTATAGAACATGAAAATGCCGCCGGCGATGGTCAGTGCCATGGTGGCTGCCAGCGTGAAGCTGAGGACCGCGAGGATATCCAGCCAGGCATTACCGGTGCGGGCGCGCAACCGGGCCAGGGTGAGGCGGGGTGCGAAAGAAAGGACTCTCATTGCAGCTCGCCTCCGTTCGCGGTGGTGGAGTTAGCCGAATCGGCGTGGATAACGCCGTCGCGAATTTCCACGAGGCGTTCGCACCAGGCGGCCACATTCGGGTCATGGGTCACAATAATGAGGGTGGCCCCGCTCATTTTCGCGGCGGTGGTGAGGATCTGGGTGACCTCGTGGCCGGTGGCCTGATCGAGGGCGCCGGTCGGTTCATCGGCAAACACCACCGCAGGTTGGCCCGCTAAGGCCCGCGCAATAGCTACGCGTTGGAGCTGCCCGCCGGACATTTCCCCCGGGCGGCGGTGGCGTTCGGGTTCCACCCCGAGCCGCGCCAGCCACATATCCGCCGCCGCCAGCGCCTCTCGCCGCGGCTTCCCCTGGAGCAGCAGCGGCACCGCTACATTTTCCCGGGCCGGCAGTTCGGGAACCAGCTGACCATCCTGGAAAACAAAACCGAAATTCTCCAGGCGCATTTTCGAACGCTGCCCATCGGACATATCCGAAATCGGCTCGTTGCCCAGCAGCACCGTGCCGGCGGTGGGCGCAATAATCCCCGCCAGGCAGTGCAGCAGCGTGGACTTACCCGAACCGGACGGGCCCATAATCGCCACCGACTGCCCGCCGGGAATCCGCAATGATACCCGGCGCAGTGCCGCCACGTTCCCAAAATTCTTCGTGAGATTATTCGCCACCAAATCCGGGGCGACATTCTGTGTTGTATCCATGGCTCTAGTCAACTTCCGATTGGCCGGTGACGGCAGGGCTCGTACTCCACACTTATGGTAGAGCTAGGTCTACCATTGCCGGATTCGCGCGTGGGGGCGAGCCCGCGCCGGCTACCATGGCGGTATGACAACGCAGAGCACCGGGCACGGTGAGCACGCCACGGGCGTGGACATCGCCATGCACGTGGATAACACCCGAGCGGTGGCGCAGCAACTACGCCACGCCACGGTGCGCGGGGTGCTCGCGGGCGCCCTCGGCACCTTCGCCCTGATATTCGTGGTGGTGGCGGTACTCTCGCTGCTCGGCGGATTCAGCCCGATTCCGATCATCATCGGGCTGGTCGGCCTGCTGGCCCTGGGCGGGGCCGGGTGGATAGTGTGGCGCGGGAACGGGCGGGCGCTCGCGGACGTGGCTCCGGCGTCGTCGACCTGGATGGCGGAACCATCCGATCACCGCGACGTTGTGCACGCGCAACGCTCCATTGCCGCGGCTTTTGAAATTGAACGGCGCCGCATCGAACGCGACCTGCACGACGGCGCCCAGCAGTACCTGGTCGCGACCTCAATGGATGTGGGTGAGGCGGCGTTTCTGCTGGAAGGTGACGCGAGCGGCGCGGTGAGCTCGGCGGATCTTCAAGCTGCGCGCGAACGCATGGCGTCCGCGCAGGACCGCGCGGAACTGGCCCTCACCTCGCTACGCCGCACGGTGGCCGGTATTCATCCGAAAGTGCTCTCTGACCTGGGGTTGGAAGCGGCGGTGCGCGATCTGGTGGTCTCCGCGCCGGTGCCCGCCACCCTGCGGGTTCCGAGCCCGCTACCCGAGATCCCCGAAGGCGTGATCGCCGCCGCTTATTTCACGGTGGCCGAAGCGCTGACGAACGTTGCTAAACACGCGCCCGCCGCGACCGTGACCGTGCTGCTCATCGCCGACGATGACCTCCACCTCAGCATCACCGATACCGGCCCGGGCGGCGTGATTCCGGGTAGTGGACTGCGCGGGATCGGCGAGCGGCTCGCGACTTTCGGCGGTAGTCTGCGTATTTCCAGCCCGGTGGGCGGGCCCACGGAAATTTGCGCGCGCATCCCGCTGCTGCTGCATCGCGGGGAGTGGGGGAGCGGGGCCGGGGTGGCGGCGCTCAGCGAAAATCCGAGAACGGAGGGGACGGATGCGTCTGGTAGTCGCGGATGATTCCGCACTGTTTCGCGAAGGGCTATGCGGGCTGCTGGAGCGGCGCGGGCACACGATTGTGGCGACCGCGGCCACCGCACCGGAACTGAACGAGACGGTGCGCGCGGCCACCGCCCGCGGGGAGGTCCCCGACCTGGTCATCACCGATGTACGCATGCCACCCACCATGAGCGACGACGGCCTGCGTGCCGCCGTGGAGCTGCGCCGCGAATTCCCGTCCCTGGGCATTATGGTGCTCTCCCAATACGTCGCCCCGGCCTACGCGCGCGAACTCTTCCACCCGGCAGCCGGTGCCGGTACCTCCGGTTCCCCCGCGACTACGACCGCGGATGCAAGCGGGGACGATGCGCCGGGAGGCCTGGGGTATTTACTCAAAGATCGCGTGGCGCGGGTGGCGGATTTCGTGCGGTCCCTGGAGATTGTGGGGGTGGGTGGCGTTGTTGTGGATCCGGATGTTGCGGCCCAATTAATGGCGACGACGCCGTCACTTCTCACGGAGCTTACCTCCCGCGAACGTGAAATCCTGGAACTCATGGCGCGGGGCTATGCCAATTCTGCGATTGCCGCCGAGCTCTACCTCACCGGGGCGACCGTCTCCAAACACGTGGCGAATATTTTCCTCAAGCTGGGGATGCAACCCGGGGAAGAAAATCGCCGGGTGCGGGCGGTGCTGGCCTATCTGACGGAAACCTCGCGTGCGGGGTAAGCGCGTGGTGCGCCTACGCTCAGCGGGCGGGGTGCGCCGTTCGCCCGCGCCGCGGTTCGGGGTGAAAATTGTGTCGGAGGCCCGTGGGAGAATGGGAGCATGACCTCGGATCCCTGCGCTCGCCTGCTCGCTGCCCCGCCCGCGCTGTCGGTAGCAGCCCACCTCGATGAGGTGCGCGCAGCGCTGCCGCTCGCGGTGGTGAGTGCGCCGCCGGGAACCGGGAAAACCACGCTCATTCCGCCGCTCGTGGCCCGCGCGCTCGCGGAAGGCATGCGTGGAGGAACCGATGCGGGCGGTACTCGGCCCGGGCGAGTCCTCGTGATTCAGCCGCGCCGGGTGGCAGCGCGGGCTGCGGCGCGGCGCTTGGCCGAAATCTTCGGGGAACCGGTGGGCGCCACCGCCGGCTATAGCGTGCGCGGGGATTCCCAGGTGAGCCGGGAAACCCGCATCGAAATGATCACCCCAGGTATCGCGGTGCGCCGCCTGCAAAGCGATCCGGAATTGCGCGGTATCGGCGCGCTTATTTTCGACGAAGTGCACGAACGGCACCTCGATGCCGATCTTGCCCTCGCCCTTGCCCTGGAAGCCCGCGCGGCATTCCGCCCCGATCTTTTGCTGGTGGCCATGTCCGCCACCGTGGAATCTCAGCGCACCGCTGCGTTGCTGGAAGCTGGGGCCGCGGCGCCTGGGGAATCCCCGCGGATCGTGGATATTCCGGGTGTGCTCCACCCTCTTACCCTGCGGTACGCCCCACCCGGGCGCGGGGAAGAACCCCTCGGCACAATTTCGCGGGACGGCGCGCTCGGGGTGCGTCGGGAATTCCTGGCGCACGTGGCCCGGGTGGTGGAACGGGCCTTCCGGGAAGTGGAACTCGGTGACATATTGGTCTTCCTCCCCGGAGTGCGGGAAGTGGAGTACGTGGTGGGCTTGCTCGGCCATCTACCCGCCCGGGTGGCACCCCTGCACGGCTCCCTAACCGGCGCCCAGCAGGATGCCGCACTACGTGAAGTTGCGGGAACCCGCAGCATTATTGTGACCACCGCTATCGCGGAGTCTTCTCTGACGGTCCCCGGGGTGCGGATCGTGGTGGATAGCGGGCTCTCCCGGGAACCCCGCACCGATTACGCCAGTGGCATCAGCGGGCTGGTCACGGTGCTGGAATCCCAAGCCGCCGGTATCCAACGCGGCGGGCGCGCCGGGCGTTTAGGCCCCGGAACTGTTTATCGGGTCATGAGCGAAGCTACCTGGGCCCGCCTCGCGGAACGCTCCACCCCGGAAATCTACACGGCTGATCTCACCGATTTTCTGCTGCAAGCTGCCGTGTGGGGTGCCCCGGAAGGGCGCGGGCTCGCCCTCCTCGATCAGCCCCCGCAGCCGGGCGTGGCGGCCGGTATGCGCACCCTCAGCGCGCTCGGTTGCGTGGTGGCAGAACACGGTGCCGGGGATGATACAGCCGGTGCTGAGCGGGCCTGGCAGGTCACTGACCTGGCCCGCACCCTCGCCCCGCTCCCGGTCAGCACCCGGCTAGGCCGCAGCCTGCTGGAAACTACCCCGCGGTTAGGGGCGGGCACAGCAGCTCAGATCGTGGCCGCGCTCGCGGAATCGCCCCGGCTCCCCGGGGCCGATCTGGCACGGTGGCCCACCGCCGTCTCACCGGCCTGGGCCCGGCAAGCCCAGCGCCTCGAGAAACTCGCCCGCCGCGCCCTGGGTGATGCGGCGGCAACCGGTAGTGAGCAGAGTAAAACCGGTCCATCTAGCTTCGGGAAACCCAGCCGGGCTGCTCGTAATGATGATGCCCTCGCCCTCGTGACCGCCTGGGCTTATCCGGATTTGCTGGCCCGCGCGGTGGATAGCACCTCAGGGCGCTACCTTCTGGCTAACGGCAGCGGGGCAATACTCCCGCAAGGCTCTCCGCTCCTCGGATCACCCTGGCTCGCGGTAGCCGACGTGAGCGCCAGCCAGGGCCGGGCGGATGCACTCATCCGCGCCGCAGTACCCGCAGATGAAGAACTCGCCCGCCAAGCCGGCCGCGGCCTCATCGCCACCGGCACCGCAATCAGCTACCGAAAAGGCCGCCTACGCGCCCGGCAAACCACCCTCCTAGGAGCCATCGAACTCAGCGGCCGGGATGTGGAGCGCCTCCCGCGCGCAGCCGCCACCGCGTGGGTGAGCGCTGCGGCCAGCTGCGGAACCCTCCCGCTCGAATTCACCGCCGGAGCCCAAGCCCTGCGCGAACGCCTCGCCTTCCTTCACACCGTCCTCGGTGAACCCTGGCCCGATATGGAAGAATCCGCACTCCGCCAGCGCATCGAGGAACTAGCCGGGCCTGAACTCGCCGCACTCGCCCGGGGCGGCAGCTGGGGAAACCTGGGGGCCGGAAATATTGAACGCCTACTGCCCTGGCCGGAAGCCACCCACCTTGATGAACTCGCCCCCGCCAGCATTACTATCCCCACCGGGGAACAACGCACCATCCGCTATGCGGGAGCCCGGCCCACCGTACGCCTGCGCGTCCAAGAAGCTTTCGGCTGGGCCCGTACCCCGCGCCTGGCCGGCGGGCGCATCCCCGTCACCCTCGAACTCCTCTCCCCGGCCGCCCGGCCCGTTGCCATCACCGACGACCTCGCAAGCTTCTGGGCCGGCCCCTACGCCCAAGTGCGGGCGGAAATGCGTGGCCGCTACCCGCGCCACCCCTGGCCGGAAGATGGCGCTACCGCCAGCCCCACCAAGCGGGCCCGCCCGCGCCGCTAAATCGGGTGCGTGCCGCTCAGCGCGGGCGGGTAGGCGCAGTCCCGCAGCTAAAGTACACCCAGGCCGTCCCGGACTATGCCTCAGTAGCCAAAGGTCAGGGTGCCGGTTTCGTCGTCGTCGGCAAACTCCCGGCGAATAGAAGTAGCGGCCCCGGCAAGATTACGCAAACGCGCCCGCAGCGTCTCAACCGTGAGACCCGCCATCGGCAAACAAATCCGCAACTGCAAGTACCCGCCGGACATCACCGCATCGCCATCCAAAAACTCGCCGATCCGCTCCAAAACATCGCGGGTACGGGCCTCCGTCGGCGACTCCACCAGCGATGCCGCCACGTAGAGCACATCCCCCAGCCCCGGAACATTCGCGTAACTCGCGATCATCTCCTGCTTATCTGACTCCGAACGCCACACCACCTCGAAACGGTAATGCACCCCGTCCGGCTGCGCCTGCGCATGATAATCAGCAACAAGTACCTCATACAGGCCCGCCGCTGTAGTCACATCGCGGGCATCGCGTTCGTCACGCCCAGACTTCTTAGACATCAGCCTCCCCTTCCCGAGCGGATTCCGACAGTGCATCCGCACCGCTCAACGCCCGGGCCTGCGCCGCCACCAATGCCGCGCAGGCAGTCAGCTGCGCAGCCGGGGCTGGCAGCGCCACCGCGTAATGAATATGGGTACGACCCCCCAGCAAGCGAATTCCGCCAATTGGCAGCGTATCCGCCGCGCGCAACACCGCGATAAGATCCGGGCCGGTCGGGTCAATACCAAAATGCTCGAGCACCGCCGCCGCATTGCGGGAAAGCACCGAATCTGATTGCGCATAGGCCTGCGCCCCAGGTTGAGCTGCGGGCGCGGCACCATGCTGAGTGTCAGGCTCTGTGCCTGCCTGCCTGTCAGGTTGAGTGGCAACGGCACCAGACGCCGCGGATGCGGCGGCGCCGGCGTACTTACGCAGCTCCGCGCCGGTGAGTACAGGTGCCGCAAGATGAACGACGGTGCGGCTATCGCGCCGGGTTGACTGCCCGGGCCAGGCTGTTACCGGCACCCCGTGAGTGACAAAACGTAAAGCCGGAGTTTCATCCGCCCGCGCACCCGCATAACTAGCACGCAAAGCCGCGGCGGCTTCCTCCCATGTTGTGAACTGTGATACCACCTCACCAGTATTCCACGTTGGCAGAAAAATGCGGCACAGGCCGGGCGCGCCGCGTACAATAGAGAACATCCCGTCCGTGCTTTCCCGCGGGCGGCCCCTGAGCATCCTCGTGATTTTTCCGCGGCCCTCGAGTAGCAAAGGACGGTACCAGCAGCCATGGCGCATGGAGCACATCTGGCCCCCGAGAGTGACAACCAGGCGGATGCCTCCGCCTTGGATCGGGCCCTGCTTGCTATGGTCGCCGAAGCGGCACGCCTGACCGCCCCGCGCATGTGGATCAATCGCCTGCGTTTCTCATCCCGCCGCGCAGCGGTAGCTGCACGTAGCCGCCTGCAACGCAACGGTTGGGTGCAACAATCGCAACTCTCCCAATTTGGGCGCTCCAAAGATTCCTGGATGCTCACGCTATGGTCCGCCACCGCCGTGGATAATGGTGTTATTGCCGATTCGCGTTCCTACCTTGAACTTATCGCCGCCGCCACCACCGGGCGCTACCTGGGCTGGGAGGCCTCGCTACTGCCAGCCCTGCGCGAATGCGATAACCCCGATTATTACCCGGAAGGTAGCATCGGTTGGCTCGCCCCCGGGGATGAGAATTATCTACACGAAGCACGCGAAGAAGCGAAGAAACTGGTACCGCGCGGCCGGGAACTACCCCGGAATTTACGGGATATTTGCGCGCTGCTGCCCGAATTGCGCGGCCAGCGCTCCCGGCAGGCCCTCGCCTCCGGGCTCGGAGTGCTTATCGGGGACCGGCTGGTGGCCCATGCGCCGCTTGCCTGGGTGGCCTATCGCCAGTGCGGCGGTTTTTATCCCTGCCTGCTGGGGCTGGAACGCGATACCGCCTATTTCCCCGAATCTATCGTTGCCGAAGCTTATGACGCCGAAGCTGACCTGTGGGAACGCCTCCGGGAAGCGGTGCTGGAACTACCCGCGGCCGAGCAGTAACGAATACCGCGCCGCACCTTCAATTTGGCTGGCAATCCACCCCGGCCGCTGCCCGCTGATCTCAAAAGCGTGGCTGAAATAAAGATCTGTGCCGTGTACCACCACCCCGCCGAGTGGAAGAGCCGCAGCCTGGCGGGCTGCCTCCCGCACCGCATTGGCGCTAGCGTCACCCAGGCGCAAGGTCACCGCCGCGCTATCCGCCCCGCTGACCAGGGTATTACGTAGCATCACCACCGGAACCTCAGAGCCATCCACGCGGAGCGTGGCCCCGAAACCGTATTCGGCCTGAGCCGCATCGCGCTGCCCGAGTAACGGAGCGAGCGCGGAAACCAAACCATTCCAGCGATACACCCCGGCCGTGCCCAGGAGTTCATCGAAACGGGTATCCACCCCGGCCGGGTCTGTGAACTGATCGGCATCTCCGGGTGCATTACCCACAAAAGGATTCATTTCCGGGCGCGCGGAAAACGTATCCTCCAGAATATCCCCCGCGCCGGCCACCGCCTCCGGCCCGAAAAGATCATCCTTTGTGGGGGGAACGTTATCGAGACCGCGCACGAATACCGCGGTAGCGTCAATAGCGGCGACGACGAGGAACTTCACCATGCTGGTCAGCCGCGAAAAAGGCAAGCCGGCCATGCGCAAAGCCAGATGCAGGACCACCTCATCCCCGACAATGCGTACATCCCCCAGAGAGAAGGTCTCAAAAACCCAGCCGGCCAAGCCGGTCACATCGATGAGATCCGCCCGGCCCACCCCGCAGCGCAGATTGAGATAGGAACGCCCCTCCCCGTCGCGGGCCGGAGAAAGCTCCACAGTTTTTAGGTTGTGCCCGATCGCCACGGCCAGGCGCAGCCCTTCCGTGGAGGCCACCGGCCGCATCCCTGCCCGGCACGCGGTGACCACGCGTTCCCAGGTATTAATGATGTAGCCAGGTTCACCGGGTTCGGCTTCCGGAATATCGCCGAGGGAAGCGGCGATGGTGTCAATTTCCCGTCCGATAGCATCCATCTCATCCATGGGGGAAGTCTACCCGGGGCCTACGACAGCAAAATGTGGTGTTCACGTTCGGCGGGGCGGTGGGCGATATCATATTAAGTAAAAATATGGCGAATAACCGGGGAGAAAGTCCCGGCTGTGGAGTGACGCCCTCGCGCGAGGGGCTAAACTCGCGTAGGATTAAGCCCCGTCACCAAAAAGTAAGGGTACCCTTACTTACGAGCGCTGGGCCTCCTCACGGGTGTATCCACTCAGGACCTCAACGCCCAGTATAAGCCAGAAAGGGGATGGTGATGGGAATGGGATATAAACGGGGTGCGGTACGGGCCGGCCTGGCCGCGCTGCTGGTGAGCATGCTTGCCCTGGTGGGGGCCTGCGGGACTGCGTCGTCGCAAGGAAAAAACGCAGGAAGTGAGAAACCGCAGGTACTCACCACCTTCACGGTACTGGCAGATATGGCGCGGAATATCGCCGGCGAACATATGGAGGTCGCCTCGATCACCAATCCGGGGGAAGAAATCCATGATTATCAGCCTTCGCCCGGTGATATTAAGCGCGCAGAAGGCGCCGATATCATCCTCTACAACGGCCTGGGCCTGGAGCGATGGTTTGAGAAATTCGTAGAGAATTCCACCGCCGAACGCGTTAACCTCTCCGATGGAATTGAGCCGGTCGCCATCGCGGAAGGTGATTACCAGGGCAAACCGAATCCGCACGCGTGGATGAGTCCGAAGAACGGCAAACTCTACGTGGATAATATGGTCGCCGCTTTTTCTAAGGTAGATCCCGATCATGCCCAGGCCTATCGCACCAACGGCGAAAATTACAAGAAGCAGCTGGATAACATCGCCGCAGATATGGACGCAGCCCTGGCTACCATTCCCGAATCCCAGCGCGCGCTGGTGAGCTGCGAAGGTGCTTTCTCCTACCTCACGCGCGATCACGGCCTGCAAGAAAAGTACCTGTGGGCAGTCAACG
This sequence comes from Actinotignum schaalii FB123-CNA-2, assembly GCF_000411135.1. Classification (GTDB taxonomy): domain Bacteria; phylum Actinomycetota; class Actinomycetes; order Actinomycetales; family Actinomycetaceae; genus Actinotignum; species Actinotignum schaalii_A. The sequence goes on along the minus strand of NZ_KE150262.1, from coordinate 413,270 downwards.
CCGAAGGCGCGCAAACCCCCAAGGCCAAGGCCGACCTTGAGAATTTCGTGCGCACCTCCGGGGTGCGGGCGCTGTTCTGCGAATCCACCGTGGACGACAAAATGGCGTCCGTTGCCGAAGACACCGGTGTTCCGGTAGCCGGCTTACTGTACGTAGACTCGCTTTCCGAGGCGGACGGTCCCGTGCCCACCTACCTCGATTTGCTTCGGTACGACGCCGATCTCATCACCCGCGGGCTCACCGGCAAGGCCGGCGAATCCGCGAGCGAACCCACGAAACCAGCCGGCAAGTAAACGCCGCTCGCATATAAACGCTGCTTTCACGTGAACGTTGCTAACACGGCAACGATGTTCGCAATATATGCAGCTCGCACCTACGCACAATCGCAGAAAGGCGGAGGAACGGTGGCAACACCAATAGAATCTCCGAAATACGCTCTGGAGGTGAGCGGTGTTCACGCGCGCTACGGCTCGGTGCAAGCCCTCACCTCGGTGAGCTTCGGGCTGACCCCGGGTGTTATTTGCGCCCTCGTGGGGCAAAACGGCTCGGGTAAATCCACCCTCATGAAATCAATTATGGGATCGGTGCGGCACGGCGGGGATATTACGATCCTCGGCCAGAGCGGCACCCGGGCCCGCAAAGCCGGCCTGGTCGGCTACGTTCCCCAAAACGAAGGCGTGGACTGGGCTTTCCCGGTGAGCGTCCGCGAGGTGGTGACCATGGGCCGCTACGGCTTCATGGGCCCTACCCGCCGCGCCCGCGCCGAAGATCGGGAGGCGGTGCGCCACGCCCTCGACATGGTAGAAATGACCCCCTACGCCGAGCGCCAGATCGGATCGCTTTCCGGTGGGCAGCGCAAACGCGTATTTATTGCCCGCGCCATCGCCCAGGGCGCCCAGCTCATGCTCCTCGATGAGCCCTTCGCCGGGGTGGATAAACCGTCGGAAACCATGATTATTGCGCTGCTCCAGAAACTGGCGGCTTCCGGGGTAACTATCCTGGTCGCCACCCACGACCTGGCCGGCCTGCCCCAACTGTGCTCCGAAGTGCTCCTCCTCAACCGCCGTGTTATTTTCCACGGCCCGGTGGCCGAAGCCATGAAGCCCGAGCACCTCATGCAGGCTTTCGGCGTCGTCCCCGATCACCACGAACCGGACCCGGCCGCGGACCCGGCCACGCATCTGCGCAAGGCAAAGGAGAATCGCTAGTGTGGTACGAACTTTTCGTTGAAATGTGGACGCACCCCTTTATGGTGCGCGGGGCTACGGTCACCCTCACCGCGGCGATAGTGTGCGCGGTCATCAGCTGCTGGCTGGTGCTCATTGGCTGGTCACTCATGGGCGACGCACTCTCGCACGCGATTCTGCCCGGCGTGGTTATCGCTTATGTGCTCGGGATGCCCTTCTCCCTGGGGGCGGTCATTGCCGCGCTCATCGCGGTGGCGCTGATTTTCCTGCTGCGCTCCACCTCGCGAGTCAAAGAAGATGCCTCCATGGGAGCAGTATTTACTTTGTTCTTCGCGGTCGGGTTGATCCTTATCAAACTCAACCCCTCCAATGTGGACCTCAACCACGTCATCTTCGGTGATCTGCTGGGCGTCACGCGCGCGGATATGATCCAGGTGGTCATCCTGGCCCCCCTCGCGCTCGCGATTCTGCTGTTCAAGCGGCGCGATCTGACCGCCTACGCTTTCGACCCTACTCACCTGCAAGCCATCGGCATCCGGGCCCGCACGCTCGGCGCGATTTTGCTCTTCTGCCTGGCGCTCACGGTGGTGACAGCCATGCAGGCGGTGGGCGCGATCCTCATTATCGCGCTGGTGATCGTGCCGGGAGCCACGGCTTACCTGGTTACCAATCGCTTCCGCGTCATGCTCATATTCGCCCCGGTTTTCGCGGCGGTGTGCGCGCTGGTGGGTCTGTACGTTTCCTACTGGCTCGACCTGCCTTCCGGCGCCGCGGTGGTCACGGCCCAGGGCCTCATGTTCCTGGTGGTCTGGTTGATTTCCCCGCACGGTTTGCGCGGGAAGCTCGAGGGCGCGCGCACCCGCGCTGCGGTTTCTATCTAGTACGACGACGCAGCTAGCGGGCGGTAGCCTTCCCCTAAAATATCGGTGCGCCAAGAAACAGGTGTGGCCCAGACCTTCGCGGTTCCGGGCCACACCTGTTTTTAGTTGGCTAGGCGCTGCTTAGCTGGGCGCTGTGCCGCGCTTAGCTAGGCGCTGCACGTGGCTGTGCTGTGCTGCGCTTAGCCGGGAGTTACTTAGCTATGCCGGCGCCGTACCAGCAGCCCGGTTCCCACCAGGGCGAGGGCGCCAGCAAGCAGCCAGGCACTTTCCGCGCCGGTGGCGGTCAGCTTCTTCTTGACAACGCGGGTGGGCTTGCTCGAAGCCGTCGGTTCGGCCGTGGGTGCGGTGCTCGGGGCCGCCGGTGCGGCTGTCGGAGCAACGGTCGGCGCGGCGGTCGGAGCGGTTGTGGGCGCAACCGGATCTGTCGGCTGAGCCGTGGGCGCTACCGTTGGAGCAACAGTCGGATCTGCCGTCGGATCGGTGGTTGGATCAACGGTCGGGTCAACAGTAGGTTCAACCGTGGGCTCCGGCGGAATCGGTGTTCCCGGGGTGAGCGCTGCAGCCTTCTGGGTGAAGCTCACCTGCGCGTTGAGAACAGTGCTGCTCCCATCGGCAAAAGTCACCTTGATCGGCAGCTCGTGAGTACCGGTGGCAGCCTCCTTCCCGATTGTCACGGTAAGTGCGCCGTCGTTCGGATTAACCGCAACATCCCAGCCCTTCGGCAGGGTCGTGCCTTCATTGAGCGCGTAAGCACCGTTCGCGTTGAGCGCGGGCGTGACCGCGGCACCGTTAGCCTCCGCGAAGCTCGGGGCGGCCACGTTCACGGTGACCGGATCCAGATTCTCGCGCGAGGCGGAGGCCTGCTGATAAGCGGCGTTCACCGCGGTCACGGTGACCTGCGCGGTAGTCGAGACAATATCTTCCACCCAGGTACCCGCGGCGTCCTGCGTTTTCACGGCGCGCTTGTAGGTGACCGGGTAGGTGCCGGGCGTGCCAGTATCCACCTGGGACGCGTCGATAATCACGCGGGTGGGAATGCCGGTTCCGTCCGGGGCATCGTAATTCGCGGTGGAGTAGGTGATGACCTGCTTCGCATCGGTGAGCGCCTGCGGATTGCGGTCGCTTGTGAGGGTGGCCAGGTCGAGGTTGCCCGCCTGCGCTGCCTGCTCCGCGAGGCCGCGAATCGTGCTCAACTGGGCGCGTGCATCATAGGCGCTGTATTGCGGAATCGTGACATCGCTGGCCTCAACAACTTTGACCAAGCGCACGTGCGCATTGGAGAGCTCCGCGGCGAGCGGGGCATAAGCGCCCTCGTTCATCGCGATGGGAGCGCCCTGGGCGTCCACAAAACTGGGCTGTTGAGCGGACATGCTATAGGTGTACGCCGGCATAATCTCGGTGGCGGTTGCCCCAACGGAGTATCCCTTATCTCGGATCGCATCCCGAATCGGCATGAGGTCAACGTCGTAGGAGTTAATCTCGGCCGTTGAAATCTTCGAGATCATGCTCTCGTAACCGGAGCACTGGGACCGCAGCCCGTTGGTGTAGGTGGTCTGGTATTGCAGATTGAAACCATCAGCAAAGGGGACCTTCTTCGCGGCATCCACATCCCGGTGCTTGACCGTGGGCATGGCCTGCTGCACAGCAAGGGGGACCTGGGTAAAGGGGCCGGACAGATCGTTGTAATTGGCAGCGCCGGACTTCTCCACAGCCACGAACTTCCCGGTGGTGCCGTGCTGGCTGGCCGCCCCGCCGTTATCGAGCTCGGTGAGCGGGGTGAAACCGCGGAAGCGGATAATCCGCATATAACCCTGCGGCTTCTTCGACATCGCTTCGCCATAGTCGGTTCCCGAGAGGGTGAGGGTGTGGTTCTTGAGCGACGCCACTGGCATCAAACCCTTGACCGTGGCAACATCCTGATTGAACTTGAGCGGGACGTCCAGGGTGATCACATCATCCGGGCCGGTAGAAGCCGGGAGAGTGCCGCGGAGCCACACCGTTGCGACGTTATCCCAGTCCGCATCGGCCATCATGGCGAGTGTCTTTTGAGTGTTGTCCTTGAGGATGAGCCAGATGGTGACCTTGGTGGATACGCCGGAGGCGGTGATGGCTTCTTTGAGCTTGGGGCCATCGACGACGAAACCTGAAGCGTCTACCGGGGCGCCGGAGGTATTGTATGCGGCGTCGCCATCCATCCATCCGACCTGGTAGCTGAGTCCGTAGAGCGGAGATGCGGTGTTATTACGCACCTGGATGCGGGCGGTGAGCTCGGTGGTCTTGGTGAGGTCGATGAGGTTATTACGCATGCAATTGAGGCGGTTGCCTGTATCGCGCTGCGGATCGCCCGGCATCGGGAAATTGTTGGAAGCCGAGCCGTCGGCGGCGCGCAGTTGCATGCCTACGCTGAATTTTGCGTCTTTACCGTTCTTATCTTGCGGGGTGATGAGGCTGCCATCACCGACTGCAAGGCCCGAAACGATGGCCGGGCTGGGGTTATCCGCTGTGGGAACGTCCGCCACGGCGAGTGGGGCTACGATTCCGCATCCCAGGACCGTGAGGGCGGATAGTGTTCCGACGGCGAGCTTGCGCATCTTTGCCATGATGTCCTATCCAGAGTCGTGATTACTTATACTTCTAACCCTAAATGAAATTTGGTGTTAGTTAAAGCGAATATGGTGGGACAAAGTTCAAGTAGTGCGAGCTGAGTGAATGGCTGGCGGGGGGCTGGGTAGGGCTGAGTGAGAATCGGCGGTGCTGTGCGAAAAGGAGGCGTGAAGCGGGTGTGCGTCGTCGTAAAAAGGTATAAACTCAAATTATCGAGGTGACAAACTTCGCGCAAGGGTGCGAGGAAAGGGGTCGCCTCGGGCGTCGCGGTAGTCGCGAGAAGGGTGCACGGTCATGGGCGTTATTCGGGGCGTGACGGAAGAAGATATTCTCGCGTTTCTTCGCGAGCACGGCATTGAGGCTGGCGCGAACTACCTGGTGGTGCGTAAGTATAGAAGTTTCTTGGGCGGAATTGGCAAGCTCCTGGTGTCGAACCTGTGGAATGCAATCGACGCGGCGGTGATCCGGGTGCTGGTGGTGACCGATGCCGAGTTTATCGTGATCAATCCGGAGGGGAAGTCGGGGCTGTCGAATATTTCGCGGGCGGACGGCGAGCGTTTCCAGCGGTACCCGTGGGAGAGCGTGATCGATTTTCATGTGGAGCGCAAAGCCACTACCGCACTTATTAGCTGGACCGCGGAGGGCAAGGCGCAGACCTGGGAAGCGGATATTAACCATCCGGGAGTTTTCAGTTTCAACCCGGTCAATTTGCCAGCGTTCCTGAAGCATTCGCGTTAGGTTGGTTTTGTGGCGGTGCTTGGTGGCTTCGGGCTTGAGCGTCGAAAAAGAAATTGCTCCCCACCGGGATTTGAGTCACCGAGGAGGAGCTTCGCGCGCTCGAAGGGATTCGAACCCCCGACCTTCTGATCCGTAGTCAGATGCTCTATCCACTGAGCTACGAGCGCACAGTCACGAGGTGGCTACCAGCAAGCTCCTCAATAAAAAATTGAGGAGGCGAGCGATTAACCCGCCTCGTTTTGCGACAGATAAGAGTTTACATCGTTGCTCGGCGAGAACAAAATTTAGAGGCCAGGTGCGTTATGTTTCACATCTGGCCTGGCTGGGTTTGCGGTCATTGTTGGGTAGTGGCGAGAGGTGAAGTTGAGTCCCGCACCGGCGCTTCGTTTGGTAGCGTCGCTGAACTGATGGCGGATCTCAATGAGGCTGACTAGCGTCTTCCGTACACATCAGTTCAAGCGCGATGCCAAGGCGCTGTTCAAGAAGCATTACGACGCCGCGAAGCTGGCGAAGGCTATTGAAGCACTGATGAGGCAAGATCGCGGTGAGCTGCGCACGCGGTATCGTGACCATGCGCTGCGGGGAGGTTGGAAAGGCTGAAGTGTGTGCATCTCCCATTGCTGTTCGTCAGCTGTCCAAGTAGATTGACTAGTGATAGACCCCCGGTCAGGCCTCTAGCTTTTAGCAATGCACAAATGACCGGGGCCTTTCTCTACAGGCAGGCTAAAGACGCGTCGGAGAGTGGTGGAAACAAGACTTGGTGCGAATTGGATGTGTTCTTGCCGGAGAAGCTGGGGTTTGGCCCGCTAATTCGTACATTTTCGGGCATGTGGAACTGCCTCATTACGTGCGCGTTGTGCGATTTTGATCCGAATTTGTGCGGCAGCTATTTTTACTCGCTCTGGATCCGTGATAAGCCGTTCGGGATCAATGTCCGCATCGCTTTCAATTTCGGCAAGTAGTTCCTCGTCTGTTCTCATTGTTAGAAGCCTTTCCGTTCGAGAAACTTGCGCTCGACACGCTCGATACCGAGCCGTCATCGCGTGAAAATGTCCCCGCAGCATCGCCCAGGGGCATACATTGAAGAACATCTTGACCCATGTTGAGCCGCTCGCTACCAGTATTGGGTAGCCGGGGGTGGGTAAAAAGTAGGAGCCAGCTATCCCCTCGGTGGGGGAAGGGGATCCCTGACCCTCTTTTCGCCGGCATCTCAATACTATCAGCGTGTAAATCTATCTCGCAGTCCCGAACGGAGGCGCTGTTCCTCAAATCGCCCCTTTTATTTTCGTCGCGTACCCCGGTTTGGGGGTACAAATCTCCACCCCTTGGGTTGTACCCCCAAAAGTATCCCCGAAGTACCCATAAGTACCCCTAAAGACCGGTCAAGAGTGGCTACGGGGGAGCGTTCCAAGCCCCACCATTCCCCGACTTTCCCGCGCCAGCTCAACAAAAACTAAGCCCTCAGGCCGATTTCTCGAACTGAGAGCTAGATCACATGCGGAGAGTAAGGGATTCGAACCCTTGGTGCGGGGTCGCCGCACAACGGTTTTCAAGACCGTCTCATTCGGCCGCTCTGACAACTCTCCAAGCAGCGCCGCCCACGCGGGCTGCAAAAGGCTAGTTTAGCGTAGTTTCGCGCGCTGCCACACCCGCCTGGATTCTAAATCGGAATGCAACAGCGCTGCGGTGCTATCTATAGCGCCACCACCTACGCCGCCGGCACCGCCACGTCAAGTTCTGGGCCAAACTGCCCCACAGCCCCAAACTCACCCACCGGCGTGAACTCCGGCAGCAGGATGCGCTCCATCAGATGCGCATCCATATCCGCCGAGTGGTTGCCGGAATGGGTCATGCCGGTGTCCTCAAATCCCTGGCGAGCGTAGAAGCCGCGCAGCGGGCCCACGCAATCCAGGCGCACCCGGTCGTAGCCGTAGGTGACTGCCAGCTGGGCCATCGCGGCCAGGATCGCCCGCCCGGCGCCCTTCGCCTCAACGGCCGGATTGGCCATGAGGGTGTGGAGGTAGAGGGCGGGCCTGTCATCGAACCAGATGAGCGGGTCGGAATGCAGGGCCCGCACGGCGGCGGTGATAGTGCCATCGGCCGCGCGCAAAGCCCAGAATTCGCCGGCGTCTACCTGCTCGGCGATTTTCCACACCGGCAGCGAGCCGAGGGGCCACTGGCTGTTACCTGCGGCGGCCATAGTTTCTTCGATGGTGCGGCGGATGGTGGCGAGGGTGGGGATATCCTCACGCGTGCACCGGGTCAGGTGAGTCAGTTGAGTGGTCATGAGAGTCGTCGTCCTCCGCAACTCGGTCCCACAGGGGAAATTCGGTCAGGAATTAGCCAGCGCTTGGCATGCGCGAAGCAAATATGCGCTGCTGTTAGGTTGGGTTGGGGGTGGCGTCGTCGTACCGGACGAAACACCGGGGGTGTCACGCGGTCATGGGCCGCTGAACGTTAGCGTAAAACAAGAAAAGTCTTCAGTGCAAGCTCTAGTAACGGTCAAGAATCGGTATCGTTGCTGTACGCGAACAGCTGGAAACGCGGGTGGTACCGCCCGGCCTCGCTTGCTGCACACAGGATTTTACACAGCGCGGCGGCCCTGTCAAAACGTGGTGTGCACCACCGGCACGTGTCTGCCGTGAATGAAGGGCGACGACGCCGCGCCTACCGCTCACCAGCCCTGTTATCCCGCGGAAACGTGAGCGGCGGCGCCCCAGCGCCGGGCCGCGGCATTAAGTCTGACAACCACATAGGATGGTGCCATGACTTCTCTACATAAGGACCCGCACAATGATCGTGCGCAGGCCACCGCGCCCAGCGCTGGCGCCGCGGCTGGCCGTTCGGCCCGCGCGCTCGTCACCCGTACCGCCGACCGTGATTTCCGCATCCCGGCCGTGCTGCATCGCGATAACCAGCTGACCGTCTTCTTCGATGAACGCCCGCATCCGAGCGGGGATTTTGACTGGGAAAACCTGGGTGGGGCAATGGCTGCCGACCTGCCTAATCCCAACCGTATTTGCTATATCACCGCCAAGCTCCCCGCGCCGGGCACGCCGCTGCGCGCGCAGGACCTTGAATTTTCTGCTCCGCTCCCGGTTCCGGGAACTCCTGCGGTGTGCGGGGATCCGTGTGTGGCCGGCGCTCCGGTAGCCAGTGCTACGGGCGCGGATGCCGCAGCGCCAACCGCCGCCGGGAACGATGCCGGCATCACCCTGGCCTACGCCGCCTCGGAAGAAATCGGCTATTTCGGCTCCCGCTTTGATGGCCCGCGGCTGGAAGCTTGGATCGCCTGGGGGACCAGCCTCGATTCTCTGAGCCATACTCGGGTGGACGATGAGCTCTATAGTGAGCTGCGTTGCGATGGTCTTTTCGCCACCTCCGGCTCCACCCCGCTGCTGGGCGATACCGCGCTTCTCCCATACGTGACGAACCGCGGCGGGGAGGCGGTTATCTACGTGGTGCATGTGCGTGCAGGCAAGATTGTGGCGGTTTCCGAGCCGATCCGCCCGGTGGGTACCCCCGGCTTGGACGAAACCACCCTCGAGGTATGCGGGGGAGAGGTCATCGCGAATATCCGCCTCCAGGGTCGCGGTGGGCGCGTGGTGGCACGCTCGAGCGATGGCCTGAGCTGGTCTGAACCGCAGCCCCTGAACTTCCCCGATCCGGGTTGCAACGCCAAGCTCATCACCTGCGGAGATAGCACCGTCCTCATCCATCCGCATTCGGATACCGCGCGGGAGAACGGCGCTATTATTGACGACGCCGGACGCCTGCTCCGCTCCCTGGGCCCGGGCGAATTCGGTTACTCTGACGCGGTGTGGCTCGCGGATAACCTCGCCGTCGTTTTTGAACGCGAGAACTCGCTCTACCTGGACCTGATCCCGGGCGAGGAACTGCGCTAACTAAACCGGAAACGTAGCCGCGTGGCACGCCACGCAACGGGGCCGGGTGAGCTGGAAATCCAGCCCACCCGGCCCCGTTTGTATCTCGCTTATCGCGCCGCGAGGTGCTTCTCAGCGCGAGGTGCTTTTTTCAGCGAGATGGGGAGCGCTTAGCGCCGCACGCCAGGCGTGTCGATGCCATCGCCATCCCAGTCACCAATGAGGAGCTGATCGCCGGGCTTGCCGTAGGCGACGCTCATCACGGTATTGCCCTGCGCATCGGCGGTGTAGATGATGTTGCCGCGGCGCACCCCAACGGTGTCCACGCCGTCGCCATCCCAGTCACCCACGATGACCTCATCGCCCACGCGGCCGAAGCTGAAGACAGCGTCCGCATTTCCGGATTCCAGGGAGTTCTTCACGAAGAACTGGTTGCCGCGTACCGCCGCGAAGGTCGCGATGCCGTCGCCATCCCAGTCACCGGAGATGAGGGTATCGCTGGCCTTGCCGTAAGCGATGACGCTATCGGCATTGCCGCTGGTCAGCGAGTTCTTCACGAACACCTTATTGCCGCGAATAACCGCGAAGGTGGCCTTGCCGTCGCCATCCCAGTCACCCACCACAACCTTATCGCCGGCCTTGCCGTACGAGAATACGGTGTCGGCGTTGCCGCCGCCCAGGGAGTTCTTCACGAAGAACTGGTTGCCGCGGCGCACAGCAACGGACTTGCGGCCGTCACCGGTCCAATCGCCCACGAGGACTTCGTCGCCGGCACGCCCATAGGAGAAGACGAGGTCAGCAACTGTGGATGTCCACGAGTTCGAGAGGTAGTTGGCGTTACCGTGCGATTCGGGAACCGCGGGTTCGCTTGGCTCCGGTGTCGGTTCCGGGCTGGGAGTGGGGCTCGGGTCCGGAGTGCCCGGCGTCGGGTCAGTGCCCGGAGTCGGTTCTGGCGAAGGTGCCGGTTTATCGGGCGTCGGATCCGGCTTGGGGCTCGGATCGGGAGTGCCCGGCGTGGGATCGGTGCCCGGAGTCGGCTCGGGTTCGGGGCTCGGCTCCACGCAGGTATCGGAAACCTCGGTCATCTTGTACACCGCGATTTCTGCGGCGGAGGCCAGGGAATCGGCGGTGCGCCCGTAGGTGCCGGTAATGCGCAGGCGCAGGAACTTGGTGTCCTTAGTGTCCACGAAGAAGGTTGCCGGCTCCGGCGAATTCTCGAAGGTGCCTTCGGCAATCTTCACCGCGCTCTCAGCGTCCTTACCGGCCCACAGTTCCGCGGAGCGGATGCGGCCGTTATCCCCGCCGAAGCTGCGCGGGTGCACATCCACCCGGCCGATATTCTCGGCCTGGGGCAGTGCCAGATCAATATCCAACGGCAGCTTGATCGTGGAGCTCCACGGGCTGTGCCAGATGGTATTGAGATCGCCATCGAAGAGGTTATCGGTGCCGTTATCCTCGCGGGTAGTTTCTGCTGCCACTTCATTCGCGAGCTTCACGCCCGGCACGTAGACCGGCCGCGATTCGCACTTGCGATTGATGAGGGTGACCTCGGCGAAGCCATTGGCCGCCACCTTGTCACCGGAAGTAATGCGGAACGGGATGGTTTGATCACCCGAACCGGCCAGTACCTTCGCGCCAATGGTTACCGGCACCTGCACGATGCGGGTTTCCCCGGCCTTGAGGGTGCCCAGCTCCACAGCTTCGGCTTCCCACCCGGCGGGCAGCTCACCGGGGGTGGCCACCACACCAGCGAGATCCTCGCTGCCCATATTCGTCACCGATAGCGGAATCGTGGACTTACCGCGATACACCTTGGCGTTCTCCGCGGGTACCGCGGAAACAGGCAGGGAGTTCAGCCAATCCAGGGTGAAATGCGCGTAGAGCATGTCGTTGTTATCGCCCTCGTAGAAGATGCCGTACCGGCCATCATCCATGGCCCACATCGTGGAGTACGACATAGCACCTTGCTTGAACTGCTTACCAACTGACCACGTGCGTCCGTCGTCGTACGAAATACGCACGAGGCCGTTCGAACGCGAGGTCGCGGACGACGAGGAGTACAGCAAAATCTTCGCCTGCGCGCTGCCTTCCGGAGCGTTCGGGAACGCGCGGATAATCGAGGCGTTATTGCGCGGGTCGGGCAGCTGCCATTCAACCTGCATCGGGGTGTAGGTCTGGCCGCCGTCCTTCGAGAAGGCGATCTTGCGGGCCATGATGCCGTCCGAGGACCGCGAGTTGAGCATGACGGTGCCGTCGGAAAGCTCCACGACCTTGTTCTCGTCCATGTTCCCGTAGACCGGCTGGCCGGGGGTCCAGGTGGCGCCGTTGTCATCCGAGTAGACGGAGACGGCGGCGTAGCCCTTGCCGTTCGGCATGGTCATCGTGAACTGCTGGATGAGGCGGCCCTTATGCGGGCCGTACTTGAGCTGGATACCAGCGCCGGAGGCCGCGAAGCGGGAGCGAATATTCTCATCGAAGGTGATGTCCTTGGTGATGAGACGCGGCTTCGACCAGGTCTGGCCGTTGTCATCGGAGTAAACCACCTGCGCGTGCAGGGCCCGCCGGTTATCCGGATCGGTGCCCGGCTGGGAATCCTGGAAACGCACATCGTAGGAGAACACCGAGAAGAGGAAAATACGCCCGGTTTCTTCGTTGACCACGAAGGAAGGATCCGAGAAGCCGTACTTATCGGCGTCGCGGATATGTCCCTTGCCCTGGAGGATTTCCTCCGGTGCCGTCCACGACTTTCCGTTGTCCTTGGAGATACGGAGAGTGATGTGATTCGGGTTGGGGGAGTCCATGCAGGAATCCGGGCGGCCGTCATAAGCCGCGAGGATCCAGCCGTTATTCGCTTGGGCGAGGGCCGGAATGCGGTAGCAGTAGTTGTCCTTATCCCCGGCACGCGCGAGGCGCACGGTTTCCATATCCCCACGTTCGGTGGGGATGGTGGCCGGGTCGGGCCGCTTACCAATCTCCTCGTTGATTACCTTGATGGCGGGCAGCTCGGCGCGGATATTATCCTGAAGCACCCGCGTGCCATCGCGATCCTCCGTGGCGCGGAAGACCACGTAGGGGGTGAAGGTGCCACGCTTGGCATCTTCGGCGGTCACCTTGTAGGTGATGGTATTGCAGCCCTTGGTATCTCCGGCCGCCAGATTACCCCAGCGGCAATTCGGGGTGCCGGTGGTCAGGAAGCGGTTGAGGTTGGACTGGTAGGGGAAAGCCGTGATCGTGCGATCTGAGGTATTCGTGTAGGAGACACGGAAGGTCAGTTCCTGGCCGATGCGCAGCGGTTCTCCACCGTCATCGGTGCGCTCGAAGTCCACGGTCATGTACTGCTGGGGTGCGGGGGTTTCCCCTTCGCGTTCCTCCAGCCGGGCAATCGCGCTGGCGTTCACCCCGACCTTGCCTTCCACATTCACAACGAAGTCAAGCCCGATATCGTCGTCGTACGCGACAGCATCATTACCGATGGTGACCGGAATAGAGACCGTACGGGTTTCGCCGGCCTCCAGTTTTCCGATCTGTACCTGCTCAGCGGACCAACCGCGCGGCAGCCACAGCGGCGCCATAACCGGATTTTCGATGGCGGTGCTACCAAGATTAGATACGTTGATCTTCACCTTCGCTTCACCGCGGTTGACCACCACGCGCTCGGGGGTGGTGGAGAGCGGTACCGAGTTCAGCCAATCGAAGCCAAAGTGGGCGTAGAGCATGTCATTGTTATCGCCCTCGAAGAAGATGCCGTAGCGGCCATCTTTCATCGCCCACATCGTGGAGTAGGCCATAGCGCCCTTCTTGAAGAGCTTGCCCACCGACCAGCTTTCGCCGTCGTCATAAGAAACGCGGATGAGGCCGTTGTGTCGCCCGTCTGCGGAGGACGAGGAGTAAAGCAGAATCTTCGCCTTATCGCTGCCCTGCGGCGCGTTCGGGAAGGCGCGGATAATCGAGGCGTTGTTATGCGGATCAGGCAGCTGCCAATCGATTTGCATGGGGCTGTAAGTCGCCCCGCCGTCCGTGGAATACGCAATCTTGCGGGCCCACACATTATCCGAGGAACGAGAGTTGAGCATGAGAGTGCCGTCGGACAGCTCCACGACCTTGTTTTCGTCCATGCCGCCGTAAACAGGCTGGCCCGGGGTCCAGGTCTCGCCGTTGTTATCCGAGTACACGGAAACCGCCGCGTAACCGCGGTTATTCGGCATGGTCATCGTGAACTGCTGAACCAGGCGGCCCTTGTGCTCGCCGTACTTAAGCTGGATACCAGCGCCGGAAGCGGCGAAGCGGGAGCGAATATTCTTATCGAAGGTGATGTCATCCGTGATGATGCGCGGCTGGGACCAGGTCTCGCCATTGTCATCCGAGTAGACCACCTGTGCGTGCAGCACATTGCGATCATTGGGATCCGTTCCGGGGCGCGAATCCTGGAAACGCTTGTCATAGGAGAAGACGGAGAAGAGGAAAATACGGCCGGTTTCTTCGTTCACCACGAAGGACGGATCGGAATACCCGTACTTATCGCGGCTGTAAAGGGTGCCCTTGCCCTGGAGGACTTCCTTCGGCTCAGTCCAGGATTTTCCGTTGTCCTTGGAGATACGCAGGGTGATGTGGTTGGGGTTGGGGGAGTCCATGCAGGATCCGGGGCGGCCGTCGTACGCGGCCAAGATCCAACCGTTATTCGCCTGTGTGAGAGCCGGAATACGGTAGCAGTAGTCTTCCTTATCGCCCGCGCGTGCCAGGCGCACGGTCTCCATATCCCCACGCTCGGTGGGGATGGTGGCCGGGTCCGGATCCTTCGGAGCCTGCTCATTAATGAGGGTCACCGGCGCCAGTTCCTGGCGGATACCTTCCTGGAGGACCTGGGTGCCGTTGCGATCCTTGGTGGCGCGGAATTCCACGAAGGGGGTGAAGGTGCCCTTGGCGGCATCCTCCGCGGTTACGGTGTAAGTGGCCGTTGTGCAGCCCTTGGTGTCACCTGCTTTGAGGTTCGCCCAGCGGCAATTTGGAGCCGTGGGAGGCAGGACGCCCTTGAGATTCGACTTAAAGGGGAACGCGGTAATCGCGCGCTGCGAAAGATTTGTGTAGGAAATCTTGAACGTCATCTTTTGGCCGATGCGGAGCTCATTCCCGTTGTCATCGGTTCGTTCAAGGGTGAGCGACATGTAGTTCGCGGCGTTCGCGGTATTTTCCGCCTCCGAAGCTGCGGTGCTTTCGGCGGCTCTGTTAGTAGGTTCGGTTGCCGTTTCGCTGTTTTCTGGCGTGCTCTCCGCGGCGAGAGCGCTTGACGTGCCTGATTCTAATTCGTCAGCAGTGAGGGCCGGCGGCTGCGCAGTCTCGAGGACTTCCGCTGCCTGAGGTTCGGGCTGCGGGGGCGTTTCCCCCGGGCTGGCCCACGCTGTCAACGGCGTGACCGTGAGAGCAACCGTGGCTGACAGTGCCACGAATGCACTCCACCCACGCCGGGCGCGAGGAGTTGACATTGTGCTGTTACCTTTCTGGCAGACATCATCGTCTCGTCTGACGCTATTGTCAGACAACAACGAAAATAGCACAGCAACTCCGCGCTTGGAAAGTATTGTCAGACAACACTGCCTAGTGGAACAGCGTTCCGGCCGCATAAAACAGCGTTTCGGGCATGCAGAACGACGTTGTGGTCATGCTGTGGAACGTTGTTTTGGTGGATGTCGCGGCCGTGGCGGGTCTATTTCCCCGCGCTTCGGTACGACGGCGCAGCGCAGTCAGCACGTAGCTCCGCAAAGAAGTCCAATGCCCCGGTAAGAATATCTGACATGGCCAGATAGCGCTCCACCGGGGCTCCGCTACAAGCCTATCGGGATGGGAATGCCGAAACAATGATTCTGGCTCACGCCATAATTTTTAGTTTGGAACTGAAGGATAAAAAGCGTGCGGGCGGAGGGCACTCGGGCTACTGGCCGCAAACAGAGATCCAGCCCACTCTCGACCGAAGTCGAGGCGGGCTGAACGATTATGTATGTTCTAGCCAGCTTTGGGAGCCGTGGACAAGATGCGCATCCCGCCTCACAACACCCCGGAAACCCGCGACGTTGGATCTGCAATATCGGCAAAGGAGGCGGCTCGCTGCGCCCGCGCGGCAATATCCGCAGCCCGCTCGGCCCGCTCGGCCCGCTCAGCCTCCCGCTGCTGGGCAGCGGCCTGAGCGGTAAGCGCTGCCGGCGGCGCTTCCGGATCCCCGCAATCCCCGAGCGTGCTTTCCGCGCTACCCCCGGAACCCCCGGAATTCGCGTGCTGCTGAACTGCTTCATGGCGGTCAATAATCATATTGAGGGGCCGGTAGTGGTCAATGACTGCCCCGCGATACGCGAAAATATCACCATCTTCGGCGGCCTGAATAATACGTTTATGTGCCTGAGCGGTTTCGAGGAGGAGTTCGTCAACGTCGTCGTCTAAATCGCGCAGCGCAATAGAGTGCACCACCCACAGTGCCGTGACCATCTCTAACGCGACCTCGTTATCGAGCGCGGACGTCATCGCAATGTGGAACTCAATATCTTCGTGCTGGAAATTTTCCCCGCGCAGTGCTTTTTCGGTCATCCGCGCCACGATGTCGTGCAGGTTATCGTGATGGGTGCCCGACAGTGCCCGCACCACGCCTTCCGCCATCCCCAGGTCCAGATATTCGCGCAGCTGGGCCACGCTTTCCACCGCGCCCGTACCGGCGCCGGCCCGCGCGGAGGAGCGCAGCAGCAAAGATTCCACCAGCGGGGAGAGGGACATATTCGCCACCTGGGTGCCCTTCCCGCGCTGCGAGGTAACGATATCTAGCGCCGCCAGCTTGGACAGGGCCTCGCGCACCGAGGAACGTGACACCCCGAGTTCCCGGCACAGCTCCGCTTCGGTGGGGAGCTTCGCGCCGGGTTGTAGGCGTTCTTCAATAATTCGTTGTTTCAAAGCGTCCATGACCAAATCGGCGCGATCCGAGCCGGAACCGGTGTGGCCGCCGGTGGCCCGCATAGCGCCCTGCGTGGCATGTGACTGCGCGTCGTCGGGCATCATGACACCTAAGGTATCGGAAAACGGATGTTTTCAAAAGATGCGCGCAGAAATATTGAAAAGGGTCACGTTACGCTCGTTTTCGCGCACTTTCATTCCGTTCGGGGCAGTTTCGAGGTGGTTTCGGCGTGGTACGACGACGCCCGCGCGGCCGCCGCCGCGCGGGGTGCACCCAGCCGCCGGACGTCCCGCTTTCCAGGTTCATCACAAATTGGTCACAGTTTACTCACAAGCCAGATACCGGGCTTGCACAAAGTTGTCAGACAATCTAGAGTCATAGGTACGCGACGCTAAAGATGGTTGTCGCACGCGAAAAAATAGCGGAAATTCGGCAGTGAATTTCCGGAAGAACTCAAAGGAGAGGACACTTCAATGACACGCATGAAGTGGGGCGCCAAGGCCACGGCCGTGCTGGCCGCTGGTGTGCTGGCGCTGTCCGGCTGCGGTGGCGGTGGATCTGACACCGGCAAGAGCGGTGGAGATGCACCCGAGAAGGCCGCAGTTCCCTCGGGACAGCCGGCAAAGGGTGGCACCATTCGCGCGGCAGCCGCCTATGAATCCAATAACTACCATCCTTCGTCTACCTCGTCCGCGCTGGCAACCGGCGCGAATATGCACGTGGTGGAGGGTCTGTACGAACTGGATTACCACGACTACAAGCCCTACCGCGCTCTGGCCAAGGAAGATGCGCCCACCAAGGTGACCGATACCCAGTACGAAGTTTCGCTGCGTGACGGCGCGAAGTTCTCGGACGGCACCCCGGTGACCACGGATGACGTGGTCAAGTCCTTCGAGCGGTCCACCGCTGAGGGCAATATTTACCTGCCGATGCTCAGCTTCATTGACAACGTGCAGAAGAAGGATGACAAGACTGTCACCATCAACCTGAAGCATCCCTTCTCGCTGGTTAAGGAACGTCTGGCCCTCGTCAAGATCGTTCCGGCTTCGATGAGCGATGATGAGCTGACCTCGAAGCCCATGGGTACCGGTCCGTGGAAGTACGATGAGATCACCAGCGCCCACATCAAGTTCTCCCCGAATGAGAACTACAACGGGCAGTTCCCGGCCACCGCGGAAGCGATGCAGTGGGAGATCCTCAAGGACGATACCGCTCGTACCACCGCCTTCCAGCAGGGCACCGTGGATGTTATCGAAGCGGCCCCGGCCGATGCCGAAGCTCTTATCAAGGGTGCCGGCGGTGTGATTGACGCGGTTCAGGGCTTCAACCTGCCCTTCCTGCTCTTCAACACCAAGAAGGCTCCGCTTGATAACAACAAGGTGCGCCAGGCATTCTTCTACGCTGTTGATACTGAGAAGCTGATCTCCAACGCGCTCTCGGGTAATGCGAAGGCCGCCAAGTCCTTCCTCCCGGAGAGCCATCCGAACTTCCACGAAGCTTCCACGGTCTACAAGTACAACCCTGAGAAGGCCAAGGAACTGCTCAAGGAGGCCGGTGTTGAGAACCTCGACATCAAGCTGCTGACCACCGATCACCCGTGGATCACCGCACTGGCTCCGCAGATCAAGAACGATCTGGCTGCCGTTGGTATCAACGCGACCATCGAATCCCAGGCTTCCTCGGCGCTCTACGCCAATAACCTGGACGTCGATAACCCGACCTTCGATGTTGCTCTCGCCCCCGGCGATCCCTCGGTCTTCGGTCAGGACCCCGACCTCCTGCTCAGCTGGTGGTACGGCGATAACACCTGGACCAAGAAGCGCACCCAGTGGGGTGGCTCCGAGAAGTTCAAGGAACTGCACCAGTACATGGATAAGGCTGTCACCCTTGAAGGCGACGCCCAGCAGCAGGAATGGAACAAGGCCTTCGATCTGGTATCCGAAGAAGTTCCGCTCTACCCGCTCTTCCACCGTCAGATGCTGACCGCGTACTACCCGGACAAGGTCACCAACTTCTCCCCGATCTCGACGACCGGCCTTGATTTCATCAACGCTGGCGCCGCGGCTGGAAAGTAAATAATCGCGTGACTCAGCGCTGACGACACGCGCGGCGCTGGTTCAAAGAACACACGGTAATGCGAGGGCCGGGGGTGGTGTAAACCCCACCCCCGGCCCGAGCTTTGCCCAAATACTCCCTCAAATAGTCAACGCGGGGCGCCGCAGCCCCGAGGAGATATTGCAGTGAACAACCTTCTCAGACTCATCGGGCGCCGCCTGTTGGTGCTTCCGATCATGGTTCTGGGCGTTGCCTTCCTCGTCTTCTTCCTGATGTCCTTCTCTAAGATCGATCCGGCCTATTCGGCCCTCGGTGAAGGTGCATCTGAAGAAGCTTTGGAAGCCTACCGTCAGGCCATGGGACTCAATGATCCCTGGCTCGCTCAGTTCTGGAACTTCCTCGTCAACTTCGTGCAGGGCGACCTGGGCACGTACGGCGCCAACCAAGCTTCGGTGGCCGAGCGCGTGGGTGAGGCCTTCCCCATCACCATGCAGTTGACCTTCCTCGGCCTTATTATCGCCGTTATTCTCGCTTTCGTCTTCGGTGTCATTGCCGCGCTCTACCGCGACAAGTGGCCCGACAAGATCATCCGCGTCTTCTCCATCGCTTTCATCGCAACGCCTTCCTTCTGGCTGGCCGTTCTTATGATCCTGGCGTTCTCCGTCAATATGCCTCTGCTTCCGGCATCCGGCGCGCTCCCGGCTTTCAGTGAAGACCCGGCCGGTTGGTTGGCGCGCATGGCGCTGCCCGCTATCGCCCTGGGTGTCCCGGTGGCCGGTTCCCTCACCCGTGTTATTCGTACCTCGATGGTGGAGGAACTCGATAAGGACTACGTGCGTACCGCTATCGGTGCAGGTATCCCCAAGCGCGTGGTGGTTTCCCGCAACGTGCTGCGCAATGCCCTTATCTCCCCGGTGACCGTGCTCGGTCTACGTATCGGCTACCTCATGGGTGGCGCTGTGGTTATTGAAGTTATCTTCAACATGCGCGGCATGGGTATGGCTATCCTCGAAGGCGTCCAGCAGAACTACCCCCTCCTGGTGCAGGGCGTGGTCCTCGTGGTGGCCTTGGCCTTCATCGTCGTCAATATTGTGGTTGACATGCTTTACGTGCTGATCAACCCGCGTATCCGGGAGGTCTAATCATGAGGCGTAAACTCACGGAAAAGATGGAACGCCCCGGTGTCCGGTTCAAGCGTTTCCGCAATATGACCCGCGGCGCCCAGCTGTGCGTCGTCGTTCTGGTGCTCATTGCCCTCGCGGCCGTTTTCGCACCCCTTATTTCTCCGCACGACCCGCAGGCAATTGAAGTTGCCCGCCAGGCACCGAATGGTGATTTCCTCTTCGGTACTGACGAAAAGGGCCGTGACATTCTCTCCCGTATGATCTACGGTGCCCGCTACTCGCTGGTTATCGGCTTCGCCGCTACCGCTTTCGCGCTCTTCTTCGGTGCGATCTTCGGTGCGCTGGCGGCGGTCTCCCGCAAGTGGATCTCCGAAGTGATCATGCGCTGCATGGACATCATCATGTCCTTCCCCGGCATCGCGCTGGCCGCGGTGTTCGTCTCGGTATTCGGCAATACCCTGCCCGTCATCATCATGGCGATCGGCTTCCTCTACATTCCGCAGATCACCCGCGTGGTGCGCGCGAATGTTATGAGCGAATACGGTGAAGATTACGTGCGCGCGGTCATCGTTTCCGGCGCGCGGGCTCCCTGGATCCTCATCAAGCACGTGGCGCGCAACTGTATCGCCCCGGTCATGGTGTTCACCACCGTGCTCGTGGCCGACGCTATTGTTTTCGAAGCCTCGCTGTCCTTCATCCAGGCCGGCATCGCCGAGCCCACTCCCACCTGGGGTAATATCCTCGCCGACGCTCGCGGCGGCGTGCTCCTGGGCCGGTGGTGGCAGGCGCTCTTCCCGGGCCTGGCCATTATGATTACGGTGCTCTGCCTCAACATCCTCTCCGAAGGTCTCACGGACGCCATGGTGGCGGCCCCCAAGGCCGCGGCTGTTCCCGATAACGTGGACGCGAACGCCAAGCGTGAAGAGGACCGCCTCCTCGTGGATCCGGTGGCCGCTTACGCCGCCCAGCACGATGCGCTGGTCCAGCGTCTGGAGGAACTGCGCCAAGCAGAAGAACGGCGTACCGACCGCTTCGAACCCACCTCGCAGGAGGCCCCGGTTATCGAAGTGCGCGACCTGTGCATCAAGTTCCCGCGCCACGGCGATGTCAATGTGGTAGACCATGTGTCCTTCAATGTGCGCGCCGGTGAGACGATGGGTCTCGTGGGTGAATCCGGGTGCGGTAAGTCCATTACCTCCCTGGCGATTATGGGCCTGCTCGATAAGTCCGCCGATATTAGCGGTGAGATTATGTTCAACGGGCAGAACCTCCTCGAGCTCACCCCCAAGCAGCACAACGAGCTGCGCGGGCATGAGATCGCGATGATCTACCAGGACGCACTGTCCTCCCTCAACCCCTCCATGCTCATCAAGGCACAGATGAAGCAGCTGACCAGCCGCGGGGGCACCCGCACCGCCGAAGAGCTCCTCGAGCTGGTGGACCTGGATCCCAAGCGGACCCTGGAGTCCTACCCGCACGAACTTTCCGGTGGCCAGCGCCAGCGCGTGCTTATCGCCATGGCGCTCACCCGTGACCCGAAGCTGGTGATCGCGGACGAACCGACCACCGCGCTTGACGTGACGGTTCAGGCCCAGGTGGTGGAGCTTCTCAACCGCCTGCGCAAGGAACTCGGCTTCGCGATGGTCTTCGTGTCCCACGATTTGGCGCTCGTTGCCGAAGTGGCGCACTCGATCACCGTCATGTACGCCGGTCAGGTTGTGGAGCAGGCATCCACGAAGGAACTGCTCACCGACCCGCACCACGAATACACTCGCGGTCTGCTCGGCTCGGTGCTCTCCATCGAAGCGGGCGCCGGCCGGCTCCACCAGGTGCCCGGCACGGTTCCCTCGCCGCGCGACTTCCCGAAGGGCGATCGTTTCGCCCCGCGGTCCTCGCATCCGACGGTGGGCCTGGACACCCGCCCGATTATGAAACGTGTGGGCGAGACGTGGCACTTCTACGCCGCCCAGCCCGACGCTCCGGACCCGGCCACCACCAACCTGGTGCCCAAGGAATCGCTGCGCGCGTCCAGCGCTGCCGAGACCGCTACCGGCGCCGCAGCTTACACTGCTGGCGAAGCCGCCGATGGCGCAGCCGGCCCGGATGCCCAGAAGTGACGAAGGAGGAAAGATCATGACAACTCTGGATACCGAAGCTCGTCACGCTGCCGGTGCGTCCGTAGCGGACCGGCCTACCCTTTCCGATGTGCCGATTATCGAGTTGCGCGACGTTGACGTCACCTTCCGCACCCGTACCGGCTCCATCTTCAATCCGAATAAGGTGCGCGCCGTGCGCGGCGTCAACCTCTCCCTGATGCCCGGCCAGACCATCGGCCTCGTTGGCGAATCCGGTTCCGGTAAGTCGACGACGGCGAACGTGATGTGCGGACTCCAGTCCCCCACCGGCGGCAAGGTATTTTTCAAGGGTGAAGAAGTCACGAAACGTACCGCTGCCCAGCGTCGCCATATCGGCCGCGTGGTCTCGGTGGTGTTCCAGGATCCGGCCACGGCGCTTAACTCGCGTATGACCGTACGTGACCAGCTCCTCGACCCGATGACGGTCCACAAGATCGGCACTCGCGAGGAACGCTACGGCCGCGTGGAAGACCTTATCGGCATGGTGGGCTTGCCCCAATCGGCGCTTGACGCGCTGCCCGGGCAGCTCTCCGGTGGACAGCGTCAGCGCGTGGCTATTGCCCGTGCGCTGGCCGTGGGCCCGGACGCGATCATCGCGGACGAACCCACCTCAGCCTTGGACGTGTCCGTGCGCGCCCAGATCCTCAACCTGCTCACCGATCTCAAGCGGGATCTGGGGCTGGCGATGGTTTTCATCACCCACGATATTCAGACGGTGCGTTACGTATCGGACAAGATCGCGGTGATGAATCACGGAGAGAT
The DNA here is from genome assembly GCF_000411135.1 of Actinotignum schaalii FB123-CNA-2. GTDB lineage: Bacteria > Actinomycetota > Actinomycetes > Actinomycetales > Actinomycetaceae > Actinotignum > Actinotignum schaalii_A. Next base: position 390,969 of record NZ_KE150262.1, on the reverse strand, counting down.
CGTGGAATGGGGAGACGCCAAGGACGTGCTCCACAATCCGCAAAATGACTACACGAGAACCCTATTGGCAGCGGCGCCCTCGCTGCTTCACCCGAAATTGGAGGCATAGTCCCATGTCAGATCCTCGTTTCCGCGGCGTTATCCCCCCGACAGTCACGCCGCTGACCGAAGAACGCGAACTCGATAAGGAGTCTTTCGCACGCTCGCTCAACCGGATGCTCGACGCCGGAGTGCACGGCCTGTTCGTGCTCGGCTCAACCTCCGAAGTGGTGTTCAGCACCGATGCGCGGCGTCGTGAAATCCTCGAAACCGCGGTGGAAGTCGCTAACGGGCGTGTTCCGGTGCTCGCCGGCATTATCGATATGCAAACCGAGCGCATGATTGAGCACGCGCGCGATGCCCAGGCCATCGGGGTGGACGGCATCGTCGCAACTGCGCCCTTCTACGCGCTGGGTGGGGAAGCGGAAATTGAAGCGAACTTCCGCTACATCCGCGATGCCGTGGACCTGCCGCTTTTCGCCTACGACATCCCGGTGTGCGTGCACAAGAAGCTCTCCATTGACCTGCTCATGCGGTTGGGGCGCGAAGGCGTGCTGACCGGTGTTAAGGATTCTTCTGGCGACGACGTTAACTTCCGCTTCCTGCTGGAGGAGAACAAGGCCGCCGGTAACCCTCTCAATATCCTCACGGGCCACGAAGTGGTTGTGGATGGCGCCTACATGGGCGGGGCGGATGGATCCGTTCCGGGCCTGGCCAATGTGGCACCGCGCCCCTACGTGGAGCAGTGGGATGCCGCGCAGGCCGGGGACTGGAAGCGCGTTGCTGAATTGCAGGACGAGCTTGCCCATCTCATGCGCATCGTCATGGTGCCCAAGGGCGTGCAGGGCTTCGCCGCTGGCGTGGGCGCTTTCAAGGCGGCCATGAAGGAACTGGGGGTTATCGCCTCTAACCAGATGCCGCGGCCCGTCAAGGCCCTCGAAGGTGAGAACGTCGAAGCTATTCGCGGCGTGCTCGCCAGCTGCGGGCTGCTCTAAGGAGCACTCATGAAGGTAGCACCGTTCCAGCCCGGCTCCGAGTTTTCGCTGCTCGGGCTGGATATCGGGGGAACCAAAATCGCGGGGGCGGTGGTGACCTTTGCGGCCACCGCCCCGGGCGGTGATGCCCCGCGCATCTCCCTCGAGGCCAGTATTCCAACCGAGGCGCGGCGTGGTGGAGCCCGGGTGCTGGCGGATATCGCAGATTTCGCGGAACGCCAGATCGCGGCAGCCAGTGCCGCCGGAACGCCGGTGAGTGGAATTGCTATCGCCAGCGCCGGAGTGGTGGACGTGGAGACCGGGTGCATTACCTCCGCCACGGACACCATGCCCGGCTGGGGCGGTCAGCCCCTCGGCCCACATCTTGCCGAACGCTGCGGCTTGCCGGTGCGGGTCCTCAATGACGTGCACGGGCACGCCCTCGGGGAAGCAACGTACGGGGCGGGCGCCGGCGCGCGTACCGCCCTTGTTATCGCTGTGGGAACCGGGCTGGGCGGCGCGGCCGTTATTGATGGCCGGATCCTTTTCGGTTCGCACGGGGTGGCCGGCCACTTCGGCCATATTCACCATCCTTATGCCGCCGGATTGGTGTGCTCCTGCGGGCGCGATGGCCACGTGGAATCAGTGGCCTCGGGTAGTGGGGCGGCCCGCCTCTACGCCAAGCGCCAAGCCGAAGCGCACGTGAAGGGCGCGAGTTACGCTGCCGCGGCAGCGGCTTCCCTCACCGGGATCGCCGATGTTCCCGAAAGTGCCTACCGGAAGGCCCCGGGCGCGCAGCGCCCCGTCGTCGTGCGGGGAGGTCGAGAACTGAAAGCCCTCGTGGACGCGGGCGATATGTTCGCGCGCGAGGTGTTCACGGACGGTGCTTTCGCACTCGGGCAGACCCTGGGCGGGCTGGCTAATTCCTTTGACCCGGACGTTATTATCCTGTCTGGCTCGCTTATTCACGTGGGTGAGTTTTGGATGGAGGCGCTGCGTAAGGGCTACCGGCGCGATGCCATGGTGGGCACCGCTGCCACCCCGATTGTGGAGGGTAGCCTGGGATCGCAGGCCCCGCTTATCGGCGCGGCCGTCCATTTCTTGCACACCGCCGGTTAGCGTGGCGCGCGGGTGGCGCGCTGGGAGCGCCGAACTGTCTCGCCGCGGGCTGCGCGGGCCGCGCTGGGAGCGCCGGCCGCACGAAGCGCGCCACATAACTACAACTCTGCATTTCTCGTTATAACTTAGGAGTTATCGTGCATCCGATGATCGAATCTCTCCGCGGGCGCCTCGTTGTGTCCTGCCAGGCGTACGTGGGCGAACCGCTGCGCCACCCCGAAACGATGGCGCAGATGGCCCTCGCCGCCGAGCGCGGGGGAGCGGCGGCGATTCGCTGCCAGGGCCTGGCGGATATTTCCGCGATTAAAGGCCAGGTGGAAGTGCCTGTCATCGGCCTGTGGAAAGAGGGCCACGAAGGCGTTTTCATCACTCCGACCCTGCGCCATGCCCGCGCCTGCATCAGCGCCGGCGCCGATATCGTGGCGCTCGATGCCACGTCCCGTCCGCGTCCGGATGGCCTGAGCTTCGCGGAAACCGTGGCTGCTCTTCTCGACGACGGCGCCCTCGTTATGGCGGACTGCGGCTCGATTGATGATGCCCGCGCCGCGGCGAAGGCCGGCTGCCATATCCTCGGAACCACCCTGGCGGGCTACTCCGGGGACCGCCCGAAGACCGACGGCCCCGATATTGAGCTGCTGGCCCAGATGGTCGCAGAATTCCCGGAGATCCCGGTGGTCTGCGAAGGGCGTATCCACACTCCGGAGCAGGCGCGCGCTGTTATGGAAGCCGGTGCCTGGGCGGCCGTCGTCGGAACTGCTATTACGCACCCGACCACGATCACCACGTGGTTCCGCGAAGCCGTCGAAAACTAAAACTTCATTTGGGTTCCCGCGCGTAACTGAAACGCGGGGCCCGCGAGCACTGACCACTGCCGCGTTTCACGTGAAACGCGCCCGGGAAAGGACGAATCTCATGCATATCGGAATTTTCGCCACCGCGGACGAAGCCTCCCGCGAGGGCGCACGTATTATTCAGGATCTTTTCGCGCGGAACGCGAAGGCGACACTCGGGGTGGCCACCGGTTCCACGCCGGATCTCCTCTACGCGGCACTGCGCGAGGCCCACGCGGCCGGCGAATTTGATCTTTCCGGCGCCAAAGCTTTCGCGCTGGACGAATACGTGGGGCTGGATCCGGAGCATCCGGAATCTTACCGCAATGTGCTACGCCGCAACCTGGTGGGGGATGACAAGACCGGCCTGACCGAGGAGGGGCTCAATACTCCCGATGCGCAGAACCCGGATCCGCAGGCCGCAGCCGCCGACTATGACGCCAAGATCGGCGCGGCCGGCGTGGACTTGCAGATCCTTGGCATCGGCGCAGATGGGCATATCGGCTTCAACGAGCCGGGTGGTTCGCTGGTGTCACGCACTCACGTGGAGGCGCTGGCCCCGCAGACCATCAAGGACAATGCGCGGTTCTTCGACGGTGATGAAGCAGCCGTCCCCACCCGCTGCATCACCCAGGGCCTGGGCACCATTATGGAAGCGAAGAAGCTGGTGCTCTTCGCCTTCGGCGCCAATAAGGCCGATGCGGTGCGCGAGCTGTGCGAAGGCCCCATCAGCGCCTTCTGGCCCGCCACGATTATTCAGATGCACCCGGATGTCACCGTGCTCCTGGACGAAGAGGCCGCCGCGCAGCTCAAGCTGACGGACCTGTACCGTGCGCGTTGGGAGATGATCTAAGTGTTTTATCTGGGGCGCGTTCTCAACGGGTACGGCCGCGAGGTTGGGTACGGCATTGAGACCGACGACGCCGGTACGCTGGCCCGGGTTCTCACCGCTGTGGAGGCCGCCGCGGTAACCGCGGGGCTGGCGGCGGAGCGGGAATCACGCGGAATCGAAGCTCGGGCCGCGGAGGCTTTTGGGCTGGGCGCTGATAGCCCGCACGTGTGCCGGGCACATGTTATTACCCCCGGTCTCGTGGATATTCACTGCCACGGCGGTGGCGGTTTCGCGTTCCCGGATAACTATACGGAAGAGGAGATCGCTACCGCGATCCGTACCCACCAGCGCGGGGGGACCACGGCGATGTTCGCTTCCTTGGTTTCGCTGGCTGATCCGCTGCCGCAGATTGAGGCGCTTGTGCCGTTCTGCGAACGCGGGGAGCTAGCCGGTATTCACCTGGAAGGCCCGTACATTTCGCGGGAAAAGTGCGGGGCGCAAAATCCCGAGGTGATCCGCCCGGTGGATGAGGCCGAGCTGCGTTCCTGGCTGGAAGCCGGGCGTGGCTGGATTAAGACGATGACCGTTGCCCCGGAAGCGGAAGGGGCCCAGCGGGCTGCCGAGCTGCTGCTTGAGTACGGCGGTAAGCCGTCCTGGGGGCATTCCCACGGGGACGGTGCGGTTACCCGGGCCGAAATTGCGCGCACCCTGGAGGTGGCGCGCCGGCACGGGTACACGCCGTTGGCGGCGCTGGGTGATGGCAGCGGTAGCGCCGTCGGGCAGGAAGCCGCACAAACTGTCACACATCTTTTCAACGCGATGACGGCTTTCACGCACCGGGCACCCGGGCCGATCCGTGAGTACATTCAGGCGGCGCGGCGCGGTTTCATCAGCGCCGAAGTGATTGCCGATGGCTACCACGTGCATCCGGATCTTGTTGAGGATGTGGTGGCCTACCTTGATGAGCCGGATCTCGGGGCCGGGTTCGCAGGTGTGCACGGTGCCGGAAACGGGGCGGGCGCCGCGGGTGCCGGCGCGGGCCAGCTGGGTATTCCCGGGGCTTTCTTCGTTACGGATTCTTTGGCCGCGGCCGGCATGCCTCCCGGGAAGTACACCCTGGGCGGACTCGCGGTGGAAGTGCGCGACGGCGCCTGCTACTTGGAAGGTACCGATACTCTGGCCGGCGGTGCTTCGGTGTTGGCTGATCAGGTGGCCCTCTTTGCCGGGCGCGGGAAGCTGACGCTCCCGCAGCTGGTGCGGGCCACGGTGGCCGGACCGGTCTACGCCGGTGGCGTCTGGGATGCTCCCGGAGTCACGGTGGACTTCACCCCGGGCAAGCCGGTCAATCTTGTCGCCTGGAATGAGGCGATGACCCCGCTGGCGGTTGTCCGCGAGGGAGTGGAAATTTCCCACTCCTAAGCATCGGGTTCCATGCCGGGCCCGGGAGTTCCCACGCCGGAACGTGCCGATGGCCCACGTTGGAAGTATGTGCGGGCACGGCAGCACCACAAGCCGGGAAGCGTTCACTGCCTCCCTCGGGCAGGATCGGGCGTGTCGATCCTGCCCCTCTCCACGGGGCGCGGGCTCAGGCCCGCGCCCCGCTTTCTTTGCTCCGTCAAAGTCCCAAAAACAAAGTGGTACTGGAGCTACAGCCAACGCCCGATTTTCTGTCGTGGAGTACCACTCTGTTCGTTCCGCTGTCGTGGAGTACCACTTTGCTGGGCAGCAGCTGGTGACAGCGGGTTAGCCCCGGCGGGAGGCAGGTGTGTTTTTCCGAGGTGTACTTCGCGTGTACGACATATGCACTACAGCTCGGACACCACATGCCCCCTCCCCAGGTGCTGGTGTGACTATTGGGGTAGTGAGGCCTGTGAGATTCGCGCGGGCCGGTTGCTGAGGCTTCTCGAAATCAAAGTGCAACGGCAGCTACATTAAGAAATTGTTTTGATGTTGTGGGCTCGCACCCTGCGCGGTTCACTGTCGTGAGGTTGTGCTTTGTGGCTCTACACTTAGGCAAGTAACACCATGTGTACAAGGCCAGCGCGAACCCGAGAAAAACCTGGAAGCTTTGCGCAAAAAATGGCAGCAGAGCTGGAAATCCGCGCCCACTCCTGGCAAAATTGAGTATGTCGCACAGGGCGACTGTGTCAGAGTGGACACTCTGAAGTCACAGCATTTGTACATGGCCCGGGTATTCCGGGTGCGGGGGCATTGTGGCCTGTTAATGGCTTCGTGGTCTCAGGGGATTGGCGGCCTTTGGGTGCGCTGGTACCGAACGGGTTGCGCAAGCCGGATGGGCGTCGTCGCCCCGCAACTGCTGGAGCTTCGGGTGCCCATCACGGCACTCTTCACTCGGATCGTCCGGCACGTACCTGCCGGTGAAGGGACCAGTAATGGCATCTGTAACATTTGAGAACGCATCGCGTATCTACCCGGGGTCGGATACCCCGGCTGTCAACCAGCTCAACCTCGAGATTGCTGACGGGGAATTCCTTGTTCTTGTTGGCCCGTCCGGCTGCGGTAAATCAACGTCGCTGCGCATGCTGGCCGGCCTGGAAGATATTAACGACGGGCGTATCTACATTGGGGACCGCGATGTCACCAATGTTTCTCCTAAGGATCGCGATATTGCGATGGTGTTCCAGAATTACGCTCTCTACCCCCACATGTCGGTGGCGGAGAATATGGGCTTCGCGCTGAAGATTGCGCGCACCCCGAAGGAAGAAATCGATAAGCGCGTCAAGGAAGCCGCCCAGATTCTCGACCTGACCGAGTACCTGGATCGCAAGCCGAAGGCGCTTTCCGGTGGGCAGCGCCAGCGCGTGGCGATGGGCCGCGCGATTGTGCGTAACCCGCAGGTCTTCCTCATGGACGAACCGCTCTCCAACTTGGACGCGAAACTCCGTGTACAAACCCGCACCCAGATCGCGACTTTGCAGCGCCGCCTGGGCACTACCACGGTGTACGTTACCCACGACCAAACCGAAGCGCTGACCATGGGCGACCGCATCGCCGTGCTCAACTTCGGGGTTTTGCAGCAGGTGGGCAGCCCGGATGAGCTGTACAACCGGCCGCAAAACGCTTTCGTGGCGGGCTTCATTGGCTCGCCGGCCATGAACCTCGGCACCTTTAATATTGAGGGCGACGACGCAGTTCTCGGCCAAGCGCGCATTCGCCTTCCCCGTGCGGTGATCGACGCAATCACTCCGGATGACAAGGGCAAGGTGATCCTGGGCGTGCGCCCCGAATCCTTCACGGAGCTCACGCGTGAACCCGGGGAAAGCTCGGTGCCGATCGTGGTGGATATGGTGGAGAACCTGGGTTCGGATAACTACGTTTATGGCGAGATCGCCGGCGTGGAGAAGTCCGGTTTCGGCTCGGGCGATGGCTCCTCCCAGGTGGTTGTGCGAATTCCACCGTTCAAGGCCCCCGCGGTGGGTGACACCGTGTACGCCACCCCGAATCTGGATGCTATCCATGTCTTCCACGCCGGGGACGGCACCCGCATCAACTAGCCCGGGGCTGGCACCGGCATTCCTGAGGCGATGCTGGGCAGCTAAGGCAGTGGCCTGATTCCCAGGGCCGGGGCGCGGCGCGCCCCGGCCCTGCGTCGTCGTTGTAGATAAATGACGCAAAAACTAAGCCGTGTATGAAACGTACCCCGCGCATATCGTGGCGAAAATCACGTGCTTTCAGCTGCGATTATGCGTAATCGCGGCGCGGAACTGCCCGGATGTGACTTTTCCGCAGTTCAACACGGGTGATGCGGGGCGTCCGCCCGGAGGCGCTCGGGCGTTTCTATCCCGGGATTCTGCATACTTTCAGCGTAGTATGCACTCGATGAGACCTACTGCTCAAAACTTTTCAGGCGCGGTGCCTAGACTTGCCAGCATGACGGAAAGTGCCACTCCCGCTGCCTACCCCGGTGCGGGCGTCGTTCGCGCGCTGGCGGAACGACCCCGCATTCTTGTTGTCTGTACCGGGAATATTTGCCGATCTCCCATGGGGGAAATCGTGCTGCGCCAGCGGTTGCGCGAGGCCGGTATTGATATTGCGGTGGCCTCCGCGGGGGTTTCGAATGAGGAATCCGGTAATCCGATTTACCCGCCCGCCCAACGCACCCTCACCGAACACGGCTATGACCTGCCCGATCACCACCGGGCCCACCGCGTCACCTCCGATGAACTGGAAAACGCCGGCCTGATTCTGGCCATGACCACCGGCCACGCCCGGGCGGTGCGCCGGCTGTGCCGCTCCCTGTCGCTTTCCCTGACCAATATTCACCTGTGGACCGAGTTCGCGCTGCCGGAGGTGGGGATCGCGCCGGAGGGCGTATTCGGGCACGGCGGGGTTCTTTCCGACGATGCCGGGCGAGCCTCGGGCCGCCAGCATTCTTCCGATTTTTATTATTCATCTGGCGAGTACGATGTGCCCGATCCGTGGGGCGGTTCGGCGCGCGAATTCGAAGCGACACTCGCCTGCGTAGAAGCCGGCTCTGAGCGCCTGGTGGAGCTGCTGCGCGGTAACCTGCCCGCAGCGCGGTGAGCGCTCAGCCCGCAGTGAGCCCTCAGCCCGCGGCGCGCACCCGTATAGTTATGCGGCGGCGGGGCGTATTGTTCGGCGCACTCGCGGTGGTGCTGATTGCCGTGGCTGTGCTGGCCGTGCGCCAGCTCCTCGCGACCACCTACTATTCGCCCGCGGCCGTGGCCAGCCGTTACATGGATGCCCTCGAAGATGGCCGCGCTCGCGATGCGCTGGGCCTTACCGATCCCGGCGCGCTTTCCGGCTCCCTCGCCCTGCTGAGCGACGAAGTCTATCGCGCTGTCCCGGGCCGGCCCGCTGATTTTCAGGTGCGCGAAACCCGCCGTATCGAAACCGAAACCGCCGTGCGCGTGGAAGGCGTTGTCAGCTACAACGGGACTCAAGAACCCCTGAGCATCACTCTGGTGCGCCGCGGCACCACCGCGATCCTGAGTCCGCGCTGGCAGGTGAGCGAGGGTGCCCTCGGGCAGTTGCGCGTGGAGCGCGATGCCGATCAAGCTTCCGGTAACGGCACCACGCACATTACCGGCAGCGAATCACCGGCCTCCGCCGGCACAGGCTCCACTCCTCCCGCTCTCACCAGCATCAACGACGTACCCGTCGCCCTCTCGCCGCAGGAATCCGCCCCGGCTTTCCCTGGTGATTACACCGTGGCGGCGCCCGGAGATTCGCGCTACCTCACCTTCGGTGCCGGCGCCACCGCCACGGTGCGGCCCGGCCAGACCGCGACCGCGCGTCTCAGCGCCCAGGCCACTCCGGCCGCGGGCGAACGCGCGGTGGAACTGGTGGAACGCCTCGTGGAAAGTTGCGTGCGCGGTGATGGTACGACGACGCCGCCAGCTGGCTGCCCGGCCGCTTTCCGCAAGGATCGCACTTTCGGGAACACCCGTAAAGAGAAGCTGAGCTGGAAAGAGAAGCCGCAGGTGAGCGCGGCTGTGGAAGGGCTGGGTGGAACAGTGAGCGTGCGGGGAGGCACGCTGGAGCGCAGCTATGAGTGGCGGCTTGTTGCTCCGTTGAGCTGGGAAAAGCGTTCGGATACCGCGCGGGTTTTCGAGCGGGAGCATACGGTTCGCTTCCGGGTGGAGAACGGGGATGTGGTGCTGGAAAGTGAAAGCCTGCGCTAGCCCGGGTTACCATGGAAAGCGCGGATTGACCCGCAAAGGGGCTGCCGGCACGCAGCGCGGCCGGAGCGCCCGCGAATAGCGAGGTACCAGAAACCGCCTGCAAGCAACGGCGAGCGGATAACTGCTGGCGACTAATTATGCGAGGGAAGAGGAAGGACGTATGAGCACCAACGTTGTGGCTGAGATTTGGCGGGAAGGCAACCTCCCGGCGGCGCGGCCTATCGATCATGCCCGGCGGGTATGCACCGGCACCCTGTGGGGCCTGGGCGCGGGTGTGGTGCTCGGACTTATTGCGTTCCCGAATGCCCTGGTCGGTTCGCGTGCGCTCTACCTAATCCCGGCCTTCGCGGTGGTGGCTTTCCTGCTGGCGCTGCCCTGGCTGATCCGCGATAAAACGCCGGCTGCTCCCGGCGTGGATGTGGTTGCTCGGGTGCTGGGGACCGACGAAAGCCGGCGCATGCGCACGGTCGGCAATAGCCGGCGCAAGCAGGCCCTCATGGTGCCGGTGGTGGTTCGCCCGGTGGATAAATCCGCGGATTTCCGCACCGTTATTGCGGTGCATGGCGCCGAGCAGGCCGGCTTCGCGGAGAGCAAGCCCGGCACCCTGCTCCCGCTGCGACAAACCGAAAAGGGCTACGGCGGGCTCGCCAACGTGGAGCAAGCCAGCCCGGAACAAGAAGCCCTCATGCGCTCCTTGGAACAGCGCCCCAAGCTGCTGCCCAATACCGCGCCGGTGCTCCCGTTCAAGCCGCAGTCCCTCGACCGTGTCACCACCGGGGACCAGCTGGAATGGTGGGGCGGAATGATTGCTGGCGCGCTGCTCGCCGCCGTCATCATGGGCATCGTCAGCCTCCTGTAATTACAAGAAGTACGACGACGCATTCCGCTCCGGCGGGGCGGGGTGTTTTTCCGAGGTGTACTTCGCATGTACGACAAATGAAGTACAGCTCTCACAACACATAGCGCCCCCGCTGGGATTCTTGTGACTGGTGTGAATTCTGAGATGCACGCGGCTCTTATGGAGTTTAGCTAGCCAATAGCTTCTGGATGCGCTTGACGGAAACCTTTTCCTTGGTGCCCAATTGCTGGGCAAAAAGCGAGACGCGCAGTTCTTCCAGGAGCCAGCGGGCGTGGTCAAGTACCCGGGCGCGGCCCGGATCGAAAGCCGCGTAGCTGGCTTCTTCACGGGCACTCTCCACCGCGTCCGCCGCGGTTTGCACCTGCCAAGCGAGTGAATCATCGGCTGCCGGATTCACCGCGGCCTTCTCGATACGCAGCTTCGCGGCCTGAAGATAACGCGGCAGATCCCAGAAGCGTGCTACCGGCGTGGCCCGCACAAAATCGGCGGGCATGAGCGCATCCAGATGGGCGCGCTCGTCGCTCATGGTGGCAAGCAGCGCCACCGAGCGGTTATCCCGCACCAGCTGCTCCACTTCCGCCCACGCAGCCGCAGCCTTGCCCGCACCCTGCGCAATCAGGAACACCTCGTCCTCGAACTCATCGCGAGCCCAAGCCTGCAACTCCTCGAATTCACGCCCGGAACGCAGCTCCTCCGGGCTAGCATCATTGGCCGCACCCCAGCGGTCGGCAAGATTCCGCGCCGCCGCCCACTGCACATCAGCCACCAGCGCCGCCGTAGAAGGCGCCGGGCTACCCGCCAGCTGCAAAGCCAGCTCGCCATCCCAACGCGAGGTAATCCGGCCCTCGGGCAGCGCCAGCGCATCCGCGAGTAAACGAATCACGCCGCCGCGATGCACCCGCACCTGTTCGCCCGGCTCCGCCACCACATCCAGCACAACCTTTCCGGCGCGGTCAGCAAGCGCAGGGTAAGCACGAACCGTCCCGGCCGGGCCCTCAGTTTCAATAACCGCCGGGATAATCCCCTGCTCCACCTCGGGCCAGCCGGTCAAAGCATCCCCGGATGCGAGTTCGGCGGCGGCCGCACCTTCCGAACTGGTGGTGCTGGCCGAACGTGCAGCTGGCGTACCGGCGGATGGGGCGCCCGCAGACTGTGCGCCCGCGGAGTGCTCCGTGCCCTGTTTCGCCGAGCTCGGCTTGCGCAACCGCGCCCGCGCCTCATCAAGGGCCTGGGCCACCGCCCCGGCCACCACGTTTTCCACCGCTTCCTTGGTTTGCGGGGCAAGACTGCGCTGCACATACTCGAGCGACGTCGATTCCTCAAGCACCGCGCCCCGCTCCGAACGCACCCGGAAATTCACAGTCAGATGCGCGGGGAGATGTACCTCCTGCCATGCGGCGTCGTCGATCTCAATACCCCGCACGCGGGCCGTAGCCGCGCGAAAAGCGTCCTCGAAAGAAATCGGTTCCGTTCCGTGCACCGCCTCCTCCCAACCGGGCAGCACCGCGCGGATATCGCGGGCCACGTCGGGAGCGGGTACCAGGTTGCGGCGTACGCGTTTGGGCAGCGCACGAATCGTGGCGACCACCAGTTCGTCAAGCATCCCGGGCACCAGCCAGTCGAAACCTTCCGGGCGTAGCCGCGGCAGCAGGGCGATGGGCACGTCCACGGTGATGCCGTCGTTGAAGGAGCCCGGCGCGAAAGTGTAGGTAATGGGCAGGGTGATATCGCCCTGGTGCCATTCGGCGGGGAAGTCCTCTTCGCCGGCGCCGCCAGCGCCACCCAGCAAGAAATCCTGCGTGAAATCGAGCAGCTCGGGCCGGGCTTGCCGTTCCTTCTTCCACCAGGAATCGAAATGCCGCCCGGAGACCACGCTCTCCGGGATGCGCTCCTCGTAAAACGCGGCCAGCGCATCATTATCAGCCACCAGGCCGTGGCGGCGCAGCTTATCTTCGGTGCGGCCCGCCTCCTCGAGGGCCGCGCGGTTGCGTGCCAGGAACTCGTGGTGCGTGCGCCACTCGCCCTCAACCAGGCCGTGGCGAATAAACATCTCGCGGGCTAGCTCGCGCGCCGCATCCGAACCGGAAGTGGCCAGCAGCACGGGGCGGTCCGCCACCAGGGTCACCCCGTAGAGCGTCACCTTTTCGTGGACCATCGCCGCGCCGTTCTTCGCCGACCAATACGGTTCCGAGTAGGAACGCCGCACCAGCTTCTTCGCCAGCGGCTCGATCCACTCCGGCTGGATCGCGGCCACGGTGCGGGCGAAAAGCCGGGAAGTTTCCACCAGTTCGGCGGCCATCACCCACTCGGGGGTGCGCCGGTGCAGGCCGGAGCCGGGCCAAATCACGAAATGGGTGCCGCGTGCGCCCAGGTAATCACGGCTGCGCGGGGAATAATTGCCAATATTGGACAGCAGCCCAACCAGCAGCGACCGGTGAATCGCCCCCGACTCCGGGGTATCCGAACCGCGCCCGAGCTCGCGGCAGGCGTGGGCTACCGCCCCGGAATTCGGAGCCCCGCCCAGCTGAGGCGCCCCGGCCCCGGCTTCGGTCGCGGCGCGGATCTGCTTCGAGCTGGGCAGCGCCAGGCGGCGGATCGTTAGCTCCAACGGTCGCGCCATCTGCTCAAGCTGCGCCACCACGTCCGCCCACTCGCGATACCGCAGGTAATTGAGGAATTCCGCCCGGCACATGCGCCGGAACGCCGAACCGGACAGCTCGCGCGCCTGGGTGCGCAGATAGCGCCACAGCGTCAGATAGGCGAGGAAATCCGACGACCCGGCCGTGAAACGCGCGTGGAATTGGTCGGCCTGGGCGCGTTTCTCGGTGGGGCGCTCGCGCACATCCTGCACCGACAGCGCCGCCACCAGCACCAGCACTTCGGAAGCGCACCCGTTGCGCTGCGCTTCGATAAGCATGCGGCCCAGCCGCGGGTCGATGGGAAGGCGCGCGAGCTGGCGGCCGATGGCGGTCAAGCGCGGGGCGTGGCGGCTGTCCGCCCCAAACGCGCTCGCGGCCCCGAAACCACCCTCGTAACTAATCGCCCCGATTTCTTCGAGAAGCTGGGTGCCGGCCCGCACCGCACGTGCCTCCGGCGGGTCAATAAAGGGAAAATCATCGACGGCGCCCAGCCCGAGCGCGAGCATCTGCAAAATAACCGCGGCCAGGGACGTGCGCTGAATTTCGGGCTGGGTGAATTCGGGCCGAGCCAGGAAATCATCCTCGGAATAGAGCCGAATCGCCACCCCGTCCATAACACGCCCGCACCTCCCCGAGCGCTGATTGGCGCTGGCCTGCGAAATTGGCTCAATGGGTAGGCGCTGAACCTTCGTTTTATTCGAGTAGCGCGAAATACGGGCCGTGCCCGGGTCAATCACGTACCTAATTCCGGGTACCGTCAGCGAGGTCTCGGCAATATTCGTGGCCAAAATAATGCGCCGATAGGGCCCGGGCTGGAAAATGCGGTGCTGTTCCGCCGCGGAAAGCCGTGAAAAAAGCGGCAGGACCTCCACGGCACCCGGAGCGCTGGACCTCCCCCCGGGGGCCACATATCTTGCCCCGAGCTCATCATCGAGGGCCTTCGCGGTATCCCGAATCTCGCCCTCCCCGGAGAGGAAGACCAGAATATCTCCCTCACCTTCCGCCATGAGCTCCTCGGCAGCCGCCACGATTCCACTCACCTGATCGAGTGCCGCGGCCCGGCCCGGGGTGCGCGGCGCGGTTACGCGCTGCGCACCGGCGTCGTCGTACTGCTCCTCGTGTTCCGTGTCCTGTTCCTCATCGAGGGGACGATACCGGATTTCCACCGGGTACGTGCGTCCGGATACCTCGATAATCGGCGCGGTGTCGCCGGGGCGCCCGCCCGCGCGGTGCTCGCCGAAATGCGCGGCGAATCGCTCGGTATCGATGGTTGCGGAGGTGATGATGACTTTGAGGTCGGGACGGGCGGGGAGGAGGCGCGCGAGGTAGCCGAGGATGAAGTCGATATTGAGGGAGCGTTCGTGCGCTTCGTCGATAATGAGGGTGTCGTAGCGCAGCAGTTGCGGATCGGATTGAATTTCCGCGAGGAGGATACCGTCCGTCATGAGTTTGACGAGCGTGGTGGGGCCCACTTCTTCGGTGAAACGCACCTGATAGCCGACGGCGCCGCCAACTCTTTGCCCCAGTTCGGCCGCGATGCGTTCGGCAACCGAGCGGGCCGCGATGCGCCGCGGCTGCGTGTGCCCGATAAGCCCGGTGATGCCCCGGCCCAGCTCCAGGCAGATTTTCGGCAGCTGGGTGGTTTTCCCGGAACCGGTTTCCCCGGCGATAATAACCACCTGGTTCGCGGCGATGGCGGCGCGGATCTCCGCGCGCCGGGCGGAAACGGGCAGGGTTTCCGGGTAGGTGATGTGCGGGACAGCCGCTCGGCGCGCCTCGAGTTGCGCCGGGGTGAACGGCCGCGGGCCGCGCGGGTTGCGGTTGCCGCCGGCGTTGCGGCTGTTGTGGGTACCGCGCTTGGAACGACGACGGCGCAAAGCGCCACCTTCCTGCCGGCCGGTCGAGCCATCACCGTTGCGCTGGTGGGTGCGGGCGTGGCGGTTTGCCTCGCCCTTGCCGGAGGGCGCTGCGGGTTCCTGAGACTTATCCATATCGTGCCTCATTATTCCACGCCTTTGTGAGCCGAGGTTGCCCGCGGGCGAGGGAAACAGGTGGGGCCCGGGCGATTGCCCGGGCCCCACCTGCGTCGTCGTGCTTAAAAGCGCCGCGGCTCAGGCGTGACTACACGTCAGAGCGCGAGAAGCGCCAGCCGCCCAGGGCAAGCAGCACCACCGCCAGCGCGCACCACAGCCCCAGGCCGAGGGCCGGGCTGGAAACCGTGAACGAGGTGACGTCGGCGCCGGCGTTGAGGCCGGGCGGGCTGAGCGCCGCGGTGAGGAGCATCGGCGGGAGGTAGGGGATCACGAAGCTGCGCACGAACTCGGAAGGGATAAGCGCGAGCACCGGGGAGAGCATCATCACCGCGAGGATGAGCACAATGGTGCCGGCAGAACTGCGCAGCAGATATCCGATTCCCAGGGCCATCCACGCGGAGGTGACCATGGCGATGATGAAGTTAAGGAAGAGCCACCAGGCATCGCCGCTGAAACCGATGGTGAGACCGAAGAGGGTGCCCACCACGGCGCCCAATCCTAGGAGCACCAGCGTGGTGACCAGGGCGACCAGGCTGAGCGCGAGGGTGCGGGCGGCCACGTTGCGCCAGCGGCGCGGGTCGGCGCTCACGGTGGAGCGCATGGTATTCGCGGCGTATTCCGAGCACACCGTGACGGCGCCGAAAGCCACCATGATGATCTGGAAAATGCTGCTCGCGCTGATGAGGACGTATGCGGCGAGGGTATGCTCCGCCCCCATGGCGGTGGCGTACGCATTGAGTTCGAGCTCGCTGGAACCCCAGGCGGTGAGCGCGGTGATCGCCAGGGAGAAGAGCGTCCCGATGACGAGCGTCCAGCGCAGCGAAGGTAGCGTGAGGATCTTGCGCAGTTCGGAGCGCAGCGAGCGGCCCAGCGTGACTCGGTAGTTCGGAGCCGCGAATTGGCTGATGCGCGGGGGAACATAAGCGGTACTCATCGGTGGCCTCCCGGGAGGTTCGTGGTGGGGCGGCCCGCGCCGTATTCGACGTCGTGGCCGGTCAGGTCCATGAAAATATCTTCCAGCGAGCGGTGGACGGTAGTCAGTTCGTCCAGCTGCACCCCCGCCTCAAAGGCGATTTTGCCGATGTCCGCGCGTGAGCCACCCGGGATCGCGAAACGAGCGACCGGGGCGACCGAGGCGCCCGGCGTGGCGTGCCCAACCGGCGTGGCGTGCGCGCCCGGCGTGGCGTGCCCAACCGGCGTGGCGTGCGC
>NZ_KE150262.1:354325-372032 GCF_000411135.1 Actinotignum schaalii FB123-CNA-2 | reverse complement strand
CCGGCGCGCCCGCCGCGGGCCCCGCAACCTCGCTAGCATCCTGGAAGTCCAGCCCGGCTGCCCGCAGCGCACCCTCCAAGCCGGCCCGGTTGGGGGAGGCCACCAGCACCGTGGTATTCGCCGCGGCTTCGGTGAAACTCTCGATGGGCCCGAAAGCAATCATGCGCCCGCGCCCGATGACCAGCAGGTCATCGGCGGTTTGCTGCATTTCGCTCATGAGGTGCGAGGACACCAGAATGGTGCGGCCCTGCTGCGCGAGCGTGCGCATGAGCAGACGCACCCAGCGCACCCCGTCCGGGTCCAGCCCGTTGACGGGTTCGTCGAAGAGCAGCACTTCCGGGTCGCCCAGCAGCGCCGCGGCAATCCCGAGCCGCTGGCCCATTCCCAGCGAGAAGCCCTTGAGCTTGCGCTTTGCCACGCTCCCGATCCCCGTCAACTCGATAACTTCGTCCACGCGCCGGGCGGGAATCCCGTGGGTGGCCGCCAGAATCTGCAGGTGGCCACGCGCGCTGCGCGAACCGTGGAAGGCTTTGCCGTCCAGTAGTGCGCCCACCGTGGTGAGCGGGGAGGTGAGCTGCTCATAGGGCTGCCCGGCGATGAGGGCACGCCCGGAGGTGGGGCGATCCAGCCCCATAATGCAGCGCATCGTGGTGGATTTACCCGACCCGTTCGGGCCGAGGAACCCGGTGATTTTCCCGGGCTGGAGCTGGAAACTCAGGTTATCGACCGCGGTGGTCGCACCGTAGCGTTTCGTCAGGGCTTCGACTGTTATCACAGGCATTCCTTTCGTGCTGAATGGGTGAGTGCCCGGCCGCGCCAGCACTCGCGCCGCCTATTCTACAGCCGCCCCGGCCGCTCCCCGGTGGTCCTCATCTCATGGACGCTCCGCAGCCCCGTGTCTCGCCTCCCCGTATTCGCGCAGTCCTAGAATGTGCCTATGCCGCAATCCTCACGCACCACCACCCGCATCCGCGCCCTCGACGGCATCCGCGCGCTCGCGATCATCGCGGTGGTGCTCTATCACATGCGTCCGGCGGTGCTGACCGGCGGATTCATCGGCGTCACGGTGTTTTTCGTGCTGTCTGGTTTCCTCATCACCCGCAGCGTGCTGCGCGAGCTGAGCCGCGAACGCCGCTTCTCCTACTTGCGTTACCTGCGCCGCCGCCTCCTGCGCCTGTGGCCTCCGGTTCTCGTCACCATCGCGGGGGCTGCGCTCTTCAGCTACATTTTTGCGCCCAGCCTGCTCCCGAAAGTGCAGGCCGACGCACTCCCGGCCGCGCTTTTCGCGAGTAACTGGGTCTATATTTTCCGCGAGGTCCCGTATTTCGCTGCCTCCGGCCTGCCGTCCCCCCTCACTCACCTGTGGTACCTGGGGGTCCTCGCCCAGTTCTACTTGCTCTGGCCGTTCATCCTGCTGGCCCTGCGCCGGGTGCGTTACTCGACGGTGCGGATCGTGGCGAGCCTGGCCCTCGCCTCCGCGCTGCTCATGGCCGTGCTTTTCTTCGCGGGTCCGGATTCCACCCGCACCTACTACGGCCTGGATACTCGCGCCGCTGAACTCCTTATTGGCGCGCTCGCGGCTCTCGTTTCGCCGTATATTGCCTCCCTGTGGCCGCGAGCGGATAGTACGACGCCGCAGCCTCCCGCCCATTCCGCCACCTCTGCTTTCGCGTTGCGGGTCGGCACCGGCGCCGCTCTCCTGGCGTTGCTGGCGCTGGCCGTATGGGCGGATGGTGAATCGGCCCTCACGTACGCGGGTGGTTTAACGACGACGGCGCTTCTGACCGCACTCATTGTCCTCACTGTGCACAACCCGCGGTTGGGCCTGAGCCGGGTATTGGCCAGTGCCCCTTTTGCTTATTTGGGTTCGCGGTCCTTTTCCCTCTACCTGGTTCACTATCCGCTGTTGCTTTTCATGAATCCGGCTACCCGCACCGCGGAGATTTCCGGGGCGGCCAAGATCGGGCAGTTGCTGGTGGTGGGCCTGGTAGCGGAGCTGTTTTATCGGTGTGTGGAGCATCCGAGCGCGCGCCTGGCGCGGGCCGGCTGGCGCGCGGGTTTGCGTAGCTGGTGGACTAGCCTGCGCACGTGGCGTAGCGATATGCGCACGTGGTGCACCGGCTCGCGTAACTCGCGTAATTGGCGTAACTGGCCTAGCTTCGCGGGTAAGAACCAGCTGAGTGACACGGCCTTCGCGGTGCTGAGCGCGGTGTCTCTCCTGCTCGTGACTCTGCTGGTTTTTGCGCCGATTTCCTGGCAGCGCCTCGCGGATTCCCGCGCGGTGGCCTTGCGCCCGGAGCTGGCTGCTCCTGCACCGCCGGCCAGCTCCGCTCCGGCCACCACCGGCGCGGTGCCCGGCGCAGCGCCCGCCCCGGCGACGCCCACTCCTACTCCACGTCCCAGCCCGGGCGCTCTCCAGCCCATCGCCACGAAAGTACCGGGCAATCTGGATGCTTCCGCGTGGAGTAAGGACCCGGCCACCGGTGTTTGCGGGGCTAACGCCGTGATGATCGGTGATTCGGTGACTTTGGGTGCCACCGAGGCCCTCAAGGAGGTCCTTCCCAATTCGGTGGTGGACGGTAAGGTCAGCCGGCAATTCACCGCCGGCGCGGAGGTGTTCGCCGAGCGCCAAGCCCTCGGGGAGAAGCCGCGGGTGCTTATCTATGCGCTCGGCTCGAACGGAGCTATTGGCGGGGAAGCGGATATCCAAAAACTGGTGGACGCTGCTCAGGGTCTTCCCGTTTATTTCGTGACGAACCGCAGTCCGCTGCCGGCCCAAAACCCGAATAACGAGCTGCTCAAGGCCTACGCCGCCTCCCACCCGAATGTGGGCATTATTGATTGGTGGGCGGCTACCGAAGGCCACGAAGAATTCCTGCGTGACGATGGCATCCATCTCACACCCACCGGGCAGCAGCACTTCGCTACCCTTATCCAGCAGGCCCTGTGCGGGGCCTAAAAAGCCAGCCGGAAAGGTAGGCGCGGTGCGCGTTCTCAATTCTCTTCTCGGGTTGCTCCTTGCCGTCTTCGCGGTTTTCACGGTGCAACCGGCCTGGTTCGGTCCGGCCGCCCGGCTTGCCACCGTGGTGCCCGGGGCTCAGATCATGTCCAGCCGCGGGGCGCTGGCGCTCGGGATGCTGATCGCCGCGCTCGCGGTGGGGCTGCTCGGTGCGGTCCGCAGGTATTTCGGGGGTGGGCGCGTGGCGGTGAGCTGCGCCGTCGTGCTACTACTCGTGGCCCTCGCGCATGCCGGTACGTTGAGCGGGCGCGGGCTGGAGCGGGAGACTCTCGGTGCGCCCGCGGCCGGCGAGCTCACCGTGGTGCAGTACAACACCGAGGGCGGGCGCGTGGACTGGGATCAATTGGCCGATACCATCGTGCGGGTGGGGGCGGATGCGGTTTCGCTGATTGAAACCTCGGGCGATGCCGGTGCGGAGATCCAGGAGAAATTGGCCGCGCGCGGGGTTGACTACCAGCTTTTTGACGGCGGTGTTTCTCGCTATAGCGCCGATTGGCGCTCTTCGGTGCTGCTCGTTTCAGCCGCGCGCGGGGAGTACGAAGCGGTGGATTTGAGCGAAAGCTACGGCGATGATCTGGCACGCGCGGTGGCGGCCGCGCCGCGCGACGGGGCGCGCCCGGATGCTCCGATGTTCGTGGCCGGGCACCCCACGGCCCCGGTACCTACGTATATGGATCTGTGGCGCGCGGAGGCGCGGGCGTTGTACCAGGTGTGTGCGGCCGTGCCGGATGCGGTTGTTGCAGGGGATTTTAATTCGACGGCGGACCACCAGGCTGCACTCAGCCCTGGCTCGACCTGCCGAGATCTGGGGGCTGACGCCGGAATCGGCGCGGTGGGGACCTGGCCCACTACGGTGCCCGCGCTGCTGGCCTCGCCTATTGATCGGGTCATGAGCTCGGGGGCCTACCGCGGGGTGGCCGGGGAGATCATCGACCCGGGTAACGCCAGCGACCACCGCGGTATCATCGTGCGGCTCAAGCCTGTTGCTGGTGTCGGTCCGGCTACTGATTCTGCTCCTGCTCCTGATTCCACGCCGGCAGCGGAATCCGATTCCTAGGGAGCGGCCGGGGTAAGGTCAGCAAGCAAGGGATTTCGGGTAAACTCCATCGCAGGGAGCCTCGGGCGTGCATGCTGCTCCGAACTTATCGGCGCACTCATTCAAACGTGCGTTCACCACGGTAGTACTCCTCGAAGCGATCCAGGCCTTCCATTTCGAAGTAGGCGTTAGTCTCCTTCGGTCCGAGCTGGTAGTTATCAGCGCGCCAGTCGAATTCTTCCCGGGTCATTCTGACCTCACGCAAGATTTCTTCTTTGCACTCGAGAGTCTCTTCCAGCGAGTTGTAAACACGGTCTGGAAAGCACAGCCGATCCTCAGCAATATCCATATGTCTCACTCCTGCAATCGCCTCATGGAGAAGTAGTTACATGTGCTTCTCCGTCATTCTTGCATGGTATGCAAGCGCAAAAAGACTGATCCACAACCGGTGGAAAACGGGGAATAATTCTGCGGATAACTCCGGACCCGCTGCTGTCATATCCCTTCACCATCTACCCCCAATCCCACTCCTTGAAAACTTCCGTCACCTAGAATGGGAAGCGTGGATTTGGATACGCTCTCGGAATGGTCTCCGGTTGTTTTTGACCTCTTAGATATTTTCGGGGTGTTCGTGGCGGCCATCCTCGGTGGCATGGTGGCCCGCGAAAAATCTTTCGACATCGTCGGTTTCGTCATCGTGGCGATTATCAGCGCCCTGGGTGGCGGTATGCTGCGCGATATCCTCATCCAGCAGGCGCCGCTTCTCAAGGAACCACCGGTGGCGCTCACCAATCCGTACTATCTCAGCTGTGCCCTGCTCGGGGCGCTGGTGGCCTATCTGCTGCGCCTGCGCGGGAAATGGGTGCGGCGGTTTATGACGGTCATGGACGCTGCCGTTATGGGTGCCTGGACCGCCACCGGTGTTATCAAAACTCTCAATGCCGGATTGGGCGTGATGCCGGCGGTCATGATGGGCATGATTACCGCGGTGGGTGGCGGGCTTATCCGCGATATCACGGTGGGCCGCACCCCGGTGATTTTCGGCGGTAATACTCTTTATGCCACGGCATCGCTTATCGCGGCGTTCCCCGCGGTGGTTCTCTGGTACAACCACGCGCCGATGCTGGCGATGGCGGTTTCTACCCTGCTCGCTTCGCTGCTGGTGATCCTGGCTCGCGTTTTCGAGTGGTCGCTGCCCGTGAATCGGGACTATTCCGTGAACGATACTCTCCAGCACGTCAGTTCTTCGCTGAGCCGGCGGATGCGTAGGTTGCGGGACGAAGAGCACCGTCGGCTTGCGCGCGCTGAACGCCAGGAACGTGCGGTACGACGGCGCAACCAATCCCGCCAATCGCTTCGCGCGCGGGCACTGAGCAAGAAGAGCCAAGCGAATTCTTCCGGCTCGGGCGGCTCCGGAGATGCTGGCTCAAATGCTTAGTAAATCGCGACCGGGCCGCAGGGGCCGGGAATCACATCAATCTCCGCGTCGAAAATCGCGGAAAGGCGTTCCGGGGTCATAATATCCGCCGGGGTGCCCGCGTCCATGACGATGCCCTCCCGCATGGCAATAATGCGATCCGAGTAGCGTGCCGCGAAATTAATATCATGGATAACCAGCACGATGGTGCGGTGGAGGTCATCCGCGGCCTGGCGTAGGTGGCGCATCATCTGCACCGAATGCGAGATATCCAGGTTATTGAGAGGTTCGTCCAGCAGTACGCAATCGGTTTCTTGGGTGAGGACCATCGCCACGTAGGCGCGTTGGCGCTGCCCACCGGACAGCTCATCCAGGTAGCGCCCCTCCAACTCCGTGAGCCCCAGGAAATCAATATAGCGGGAGATAATCTCCTCATCTTCGGCGGTCAGGCGCCCATTGGAATACGGGAACCTCCCGAAGCCAACCAGCTGGCGCACCGTCAGGCGAGTAACGAAGTGATTTTCCTGGCGTAGGATCGCGAGAATCTTGGCAAGATCGGCGGATTTCGTCGTCGTCACATCAAGACCCGCCACCGCAATCGCGCCCGCGTCCATACGCATGAGCCGCCCGATCATTGTGAGCAGCGTGGACTTACCCGCACCATTCGGGCCGACCAGCGCCGTGACTCCACCGTGCGGAATATCCAAGGTGACCGGGCCGATCCGCACCTCCGAACTGTAGTCGCGGCGGGTACCTTCCATGCGGATCATCGGATCTGCGCAGCTCAGATCAGCCGCACGCAAATGCGGGGAAACAACCGGCGGAACCGGTGCGGGAACCTCGATATGTGTGCCTGCTGTTTTCTTGCGGTGGCGCATTACAACCGCCCCTTTCTCAGAACGACGACGAGGAACATCAGGCCGCCCACCAGTTCAATAATGATGGAGACCACGCCTTCCGCCGAGAAAATATTTTTCATCACGAAGAAGCCACCCATGAGTACCGCATAGCCGATCACGGCGGCCATGGGGAAGAGGAAACGGTGATCGTAAGTATCCGCAGCTTGGTAGGTGAGGGTAGCAACCAGGAAACCGAAGAACGTCATGGGCCCCACCAGCGCCGTGGATACCGAGATAAGCACCGCGATAAGCGTGAGGGAAATCAGTAGCATCCGCAGGTGGTTGACGCCCAGCGACACCGCCACATCCCGCCCCAGCGCAATCGCATTGAGGGAACGTGAAATGAGGAGGAGTGCCACCCCCGCGCCCAGCGCCAGCGGGAGCGCCGCCACGAACACATCCGAGCGAGCATTCGCGATAGTGCCGAACATGCGCGCAGAAAGCACATCGAATTCGGAAGGAGTAAGCATGCGTTGCATAAAAGCGGAAAGTGAGCCCAGCCCGGTGCCGATAATAATGCCGATTAGCAGCATAATATGAAGGCTGCCGAGTTTGCCGCGCAGCAGCCACCCGTACAGTGCGAGCGCGCAGGCCACCATAATCGCCACCTGGATAAGGAAAGCCCGTACCCCGGTGAAAGCCACGAACCCGGCCACCCCGAAGAAGAAAATCGTGGAGGTATGAATCACCGAATACAGCGACTCAAAGCCCATAATCGACGGCGTGAGAATCCGGTTAGTAGTGACCGTCTGGAACGCGAGGGTGGCCAGCGACTGGCAGAAGGCCACCAGTAGAATGGAAAACACCGCCTCGGCGCGCATCCGGGTAATAATCCAGAAACCTTCGGAGCCCACCGCCACCGGAATATTCCACACAAAGTAGAGCGCGGTGCAGGCTAAGCCGAGCAGCGCGGTGCCGATGAGCAGCAACCAGTAGCGCCGCCGCGCCCGCGGGGTTGCGAAAGCGTCCGCGTGGCGGGGAGCTTGTCCAGGAACGCATGATTTTTCGGGAGATTGTGGTACGACGACGCTCATGAGAGCCTCCGACGCTGCCGCAGAATAAGGAAGATGAACACGGCCGCTCCCAGGGTGCCCAGGATCAAGGACACCGGGATTTCGAAGGGAGCGATGAGAGTGCGGGATACCAGATCACAGACCGTGAGGATTCCGGCTCCGAAAACGCAGACCCAGGGGAGATTAGAACGCAGATCGTCCCCGCGCAGCAGCGAAATAATATTAGGGACGATAAGCCCGAGGAAGGGAATACGGCCAATAACCACGGTGACCACGCCGGTGGTCAGGGCGATCACCCCGGTGCCGAGCAGCACGATGAGGTTGTAATTCACGCCCAGCCCGGTAGCCACATCCTCACCTAGGCCTGCCACGGTGAGGCGGTCGGCCAGAATGAAAATAAGCACGGTGGCGATAAGGACAATCCACAGTGGTTCGTAACGCCCGGCCACCACATTCGCGAAACTGCCCTGGAACCAGACTCCCAGGGTCTGCAGGGTGTCAGTTTTGAGGGCGAAGAAGGTGGAAATAGCGGATACTACCGCGCCGAGCATAATTCCCACAATCGGCACAATCACCGAGGAACGCAGCGTCACCCGGCGGAGGAACAAGAAGAAAATAATGGTGCCGATAAAAGCGAAAAGGATAGCGGCCAGCATCTGCTCAATAAGCGAAGTATGCGGGACCAGGAACATGACCACGAGCAGCCCGAGGCCGGCCCATTCGGTGGTGCCCGTGGTGGTGGGTTCCACGAATTTATTCTGGGTCAGTAACTGCATGACCAGCCCGCACATCGCCATCGCGGCACCGGCCAGCACCAGGGAGGCGGTACGGGGAATACGGGTGGCGAAATACATGAATTCGCCGCCTTCGTGTTCGGCGATATTGTAGGTCCCCGTGGTCATGGATAGGTAGACGAGGCCCGCCAGAATCACGACGCCGAGGGTGAGCGGTAGGGCTCGCAGCAGTCTACTCGCGGTAGGCCTGCGTGAGGAAAGAGAACTCTGCGGTGGTGTTGTCATGAGCGTACATGCTGCGGGGGCCGGGTTACCGGCCCCCGCAGGTTAGTCAACCGTTAGCCTGAGCTACTTGGCGGCCTTGAAGGCCTTGGCCAGGTCGTTGAGGAATTCGATGTAGGTTTGCGGACCTTCATTGACGTAGGTATCCGCGGGCATGGTCAGGATCTGCTTCTTCTGCACCGCCGGCACATTGGCCATGGCGGGGGAGTTGGTTACCAGATCAGCGCCGTGCGCTTCATTGCCCTTACCTACCGCAGCATCGCGATCCATAATGAGGATCCACTCGGGGTTGGCCTGGGCCAGGGCTTCGTCGGAAACTTCGTCACCCTTGTGGTTCGAGGTTCCTTCACCCAGATCGAAGGCCGGGGTGAGGTTGAGGAGCGGGTAGAGCGGCCCGAGGGTGCGGCCCACGCCCGGGGCGAGGTAACCCATCTTGCCACCGTTGGTATTGATGGACAGCACCTTCTGGCCGGCAGGGTAGGCATCACGCGCAGCCGCAATCGCGGCATCCAGATCCCCGTTGAGCTTCGTGGCTTCCTTTTCCTTGCCGAAGATCTTGCCCAGATCCTCAACGTCCTTCTTCATGCCCTCCATGAGGAGTTCGCCGGATTTATTGGCATCCGCATCCTGTTCTTCCTTGGGGAGCTTGATATTCAGATCGATAATTGCGGCGTTCGGAGCGGCGGCCTTGATCTTGTCATAATGCTGGGCGAAGCGCTGGCCCACGATAACCAGATCCGGGTTGGCCGCGGTGATGGCCTCAAAATTCGGTTCGCGGTGATTGCCGATATTCACGACCGAGTCATCCTTGACGTACGGGTCATCCTTCGGCATCACATCCTTGGGCGCCGCGAGGAGCTTGATGCCCCAATCATGCAGAGTTTCGAAAGTGCGGTTATCCAGGGAAACCACGCGCTCCGGGTTGACCGGAACTTCCTGGGTGCCATGCGAATCCGTGATCGAAACGGTGCCGGCGGCCTCTGTGGTGGCCTCAGCGGCAGGTTCCGAAGCGGCGGCGGAAGGTGAGGAGGTATCCTTGGCCGAGTTATTGGAGCAAGCGCCCAGCGCGAGGGTGCTGGCAGCCACAAGCGCGAAAAAGCCGCGAACTGTCTTCTTCATTGTTTACCTTTGCGTAGAGTAAAAATACGTTAGGGAAGGAAGTCCTAACCCATCCATGAGTGTACTTATACGGGACACCTTAATTCAAGGCTGTGCGTATAGTGCGGTAATTTCCCAGTTCAACCCAGTGTACAAGCCTTAACTAATGTGGCAGATTTTAGCGACGCTGTCACGAAGGTGAGTTTTTGTGCGGGTGTGGTGCTGGTGCTATAGGACCTCGGGCCAGCGGCCCGCGCGGCAGCGCGGCGGCGTCGTCACCCTACATGGCACCGGGTAGAAGCACCTCGGCAGCAAGATGTGGAACGGATCTTGCCACCGAGGTGCAGTCGCTGTGGTGTATAGCCACTGGCGTACGGGATGCCTATGCGCTCCGTTGAGAATCCGGGAGACCCCGCGCCGCGGTACTACTCTTCAAGGTTACGCTACCGAAAGTTACCGCGGCGGTAAGGGCGCTCTGGGATATCTCACAAATGTGGATATCTCAACAAACCTTGACTGGTCCCGAATCTCGGTGCTGGCCCTTTCCCTTTCGGGACGCTTAGTCTCAGCACCGCCCTAGTCCCAGCGTTCTTCCGGGCGCGCGGGATCCTGCCAGACGGTGTGGAAAACGCCCTCGGTATCGAGGCGGCGGTAGGTATGCGCCCCGAAATAATCACGCTGGGCCTGAATAAGATTGGCCGGGAGGCGCTCGGCGCGCACGCCATCGTAATAGGCCAGCGAGGATGCGAAGGCAGGGATCGGCACCCCGCGCTGCGCGGCGAACACCACAATCCGGCGCCAGGCCTCCACGGCTCCGGAAATCTCGGAGCTGAAATAGGGATCAGCCAGGAGCAGCGGCAGATCGGGCTGGCGAGTATAAGCCTCGGTAATACGGTCGAGGAAAGCCGCGCGAATAATGCACCCGGCCCTCCAAATCCGCGCCATCGCGCCCAGGTCGATACCCCAGGAATTCTCCAGGGAGCCCTTGCGGATGAGCTCGAAACCTTGGGAGTAGGCCACCATCTTCGAGGCGTAGAGAGCCAGGCGAATATCTTCGATAAAGCGCTCGCGATCCTCCACCGCTACCTCGGTGGTGTGCCCGGGCAGGCTGCGGCCGGCAGCGCGTTCCGCGCTATCCCCGGACAGGCTGCGCGCGAAAGTCGCTTCGGCAATACCGGTGGCAGGAACCCCGAAAGCGGCGGCGTTTTGCACGGTCCAGGCCCCGGTGCCCTTCTGTGCGGCGGCATCCTGAATCACGTCCACGAGCGCGCCCCCGGTGGCGGCATCGCGCTGGCGCAGCACCTCGGCGGTGATCTCAATAAGGTAGGAATCCAGCTCGGTGGAATTCCAGCGTTCGAAAACGTCGCCAATATCCGCGGCGCTCATGCCCAGGGCGGTGCGCATGAGGTCATAAGCTTCCGCGATGAGCTGCATATCCGCATATTCGATACCGTTATGCACCATTTTTACGAAATGGCCGGCGCCGTTGGGGCCCACGTAGGTGCAGCACGGTTCGCCGTTCTTGTGCGCGGCAATCGCCTCAAACATGGGGCCGAGGCGATCGTAGGATTCGCGGGTGCCACCGGGCATAATCGAGGGGCCCTTGAGTGCGCCCTCTTCGCCGCCGGACACCCCCGTGCCCACAAAATGCAGCCCGCGCGCGGAGATCTCCGCTTCGCGGC
Organism: Actinotignum schaalii FB123-CNA-2; assembly: GCF_000411135.1. Lineage (GTDB taxonomy): Bacteria > Actinomycetota > Actinomycetes > Actinomycetales > Actinomycetaceae > Actinotignum > Actinotignum schaalii_A. The sequence goes on along the minus strand of NZ_KE150262.1, from coordinate 360,852 downwards.
GCATGGTATCGGTGAAAAGCGAATTCCCGCAGTCCACGATAATATCGCCCGGTTCCATGAGATCGGCGAGCTCCTCAATAACAGCATCGGTGGGCTTGCCGGCTTTGACCATAATAATGGCCACCCGGGGGCGGGCCAGCGAAGCCACGAAATCCGCCATGGATTCGCTCGGGTAGAACTCCCCTTCACCGCCGTGTTCCGCCATCACCCGCTCGGTCTTCGCGGCGGTGCGATTATGGATAGCGACTTTGTAGCCGCGGCTGGCGAGGTTGCGGGCCAGATTCGAGCCCATCACCGCCATTCCAGTTACTCCGATATCTGCAACGCCAACGGGCGGGGTGGGAATAGACATGCGGCTCCTTCTTCTGAGATTTCTACGAACGCCTGATTGAGGTTTCTAACGTGTCTATTCTAGAGTCCCGCGTGGAAGTGGTGGATATGTGTTTCGTTCGATTCATAGCGACCGTGTGGAATATGACAGCAGGATGAGAGTCCTGTCATTTTTCCTTGAAATAAGGCCGGTTTCGTGGGTGCTTGTTAGGGTGGCAATATGAAAAGAACACGTTTCGCGGCCCTGCTCGCCGCCACCGCCACCGCTCTTGCCGCCGCGCTGACCCTGAGCGCCTGCTCGAATGACAATGCCACCACCGCGGATGCCACGACCGCGAATAGTAGCGCCACGCCCCAGGCAAGCGCCGCGGCACCGAGCTCCGGTGCTGACCATGGAAAGAACGACGACGACGCCGCTGCCGCGGCGGGGGCCTGTGGCGCGGCGAATCTGGCTGCTACCTTTGAACCTGGCAGCGCGGCCAGCGCGTATATTCTCACCCTCACGAATTCTTCGCAGGCGGCCTGCACCCTGCATCCGGATGTGGATATCGAGCTGAAAGATGCCGCCGGTGATGGCGTGTCTGAGAATCTGGAACTGAGCTCCCAAGCTGGCAGCATCGCTCCGGGTGCCAGCGTGAACTGGACTGTGGCACTGGCCGATGCCGGGAGTGCGCCCGGGTGTGCTCCCACCAAGCCCGCCACCCATCTTGAAGTGGATATCGAGGATGGCGGGGAGGATATTGACATTCCCGTCAATCTCACGGGCTGCCAGGATGATGATATCGACCTGCTGAGCGAAATCCGCTAGCGGGGAATCAACCGGGGCGGGTGGCTGCGCCACCCGCCCCGCGTCTCCACCTATCCACGCCATAATGGGTCGTTCCGCCAGTTCTCAGGTGCTCCTAGTCGCGTAAACGGAACCAGGGTGTTATGCGGAAAGCTCTCGAGAACGTCGAGAATTTCGTTGTTGTGAGAAATATTAAGCACTCGTTGAAGGTGGCGGATGAGCGTGAGTTGACCGAAAACTCGATTGATGGATTGCGCGAATCGGGGGTAAAGATCTTTTGGAAGTTTTGGCTTGATATCGAATGTCTTGTTGAAAACTCGCGCGTGGTGGGCTGCATAATTGCGGAGAATATTGAGACATTTGAGCCAGGACTCAAGCTGCGGGGCACGTAAGTGGCAAGTTGTCGCGACCTCATTCCGGGCGCGTGAAGGGGCCATGCGGTAGAGGTGGGAGAGCGTTCCCCAATCCATTATCTCGACAGCGACCCAGATGGGAAGCTGGCCGCCGTATTGCTCCCTGTGGTGCTTCACGAACTCTTCTTGTGAATTTTTTACGGCGTTTTCGTATTTTGCCAACCATATTTCGTGGTGGGTCGAAGCTGTTTTACCTGTTCGCTGGCGAGCCGGTGCACCGAGTTTTCTCGAATCAAGGTGGATGAGCGGATCTATCGCTCCCAAGCGATAACCGATGAGCGCACGCATCGCAAGTTCGATGCTGCTCAAATCCGCGAAAACTACCTGCCGAAGTCTCTCGTCAAATCGATAAAGTTCCACGGCGAGTTCGAACGAAGACCCTGGCCGGAAAGCATTGAGACTCATGCCTTTTTCAAGGTCTATCTGACGCATAGAATGCCAATAACCGGAAAGCCGATAGTAGTTTAGTGTGGCGAGCTGCCGCTCTGCCAGTTGTCGGTCGGCGATCAGCATGCCGCGTTCGATGAGCAGATCGACCTGCTGCGCGTAGGGTAGAAAAGGTTTGACTTCGATCCGGCGCACCCTCGCCTCCCAACGAACAAAAAGGACCGGCCCTGGACTCCCGCCGAAGCGGGCAGCGGAACCGGTCATGTTGCCATAAGTGTAACAAGTGATAACGCTGAGTGAAAGATCCCTGGATTCTAAATCGGCATGCTCAATCGGGAAACGCATATCACGTTTCAGAACGGGGTTGCCGTCAGCATCGTCCGGCACCCGCGTGCGCACGGTGTAGTCACGTGTCTCGTCGCCCGGGTAGGTCACCGCTGCAACGGGTCGCCCAAATTTCTGGAAGGTGCTTCGGGAATTGTTGGTCGCTGCACGGGGAAGAAGCTACCTGCCATTATTGGGCTGTTGGCAAGGCGACGGGGCGGGTGGTTCAGCCACCCGCCCCGCGTCGTCGTTCCTATGTAGTGACGTACTTATTAGTTACCCAACGCGGCCGCAACCACGGCGCGTGCCTCCTCCTGGACCTGGGCCAGGTGCTCCGGGCCGCGGAAGGATTCCGCGTAAATCTTGTAGACATCCTCCGTGCCGGAAGGTCGGGCCGCGAACCACGCGTTTTCCGTGGTTACCTTGAGGCCGCCAATCGCCGCGTGGTTCCCGGGCGCTTCCACCAGCTTCGCGGTGATCGGCTCGCCGGCCAGTTCCGTTGCCGTGACGTCCGCCGGGGAAAGCTTGCCGAGCTTGGCCTTTTCTTCCTTCGTGGCCGGGGCGTCGATCCGGGCATAAGCCGAGGAACCGTAGCGTTCCACCTGCTCATTGTGGAGCTGGGAGGGAGATTTGCCGGTCACCGCGGTGATTTCCGCCGCGAGGAGGTCGAGCACAAGGCCGTCCTTATCCGTGGTCCACACCGAACCGTCCTTGCGGAGGAAGGAAGCGCCAGCGGATTCTTCCCCGCCGAAGCCGATTTCCCCGCTCACCAGGCCGGATACAAACCACTTGAAGCCCACCGGGACCTCCACGAGGGTGCGGCCAATGCCGGCCACCACCCGGTCGATAAGCGAGGAGGACACCAGGGTTTTCCCGACGTTCACCCGCTCGGACCACTGCGGGCGGTGGGTGAAGAGGTATTCAATGGCCACCGCGAGGTAGTGGTTGGGGTTCATGAGGCCGGCATCCGGGGTGACAATGCCGTGCCGATCGGAATCGGCATCGTTCCCGGTGGCCAGATCGTAGGGGGCGTGGCCGCTTGCATCCGGCTCCATGCGGTGGAGCAGGCCCGCCATTGCGTAGGGCGAGGAGCAATCCATGCGGATCTTGCCGTCCCAATCCAGGGTCATAAAGGGCCAGGCCGGATCCACGTCGGGGTTCACCACGGTCAGGTCAATACCGTAGCGGTCCGCAATTTCCTGCCAGTATTCGGCCGAGGCACCGCCCATCGGGTCCGCACCAATGCGCACGCCTGCCTTGCGGATCGCCTCGAAATCGATGATGGTATCGAGGGCGGTCACGTAAGCATCGCGGAAATCATAAGTACCCACCTTCGCGGCCGCATCCTCATAGGGCACGCGGGCGATGTTCTTCCACCCCGCGGCGATGAGTTCATTGGCCCGCGCCGCGATCCACTTCGTGGCATCGGTATTCGCCGGGCCGCCATTGGGCGGGTTGTACTTGAAGCCGCCATCGCGCGGCGGGTTGTGGGACGGCGTAATAACAATGCCGTCCGCCAGGCCCGGGCCGTCTAGACGCAGCGCGTGCGGGGCGCCGTTCGCCTCCAGGATGGCCAGCGAGACCGCCGGGGTGGGAGTCCACGAGCCGCGAGCATCCACCCGCACATCAGCGCCGTTAGCTACCAGCACCTCGATAGCGGTTTTTTCCGCCGGGAGGGACAGCCCGTGGGTATCACGGCCCACGAAAATGGGGCCGTCATAGCCTTGCTTGTTACGGTAGTCCACGATCGCCTGTGTGGTTGCCGCGATATGGGCTTCATTAAAGGCGCCATCGAAAGCGGAGCCGCGATGGCCGGAAGTTCCGAAAACCACCTGCTGGAGGGGGTTGGTCGGATCGGGTTCGATATCGTAATATGCCGCCACCAGCTCATCAACATTGATGAGATCTTCGGGGCGGGCCGGGGTTCCTGCGCGTTCGTTCATACATTGAGTATCCCACGAATTGCGCTCCAATCGCGGGACTTGTTCCGCGGGTGGATAACACCGCCGTTACTGCCGTGCGTGCGGCTGTGTTCGGTGCCCTGCGTGCAGCTGTCCGCGGCTTCTGTGGTGCGCGCGAGTTCTTCGTGGAAATTCCCCCAGTGCCCGGCGCGCGCGGCCAGTGGAACTTCCTCGCCGGGGGCGACCGGCCCGGGCGCGGTGGAGCGTTCCCCACGGGTGGCCGGCCCGCCGAAAGGCGAGCCGCCTAAGACTTCGCGGCCGTGCGGGCTGAGCCATCCGGACGTATCCGGGCCCAGCGGCACGATCTGGTTGGGGTTCACATCCAGGTGGACTTGGTAATAATGCGAGGTGATGTGCTCAAAATCCACGGTGTCCCCGAAACCGGGGGTCTGGAAAAGATCGCGTGCGTAGGCCCAGAGTACCGGCATCTCGGTCAGTTTCTTTTCATTGCATTTAAAATGCCCGTGGTAGACGGCATCGAAACGTACCAGGGTGGTAAAGAGGCGCACATCTGCTTCGGTAATATGATCGCCCATGAGGTAGCGGCGCCCCGCCAGCAGCTCGGAAATATTGCGCAGCGCCGTGAAAAGGCGCAGGTAAGCGCGGTTATAGGACTCCTGGCTGCCGGCGAACCCGCAGCGGTAGACGCCGTTATTAATCTCGGTGTAGATATAGCGCATGAGCGCGTCCATGGGCTGGCGCAGTTCCGCGGGGTAGAGATCCGGGGCGCCCTCGCGGTGAAAATCGCGCCACTCGGTAGAAAAATCGAGCGTCATCTGCGCAAAATCATTTGTGGCGACGGCGCCGCTAGCAAGATCCACCAGGGCTGGAACCGTAATTCCCAAGGAGAAATTCGGGTCGCGGGCCAGGTAGGCATCACGCAGGAAATGAATTCCGAGCACCGGATCCACCCCGCCCGCATCGCGGTCAAAAATCCAGGACCGCTCATCGTGGGTAGGGCCGGGTATGCCTAGCGATATAGCATTTTCCAGCCCGAGCAAGCGGCGCACAATCAGCGTGCGATTCGCCCACGGGCAGGCGCGCGCCGCGATGAGGCGGTAACGCCCCGACTCCACGGGGAAACTGGTACTGTCGCGGCTCACGCGCGTGGTGATATAGCGAGCGTCGCGGCTGTAGCCTTCGCCGCGGTGAGTAAATGTTGCTCCGATGGTCATTTCGCCTCCCTGCGCGTCGGTGAGTGTTGGTTGTTGATTGGGGCATCGGTCACTGATGAACCCTGATCGTTGAAGAATATATCAGATTGGGTGGGTGGGGGCCAGGTCTTGAGCTGGCTAGGAAACAGAGTGTGCAGGAGAGTGCTGCTTCGGGGTTTTATGTGTCTTATGCGCATTTCGTGGAGAGTTCTGTCCGGAATGTGCGCTTCACGAACTTCTTCGCCTAGGTCGTCTGCTGCGGCGGCGGAGATGGGGGCATGTTTTCCTAAGGTGCGTGTCTGTGTTGTAAATGCGGCACAGGTGAGCACAACTGTGACTGAAAGCATATTTTATGTATAATGAATAGTAATGTACCGCGCGAATGAAGTGGTGCATGCCGTAAGGCTCCAATGACTATTTCAAGGAGGAAAGATGTCAATTGCAACAGGAACTATGGTAAGAAAATTGCTAGCCTAGCGGTAGGTGCGCTCGCTGCAGCAGGTGCATTGTCACTCACCGTTGGGGACGCGCAAGCATTGGGCGGTAACTGTAGCGCGTGGCTTCAAAGCGACGTTGGTGCTACGTGGGCTGAGGGAAGTTGCTCGTCGCTCAATTCGGATACCAAAGCAAGGGTGACCTTGGATTTGGCGTCATTCCCGGATTTCCATTCAGCATGGTTCACTAAGCTGAACAAGACCTACCGGACGGGTGCCTGGTCTGCTTCAATGCGCATGGGCTGGCCGCGGGATGCCCGAATCGATTATGGGCGGCGGTAGATAACATCAATAGGGGGGTGAGGGGGGAAGGTTCCCCCTCATCTCTCTTCATAACTAAACTAAGTAAAGAGGCTTGCGGCAATGGCGGTAGACGTGATCGGGCTTGATTTCGCATATAAAGCCCAGCAGGAACAACGCATTATTTTTTCGGGCGCCACGGCGAGCTTTTCACCGGGCCGTTTTTACGCACTCATGGGACCTTCCGGTTCCGGTAAAACGGTCAAGTCCTGGTTAGTGGTGTATCTGTGTTCTCGAATCATGATTGTCATTCTCTGGTTTCGATACTAATAAGGACTGGATATCAGACACAGGTCAAGCAATAATTTCCTTCCCACTAATAGTCTTCTCGTCGATAACACCACGAGCGATAACATCCCGGGTTTGCGCCAGACTCG
>NZ_KE150262.1:52418-352230 GCF_000411135.1 Actinotignum schaalii FB123-CNA-2 | reverse complement strand
GGTTGTCGGGTCGATATGATGGGGGTCAGCGGCCATTGCGGGGTATCTCCTTTCGAGGATAGGTAAGAGTTGATTCGAAAGGTACCCGCGATGGTCGCCTTTGTGCATGCCGACACGAGGATCACCGCGGGATACAGATACACCACACTAACGGACGCAACCGGTAAAACCACGCTCTTCCGCATTCTTGCCCGCGAGTTAGAACCTGACGCGGGAAAAATAGTCATCGCAGGCAAAGACCTTGCCAGCATTTCACCGCGTGAATTGCGTGCTTCCGTCATGTGCCGGATTTTCCAGGACTATCTTCTCATTCCGTTTTTATCACCCCTCGACAACCTTCTTCTAGCGGCTGAAATCACCACGGGTCGCTCAGGTAAAAAAGATAAAAAACGTGCCCTTGAGCTTTTAGACCGCGTGGGGCTAACGGAGCATGCGTATAGGAACGTTGATTTACTCTCGGGTGGTGAACAGCAACGAGTCGCTATCGCACGAGCATTAATGGGCTCGGCGCGAATCCTCCTTGCGGATGAACCCACCGGGGCGCTTGACCGTGACAACACTGAACATATAGCTCTTTTGCTCGCTGACCTTGCTCACGAAGAGGGGCTTATTGTTATTGCAGGTACTCACGATAGCCAGTTCGCTGCTCATGCTGATGCCATTGTTCGCATCAGTGAGCATCAGCTGATTCTGGAGTCGTGATCATGGGTAAACAGCGCGTCCTCCTCATCCTAAAAATGGCGGGGCAACGTTCTTTCGCTACCTTGCGAACCGCAGTCCTGGCACTCATTGCCGTAGCGCTAGCGGTCACGGTGGCTGCCTGTGCATCCGCACATGGGCGTGCGGTGGAACGTGGTGCTACGGCTTCGTTTGGCTTGTATTTCCAGCAAGTGACGGGAAATGCCGCAGTACAAAGCTATATGGAAAAGCTTGGGAACAGCGGTCGCGCGGTGGCCCTTTCCCGAACCCGGGCGAATCTTCTCTCTGCACAAACCCAAAGCGCCACGGTTGCTGATGTGACTATGACCAGCGGTCCGGCAAACATCGGAGTATTGCGCCAGGGAAATTATCCGGTGCGGCCGGGTGACATTTCCATCAGCGCGGAAGCTGCCCGGCAATTAAACCTGAGCGTGGGTGATGTTCTTCAACTCATCGATACTCAGGCCGCAGAAGGGGAGAATACCGGAACCGCTGCGGAATTCCGGGTGACTGGCGTGACCGAAAACCCCGCCTCCATTCGGGAGCTAAGCGGCGTTGCATTGACGGATAGCTCGGATGTACTCGGTCAAGCCGATGTGTGGCTCACCAACGAACCGTTGGCGCCGATTGAAGTTGAGCTTACCCGCGGTGGCGGTCAGGCGACGACAGCCGCGGTAACGTCGGCACGAATGGGCGCATACACACTCAGCAATCAGACTATCCCACCGCAACTGGCATGGTTTATGGGCTTGGTGATGCTCAGCGTGGTGATCGTGACTCTCTACGGATCGGGCCGGTCGCGAAGGCGTGAGATCTACCGGATCCTCCTTTCTCTGGGTGATACCCAATGGAAGGCTTCCGTAACCACGTGTGCATCCGCCACAGTGACCGCCCTGGCCGGAGGGATTCTCGGGTGGGGTAGTGCTGCCGCGGCACACGTGAGCTTTGCTGGGGCCCTCGGAGAGTATGTCGAACAGCGCTGGGAAGAACCGGAATGGGGAGCCATTAACTCAACAGCGGTAGCGGTGCTTCTTCTCGTGCTTATCGGTGGTGTGCTCGCCGCTGGCGCGACGGTTTTCTTCGAGGCACACCGGCACCGCAGAAAACTGCACGGTGAGGTATTTTCACGGCGGCTGTTATTTGGGATTGGGATTATCGGCACGGTGCTCACCGTAGCTTTCGTCGCAGCACGGCAACTGTATATCTTCCCTTACGGGCACTACGCGGCGATGATTGCGGGTGCTTTGAGCATTCCGAGTCTCGCCTACGCACTTCAGCCTGGAAGCCGGCGTTACCCTGTCACCGCGCGTCTGGCACAGCGGATGCAGAAAATGGCGTTATTGGGTATGGCTGTGGTTTTTGTCCTTTCCTATTACGCTTCCCTCTACGCGAGTAGTGTGGCGGTGCTAAGTAACTGGACTAGCCGTCAGGTGAGCGGCGAAACAAGTTATCTCTCCATCACGGGTGCTAATAAAAACGCGGTCGATAATCTGATGCAGCGCTACCCAGAAATCTCGGAGCGCACCGCTATTTTCGGTGACGTAGCAACACACGACCGGATGTATAGAATCGTGGATTCTGCGGGAGCTCCGTGCATTAAAAGCGCATCTGATCTGGGTGATTGCCCTACCGCGGCACTGGACTTGGTCATGGTCGCTTCTGGTGGGCTTCTTGACCGTGGGTACGTTAACCACGCTCCGGCTTCTTTTGTTTCCGAAAGTGGGGCGACGACGCTACTCGGAATCGCGCTCTCTGACGGGCAGGTAACCGAGACTTTTACGGCTGATGGTCTTATCGCGGATGAGCGCCTGGAAAACAACGTGCTCAGCGGTTTGATTCTCCCACCCGATTCTCCGCTACTCACGCAGTTAGGCGTGGGGGAACCATATTCTTATACGGTTATTATTTTTGGCTTCGGAAGCCTTTCTGATGAAGTCCGCGACGGTATCCGCTCCACGGTATTACTGGAAGCGCCCTTCGCGTTCCTTGTTGATCCAGATGAACCAGGAATACGGCAATTGAAGGCGCAAGCGGTAGTGCGCCAGCTGCTGGCCCTTTTGGTAGCTCCCGTCGTGCTGCTAGCAACAGTGACGGCCGTAGTCTCTGAACAGACGACGGAACGTCGGCTCATTGAGCTGGGCGGCGGAGGGAATCGCGCTCGCTGGCGTTTGGCGGCTCCGTTGATCACCAGCTACGTGCTCAGCCTTGGATCCGGGGTTGTTCTTGGCCGGTTGGCCGCAATGGACCGCCTGCCCTTCACGTATTCTCCGGTGACGCATGACTATGGATGGTTGTGGGCGCTCACGCTCGTGGGGTTGCTTGCCGTACTTCCGGCGCTCCGATTAGGAATCCGACCTTTCGCAGAAAATGCGAACCGCCGGTGAGCTCCCTAGCGTATCGCTTCATAAGAACTCACTCTACCCGGCTCTACCCGAGCGCCAGGCCGGCGAAGAAGGCTGCGATGCCGAGGAGGAAATTCCCGAGCAGGAGGCTGATGCAGGCCCAGTAGCGGCGCTTTTCGAAGAGGCTGAGGGCGTCGGTCATCGCCGTCGAAAAAGTAGTGAAACCACCCAAAAAACCGGTGGTGACGTAAAGACTGTACGGACCGATCCAGGCGGAAAGTGCCCCGCCGCCGGTCACGAGCCCGAAGAGGAAACAGCCGATCACATTCACCGTGAAAATCCCGGCCGGCCACGTCGGCTTGAAACGCGCGGTGAGGAAAGAATCGAGAATCCCGCGGCACAGGGCACCCAGCCCACCGGCTAGACCAAGAAGCAGGAGCGTCATGCTGCATCACCACCCGCGCGCCGGCGTAGCGCGAGGAAGTGCCGGCCCAGCGCTCTCCCGCAGGCCATCCCGGCGAAAGCCAGCAGAAAACCACCGAAAAGAGTGCCTCCCGCAGCCAGGCCGGCCAGGCGCGCCAGCTCGCTAGGCGCCCCGCTGAGAACCTCGCCGGTGGCCAAGTGGGCGCTGAGCGCTACGAAACTCGAATAGGTGGTGAAACCACCGCAAAAACCGGTGCCGAGTAGCAGCCGCAGCCGGGCCCCGTACCGATGCGTGCCCGTGGTGAAGAAGCCGGTGATGAGGCCGAGGAGGAACGCCCCCGCAAGATTGACGATAATCGGCGCCGCCACGCTCGGGACAAGTGCGCGTGCTACCGTGCCGGCCCCGCCACCGAGGAAAACGAGGAGCAGCCCGGTCGCGTCGCGATAGAGCGGGCGCACGGAAGACGTTGAGGTAGATCTAGATGCAGCCGTGTTATTTTCCTTCCTCGCGCGCGGGGGCTTCGCCGGGCAGCACGGTCACGTAGCCGCCTTTATCGCTCGCAATATGCCAGGTACCCCCGAAGGTGGTGCTGGCCCAGTTGAGGATCTGCTGCGCATCCCCGTGCTTGGCTTTCGATTGGGGCGCGAAGACCACGGCGTTCGCCCCGGCATTCCCGCGGGTTCCCTCCCAGTACACCGTATTATTCGGCACCAGGTAGGCAAGCATATGAATATCGGTAACCACGTGGGAACCATCCGGCACTGCGGCCAGGGCTTCCCGCGCGCCGGCGCGCTCCTCTGCGCTCGCTCCGTCATAACGCCCCTGGATCCACCAGCCCACCGCATTGGTGCGGGTACCGATCAGCGTGGCAATCAAGCTGGTCGCCAGGGCGAGCGCAATCAAGCCGCGCTTGACGTGCCCGCTGCGTGCACTGCACTCGCTGCGCGTGCCGGATCCACTGCGCGTGGCGCGTTCGCCGCGCGGGGTGCACTCGCCATGCGTCGCCTGCTCGGCATGCCCACGCCGCGCCCGAAGCCTTATAGAACGCTCCAGCCGCCCTAGCCCATCGAGCAGCGCAATGGTGGCAATGGGCATGAGCACGGCGGAATAATGCCAGTCCAGGCCCCAGTAGTACTCCACGTTTCCGGTGAAACGCCAGGCCAGGGTCGGGATCATGAGAAGGATCCACGGGCTGGTCAGCCCCACCACCCCGGCACTGCCCAACAGCACCGCCAGTGTGATGAGTTTCGTGCGCGCGCCGGTGAAAAACCCGGCATCGCCCGTGAGACGATCTGTGTAATCCCAGGCGCCGTCCGGATTGAAAGCCGGCAGGAGCACCCAGATAGAAAGTACAAACCACACCGCTCCCCATATCGCCAGGCCCACCGCACAGCGCCCCGCGGGGGTGCGCCACGCGGTGGCTAAGCGCGCTCGCGGTGCTGGCCCGCGCCGCTGCGGCGCGGCGTCGTCGTGCTGCTCCGTTACTCCCCGCGCCGTTTCCGTGACGTTGCGGCCCGCGCCCGGTGCGCTACTGTTCTGCACCGCCGCGCCGCAGACCGCCCGCCTCTGCGCGAAAAACTCCGCCAGTAGCGCGGCCACACCGAAAGCGATGAGCGTGAGGCCGAGGTCTTCTTTGACGAAAACGAGAATGCCGAGCGGGAGCGCGGCGCGGCGGTAGCGGCCTTCCACCCAGGCCGTCAGCCCGTAGGCGAGGAGGGGCACCGCGAAGGCGATCTCGTGGAATTGCGCGGCTACCGCGGCTGAAAGCCCCCAGGACACCGCGTAGAGCAGGCCGAAAGCGGTCCCCGCCCCGGCCCCGCAGCGTGCCCGCGCCAGGCGGGTGAGCGGAATAGCGGACACCGCGAAGAGCGCGTTTTGCACAATAAGCAGGGTGGCGCCGCTGGGCCACAGCGCGAAAATCGGGCCGAGCACCACCAGGATGGGATGGAAATGATCGCCCCACAGGTTGAAGCCGGGGCCTTTAATATCCACGATGGGGGCTTCGAGATGCGCGTAACGCTGGGCGAGCTGCGTGAAAATACCCAGGTCCCAGGAGGACGTCTGCAAAGAAGCCCACTGATGCAGCGAAAAAGCGGTGAAAAGAATGAAACTGCCGAGCGCCACCAGGTAGGGCGCCGGGTCGGTGCGCAGCGGGCGGTACCAGGTCGCGGTGCGAGCCGGCGCCGTGCGGAGAGCCATCATATCCGTTCCTCACCTTCCGTCCGTGCCGTCGCGAGCCACCACCACATAGCCGGCTTCTTCCGTGACAATATGCCACTGTCCGCCAACTTTCGCGGTAATCCAGGCCACCACCTGGGCGCCGTCGCCGTGGTTGAGCCGGTTGGAGAACACCACCGTGTCAATATACGCGCCGCCGTAGCTGTGCTCCCAGTACACGGTATTACCTGGGACAACGTAGGCCATCATGACCACGTCGGCGAGGATATGCCGCCCGGTGCCGGCCGCCGCGACCGCAGCCCGGGCACCTTCGCGTTGCTCGGCGGTCTGGCTGGCGCCGTAATCGGAAAAATACACGTATTGCTGGGTATTGGAACGCCCCGTGAGCCAGGAGCCGAAGCCGTTGGAAGCGGTGCCGAGCACACTGGAAATCAACGCGAGGGCAAGGGCCGCCGCGGCCAGGCGGGGGCAGCGGGCCAGCACTCCCAGGGCATCGCGCTGCGCGGTTGCGGCCGAGGGAGCTTGAGATTCTTGTGCCTCCGGTAGTGGTACGACGACGCCGCGCGCACCCGCCCGCGCGAGCCCATCGGTCAGCGCGACGGCGATCATCGGCGCGAGCACAGCCGAATAATGCCACAAAATAGTCCAGTAGTAGGGGTTATCTCCCACGAAACGCCAGGCGAGAGTGGGTAGCAGTAGCGCGGCCCACGGGCTGCGCAGCCCCACGATTCCCAGGGCGGCAACGATATAGCAGAGGGTGCCCCAGCGGTTAGGCTCGAGGAGCATGCTCGCCAGGTCGAGGCCTTCGCGCACCCGCCCGGCATAATCCCATTGCCCGGAATTATTGAAAGCCGGGAGGATGACCTGGGTGGCGGCCAGGAACCAGGCGGTGCCCCAGGCGGCCAGGAAGGCGCCAATGCCGGCCAGTTCGCGCCAGTCGCGCGCGCCGTGGCTGCCGCGCTGCCGGGCACTGCCGTCCTCAGCCGCGCCACCGGCACCGGCCTCACCGCCGCGCCCGCGCCAGCTGAGCAGCGCCGCCAGCACCCCGAAGCAGGCCACCGTGAGGCCGAGGTCCTCCTTGACGAAAACCAGCAGGGATATGAGCACGGCAGCGCGCCGGTAGCGGCCTTCCAGCCAGGCGGTCAGCCCGAAAGCAAGCAAGGGCACCGCGAAGGCGATTTCGTGGAATTGCACCACGAGTGCGGAGGTGAGCCCCCAGCTGGCCGCGTAAGCCACCCCGATGAGGGTACCCGGCACGGCTCCCACCCGCGCGCGGGCGAAACGCGCGATGGGATACACCGACATCCCGAAGAGCACCGCTTGGAGGGCGAGCAGGCTCAACCCGGAAGGCCAGAGCCAGAACAGCGGCCCGGTCAGCAGCAAAATGGGATGGAAATGATCGCCCCACAGGTTGAAGCCCGGGCCTTTAATATCCACGATGGGTGGGAATTGCCGGCGGGCGTACCGGTCGGCCAGCTGGGTGAAAATACCCTGATCCCACGAAGGGGAGGAGAAGTTCACCCAGGTATACCAGGAAAAGAACATGTATACGGCGAAAGCCCCCGCGGCCAGCAGCAGCGCCGTCGTATCACAGTGGTTGCATGCCCACGCGCGCACCACGGCCGTTCGCGAAGGTGCCCGCGCCCCGCGCACTTCTAGCTCCCGCGCCGGCCCGCCGCGCATTAGATAATGTCCTTCTTCTGGAGGTGACGCAGCGCGAACCAACCGATGGGCACCCGCGCCCAGAAAGTGAGCAGGCGGTACAGGATCGCGGTGGAGAAGGCCACCGAATACGGCAGGCCCGCGATGGTGAGCCCGCCGGTGAGGGCCGCTTCCACCGGGCCGATGCCGCCGGGGGAGGGAACCAGGGAGCCCACCGAATTGGAAACCAGGTAGGTGATCGCCAGGGTGACCACCGGCAGGGTCTCCCCGAAGGCCGCCAGGGAGAAACCGAAGGCCGCCACGAAACTCACCGTCATGAGGAGGGAACCGCCGAAACCAGCAAGAATCCGGGAGGGATGGGTGGCGAGCCACACCACGCGCGGCCACACCTGCTCGATGGTGGGGCGCACCAGCTCAATGACCTTGCGGCGCAGCGGGCGAATGAAGTAGACGGCCGCGCCCAGGGCCGCCACCGCCGCCACAATGAGCATCACGGAGGTGCTCGGGATGGAAAGATTCCCGAAGTCGCCGGTGAGCAGTCCGAGGGCCAACAGCAGCAGCACCGTGGTAATAAACTGCGCGATCTGCACCAGGGACACGGTTGCTACCGCCACCGGAGTGGCTACCTGATTGCGTTGCAGATAGCGCAAATTGAGGGCGAGTGGCCCGATGCCGGCCGGCATAACCAAGCCCAGCACCGAGGCGGCGATCTGCACCTCGCTGGTTTCCCACAGCGGCAGGCGTTCGGCCGTGTAGGCCTTCAGGCACAGTGCCGCGCCCACGTAGGTCGCGAAACTGGCGATAAACGCGGCGAGCATCCACCACGGGTTGGCGCTGCGAATCGTTTCTTGCAGCTCGGTGAAATTAATGGAGCCGAGCAGAATGAAGATGGCAAGCACGCCGATGACGATGGTGATAATCGTCTTTGCGGAGAATTTGCGCAGCTGGATGGTCTGGGTGGCGGTGCCAATATCCTGCGGGAGGGCTTCCAGCAGGACTTCACGCATGCGCTGCACGCCTTTTTTATCCTCGAGTTCGGCCAGGGTTTGCGCCGGCATAATGGTGCGTTGCACGGTCGGTGCCACCGAGGAAAGCCGGTCGCGGGAAATGCAGCGCAGCGCGGAAGCGACGGCGCGCTCCGGGCCCACCGCCACCGCCTGCAGCAGGTAGAGCTGCGCCAAATCAATATGCCGGGAAAGCTCATTGGAAGAAAAACTACCGTTACGCCAATGGGTGATGAGGGCTTCGTCCCCGCGCACCGCGACCACCCCGGCGCGGATATCGTGGTGGGTGAGACCGCGTGCGTGCGCGCGTTCGAGCGTGGCCCACATGGAGTCCAGCGCCGCGTCGGAGATCTCTTCGGGCTCCAGATCCGTGAGGGGAACGGCCTCGATATCAGCAAAAGCGACGACGGCGGACGCGCCAGCCGCCGCGTAATGTGCATCGCGCCGCGGGGCCACCCCGGCGTTCACCGCGAGGGCTTCCATGAGGAGGGTGCGCTCGGCGGTTTCCTCCACGTTATCCCCGGTCCGCTGGGTGACCTGGGTGAGGGTGGCCCGCTGCCAGGCACTGGCAAGGCGCCCGAGGACCGCGCGATCCGAGTCAATAAGCGCGGCAACGTAATGGGCGCCGTTGGCCAAGCTAACCACGTAGTGGCGGGAATTGACATCCCCGATAAGCGGGTGGACGTCATGGCGGGCCCGGGTAATGAGGGCGCGCACGTTAATATCGTCCTCCGGTTCACCCAGCGGGTCGGCACCCGTAGCGCTCGCGGGAAGCGTGACCTCCTGTTCCGCGCTTGCCGCGGTGGTGAACGCGGCATCAGCCTGCCCGATGTGCCCGGTGAGGGCCTCGCGTAGCTCCTTGAGAATCGCGGTATCCACGTATCCGAGCGGGCCGGTCACGGGAACGGACCACGCGTGCATATCGGCGTCGTCGCCCGCATCCACGCGGATAATGCTGTGCGCGTCCAAGCCGGCGCGGCGAATGAGAGTGACGACGGCGGCGCCGGTGGCGCGGTCGGGCGAATCCCCAAAAGCGTAGAGAGCGAAATAGCCGCAGGCCATCCCCACGAACACGGTGGTGAGCGCGCCGGTCAGGGTTTGGGCACCCTGGAGCACGGAAAGTACCAGCACGATTCCCAGCGCCCACCAGCCGGTGCGCACCAGCCGGCCCTGACGTTCGGAGGCCGCCACCACCAGGATGGTGGCGATAATCGAAACGTAGGGGAGCATGCCCACGGCTGCTTGTTCTTGGATGGTATCCGAGAGGTCGATGGTGATTTGGGAGGTGGGCATGAAGCGCTCGAAAAGCCACAGGGAGCCGTAGCAGATGGCGAGCGCGCCGGCCATGGCGACCAGCGCGGTCACGAGGGTGCGCCAGCGCCGGTAGCGGATGATATCGAAGAAAAGCAGGAGGGGGAGGAAGAGCGAGACGAGGCCCTCGAGCACGTTAATCGGCATGGAGAAAATGGTGCGGAGGGTATCCGGGGCGGCGTTGGCGACGTCGTGCGTGACGGCCACGGTGGTGGTGTAGCCGAAGCGGGAGATGAGGAGCATCCCGGCGATGGCCAGGGTGAAGAGGATGCCGCGCAGCAGGTTGGCGGGGCGGCGGGTCCAGCGCGCAATTTCGTCCACGAGGAGGACGCGATGCACGGCAGGTTCGGTGTGCACGGCAGGTTCGGCGCGCGCTTCGGGCGCGCTTACCGCGAGTGCAGGTGCGGCAGCGGAGGCCTGCGCTTCCGGCGCGCTTACCGCAGCCGGGGCGGGTTGTACCTCCGCCGGCTGAACCGGGCTCGTTTCCTCGTTGTGGCGCACCAGCCCAGTCTAGTAGATGGGTAGTACTTTCTCCTGTGACCCGGCAGGGCTACTCAGCCCGGCGCAGCCGCAGCGAATTGAGCACCACGATAACCGAGCTGGCAGCCATAGCCGCGGCGGCCAAACCCGGCAGGATAATCCCGGCCACCGCCGCCGGAATAGCAATGAGGTTGTAGCCGAAAGCCCAGGCCAGATTCTGGCGGATAACCCGCAAGGTGGCGGCGGAGATGCGTAGCGCCGCTCCCACATTGCGCAGATCGGAGTTCACGATGGTGATATCGGAGGCGGCCTTGGCCACGTCCGTGCCCGAGCCCATGGCGATGGAGAGGTCCGCGGCGGCCAGAGCTGCGGCGTCGTTCACCCCATCCCCGACCATCGCAACCCGCCGGCCCTCCGCGCGGGCCGCTTCCACTACCCGAACCTTGTCGGCGGGGAGAACCTCGGCGTGCACGACCTCGATTCCGGCGGCCCGGGCCACCGCCCGCGTGGTGGCAGCGTTATCCCCGGAGGCCAGAATAGGAGTGAGGCCCAGGTTTTTGAGTTCGGCGACGGCCGCGGCGGAGGCGGGGCGCAGCTGGTCACGCACCGTGATAAGGGCGAGCGCCTCATCGCCGCGCGCCAGCATCACCAGGGACGCCCCGCCGCTCGCGACTTCTTCCAGCGTGCTCTCCCAACCGGACACATCCACTCCGGCTTCGCGCAAGGCACGTGGCGAGGCCGCGTAGTAGTGCTGCCCGCCGATGGTGGCGCGCACGCCCCGCCCGGCCAGATTCTCAAAATCGGTGGCGGGGCTAAGCTCCACGCCTTCCTCGCGGGCCCGGGCCACGATGGCGCGGGCAAGAGGATGCTCGGAATAGTTTTCCACGCTCGCGGCCAGGGCAAGCGCTTCTTTATGAGCGGCGACGGCGCCGCTACCGCCACGTGCCCCGGCAGGTGGGAGGAGCACCCGGTCCACGGCCATGGTTCCGGTGGTGAGGGTGCCGGTTTTATCCAGAATAATGGTGTTGACGCTGTGGGCGCTTTCCAGGGTTTCCGGGCCGTGGATAAGGATGCCGCGCTGGCTAGCCCGCCCGGAACCCACCATCAGAGCGGTGGGAGTGGCCAAGCCTAGAGCGCAAGGGCAGGCCACCACCAGCACCGTAATGGCGGTCATGATGGCTAGATCGAGGGGGTTACCGAGCGCCAGGCGCACCCCGAACGTTACGAGCGCAATGAGGATAACCGCGGGCACAAATACTGCGGAAACCCGGTCCGCCAGCGCCTGCACGGGGGCTTTCCCGGATTGTGCGCGGGTGAGGAGGCGGCCCATCTGGGCCAGGGTGGTATCGCGGCCCACCCGGGTGGCCCGCACCCGGATCGCGCCCGCGGTGGTGAGGGTTGCCCCGGTGACTTTATCGCCCGGGCCCACGTCAATCGGGGTGGATTCGCCGGTGAGGAGGCTGGCATCCACCGCGGTAGTCCCGGAGACCACCACCCCGTCGGTCGCAATTTTCGTGCCGGGGGCCACGAGGAATTCGTCCCCGACGGCCAGGTCGCTGGCAGGAATAATTTCATCAACATCCGCGCCGGAAGCGGTGCGTACCCGGCGTGCGTCGTCGGCCCCTAAAGCGAGGAGGGACCGCAGTGCATCGCCCGCGCTGCGGCGCGAGCGGGTCTCCAGCCAGCGCCCCAGCAGGAGGAACGTGACGATCATGGCCGCGGTTTCGAAATACACGTGGGAGCCGTGCGCGGCGCCGGTGGTGAGCGCGTGAATCCCGGTCATGGACATGCGGTAGTTCGCGCCGCCGGCCCCGCCCCACAGCAGCGCCCAGATGGACCAGCCCAGCGAGGCCAGGGTGCCTAGTGAGATCAACGTGTCCATGGTGGTGGAGCCGTGGCGGAGCGCGGCGGCGGCCGAACGGTGGAAGGGCCAGCCGCACCAGAGCGCGATCGGGAGGGTGAGCGCGCCGATGACCCACTGCCAGTACGGGAATTGCAGGGCCGGGATCATGGAGAGCGCCACCACGGGGATAGAGAGGGCTAGCGAGATCCAGAAACGCTGGCGCAGCGAGGCGATGCGGGCGCTTGCCTGGGCGTCGGCTGCTTCACGCGTAGCGGCTGCTGCGCGAACCGATTCGGCGTGCGTGTTGGAGTTGGTGATGGCCGGGTGTGCGGCGTCGTGCGGATCGGTAGTGCCCGCGCGGGCGCCCGCGCTTGTAGTGGTACCGCTCCCGGCCGTGGGGGTGAGGTCCGTGCGGGAAATGAGCCGGGCTTCGTATCCGGCCGCGCTCACCTGGGTGAGGAAATCGGCGGTCTCCAGCTGCGCCCCGGTTTCGCTGAGTTCGAGGCGGGCTTCGTCGGTGGCGAGGTTGACGGAGGCGCGTACTCCGGGCATTTTATTGAGTTTCTTTTCCACGCGCGCCACGCAGGAAGCGCAGGTCATCCCGGAAATCGCGAGGTTTACTTCGGCAACGGGGGCGGCGTCAAGATTTTCGGTCGCGGTGCTCGTGGTGTTCCGTGCGGTGTGGAACGACGGCGCAGCTGCGGCCTGTGGGGGCTCGGACACAGAAAAATCTCCTTACGTGGGCGCACTTAGGTGGGCTGCCGCGGGTGGTGGTCCGCGGTAGCGGGTGCTTATCACGGCAGCGGGTGCCTAAAAATATGTGCGAGCGAGTGGTATTTAGCGGATGATCTCGGTCACGGTGTAGTCGCCGGCTTCGGCTACCGCGGCTGTGAGGTCCTCGTCGGAAAAATCATGCGGGGTGTAGACGAGCACCGAGGAGGTGCCTTCCGGGTTCAGGGTGACGAGTACGCTGTTGACATCCGGGAGAGCATCGAGTTCTGCGCTCACGTGTTTGACGCAGTTTTCGCAGTTCATTCCGGTGACTTTCAGCTCGATAGTGCGATCAAATTCTTCTGTTGCCATGGTGCGCCTCCTTCTTCGGCCCCGAGGTGGGGTGCACCCGGTTTAACACGAATCTACGCGGTGCTATTCCCGCTTATCCACAAGCCCAGCAGTGGCGAATCTTTCTGCTCGAGTGGTTTTTATCCATGTGTTTCATTGTATGGCCCGAGGAATCGCTTGCCATTGAAATGAATCATATGCGTTGGATCGGTAGCGACCCACGCTTCTGTTTCCCATGCAAGATCGGTCAGGAACCTGCGCATAGTGACTAAATCCGGAAAACAGGATACGTAGACGAGATCTGCTGTACAGGAGGCGAAAAGTCGTGACAATTCGCTTTTGCGGGTGTGATCAACCGGGCCGTGTGTGGAAGCAGCTTCCATAAGGAACAGCCAATTTTTACCCGGGTCATAGGCGATCAGATCGGGAAGTTTTCCGTGTGTATCGAGCTGAACTCCGAGCAATCGCAGCCGCTCTTCGTCGAAGACCAGAAGTTTCGAATCGGCATCTCCTAAGTACAACACTTCGCCGCCAGGAATGAAGAAGCCGCAGAAATCCTCAACAATGGCTTTCAGGAGAGTATTTTGCCCACCACCTTTGAGGCTTATGCCTTTTCCGTTCGGGAGAGTCACAGGAATCCGAGTGAGCTCTCTGGCTTGGGCATATCGCGTAGCAAGCCCGGGCATATCGGCGAGGTACTCAGCAACAGCAGCATCAAAATCAGGAGTTCCGAATTGGCGTATCGCAGGTACCGCTTCGGGGTTGAGGCGGTAGTTATTCAGGGACGAATTTGTTGGGCGCGATGGATCGTCGTCGTTATAAAGACAAAATCCTGCCTCAATGAACTGGTGCAGAACAAACCTACGTACTGTTTCACGTGAGTTTTCAGCAATCGGATAGTCAAGTTTTTCGCGCATCCAGTCCAGGATGGCTCGCACGCCCATCCTCTTGGTGGTTGCCTTTACCCAGGGTGTGTGTGCATCTACACCGGCTAATGCCATGAGCGCACGCCCGGACATGGCGTTTGTGCGCTTGTCGTCGAATTCCAGAGCCCTCAAGATGGCGCGCGCTTCTTCTAAAGTACTCATGCTGCTTTTACGCTCCCGTCACATAAGTGCTGTACGTTCAGCGCTGGATTGCCGTTCTGCCGGGCAAGGGTGGTCAGCGCATGGCGGTCTGGGAATTTCAGGAGGCGCAGATCGGTGGCATTTACTTGAGTATGGCCACTGAAAACACGGAAGTAGGCATCAATCTGCGGGGAGTTAAGCCAGAGTGCGATCCCGCGGGCCAGCACCGGATCGAGGCCGCCACCGGATTCGTGGATGTAATTGAGCTTATTGTCAAAAGCCGAGGGTTCTGCGCTGGTCCAAACGGCCGATATAATCCTGCGCGCTTCTTCTTTGGAGGAGAATCTTTTTACCAGCACATAGCTGCCGGCTGGGCATAGCAGTTTTAGCCCGGCACTATCTACCGGGTTAATCCACTGCGGCTTCGACAGTGTGGCTCGCGGATGAACAACCCGGTGATCGACGATATTCGCCGGGTAGATCAAGCGTTGAGAGTGAAGGTTGGGATTGGGATGCACTATTTCTTTGCGGCGAAAACCAACCACCTTGCCAGTTGAAACACTGAGTCCAAGATCGGCCAGGGTATAGGGGAAACTTTCCATCCAGGAAACCGCATCGCTATCGCTTTGCGAGGCCGGCACAAAAATAGCGTTGGACCGGATGACCTCCGCGGCTGATACGGTACGTTCACGAACCGGAGCGTAAGCATCCATGGAAGAACGGATGAGGATCCGATTCTCTTGGATTCCCGCGCTCACACACATAATGATCGACTCTTGCAGGACATCCATATCCCCAAAAATCAGGGAGCGGGACTCGAAGATGTGAATGGCGTCAAGGGAAACCCTGCTGGCGAGATCCTTACGGAAGCGTGAATAGTAGGTGCCATTCATCCACGAGCGTGGCGAAATAACCACCATCTGGCCCCGTGGCGTCAATTGGCGAATTCCCAGTGCCATGAAGGCCGCATACACGTTAGGAACCTGGATTCCATGCGCGCGCAGCGCTACATCATCCGGGCTGCCCACGCGGAGTTTGTGATACGGAGGATTCTGAATAATGAGATCGAAATATTGCCCCGCACGCGCAGCCCATTCGATGTAATTTTCCGGCACAAGCGTGACCGTGGCACCCAAGTGTGCGCAGTCCGCCAGGGCTTCCCTCAGCGCGGGGAGAAGAACTGGATCGTTCTCAACCGCGGTGATCTCAAGCGTGAGATTCGGGTGGGCCGCGCGCAGATAACTAGCCACCGCAACGCTGAGCATTCCGGTTCCTGCACCGGGATCAAGGATTCGGATCACGCCAGATTCCGGCAAATGCGACATCCGCGCCATCCGTGCCATGATGTCAGCAACGGCCGGCGGGGTGAAGAACTGCCCGCGCGCTGCTTGTTCGGCGGAATCCAGGCAGGCTAGAGCGGCATCACGCCTGTGTTCAGCCCGCTCCATCATCTCCATGGGGCAATCCTAACGTAGGGCCCCGACACAAAATATGCCCAGATTCGCATACCCCGGAGAGGCATTTGCAGTGCTGTCCTACCGTTAGCAGGCGCCCTACGCTACCATTAGCCGGGTTTCTATCCTACTTTTAGCCGGACTTCTACGCTACTTTTAGCCGAAATTGCTTGAGGGTTCCACTTTCTAACGTCCGCGCCGGTTCACAACCACGCGGTGAATAATCCATCCCACCGCGATCACCAGGCAGACCACCGCCACGATCTTCGCGAAAATCCCGACGTAATCTTCCACGATGGTCCAATTCGCACCGAGCAGGTAACCGGCGTAAATCAGAATCGTATTCCAGATCGCCGAGCCCACCGCCGTCAGCGCGGTAAATTTCAGCATCCCCATATTCGTCACGCCGGCGGGAAGTGAAATAAGGGAGCGGAAAATCGGTACCATGCGCCCGAAGAACACGGTCCAACTGCCGTGCTTATCGAACCAGGCCTCGGTTTTATCCACATCGGATTGTTTGGTGAGCGGGAACCACAGCAGAATTTTGCGGGTGCGTTCCCGCCCGAGCCAGGCGCCCAGCCCGTACAGCAGCCAGGCCCCCGCCAGCGAACCTGCGGTACACCACAGAATCGCGCCGATAAGCGTCATATTCGAGGTGGGGGAGGAGGCCGTGAACCCGGCCAGCGGCAAAATCACCTCGGAAGGCAGCGGCGGAAAAATATTTTCCAGCGCAATAAGAAGCGCCGCCCCGAACCCGCCGATAGCGTCCATCACACTGACCACCCAGCCGGTGATCCCGCCCATCGCGCCCGGGTCACCGCCCGGCGCCGGTGCGGTCGCCAGGACACTCGTCCATGCTGCTACGTTCACGCTTCTCCTCCGGTTGCGAACGCCGCGAAGTGCGGCATATATGCCGTATTTGTTACGACGACGCCGCCGCGCTGCCGCGCGGCCTGCCGGCTACCTTAGCAGGCTTAGCTGGCTGCGGTCCCGGGCGTGTCCTCCAGGAAATCCACGAGGCGGGCAGCTAGGCCGGTGTACCCGGCCGGAGTGAGAGCAAGAAGACGTTCCTCGATATCCTTTGGCAAACCCAAGCCCGCTATAAATTCCCGCATATCTGCCGCGGTGACTTTCCTCCCGCGGGTCAGCGCCTTGAGCCGCTCGTAAGGATCTTCCAAATGCTCAGCACCGCCCAGGGCCGCGGCCCGCATGGCCTGCTGGATCGGTTCGCCCAGCACCTCCCAATTCGCGTCCAGATCCGCTGCGAGCTTGGCGGGATTGGGGTCCACCCCGGCCAGCCCGCGCCGCAAATTATCGAGGGCCAGGTAGGAATGCCCGAGCGCCACCCCGATATTGCGTTTCGTGGAGGAATCGGTGAGATCGCGCTGCATCCGGGAGGTCACCAGAGTCTGGCTGAGCACCCCGAAAAGCCCGGAGCTGATCTCAAGATTCGCTTCCGCATTTTCGAAGCGAATGGGATTGACCTTATGCGGCATTGTCGAGGAGCCGGTCGAGCCCTGCGCCGCCAGGTTCTGATGGAAATAATCCAGGGAAATATAGGTCCACATATCGGTGGCGAGATTATGGGCGATGCGATTGACGTGCGCGATATCGTCGAAAAGATCGGCGAGCGCATCATAGGATTCAATCTGGGTGGTGAGCGGATTCCAGGTCAGCCCTAAGGATTCCACAAAATCGCGGGCCAGTCCCGGCCAGTTTGCCTCTGGAATCGCGGTGGCGTGCGCGGAAAAAGTCCCGGTGGCCCCGGAGAATTTCCCATAATATTCGGCGGCTTCCACCCGGCGCAGGGAACGGTGCAGGCGGTGCGCGAAAACGGCGAGCTCTTTGCCAACGGTGGTGGGCGAGGCCGGCTGCCCGTGGGTGTGGGCCAGCATGGGTAGCTCCGCGTGGGTGCGGGCCAGCTCGCTCAGATCTGAAACCAGGCCCCAGGCGCGCGGCAACCAGCAGCGGCGCACCGCGTCACGCACGCCCAGCGCCCAGGCCAGGCTATTAATATCTTCCGAGGTGCAGAAAATATGGACCATCTCGCGCAGGTGACCCAGCCCGCCTACGTCCATACGCTTCTTGATGAAGTATTCGACAGCTTTGACATCGTGCCGTGTTTCCGCCTCGATGATAGCCAGCTCGCGTGCCGCGGCGTCGTCGAACTTTTCAGGAAGCGACCGCAAATATACGACGGCGCTGTCGGGCAGCGCCCCCACCCCGGGAATCACCGCGCGTTCGCACAGGAAAATCAACCATTCGACTTCCACGTGAATTCGGTAGCGGTTGAGCGCGGCCTCGCACAGGTAGGGCTGCAGCGGGGCGGTGGCGCTGGCGTAGCGGCCATCTAGGGGGGAAAGCTGCCCGGAAATATTCGGGACGGGGGTGGATGTGGAAGTTGATTCTGGCGCGCGCTGCTCACTCATAGCTCTATTCTGGCAGATCCGCGTGCCGCTAGCAGAACCGCACGCCATGTACCGCTGCGCCCAGCGCCGGCGAGATACGCACGTCCGGCTAGCCGAGCTTAGAGGTAGGGCCGGGCGGCGGCCAGGGTTTCCGCGCCGTAGGAGCCGCCGAACAGCGCGGCGTGGAGGATAAGAATATGGAGGCTGTGCAGGCCGATGCGGTGCTGCCACCCGGAGGCAAGCGGGGATACCTCGTTATAGCCGGCGTAGATGTCCTCCACGAAAGGAGCGCGGAAGACCGTGAGGGTGGCCAGGTCGGTTTCCGCGTGCCCGCCGTGGGAAACCGGGTCGATAAGCACCCCGCCGCGCTCCGTCCACATCACATTGCCGCTCCACAAATCACCGTGGAGCAGAGCGGCCGGGCTACGCACCAGGGCCGGTTGGGGACTATCGAAAGCGCCGGTCCGTAGGCGTTCACATAATTGCTCCAGTGCGCGGGAGCCGCTCGCCTCCAGCGCCCCGTTATCGCGGGCGGGGCGCAGATAGGGTTCGATGCGATCCGCGGCGTAGAACTCCCCGAAGCTGCGCGCAGGAGAATTCGCCGGTACCACCGGTAAATCCCAGGAGCCCAGCCGGATCGGTCGGGAGCGGTGAGCGGTGGAGGGATCCGCCGCGCCGCCGGGAGCCTGCCCGAAAATCCGGTGCCCGGTGGGATCCCAGGCGTGGGTGCGGGCCAGGCGCGCCCCGAATTCCCGGGCGGCCACCGCGGTGGGGCGCACGGAGCGCAAGCGCTCCTCGCGCAAGATACCGCGGTCGTGATCCGCGGCGGTGGATAGCAGCGCCACGACGGGCGCCCCACCACTCGGCGTGGCCTCGGCCAGCTCCGCCAGCGAAAGCGCCTCACCCCAGATCTCGGCCGGATCGCCGGTTTTCGCAAAGGTCTCCATACCCGCATCCTACGGCGCCCCGTGCGGAGTGGCGCACCGTTCCGGATAACGGTGCGCGGGGACGGAGCACGGTGCGGGCGGACACGGTGCGCAGCATGGAGGCACCGGTGCGCGGGCGGCGCGGAACGGCCCCGGGGTGGCTCGCGGTGATGGTGCACAATAGAAGAATGCAATGGTTCCGCCCCGAATTAGCCGATCTGCCCAGCTACGTTGCCGGGAAACGCCCCCGCAATGCCGATAGCGTCAAGCTCTCCAGCAACGAAGTACCTTTCCCGCCCACCCCGGCGGTGGCCGCCGCGCTCGCGGCCGCGGTTGATCAGGGTGGGGAGCTCAATCGCTATCCCGATATGTCCTGCGCGCAGCTCACCGCCGCGCTCGCGGCCTATGAGAACTGGGATCCGTCCGGCATCGTGGTGGGCAATGGTTCCACCGCCCTCATCGAAAAATTCCTGCAAGCCGTGGTCACCCCGGGCGGCGAAGTAGTCAGCCCGTGGCGCTCTTTCGAGGCCTACCCCATCGCCACCATTGCCGCGGGCGGGCGCTTCGTGGGCGTGCCGCTGCGCGCGGATGGCACCCATGACCTGGAAGCCATGGTCGCCGCCATCACGGAAAATACCCGCGCTATCCTCCTGTGTTCGCCCAATAATCCCACCGGAACCACCATTCCGCACGCCGAGCTCGCTAGCTTCCTGAGCCGGGTCCCCGCCCGCATTCCGATACTCCTTGACGAGGCCTATATCCACTTCGCTCCCGCGGTAGGTGAGAGCCAGGCGAGCCGCGCCGTCGTACAAAACGGTAAGGAACTGGCGCGCCAGTACCCGAATGTGGCGGTGGCCCGCACTTTTTCCAAGGCTTTTGCGCTGGCCGGGCTGCGGCTGGGCTACCTGCTCACCAGCCCCGCGCTGGCCGAACCGCTGCGCCGTATCGCCACGCCTTTCGGCGTGAATCGTCTCGCTCAGGTGGCCGGCCAGGCGGCTCTCAGCGAAGCGGATATCGTGCTGGAACGCGCCGCGCAGCTCGCCGGCGCCCGCGATGAACTGGCCGAGCAGCTCTCCCGGGCCGACTGGCACACGCCTACCTCCCACGCGAATTTCCTGTGGATGTCCGCGGCTGAACTGGCTCGCCACGGGGTGAGCGCCGCGCGTTTCGAGGATGCGTGTATGGATGCCGGGGTACTGGTGCGGGTGCTCGGCGAAGGGGTGCGCGTGAGCGTGGCCGAACCGGAAGGTAGCACCCGGGTGCTTGCCGCCGTGCGCGCGCTGGCCCGCAGCTAGGATCCCGACGCTGCCGCTTCAAGGCACCCGTTACGGTCAGCTGGCACGGGGCAGCTAGAACAATTCTTCGGCGGCCCGCCGCACCGTAAACCCGTGGCCGGTCAACTCCGACCAGCAGGAAATGCCGGCGTATTGGTCGGCGGTGCAGGCGAAGCCGTGCGCGGCTACCACGCTGCCGTAGGGCACCTCTTTGGCGGTGCTCACCTGGGTGGAACACCCGGCGGTGGTGGTGCCCGTCAGACCCACGGTGTAATTGGCAGGTTCGCCTTCGCAGCCGGGCGGGGAAACGTAGTCATAGGTGAAAATCGTGCAATTGACGGCTTTCTCGTCGAGGGAACAGCGCACGTTATTCATGGGGGTGGTGAAAGATTCCAGGCGGGTGGCTTCCGGCGGGGCGGGGCGCACCAGCTTCCACCACTGGCGCGAGGCCGCGAAAGATTGGAAATCCGCCGGGGCGGCAGTATCGCCAAGTGCCGCGCTCAAGCTCACGGTGTAATCCGCCCCGCAGCTGGAGGAGAGGGTGCGCAGAGCTTCGCTGAGGAGCGGTGCCTCCGCGGTGTACGTGCCGCCCGCGGCCGCCGCGCTCGCGTAATCGGCCAGAATAGCCGCAGCGGTATCGGGATTCGGGCAGGTTCCCGCGCTCAGTTCCTGGACCTGGTTGCGCAGCTGGGTGAGATTAGCGGAGGCGCTGCGCCCGGGTTCGGGGCCCGCGGTGGTGGGCGCGGGCACGGCGGCGTCGTCGCCAGAAAAATACGAGACTCCCACTAGGGCGAGCACGCCCGCGAGAACGGCAGCGGCGAAGAGCAAGAAATACAGCGGCCATCGCGCCGGGCCGTGCGCGCCGTGTTTCATGCGTGACTTCTCCTTGTGCTGGGGATCGTCCTCCTAGGTTACGGCACCGCGCGCCGTGCGTCATCTTAGGAACGACGGCGCAGCTCAAGCGCCTGCCCACCGCGGCCCGCACCGCGCCTTCGGTTAGCGCCCACCCAGGGCGGCGCGCAGCACGGGCAGAATCTGGACATCCCCGGGCAGCCATTCCACGCTCTCGAGTTCGGCGGCGGTGAGGACGCGAGCATCACGGTGCGCCGGACCCAGGGTGATCTCCCCGAAGGGACGCGCCAGCCACACCATCATCCGCAGCCCGGTATTGTGCTCCCCGGAACTGAGATCCCAGGAGCCGTCCGGGCTATCGGGATTGGCCAGCTGCCTACCGATATCAATACCGCAGCCCAGCTCCTCGGAAATTTCCCGGTGTAGCGCCTCGCGCGGGGTTTCCCCGGGTTCCACTTTCCCGCCGGGGAATTCCCACAGGCCGTCCGCCCATTCGGGGTAGGAGCGCTGGGTGGCCAGGACCCCGCTGGGGTTGGTGAGGTCAGCAACCAGGGCCGCGCCCACCACCAGGCGGGGAGCGGGTTCCGTGCTGGAGTCCGGTGCCGGGCCCGGCTCAGCTACCGGCGCTGGGTGAGATGCGGATTCGGATTCAGATGTCATATCGGATGCCTCCTCGCCGCCCATATTAATTCTTGAGGCGAGCGGTGCGGAGATGCGTTCACCTTGTGAGTGAGATCTGCCACCGGATAAACTGGCCGCGCATTGCCGCTCACAGGAGATCACCATGACCCACCACTGGAGTTCTGAGGCGCTAGTCGGCTCCGGGGAGTTCCTCGCTCCATCAGTTAACCGATCTTTGCTTGCCTGGCCCGCGGAGCAGATAGCGGAGGGTGACCGCTTTGAGCTGTGGGCCTGCCCGGATGGAGCCGGCACGCTCGGGGATCGGGAGCGTGGTGATAGGAGCTCAGAACAGCTCGGCATCAAGCGGCTTTGCACCCTCGCGGTGGATCCGGACGGTATCCCGGCCGCGGCTATTTCCACGCGCGCACACCTGTCCGGCTATGCCGCGCTGCGCCTGAGCGGCGTGCCCTCCCACCAGTTGCGTGAGGCGCTGCGCGGGCAGCTTCTGGTGGCGCGCCGTAACGGTGCCGGGGAACTCAGCGCTCTCACCGGGGTGCAGATTGCCGGGATGATTGATGATCTTTACGCGGGTGCCCGCCAGGCTGCCCTCGGGGTGACATGGGATGGGGATGTGCCCGCGGTAGCGCTGTGGGCGCCCACCGCCCGCCAGGTTCGTATCGAGGTGGCGGATGCACACGAAGACGTTGACTCCGCCACCCACTCCGCCGCGCGCACCGCTGCCCCCGGCACCGCGCGCACCACCACGCACGCCATGACCCGCGATGAGCTGGGTATCTGGCACGCCAGCGGTACTCCGGCCTGGAAGAACGCCAGCTATCTTTTTGAGGTCGAGGTGGTTGATCCCGTGATGGGCGCCGTCGTTACCTACCGGGTGACCGACCCCTACGCGGTGGCCCTCACGGTGGATTCCGAGCGCGCCGTTTTCGTGGACCTGGACGACCCGGCCTACCAGCCAGAACTCTGGCGCACCGCCCCGCGGCGCACCCTCACCAACCCGGCTGCCCACACTATCTATGAGCTGCACGTACGGGATTTTTCAATGTCGGATCCCACCGTTCCCAATCACCTGCGCGGGAAATACGGTGCCTTCACGCTGCCAGACTCGGCCGGGATGCGCCACCTGCGCGCCCTGGCCGAGGCCGGAATGACCACCGTTCACCTCCTCCCCACCTTCGATATCGCCACCATTCCCGAACGCCCCGAGAACCAGAAGACCCCGCGCATCCCGCAGGCCGGCCCGGATTCCCCGGCCCAGCAGCAGGCCGTGAGCGCGGTGGCGGATTCCGATGCCTATAACTGGGGCTACGATCCGTTCCACTACCTGGCACCGGAAGGTAGCTACGCGGTGGAGCTCAATGGCGGGGCACGCATCAAAGAGTTCCGTGCCATGGTGGGAGGGCTGCATGCGGCTGGCCTCGGCGTCGTACTAGATCAGGTCTACAACCACACGGCCGCAGCCGGCGGGGATGCCGTCTCCGTTCTCGATAAAGTGGTGCCCGGTTATTATTACCGTCTGGACGCGCGCGGCACTATCGCTACGTCCACCTGCTGCCCGAATGTGGCGACCGAAAATCTTATGGCGGAGAAACTCATGGTGGATGCGGTGGTGCTGTGGGCCAAGCACTATCGCGTGGACGGGTTCCGTTTCGATCTCATGGGCCACCATTCGCGGGCGAATATGGAGGCGGTGCGCGCCGCTCTCGATTCCCTGACGGTGGAGCGGGATGGCGTTGACGGTGCGCGCATCTACCTCTACGGGGAGGGCTGGAATTTTGGGGAGGTGGCCGATAACGCGCGTTTTCGCCAGGCCACCCAGCTGGAGATGAACGGTACCGGTATCGGGGCTTTTAATGATCGCCTGCGTGATGCCCTCAACGGTGGCGGGCCTTTCGATTCCGATAAACGCCACCATCAGGGCTACGGCACCGGCCTGTTCACCGACCCGAATGGCCACAGCCCGTGCTCCCCGCAGGAGAACCACGAACGCCTCGGGTACGCCACCGACCTGGTCAAACTCTCCCTGGCCGGGGCCCTGCGCGATTTTAGTTTCCTCACCCACACCGGGGAATGGAAAAGCGGAGCCGAGCTGGATTACGGCGGACGGCCCGCCGGTTTCGCCTCCCAACCCCAGGAAGCCGTCAATTACGTGGACGCGCATGATAACGAAACCCTGTGGGATAGTGGCGCTTACAAACTGCCGCTTTCCCTCAGTACCGATGACCGTATCCGGATGGCGCTGCTCTCCCTGGCCACGGTGGCGCTCGGGCAGGCCCCGGCTTTCTGGCACGCGGGCACCGAGTTGCTCCGCTCGAAGTCCCTGGACCGGGATTCCTATAATTCCGGGGACCATTTCAACCGCCTGGATTTCTCCGGGCAGAGTAATAATTTCGGGGTGGGCCTCCCGCCCGCCAGCCGCAACGAGGCATCCTGGCCGGTCATGAGGCCGCTGCTGGCGCGCACCGAGCTGTGCCCCAGCCCGGAACAGATCGCCCGCGCGGCCGCCATCGCCCGCGACCTGCTGCGCCTGCGCCACTCCAGCCCGCTTCTCACCCTGGGGAGCGCGGAGCTCATCCGCGCGAAAGTCACTTTCCCCAACGGTGGGCCGGGCGCCACCCCCGGCCTCATCATTATGCGCATCGACGATACCGCCGGCCCGGATATCGACCCGCAGCTCGACGGCATCATCATCGCCTTCAACGCCTCCCCGCGCCCCATCACGGAAAAAATCGAGGGCGTCACGGAAACCTACGCGCTGTCGCCCATTCAGCGTCATGGGTACGACGACGCAGTTCGCGCCGCCACGCTTATCGGCGGCACCGTTACTGTGCCAGCGCGCTCCGTCGCGGTCTTTCTGCTGGCCCAGCGATCCTAATGCGCAAGCCGGGCCTCCCTCCGGATCCGGCGCACCCGGGGGGGATCTCTTCAGGATGGGTGCTTTCTCAACGCCGCCCACTCACGGTGGGATCCCCGGGCAGCCAGAAGCGCAAAGGCGCATCTGTATTGCGGGAAATCCCAATGCGGGGACCCACCCGGTAGGGTAGCGGCGCCGGTGGCAACTCCAGCCACAGGCACCGCTCCGATAATCCGGCGGGATCGGGAGTGATGGCAGGATCGAGCACCCCGCCATCCGCATCCCGCACCGTAAGCGGCAGCCCGCTCATGGAAGTATCCAAACCGAGGACCTGGCCCACGTTGCCCGGCCCGCGCGCCAGGGCCTGGCGCGCGGGCGGAGCGGCGCCTGGCCGGGTTCGGCGCCGCAGGGCTTCCTCCAGCCCGGCCACAACCTCCCCGGCGCGCAAAAGCACCGCGCTGGCCTGGCCATCCGGCCCGCACACGATATTGCCGATGCGATGGATGCCGTAGCTGAGGTAGACATAAAGGTGGGCGGGTGGCCCGAACATAACGCGGGCGCGCGGGGTGGGCCCGGCGAAAGCATGCGAGGCAGGATCCTCCGCCCCGAGGTAGGCTTCCACCTCGGTCAGGCGCACCGCCACGGCGCCGTCGCCTATCACCGCGCCCAGCAGCAGCGGGGCCAGCTCATCGGCCGGCCGGCTCAGGTCCGCGATGCTCGCCGCACCCGTGCGCGCCACAGTCCCTCCTGCCGCTAGGCTCAGGCGTCGTCGCCCATACCCTCGAGGTTCGAGAGCGCTTCACGGATCTGCGCGGCGCTGGCCCGTAGGGATTCCAGTTCCGCATCTGATGGTTTCATATCGATCTGCCGGATCGCGCCGCGCGCCCCCACGATGGTGGGCACGGACATGCACACCCCGGAAATTCCGTTCCACCCGGTCATGAGGCGGGAAACAGAGAGTACCACGCGTTCGTCGCGCAGCACCGCCTGGATAATCCGGGAGGCCGCCAGTCCGATGGCGTAATTCGTGGAGCCTTTCCCTTCGATCACTTCGTAGGCGGCGTTGATGACGCGGTCGGCGATACCGTCGAGGAGTTCATCGGTGACCGGGCCGGAACGCAGTTCCCATTCGCGGATCGGCACCGTGGAAATCGAGGCCATCGACCACATGGGAGTCTCGGAATCCCCGTGTTCGCCGCACATATAAGCATGCACATTCGAGGTTGCCACGTGGAACTTCTGCGAAATAAGCTGGCGCAGCCGCGAAGAATCCAGCACAGTACCGGTCCCGAAAACGCGTGCGGGCGGCAGCCCGGAGATTTTAAGGACGGCTTGGGTGACCACGTCCACAGGATTGGCGACGATGACGAAAATCGCGTTGGGGGAGAGCTCGACCAGCGGGGGAACAATGGAGCGCATCATCGCCACACTCGCGCCCGCAAGGTCCAGGCGGGACTGGCCCGGCCGCTGGCGCGCCCCGGCGGTAATCACGATGACATCGGAATCCGCGGTGGCCTCCACGTTATCGGTGCCCTCAATTTTGGCGGTCGGCATGAACTGGCCGCCGTGCATAAGATCGAGGGCTTCGGCATGTACTTTTTGTGCGTTGATATCTTGGAGAACAACATGCCGGGCGACGCCTTTGATGAGCATTGCGTAGGCGAGGGAAGTCCCCACCGCCCCGGCGCCAATAATAGAAACCTTTGAGCCTTCAGTGCGCTGGTCAATCATATTTAGTTATTTTACCCGCTACAGGTTGATCCGCACCGCCGTGCGCCCGTAACGCTGGCCGGCGAGCAGCTCGCGCCCAGCTGCGGGAACATCAGCCAGCTCAATCACGTGGGTGAGAGAATCGAGCACGCTCGTGTCCACGTGCTCGGCCAGCAGTTTCCAGGCGCGCAGGCGCAGCGCCCGCGGGGCCCGCACTGAATCCACCCCGGCCAGGGTGATGCCCCGCAAAATAAAGGGTAGTACCGTGGTGGGTAGTGCGGTTCCGCCAGCCAGGCCGCAGGCAGCCACCGTCCCGCCCCAGCGGGTTTGCGCCAGTAGATTCGCGAGCACCTGCCCGCCCACGGCATCCACCCCGCCCGCGAAGCGGGCCTTCTGGAGAGGGCGCGCGGAAGGCTCCTCAAATTCCGAGCGCTCAAGCACCTCGCTTGCCCCGAGCCCGCGCAGGAAATCCCCGAAGCGCTCCGCCCGCCCGGTGAGCGCCACCGTTTCGTAGCCGAGCCGCGCGAGGAGATGGAGCGCGATACTGCCCACCCCGCCGCTCGCCCCGGTCACCACAACGGGGCCGTCGTGCGCCACCGCGTGATCACTAAGCGCTAGCACGCACAGCGCCACCGTATACCCGGCCGTTCCCAGGGCTGCCGCCTGCGCGGCGCTGAACACTTCCGGCACCGGCACGCAGGCATCTCCGGGCACCCGCAGCTGCGGGGTGTAGCCCCCGTGCCGGAATTCGCCCAGACCCGCCCCGTTCACAGTGACCAGCTGCCCCGGGCGCACCGGGCTATCCGGGCCGGCTTCCCGCACCGTCCCCACCGCGTCAATGCCGGGGATAAGCGGGCTGATGCGGGCCACACCCCGGTCGCCTTTCAGACAGAGTGCGTCTTTGTAATTGAGGGAAGACCAGGAAATATCGAGGAGCACATCGCCTTCCCCGAACGGGGCTGCATTCGCTCCACCGGCCTGAGTATCGAACGTGAGCGTGGGCGCGGTTGCGTCGTCGCACCGCACAAAAATAGTAGCCATGCATTAAGCGTACCGGCGCGGCACGCGAGGTGCTTTTACCGCTACTATCTGAAGTAGACCCGGCGCGTGAGCCGGGCACAAGGCGCAGATAGGGTCGGCCGCTACTTCCACGCATTCGCAACGATGGCGGTCCCGCCCTATCCTGGCGGAAAGGTGATTCATGATCAACATTAAAGAGGCGGTGGATTCTTTCACCCCCTGGCAAGAAGAGCTTTATATCCACCTGCATCAGCATCCCGAACTCTCTATGCAGGAAAAAGAAACCTGTGACACTATCGACGCGGAACTGACGCGCCTCGGGTACGCAACGCAGCGGATCGGCGGCGGCGTCGTCGGTGTGCTGGAAAACGGGGAGGGGCCCGCGGTGCTCTTCCGCGCCGATATTGACGGGCTCCCGGTCAAGGAAGCGACCGGGCTCGAGTACGCATCCACGCAGACGCGCACGGACACGGACGGCAATGAAGTCCCGGCCATGCACGCCTGCGGCCACGATTTCCACATTTCTTGCGCGCTGGGCGCGGCCCGTATTTTCGCGGAAAACCGCGAGGCCTGGGCCGGCACCTATATTGCGCTGTTCCAGCCCGGGGAAGAAACCGCGGCCGGGGCGCGCTCCATGGTGGCCGACGGCCTGGTCGATAAAATTCCGGCGCCGGCTGTGGCTCTGGGGCAGCACGTGCTGGCCGGGCCGATGCGCGCCGGGCAGGTAGGCACCCACGCCGGGGCGATTCTCTCCACCGGCGCTTCCGTCAAGGTGACGCTGCACGGGAAGGGCTCGCACGGCTCCATGCCGCATCTGAGTATTGACCCGGTGGTGCTGGCCGCCGCCGTGGTGACCCGGCTCCAGAGCGTGGTGGCGCGCGAGATTAATCCCTTCAAGATGGCGGTGCTCACCGTGGGCTCCATCCACGCCGGGAGCAAATCAAATATTATTCCGGACACGGCCACCCTGCTTATTAATATTCGCGCGTATGACATGGACGTGCGCGAACAGCTCCTTGATGGCATTAAGCGCACCGTCACGGCCGAATGTGAAGCGGCCCGCGCCCCGCAGGCACCGGAATTTGAGATCTACGATTCCTACCCGCTTACTAATAACGACGACGCAACTACCGCCAAGGTCACCCAGGCATTCCTGGCACACTTCGGGGAAGAGCGCGTGATGGACTGCGGCGAAGTATCGGCTTCCGAAGATTTCAGCGTGATCCCGGACGCCTTCGGGATTCCCTACACCTACTGGGGCTTCGGTGGATTCGCGGAAGGCGCGCCCACCTACCCCAACCACAACCCCGCCTTCGGGCCGGTTCTCCAACCCACCCTCGCCACCGGCACCGAAGCCGCGGCCGTTGCCGCGCTCGCCTGGCTGGCGCGGGACTAGCGGGACCACATTTCCACGATGACAAAGGATAAAACTATGGCTACCACCAATGGCGCAAAGGCGCCGGCCGGTAACCCGCCGCAAGAAACCGGCTACCGCGGCACCGAAAAACTGCTGTGGGGCATCGTCCTCGCGGTGGTGACCTTCTGGCTGTTCGCCGGAACTGCCGCCACCGTGGCACCCAATATTATGGAGGACCTCGGCAGCGTGGACGCGGCCGGGATGAACCTCGCGGTGTCCATTACCGGCCTGTTCTCCGGCCTCTTCATGGTGCTCATGGGCGGCCTGGCCGATAAGATCGGGCGCGTACGCATCACCCTCCTCGGGATTGTGCTCAACGCCGCCGGTTCGCTGCTGCTTATTTTCGCGGCCGGGGGCGTGGCGCTGCCGCTGCTGCTGACCGGGCGCGCGATCCAGGGCCTGGGTGCGGCCTGCATTATGCCGGCCTCGATGGCCCTCGTGAAGGCCTACTGGGATGGCCCGGCCCGCCAGCGCGCGGTGTCCATGTGGTCGATTGGTTCCTGGGGTGGCTCCGGCCTGGCCGCGATTTTCGGCGGCACCGTGGTGCAATTCGTGGGCTGGCGCGGAATCTTCATCGCCTCGATTATTATTTCCGTACTCGCCTTCCTCATGATCCTGGGCACCCCGGAAAACCGGGTGGAAAGCACCGGCCCGCGCAAGAGCTTCGACGCCATCGGCCTGGTGCTCTTCATCGCCGGCACCCTCGGGCTCATGATCGTGCTGCTCTACGGCTCGAAACTCGGCTGGGGCAGCGCGGCAACGCTTCTGCTCACCGCGCTCGCGGTGGTTTCTTACGCGCTCTTCTTCGGGTGGGAACGCAAGCAGGCGAACCCCTTCATTGATTTCGCGCTTTTCAAGAACACCACCTTCACGGGTGCCACGATCTCCAACTTCCTGGTAAACGGCACCATCGGCATGCTTATTATTAGCCAGCAGGTCATCCAGCTGGCCGGGCACAAGGCGGACGGTTCGCTCTACACCGCTTTCGATGCCGGCCTGCTTTCGCTGGGCTACGGCGTGTGCATTATCGCCTTCATCCGTATCGGCGAGAAACTCCTCCAGCGTTTCGGGCCGCGCAAGCCGATGATCTGGGGCTGCCTCATCACCATCGTGGCCTGCGGGCTGCTCATGACCACGCACCTGCTTATCGGCCAGTACGTGCTCATGGCGGTAATCGCCTACTGCCTCTTCGGCCTGGGCTTGGCTTTCTACGCCACCCCGTCCACGGACGCGGCGCTCTCGAACCTGCCGGCTTCCCAGGCCGGTTCCGGTTCGGGTATCTACAAGATGGCCTCCTCGCTGGGTGGGGCGATCGGTACCGCGATTTCGCTGGCGGTCTTCTACGGGCTGCAGGGCGCCCCGGTGCCGGAAGTGATCGCGATGTCCGGGCGTACGGATAACTCCTCGATTCGCCTGGCCGCGATGGTCGCCTTGGGTGTTTCTTTGGTGTTCTTGCTGCTCGCCATTGTTTCTATTACGACGACGGTACCCAAGGGCGGGGGCTCTGCCACCGCGGGTGCTTCGGCTCCCAGCGCGGCTCCGGCCCCGCAGCTCGCCCCGGACGACGAACGCCAGGAGATTATCGCGCGCCTGTCCGAGCTGCCGCTGCGTGACCTCCAGCGCCTGGAGCGCCAGCTGCTCGTGGACGAACTCTCCGGCTTGGACACCAAGGCTTTGCAGGCCCTGGTGGAGAAGCAGAAGGCGTAGTTCTTCGCGCGGCGCGCTCGCGGAGCGGGTGCGCGGGCGGCGGGTGTGACTGCCGCACGCGTAGGCATATTTACATAGGTGTGGGTGCGTATTGCAGATTTCTGCGGTACGCACCCACACCTCGTTAAAGCTGATGTGCTTTCGAAGCGGTCCAGATTCCTCACGTGGCAATCCCGATGATGGTATTTTCCCACTGACCTCAATAATCACATCACACCCTGCGGGGGAGGCATGTGTTTTCAGAGCTGTAGTGCATATGTCGTACATGCGAAGTACAGCTCAGAAAAATACCACCCGCCCGGTAATCTTCGATGGATGAGGTGTGAATTTTGGGAGGTCAGCCTCGCGCAGTCAGCCGCGCATACTCCGCATCGCTCACCGGCTCAAGCCACTCGTTGGAGGTGTCCGTGCCGGGAACCTCCACAGCCAGGTGGGAGAACCAGCTATCGGGCGCGGCCCCGTGCCAGTGTTTGGTGC
The DNA here is from genome assembly GCF_000411135.1 of Actinotignum schaalii FB123-CNA-2. Classification (GTDB taxonomy): domain Bacteria; phylum Actinomycetota; class Actinomycetes; order Actinomycetales; family Actinomycetaceae; genus Actinotignum; species Actinotignum schaalii_A. The sequence continues at coordinate 321,420 of NZ_KE150262.1, read as the reverse complement.
CCGCCGGCACATTGATCACATCCCCGGGCAGCATTTCTTCCACCGGATGCCCCCAGGCCTGGTGGAATCCGCGGCCGGCCACGCAGATAAGGATTTGGCCGCCGCCGCTGGAGGCGTGGTGAATATGCCAGTTATTGCGGCAGCCCGGCTCGAACGTCACGTTGTACATGGGAACCTGGCTGGTGGAGACCGGCGCGAGGTAGCTCTGCCCGATGAAATACTGAGCAAAACCGTCATTGGGGTCACCGATGGGGAAGAGGCATTCGCGCGCGTGGCGTTCCTTGGCACTTAGCGCATCCGTGCCAGGATTGGCGCCAGCGCTACCATCCGCACCCGCAGCCTCGGCATCACTACTCCACACATCCTTCGCCAGATTGAAAACCGCCCAAGCCTTCGGCCAACCTACGTACATGGCCGCATGCGTGACAATCGCAGCGATCTCCTCCCGAGTCACCCCGTGATTCTTCGCGTTCTCCAGGTGATAGCGCAGCGAAGAATCCGTGATCCCGGAAGCCATGAGAGCCACCACCGTCACCACGCACTTCGTTTTGAGAGACAGCGCGGGCTGATTCCACACCCGCCCAAAAAGAACGTCGTCATTGAGCTCGGCAAAAAGCGGGGCGAAATCTCCCAGCTGGTCACGGCCCGCGGTTTGGGTAATCTTCTCACTCACCTGAGATCATCTCCTTCACGTATGGCCGACGCCTTTGCCCAGCCAAAAACAGACTACACCCCGGCGCATCCGGTCTCGGGTGCGCCGGGGTGTAGGGGCGGGCCTTAGTGGCCCGGTCCGTTCATAGGTGCGTTACTTGCGCCGGTGGCGTTCCAGGGCGACGCCGCCGCCCAGGCACAGGGCACACAAAGCGATCACGCCCATGATCTTCGCCAGGGTGCTCAGCTTAATGCTCCGATCCCAGCCGCTCGCCGAAGCATCGGCATTTGCGCCGGCAGCCGCCTGATTGCCCTGGCCCGCCGCGCCATTGGGCATGCCAACGAAGGCGGAACCGGAGGGCGTGCCAGCACCGGGCGTGGCACTCGCCGACGGAGTAGCGGAGGGAGCCGCCGCTTTCCCGGCCGCCGGCCCACCGGCCTTCGCCGGAGCGGGGGAGATGGGGCGCGGTGCCCCGCCGCCAGCGGCCTGTGGTGCGCCAACTACCCGGTTACCCGTGAGGGTGGCGCCGCCACCGGGGCTGAGCGGTGCGTTGCCACTCGGCGGCAGCGCCTTCGCCCCGGGATTCTCCGGAAGCGGAGCGGGTGCGGGCGGCCCGCCCGGGGTTAGCGGCTTATTCCCGGGATTATTTCCAGGGCCGGGTATGCCCGGCCGCGGATTCGGTTTCTGTGTGCTAATGCCCCCCGGTGTTCCGGGTGTGGCCGACGGCTGCGGTGCGGGAGTGGCGCCCGGCGTGGGCGCACCACCCGGATTAACGGTGCCGCCCGGGTTATCTCCGGGGTTACCTCCAGGGTTTCCACCCGGATTCGGCGTGCCGCCAGGATTCCCACCACCCGGATTGGGCTTCCCACCCGGATTGGGATCCACGGAGGGATGATCCGCACCGCCCGGTTCGGGAGCGGCGGGATCGCCGGGGATGCTCACGGTGCCCTGCTCGTAACCGGCGATCGTCTCATCCCCGACCAAGAAAACTAGGCGGCCCGCCCGATTGGCCCCGCCCGCGCCGGAAGCTTCCGGCGCGGCTGCGGCGTCGTCGTACCACACCCGCAACACGTACACGCCCGGCTGCGTGAAGGCCCACCCGGCGTGCTGATGTGTGGGATCGGGCAGGTCAAGAGCGGTGCGCGAGGTGTCGAAAAGCCGATCCACGTTCCCGAAGCCGCTCAGCGCGTAGGCGTGATACTGCGCGCCGGCCGGAATCGACTCCGGCTCCACGTGGAAACGCGTGGGCTTGCGGTAGCTCTCCGTGGACCACCCGGGCCAAATATGCGAACGATCCCAGTTCTGGGGCAGCTGGTAGAGCCGCTCGCCCTCCGCGCCAAGGAAATCAAAAACCGCGCCCTTCGCTCGCGGGGACTTCGCCGAATCGGGCACCGCCAGCGCCACCGTGCTCACATCGCGCTGCACCGAGGTGGTGGCGTGCTCGAGGGTGTCGTCCTTGAGGGCGACGCCCGGGCCGCCCTCACCCGGCATCGCCTGCAGATCCACGTGGCCGCGGCGCAAAATGGTGCGCGACGGGGCGGGCTTCGGTGCGGGAGCTGGTGCGGGAGCGCTAGGCGAAACGGAAGGCGTGGGCGCCGGCGCGGGCGGATTCGGCCCAGGATTCGGGCTAGGGTTCGGCGCTGGATTCGGCCCGGGCTCAGGCTCCGGCGCCGGCTCAGGCTGCGGTGCGGGGGCCGGTTGGGTGCCGGTACCAATCGCGGGAGCTGCGGCGAGCCGCCCGGAATAGCTTTGCGGGGCGCTCAGATCCATGGTGCCGAAGTGCACGTCGGCGGCCGCGCTCATATTCACTTCCGGATGCGGGTCAATGCTGAGCTTGAGATGGTAGCCCTCGCACCAGGAATCGCCCTGGGTCACGGTGGCCACGCCCCGCGAATCCGTCACCATATTCACTTCACAATCGGGGTACTTATCCTCCGCTTTCGCGTAGTAACCGCCGTGCACGTACGCGCGCACCTTCGGATCCGCAAAAGCAACCGAGGTGGTCACGTTTCCGGTGGCCGTCTTTTCCGTGCGCACCGTGTAATCGAAGGACGACGGCGTATACTCCCCGCCCTCCATGGCCGGCGCCGGGTCCTGCGAATGGGGCTCGGGCAGCTGAGCGGCGCTCTCCGAGGTGCTGGCCTCCGCATCGCCAAAGGCGTAGGAGACCGGGGCGGAAACCCAGCGGGCCCCGGTGGTGGCCTGAGCGCCGGGAGCCGAATTAGCTGCGCCGTCGGCCTTGGGCGTGCCGGCCGTGCCGCCCGTTCCCGGGGTGCCGGGCACGAAAACCGCCTGGAAATTCGAAGCACCCGAGCCGATCATCTCCGCCCAGCGCGCCTGCCCTTTCTCCACCGGCACCTCGGCTAGGAAGTAACCATCCAGGAAGAACTGCACCTTCCCCGCCACCGTTTCCGAACCGGCATCGAAACGCAGCTCGGTGAGCTGGTCATCCGCGTCATGCTCGCGGCCCTCGTATGGGGCGAGGGAGAAACGGTAACCGGACGTATCCCCGGTGGGGGCGGCGTTGAACGCGGTAGCCAGATCGGGACCCGCCTCCTTGGCCGGGCGGGTACCACCCACCTGCCACACAAACGGAATCTCCTGCGAGGCGATAATCTTGCCGTCCACCCCGCGTGCGATGGCGCGGTAGGTCAGGGTGTAGCGCCCCGGCTTGGTGAAAGCGGTCTCGTTATGGGTGTGGCTGCCGGGCACCAGGTAGGAGACCCGCCTCCCCGTCTCGTGGCTGGAGAACAGCGGGAGGTAAAGATCCATATTGGTCATGAAGGCTTCCATGCGCCCCGGGCCGTCGAACTTGGTCAGCTCGAGGGCGAAGGTGCCGTTGCGGAATTGCTCCACCGGAATGCCGGCATCCGCACCGAAACCGGCCCAGATGGGGAAGGGGCCGCTGGGCATGCCCGGCGCGGAATACCAGCGTTCGGCCACCTTGCGCAGGTGCCCGTAAGCTTCATTATCCGGGGGTAGGAAAATATACTGCTGCCCGCCCTGATTCGAGCCACTGCGCGCGTAGCCGCGCCCGACCCAATTGACGGTCTTCTCCAGCGGATACAGCTCGTCATAGGCTTCATTTTTCAGCACGAACGTACCGTTTTCCCAAAAAACTTTGGGGGCGTCCACATGCGCCGTCGTTGTGACAATCTTTCCGTCATCCGGGGCGGCCGCTGCGGCCGGAACTATTCCGGCGGTGAGCGCGGCGGCGGCCAGGGCCGCGAGGAGGCGTCGTGCCATTCTGTCTCTTTCCGTTTCGGTGTGCGGCAGTCCGGGTGAGAGACAACCACATCACCCCTTATTGATAATCATTATTGTTATCAAATAGGCTAGGTGGCGCAAGTACTGCAAGGAAAGGAAAGTCATGACAGCACTCACACGGCGTGCTGCGGCGGGGCTGGCGGGCGCCATGGCGGCGCTCCTAGCCGGGTGGGGAGCATTCCTTCCTGCCGCCGAGGCTGCACCGGCGCCGGCAGCGCCCGCGGGGGCGGGGGCCGGGCAGCCCACCGTTCTCACCTCCGGGCATATGGACCTCTTCAATATCGCCGCAGATACAGACGGCACCATCTCCCTCAATCTCAAAGAAGACGCCACCGGCACCGGGGTGGAGCGTGCCCCTGAAGAAACCGTGGTCGGCGTGGTGGAGAAAACTTTTACTACCAAATCTGCAGCGGTTCCGCAGCTGGGTACACCCGGCTTTCTGCTTGACCAGGTGCAGCAGGCCGGAATTGTATGGCCTGGCTGGGATTCCGGGGCGGCGCGCCAGCTGGGCGGTACAGCGGTACGTTTCGTGGTGGAGCAACTCGAAGGCCCCGGCAAGGTCTTCCTGTGGGAAACGAATTTCGCCACCCTCAACCCGATTCTGCGCGACGCGGCCGGAGTTCCGAGCTTCCAAATGGCGCCCGGCAGCGTGATCGCCCAGCCCGAACCCGCGCACCAGCACGCGAATTGGCTCTTCTCCGCGCCCGGTACCTACCGCATGACGGTGCGGGCCGAAGTGGATACCCCCGGCGGTACCCTCACCGCGCCCGCGCGCACGTACACCTGGGCGGTGGGCGACGCCGCGATTGCGGCCGCGCAGGGTCACGATAACGGTGGCTCCGGTAGCGGTTCCGGTAGTGGGAACGACGGCGCCGCTGGCGCGCCGGGCGATTCATCTACTCCGGGCGGCGGATCCTCCGCCCCGGGAGCTGGCAATGGGGGAAGCGGTGCGGCTCCGAGTGGCACCCCGACCGGTGGAGTTAATGGTGCGAACGGTGGGAACAGTGCCAATGGCGCGAACGGCGCGGGCGGTGCGAACGGTGCCCCGGCACCGGGCGGCGGCGCTACGCAGGCACCCTCGGGCCAGGCGCCCGCGGCTCAAGCGCCCCAATCTCCGGCCGGCCAAGCAGCGCAAGCGCCCGCCGCGCCGGTCTGCATCCCCACCCCGGTGGAACGTACCGCGAGCGGCGGTGCCAGCGGCTCGCATACGATCCCGGCCAATACCCACGTGCATCCCAATTGGGTCTTCACCCAGCCGGGTACCTACACGGTGGGCCTGGCCTTGAACGCCACCGCGAAAGACGGCACCCGCCTATCAACCACCACCACCCTGACTTTCAACGTCGGGGGAAATGGCACCGCCAATAGCGGCCACTATGACCTGGGCGCGGTGGTGGACGGCGGGCAGCTGCGCGCCGCCGTCAAGGACGATAATTCCGGGCAGTGGCTCGACCCGGCATCCCTGAGCTTCGGCTTGGGGGAGGCCGCGGCCACCACCGCGCCGGCCGGCATCGATTTCGTGGCCGGCGCCGGCGAGCGCATCTACATGATTTCCTCCAGCCAGGTCTCCGGAGTGCCGTGGCTGGGTGCGAATACCCAGCATCCCAGCTTCCGCGAAGCGACCACCGGCGAACTTACCCTGAGCGTCACCAGCGTTTCCGGACCCGGCAAGATGGCCGTTTTCGAATCGGGTACCTTCGGACAGCTGGTGGGCCAGCAGTGGTTCGGTTCCAGCGGTGGCGGCACCGAAACGGTGTGGGAAGGCCGCACTGCCGATGGTCAGCCTTGCGAGCTATCGCCCGAGCAAATCGCCCAGCTGGAACGTGAAGGTAAGAAACTCGGGAATAACCTTGCCCATTCCGGTTCCGAGGTTATCGACCCCCTCGCGGTCACCCTGGCCCTCCTCTGCGTGGGTGGGGTGGTGCTCTACACCCGCAAGCGGGCCTAGCCTATGATGGTGGCAGCGTCCGCTTCGGCGCCTGTGGCGGCGGCCGGGCGCGGCACACCCAGTCAAGATACGAGTGAAAAGCGCGGGATACTTATGAAGATTTCAATTCTGGTGGGTAGTTTGCGGCGCGGTTCCTACGCGCGCAAAATTGCGAGCGAAGTGGCCGGCTATTTCCCCGAGGGTTACGAGGTGGAGATTGTGGAGATCGGTCACCTGCCGCTCTACAACTTCGATTACGACGACGCAGCTGTGACGGACGTACCCTTGCCCGAAAGCTACACCAGCTTCCGGGAAACCATTAAGGCCAGCGATGGCATCCTCTTCGTCACGCCGGAAAATAATCGCACCGTGCCGGCTTGCCTGAAGAACGCCGTGGACATCGGTTCCAAGCCCAATAGTGATGTGGCCTGGAAGAATAAGCCGGCCGGCATTATCAGCCATTCGGTGGGGCGCATGGGCGGCTATAGCTCGCAGAAGAACCTGCGCCTGGCCCTCTCCTACTTCGATATGCCCATGCCTGGGCAGCCCGAAGTGTTCCTGGGGCGCTCCCCGGAACTCTTTGATGAGTCCGGCAAGCTGAAGTCCGATACCGCGGACTTCGTGCGCGGCTATATTGATCGCTTCGTGGCCCTCGTCGAGAAGAAGTAACTCGCGCGAATCGCGTATGCACCCCCGAGTTGGCGTCTAGCCGGCTCGGGGGTGTTTTTCGTAGCCGGAATGCTGGTGGGGAAGGCGCGGCGTCGTCGTTATGACACACACCACTACGGCGAGCCTTAAGTCCTAGGCGCCCGCAATGCGACACTATATCTAGTGGTCGAAATTTAGGTGACCACAATATCTAGTGTTTTGATGAAAATTGGAGAAGTCATGAGCTCACCCGATGGACGGCATTACACCCTGCGTTCTTTCATGCCGCCGCAGTACATCCAGCATCCCGAGGGGCCCTTCCGGCCGATCAACTGGAATTACGTCCCGGAGGAGAAGGACTTGGAGGTGTGGCGCCGGCTCACCGCAAATTTCTGGCTGCCGGAAAAGGTGCCGCTCTCCAATGACCTGCCCTCCTGGCAGCGCATGAACGAGGTGGAGCAAACCCTCGTGATGCGGGTGTTTACCGGTTTGACGCTGCTGGATACCGTGCAGGCAAGTATTGGTGAAATTAGTCAGATTCAGGACGCACACACCGAACACGAGCAGGCTGTCTACGCCAATATTGCTTTTATGCAGGCGGTGCACGCGCGTTCGTATTCCTCGATTTTCTCCACCCTGGCCTCGAGCACCCAGATCGAGGAAGCCTATACCTGGGCCGTGGATAATCCGTTGCTTCAGCAGCGCGCCAAGGCGGTGCTTGAGCACTACGTGGGTGACGACCCGCTCAAGCGCAAGGTCTCCTCCACACTGCTTTCCTCCCTGCTGCTGTACGCCGGGTTCTTCCTGCCCCTCTACCTCTCCTGCCGCGGCAAGCTCATGAATACGGCGGATCTTATTCGTCTTATCCTGCGCGATAAGGCGGTGCACGGGTACTACTCCGGCTACAAATACCAGCGTGGGCTGGAGGAGTGCAGCGAAGCGCGGCGTGCGGAAATGGAGGAATTCACTTTCGAGCTGCTCGAGAAGCTCTACCGGATGGAACTCGACTATTCAGGTGAACTTTACGAGCCTGTGGGCCTGATGGACGACGTCGCAATTTTCGTTCGCTACAACGCCAATAAGGCGCTTATGAACCTGGGCTACCCGGCACGCTTTAGCGGTGAAGAAACGCAGGTGAGCCCGGAGATCCTCACCGCACTTTCCCCGGCCGCGGATGAAAACCACGATTTCTTCTCCGGCTCGGGCTCCTCCTACATTATTGGAGAATCGGAAGATACCACCGACGACGATTGGGATTTCTAAAGCAGTCCAAAGGTCCTGACCCTTGGCGTGATCATCGGGGCGGTTGCCTGCGCATGTGCTGCGCGCGGGTGGCCGCCCTGAAAAAACGAGAGATTGGGTACATTTCCCGAGGTGATGCCCCTGGTAGGAGCCGCGGCGGCACATAAGTATGCAGGTGGCGGGGCGCGGTGTGAGATGGGAATTGCTTCGCGCGCTCCCGTTTTTTCGCCCCGGTAGTACGGGACTTTAGTGCCGGCCGAGTGGTGTGGGTGGAGATTGAAGGCCCGTGCTGTTACCGGAAAGTATTATTATTCACGCCGGTGCGGGCGGCATTATGGCGAGGTGGACGCGCGGCCGCGCCGCCGAAAAGCGGCGAGGTAGGTATGGGTGCAGCGAGGGGCCCGGCTCAAAACCGCAACGTGCCGCGAGTTAATACTTAGTAAACAAATCTGAAACGGCGTGATAAAAAGTTAGTTATCTTCGCGAGAGAAGTGCGTGTTGCTAGTGGTTTATATAACCTTTTGTGCTGAATAATTGAATACGACTTCTTGTGTTAGGCTCGGAAACTGTTTAGGCGATTTAGCGGACCGGGTCAGCTGGATTGCGGGGGGGGGGTGCTCCAGTGCTGCCCTCTCACAATGCACACGCTCGTAGCGATCTCACCTTAACGATCCATATCCCTACTAATGGAGAAATAATGTCCCAACACACGGAGTCGACTCAGTCGGCGCCCGGAGTCTCCGCGTCTGTGTCCCGCAAGGGTGGGCATCGTCGTCGCACGAAAGTGTGGGCCGGTCTCACCGCCGCGGCGCTCATGACGACGTTTGCTTCGGGATTCGCTTACGCTGCACCGCAAGGGAATTCCGGTGCAGCGCCAACTGCTCCCGCAGCACAGTGCCCGACGTATGTCGGTGACACCGCTGTCGAAGCAGGCGCGAACCAACCTGGCGCTAACCGACCGGATATTCCTTTCAAGCAAGATGCCATTATCGAAGCCGATGCTTTCAAGAGCGGCTGGATTAAGAGCACAACGGATGCCAGTAACGCCAAGAACACGCTCTCTGGGCGCGCGTTCTTCGGTGGCGTTGGCACGCCGGCAACCACGTCCAATGGCGCTACCCCGGTTCCAGATGGAACCAAGGTGTACCTCCAGTGGCGTGACACCGACGGCTCAGCCTCCCCGATTTACTCCACCACCGTCAAGACGATTGACGAGAGCGACGGCAGCCAGATCGGCCCCGGCGCCTACGCTTTCGATCTGCGTACGCCCTGGGTGGATAACACCGGAAAACAGCATCTTTACAAGGCTGTTGCTGGCCAGTATTACCGCCTGTGGATCAATGATTTCACCAACCCGGCCGGTAACCCCGTCACCATGGTGCGCCAGGCTGGTGGTTTCTTCCCGGGGGCTTTCGTCAACAGCGTGACGGGAAATAACCTGGGTCAGTTCCCGCTTATCGGTACCAATATGCAGCGTACCGCGGTGTTCATGTACACCGATCCGAACGATTACCTCACCCGTCCCAAAAACGAATGGATTCACGACGATAAGGGCGCGCTGCCCGATCCGGCCGTAACCCTTTCCACCCGGGATTCCGTTTCTGGCAAGGTATGGTTCGAATCCGGAGCGGGCGATCTTGCCAACTCCGCAACCGGTCCGAATTTCAACTCCTCCGGCGACGTGGTAGCCCCCGGCTACACGGTGGTGCTCTCGCAGCTGACCCCCGCGGGCAAGGCCGCGCTGCAGGAACTGCGTAATGCCACCCCGTCCGTCAATGACCGCGAGGTCAAGGTCCGTGACATGCTCACCGAGCACCCCGATTACATCGAGGGCACCTACACGGCCACCACGAACGAAAAGGGTATGTACACGATCCGCCTGCCGAAGAACGCCGGTGCGGACGTGGACCGTATTTACATGTATGTGCTGGACCCGAACGGACGGGTAGTCCCGAACTACTCCTCCTTCATGCGCCAGACATTCAATATGTTCAACTCGCATGCTTCGTGGACTCCGCAGACCTCCGCCGCAGTGAACCTGATTACCAATAACTGGTACAACGTCAACCTGGCGCTGGTTCTCAGTGTGCAGGTGGAACTGGATATCACGAACTTCGATGCCCAGGAAAACTACGCGCTGCCGGGTCAGACCGCTGAAATCAAGCTCACCGGCAAGGCGCTTTCCCCGCTTCCCAACCGGATCGAGTGGACCGATTCCAAGGGCAAGGTTGTTCAAACTAATGGCGACCTGAAGAAGCTCAGCGATGCCAAGAAGGCTTTCTACACCGTTCCGGAGAACGCGAAGGACGGCGAAATCTACACGGCAACTCTTTACGCTGCTGATAACGCTGTTTCTTCCGATTCGTTCATCGTGCGCGCACTTCCGGTGAAGTACGACCCCGTCCAGGTGAAGAAGACGCAGAGCGCAAAGGGCAAGGCTCCCTACGCAACGCGAGAAGCCAAGGGCTTTACGCAGATTGGTAACAACAAGTACCAGCTACCCGCCGATGCTACCTACGAGCTGGGCGAAGGTGTGAAGTCCTGGGCGAGCGTGGATCCGGCCACCGGTCTGGTGACCGTCAATCCCGGCGCGGATGTTGCTCCGTGTGATTATCGTATCCCGGTGGTTGCTACCGTGACCGATCCGCTCAACTCCAAGAACAAGCTCAAGCTGAAGACCTGGGTTCCGGTCAAGGTGTTGGCGCAAATCACCGATACTTACGATCCGAATTACAAGCAGGACAACACCGTCGAGGCGGGGCAGACCATTGAGGTCCCGGCTCCCACCTTCGATAAGCTCGCTACCAAGAAGGTCGAAACGGATCCCGCTCCGACCGAAAAGGGCAAGAAGACCACCTTCAAGCTCGGTGACAACTCCCCGATTACCGCCACGGTCAATCCCGAAACCGGTGCCATTACGGTGACCCCGGCCGCGGGTACCGCTGCTGGCCCCTATGAGGTTCCTGTTGTTGTCACCTACCCGGATGGCAGCACCGATACCGTCAAGGTTCCGGTTACTGTCACCACCCCGGCCCCGGCGGATACCGATAACGACGGTGTGAACGACGACGCGGATCAGTGCCCCACTATCGCCGGCCCGGCTTCCAATAATGGTTGCCCGGCGTGGAACAATGGCGAAGGTAAGCCCGGTACCGATGTGACGCTGACGAAGGATCCGGCCAACGGCCAGATCCCGACGACTGCCACCTGCGAAGCGGGTAACGGTGCCACGTGCACCATCGGTACAGATGGCAACGTCGTCGTCAAGATTCCGGCGGGCGCGACACCCGGCACCGACATTCCGGTGACCATCAAGAATGACGGTAAGACTCTCCACACACCCAAGGTGACGGTTACGGCCCCGGATCCGGTTCCGAACCCGGATACCGATAACGACGGTGTGAACGACGACGCGGATCAGTGCCCCACTATCGCCGGCCCGGCTTCCAATAATGGTTGCCCGGCGTGGAACGACGGCGAAGGTAAGCCCGGCGCGGGTGTGACGCTCACGAAGGACCCGGCCAACGGCCAGATCCCGGCTTCGGCCACCTGCGAAGCGGGTAACGGTGCCACGTGCACCATCGGCACCGATGGCAATATCACCGTCAAGGTTCCGGAGGGCGCGACCCCCGGCACCGACATTCCGGTGACCGTCAAGGACGGCGGCAAGACGCTGGACACCTCCAAGGTGACCGTGATTGCCCCGAATAACCCGGCCTGGAATGACACGACCACCAAGCCGACCGAACCTGCCCAGCTGCCCAATGCGGGCGGCCCGGTTCCGGCTGGCTCCACTGTTGAGGTGACCGGTCCGGGTACCGCGAAGCTCAACGAGGACGGCTCGATTACGGTCACCCCGAACGCGAACGCGAAGGATAAGGACCAGATCGTTGTCAAGGTCAAGGACCCCAACGGCAAGGACCTGGATACGGCTACCGTGACCATTGCCGACCCGGATCCCGATCAGGACGGGGTGTCCGGAGAAGCCGATCAGTGCCCGACCATTGCCGGCCCGGCTTCCAATAATGGTTGCCCGGCGTGGAACGACGGCGAGGGCAAGCCTGGCACCGATGTGACGCTCACGAAGGACCCGGCGAACGGCCCGATTCCGACGACCGCGACCTGCGAAGCGGGTAACGGTGCCACGTGCACCATCGGCACCGATGGCAACGTCGTCGTCAAGATTCCGGCGGGCGCAACCCCCGGCACCGAAATTCCGGTGACCATTAAGGACGGCGACAAGGTCCTCGACAAGTCCAAGGTGACCGTCACGGCGCCTGCCCCGGTTCCGAACCCGGATGGCGATAATGACGGCGTGCCCGATGCTCAGGATCAATGCCCGACTATCGCCGGCCCGGCTTCCAATAATGGTTGCCCGGCGTGGAACGACGGCGAAGGTAAGCCCGGCGCGGATGTGACGCTCACGAAGGACCCGGCGAACGGCCCGATCCCGACGACCGCGACCTGCGAAGCGGGTAACGGTGCCACGTGCACCATCGGCACCGATGGCAATGTTGTGGTCAAGGTACCCGCGGGTGCTAAGGACAAGTCCGAGATCACCGTGACCATCAAGGATGGTGACAAGGTCCTCGATACCTCCAAGGTGACCGTCAAGGATCCGGATACCGACGGCGATGGCCTGACCGATTCCGAAGAGGAAAAGATCGGCACCGACCCGAACAACCCGGATACTGACGGCGACGGCATCAACGACGGCGACGAAGTCAATGGCACCAAGAACCCGTTCAAGGACGACAAGTTCAATAAGGACGGCAAGCCTGGTAATACCAACCCGCTCAACCCGGACACCGATGGTGACGGCGTGAACGACGGCGACGAAGTTACCGGCAAGAACAACGGTGGCAAGCCGACCAACCCGAACAAGGCCGATACCGATGGCGATGGCGTCACCGACGCTGACGAAATCAAGGACGGCACGGACCCGAACAATGCTGACACCGATGGTGACGGCGTGAACGACGGCGACGAAAAGAAGGACGGGACCGATCCGAAGAACCCGGATACCGACGGAGATGGTATTTCCGATGGTCGCGAAAAGGACCTGGGTACCGATCCGAAGAACCCGGACACCGATGGTGACGGCCTGACCGACGGCGAGGAAGTTGGCACGGACATCGACGCAAACGGCAAGCCGGCTCGCAACGAAGATGGTACCCCGAAGGTCGATGACTCCAAGGCCACCAAGACCGATCCGAAGAACCCCGATACTGACGGTGATGGACTCACCGACGGTGAGGAAAAGAAGATCGGTACTGATCCGAAGAACCCGGACACCGACGGTGACGGGCTCACGGATGGCGACGAGGTCAATGGCACCAAGAACCCGTTCCAGGACGATAAGTTCAATAAGGACGGCAAGCCTGGTAACACTAACCCGCTCAACCCGGATACCGATGGTGACGGACTCACCGATGGTGACGAAGTGACCGGTGCTAAGAACGGTGGCAAGCCGACCAACCCGAACAAGGCCGATACTGATGGTGACGGCGTGAATGACGGCGACGAGATTGCCAATGGCACCGATCCGAATAAGGGCGACACCGATGGTGACGGTCTGACGGATGGTGAAGAAAAGGCGATCGGTACTGATCCGAAGAACCCGGACACCGATGGTGACGGACTCACCGATGGTGACGAAGTGACCGGTGCTAAGAACGGTGGCAAGGCAACCAATCCGAATAAGGCCGATACCGATGGTGACGGTATCAACGACGGTGACGAAATCAAGAACGGCACCGACCCGTTGAACCCGAACGATCCGGGCAAGGCCGCACCGAAGACCAAGAAGGTCAAGAAGGCCAAGGGCCTGACCGCGACCGGTGCCGATGTGGCATCGCTGGCAGTCTTCGCTCTGCTGGCTGCCGGTGCGGGTAGCGTGGCGATTCGCCGCCGCAAGAAGTAACACTCAGTTGCTGAGGTAGCTGAAAGCTACCCAAGCAGCCGCGTGGCTGCGGAAGTTTCCAATGGGTTACGGAAGCAGCCGCAGGGCTAACGCAAGGGGCCGCTCCTGAAATATCGGGGGCGGCCCCTTTGCGTGCGCGGCGCGTAGTCCTGCTATGCAGTTTCTCGGCGTGTGGATCGGTGGCGGGAATGACGCTTCGATAGCATCGGGAGATGAGCGGTTACGAACCACCACTGCGCATAACACCTGCCTGCGACGCGCTGGTCGGCCAGGTCTGTAACCTTGTTGAAAAACTGGAACGCCCAGGTGGCGATGGGAAATTTTGGCTGGATTCTTTGGGAGAGCTTGGGCGGCGTGAGAACCGCATTCGCGCAATCCACGCCACCCTCGCCATTGAGGAGAATTCCTTGCCGCTGGAGACCGTTCGGGCCATTCTTGGCGGTGAATCTACCGCGGACGTGACAGCTCAGGTTCTTGAGGTGCATAACGCCGGCCGTGCATATGACTTAATCCCTGAACTTGATCCGATGTCAGTGCGGAATGTGCTGCGCGCGCACGGAACCATGATGAGAGGGCTGGTTCCCGAGAGCGGGCGTTTCCGCTCTGGCGGTGTGGGGGTCTTTGCGGGGAACGTGGTTGTGCACGCAGCACCGCCGGCGGATCTGGTTCCGCAACATGTCTCCCATTTGCTTGCGTGGTATCAGGAATCTACGTTGCATCCACTTATTAAAAGCGCGGTCTTCCATTATGAATTTGAATTCATCCACCCTTTCGCTGACGGCAACGGGCGTGTGGGGCGTCTGTGGCATTCCCTGCTGCTCGGGCAATGGAAGGAGCTCTTCTTCTGGCTTCCTGTTGAGGAACTTATTCAATCGCGGCAACAGGATTATTACCGGGCTTTCGTTGTTGCGGGTAAGGAAGGGGATAGCTCGAATTTTGTTGAGCTTATGCTGGAGATAATCCGCGATTCTCTGACCGAGGTTGACGTACTTGGTCGGTCGTCCGACCAAGATACCGACCAAGATGGCGCGGTGCACGATTGGAAAATCCAACAACTTCTTTCCGTACTGTCGGATAAGACGCTTTCTGCCGCTGAAATTATGGATCTTCTTGGATTGTCACATCGTGGGTCATTCCGCGAAGGTTACTTGATGCCCGCTTTACGCCTCGGGCTTATTGAACGCACAATTCCGGACAAGCCGACCAGCCGAAATCAAAGATACCGAAAGTCTCGCTCCTAGGTCTGTGCTTCGGATACTCCTCTGTGGTGAAACCTCTTGCCGCACTGTCTCTGCCGAGCTATCCTGATCGCATAACAGTGTTATGTGAGATGGGGTTGTGATGGTGGCACGCGGAAATGGCTCAACGCGGGAGCGGATCCTTGCCGCGGCTTTGCGGAATTTTTCCGAGCACGGCTATGAGGCGGCAAGCTTGCGCGTGATTGCCAAAGAAGCCAATGTCACCACGGGCGCCCTATACACCCACTTTGATAATAAACAAGCCTTGTTTGCGGCTCTCGTGGAACCCTGCTGCCAGGAATTACGCCAGCGGCACCGCGAAGGCATTATGCGCGGTCTTGCCCTCACGGAAAAGTCCCTCACGGAAAATCCGCTTGCCGAAAAGGCTCGCCTGGAAGAACTGCGGCAGGGCGGTAGCAGCGCCGGTGAGGATCTCGGTAGCAGTATCACGGAGTGGATGATCGATTACGTCTATGACCACCTCGCCGTATTTCAGTTAGTTCTGTGGGGATCCGCGGGCACTCCCTATCAGAGCTTCGTAGCTGACCTGGCAGAATATGAAGCCCGCCTATATATCGAGCTCGGCCCAGGGGATGCGGTATGGCCCGCCTTCGCGCAGGTCATGTGTGAAACCGGATGGTACGGCTTCTTCGGTGCGCTCAGGCAAGGTCTCAACCGTGAGAACGCCAAAAAATATTTGGGCTTACTTCAGAGATTCCGGGAAGCCGGGTGGCGGAGCCTCTTGGAAGATCCGGTATATTCCGGCACGCATGCGCTCGGGTAGAAAGAAGATCCCATGTCTCACCATCAAGGGAACAACACAGCCCGCACCCGCGAGCCGAGTACCTGGCAGCTGGTAGCCCCCGTGCGCACATCAATGCTTGTCTCCTTTATTATCGCCGGGATCGGATCCGGTGCTTCGGTCATTCCTTATATCGCATTAGTTGGTCTGGCTGATGACTGGCTCGGTGACCGCGGCACGGCACGTATCTGGTGGTGGTTGGGGCTCACCCTGGTGGGCTTACTGGTACACCACATCTGTTACAACTGGGCAGTTGGTATCACCCATATCAGCGAAGCAGGGCTGCGGCATCGGTTGCGCCGTCGTATCATCACACATTTAGGCGCCTTACCCCTGGGCCTGGTGCGGCGGCTGGGCCCCGGTGAAATCCGGAAAATCGTGGTCGATGACACCAGCGCCATTCATACCCTGGTTGCCCATGCCAGCGCCGAACTTGCCAGCGCGCTCGTGGCGCCGCTGGTGGGCGGCATTTACCTGTGCGTGCTCGACTGGCAGCTGGCGTTCCTCCTGGGCGGAGTATTTATTGTTGCCGTTGGCCTGGCGATGGGGATTGCTTTCCGTGGCGGGGATCAAGCCGTTAAAGATTACGACGTCGCCCAACGGAAACTCGCGGACGCGACCGTGGAGCTCGTCGATGGCATAAAAGAAATCAAAAACTATCAACTCCCCGCCACCGGAGTCGGCGGGCGCTTCACCACGGCGCGGGAAGGAAACTCCGATGCCTCCTTCCGCTGGCTGGCCGGGGCCGGCAAAGGAATCGCGGTGGTATCCGCATTGAGTCAGCCGGGCGTGATCCTCGCGTGGAGCGCCCCGCTCATCTGCTGGTTTGTGTGGAGTGGCTGGATCTCGCCCGCGAGTAGCCTGGCTTTCTTCACCATTTGGCTCGGGCTTCCCGCGGGCCTGGGGCAACTTATGACGCTCACCCAGAATCTGCAAGGCTCGCTGCGGGCTGGGGAAGATACAGCAGCGTTGCTGGCTGAAAAACCGCAGGAAGTGGGGGAGTACCAGGCTCCTGCCCCGGCTGCGCGCGCCACGGCTGCGGCCGCCCCGTCGGCTTCTGCCCTGGAACTACGTTTCCAGAATGTGTCCTTCGGTTATGCTCCGGGCCGCCCGGTTCTGCACGATATTAGTTTCACTCTCCCGCCCGGAACCCTGACCGCAGTGGTCGGGCCCTCGGGAGCGGGGAAAACGACCATCGGCGCGCTCGCGGCACGTTTTTGGGATCCGGAAAGCGGGTGCATTACCCTCGGCGGGCACGACCTGCGCGAATACAGCCGCGCGGGGCTCTACAGCCAGGTCGGCACAGTATTTCAAGATGTGTCCCTAGCCGCGGTGAGCGTGCGGGATAACCTCCTGCTCGGCAACCAGGAGGCTACCGATGCACAGATACAGGCAGCTGCGGCCCGCGCGCATATCGCCGAACGGATCGCTGCGCTCCCGGCCGGGTATGACACGATCCTGGGGGAGGTCGCAGTTCTTTCCGGCGGTGAGGCGCAGCGCTTGAGTATCGCCCGCACGCTGTTGGCGGATCCCCCGCTCCTCATACTGGATGAAGCAAGCGCACATCAAGATACCCGTACCGCGCAGGCACTGCACCAGGTCATCGCGGCGCGGCGCGGGCATAGCTCCACCTTGGTGATCGCCCACCGGCTAAGCGGCCTCGCCCAAGCCGACCAGATTTTGGTGCTCGCGGGCGGGCGGATCGTGCAATCCGGCCGCCACGAAGAACTCGCGGCCACCGCGGGCCTGTACCGCGAGATGCTGAAAGAGCAGGGAATCTCATGCTGAAAATGCTCACGGCCATGCGCACCGTAGTGGATGTGCGCCAAATAAAAATTCTAATCGGGGCCTACACCGCGGCCGCGGTAGCCCAGGGCATCACCTTAGCGATGCTCATCGGGTTCCTTCGGGCACTGCTCACCGAAGGTGGCGTTGGCGGCGGCGCGCCGGCCGATGGGCAGCTATCCTCCTGGCTCCTTGCGATATGCATCAGCGGCGCCATCACATTTTTCCTCTACGTGGTCACGATGAGCTGGTCCTACCGGGTGAGCGTGTACGCGATCTGCGACGAGCTCATGAAGAAAATCGGTGCGGCGGTAGTGCGGCTCCCGGTTGGGTGGTTCACCCCATCCCGCCGCACCGCGGTCATAAATGCCACCTCGAAAGACGTCAACACCCTTTCCCATTTGGCTTCCCTGGTATTTCCCGCGGTGATCTCGGGGGTGGTGGTTCCCTTCGTTATGGCCGTGGTGGTCACGATGGTGGAATGGCGCCTCGGGGTGGTTCTCGCGGTGACCAGTATTGGATTGTGGTTCATCTGGGGCTGGATGCACCGGGCGGTGCGCGAAGCCCAAGCCAGCGAAGCCCGGCTCTCACGCAGGGTAGCCGGGCGTATTATCGAATTCGCGAAACTCCAACAAATCCTGCGCGGCAGCGGGCAAACGCGATGGCAGCCCCTGGATGAGGCTCTTGTGGCGGAGTCCACCGGAATCCTGAGGACACTGCGCAGCCAAAGCCGCCCGGCCTCCGCGTTCCTCCTGCTAGTCGAGCTGGCTTTCGCCGTATGCCTGGGCTGGGGCGGAGCCTTGGTGGTTGGTGGCGATATGGACTTTCTGAGTTTCCTGGCCATCGCCGTGGTTCTCACCCGTATTAACCTGCCGCTCTCGCAATCAGTTTTATACTCCACGGCCCTTACCGATTCCATGCAAGCTCTCGAACGGGTGCATGAAATTATCGCGGCTGCCGAGGAACAGCCCGATATCACGACTGTCGCCGCGTCTGCGAGCGTGGATCCGGATGTACCTGCGAATACGGATCAGGGCGCGCTCGCGGATAGCACCATCGAGTTTTCCGGGGTGACTTTCGGCTACGATCCGCGCTACCCCGTGCTGTGTGATCTCAACTTGAAAGCACCGGCCGGGAAGGTAACCGCCCTTGTTGGCCCCTCCGGTTCCGGTAAAACTACTGCGTTGGCTTTGACCGCCGGTTTTTGGCAGCCGCAAAGCGGAACCATCACGCTCGGCGGGCGCGATATTCACGAATGCCAGCCCATGCGCCACATCGCAATGGTGTTCCAGGACGTTTACCTTTTCAGCGGGTCCATCCGGGAAAACTTGACGCTGGCTAAGCCGGATGCCACAGAGGAGGAAATTCTCACCGCAGTAAGCCAGGCCGGGCTGGATCCGGTTATCGAGCGGCTGCCCGCAGGTCTGGACACCCAGGTCGGGCCGGGTGGGAATGCACTTTCCGGCGGGGAGAAACAACGCGTTGCCATCGCCCGAGCTTTCCTCAAGGACAGCCCGATCCTCCTCCTCGACGAAATTACCTCCGCGCTGGATAGCATCACCGAAGCAGTCATCGGCGAAGCGATACGGCGCCTCGCCGTGGGCCGCACGGTACTCATGGTTGCTCACCGCCCCTCCACAATTGCGTGGGCGGACCAAGTGGTCGATTTTTCGCAGCTCACGGCACGCTGAACTTGGATGTTTTCGGCATCGCAGCGCGCCCAGTGGGAAGCACCCTGTCAGAATTTCCGACAGCTTCTATCTGGCGCGAATTCGAGTTGGGTACTGGTACGACGACGCTGCCACTCGGTAAACTGACCCCGTGGAAAATACCGTTCACTGAGAAGATCACCAGCAACGAAGCTGGATGATGGGAGGGCCAATGACCTGGCAGATCGCGGTAGTGATAGTGGGTACGTTATGGGGTTCTGCGCTGTTGAGCGGCTGGCTTGCCTATGCTTCCCGTAAAAAGACCCTGAAGCTTAACGAACTCATCGGGTACCGAACCGACATTATCATGACGAATCAGGAAACGTGGCAGGAAGCGCATGCCGCAGCCTGGCCGTGGACGGCCGCTGCCACAGCATGCCTGGTCCTCAGCGGTTTCGCAGTATTCCTCCCTCTTTCCGACGGGGTGCTCGCCGCGATCATCATCCTCAGCATGGTGGTGCTGCTCGCTTGCATATGTGCAGGTGCACACCGCGCCCAAAAAGTTGCGAAACAGATTCTCGCCGTGAGCGCGGACGAAGCGAGCGAGCCTGTACCCGCTTCGAAATAGTCGAGCAGCAGGACTGTGAACGGCGGTCGAAAATAATGTGAGCTACGGTCGAAAAGTAGCCCAGAACCAATGAATGAAAAATAGCCGAAGTTACAAGCCTTTCCGGAGGGGGCATGTGTTTTCTTGGGTGTACTGTGTTTGTCGTACAGACGCAGTACACCTCTGAAAACACATAGTCCCTCCCTCACAGCCCTAGAAAGTTGTCGTAGTTGCGGCGTAGGCTTCATGGCAACAGCGCCCTCGAGGCGCTGTACAAACTCACCACATCTCAAGTACTCGCATAGAATGAAAGGGTGGTTCCCGTGGCATATACACCAACGATCACCATACGGATTGATCCGGAATTGAAATTCGAGGCGGAATCTGTTTTCCGAGGTTTTGGGTTGTCCATGACCGAAGCAATCCGCATTTTTCTTCACAAGGCAGTCATGGTTGGGGGATTCCCCTTCCCCGTGAGGGCGCTGAAGTTTCAAGCTACAACGGAGAAAATCATGATTACGAACGAATCAGAGTATTACGCTCCCAACGACATCGTAGACGATGACGAATTTCCGTGGGACTACTTCGAGTCCCGCCGGATTAACGGCGCCGTGCAGTAGCGCTTTAAGTGCAGTGGGTGGGCGCGCGAGGACCTCGCACGCCCACCCACTTGCGTTCTCTACTCAGAGCCGCGCTCGCGTACAGCCAACGCTGCACTCCGGTGGCACCGGCCGCCCGGGCTGCGCCGAAGCCCGGGTTGCGCTACCGGCCCGCGCCGCAGGCCCGCGCTACCGGCCCCCGCCAACGCTAATCCCCGAGCCACTCCAGCATGCGGTAGAGCAACTGGGTGGCGCCAGGCATGAAACCGGCCCCGTGGTGATAGGTGGCATCCATCGTGGATACCACCAGCTCGGCCGCGAACGTCACATTATCGTGGTAGAGCAGCATATTCGGGTGATCCGGAAGTGCCAGATAATACCCGCCCCAGGGATCAACGCCCGGCCCGGTTTGCTCCATCTGCGTGAGCACCACCAACGGCGTCGCCCCCGCCGGAGGCGCGAGCACCCCGTGATAATGCCAGTGGACGGCCTCATCGGAAAGATACTCCCAGAGCGGATGATCAGTATTCACCGAACGCCGCCCCAGATCCTCACCCGTGCGCCAGGACCAGAAATTCGTGCCGCGCGGAGTCTCGGACGTCCCCGGCAGCCAGCTATCCACCTGGTTAATTCCGTCGATAAATACTTTATTACCGGCCTGCCCCAGGAAGTCCAGCACCTGGCCGTGCTTCGCGGCCACCACACCCGGGTGATTGCGCGCGGCCAAGTAGACGGCGTCGAACTCCGAAAAATCTCCCGAATAGTCCGGCCAGTACACGGGGGTGACCGGGCGTGCCCGCACCGCGGGATCCTTCACGGTCGCGAGATGGAAAAACGAACCGGTGTGCACAAATGCTATTTTCTTCATCGTTACTTCTCCAGGTACTCGGTGATGGCGCGGCGCAGCCCGGCGGCGGACGTCCCCGGGAACGCGAAACCGCTGAGGTCGTTACCGTTGTGGACAATCACTTCGCCTTCGCCCAGCCGGTAGCTGACGTCCACCGGCAGCTTGCCGGGCCCGATTCCGGTGATCACCCGCGCGCCTGCGGGCAGGTCCGATAGGAAGGAACGCGCGTAAAAACCGGCCACCCCGATCTCGCGTAATTCCTCGAAAGAATGCTCGCCGGGCACGCCGGTGCGCAGCAGCATATCGCGGCGCTCAACACCCTCCCAGATCGGATGCGGCTCCACAGCGCTTAGCCACACATCATCCAACCCGTGAAATTCCATTTTTCGGTGGCTCGGCAACCCATCCACCCAGCGCCGCATCGGCAGGCCGTTGGCCAGCAGTTTCCCGCCCGCGCGCACCCAGGCGCTCAGGCGCTCGCGCTGCCGCTCTAAAAATACCTGGTCGGCGCCCATGGACACCACAATTCCGCGGTAATTACCCAGGTCAGTGCTGGGTAGCTCGTAGGTATCAATAAGGTCAGGTGGCGTGCTCGCATCGCGCACCATATTCATAATCGTGAGGATATTACCCATCGTGGTCCTTTCTTTGCGAGGGCGGTGTGGAAGCGGAAGGGGCGGCGTCGTCGTTCGCACTAAAATCCGGAACGACGACGCACTGTGAGCCACGGTCAACCGGAACATCACGAACCCGAATCGGCGTGCGGTAAAGCGAGCTCAGCCGCGCTTCGGTGAGTTGGCGTTCGGTGGCGCCAATGGAGAGGTCGTCAGCGTCCATGACGAGGGTGGTGCGCGAGGTCAGGAAGGCGTGCGCCGGATCGTGCGTGGTCATAATAATGGCCAGGCCCTCGGCCGCGAGCGTGCGAATAATTGTGAGGACACGGCGTTGATTGCGCAGGTCCAGCGCGGATGTCGGCTCGTCCAAAATGAGAGTGCTCGGGGTGGCGACCAGCGCGCGGGCAATGAGCGTGAGCTGGCGTTGCCCGCCGGAAAGCTCGGCGTACGTAGCCCCGCCCAGGTGCGCGATCCCCACCCGTTCGAGGGCCTCCCACGCGGCCTCGCTATCGGCGGCCGAGGGGCTGGCGAAAACTCGCATGGTGCGGGCCCGACCCATGAGGACCATGTCATGCACGGTGAACTGGTGGTTTGCCGCGTGGGATTGCGGCACGTAGCCGATGGGCCCGTCCGAATGCACGGTGCCTTCCACCGGGGTGCGCACTCCCGCCAAACAGGTCAGCAGGGTGGTTTTTCCGCGCGCATTCGGCCCGAGCACCGTGAGTACTTCGCCGGGGTGGGCCTCCAGCTCCACCCCGCGGAACAGCCACGGCCCGCCGCGATAGTGGTGCCCAAGATTTTCTGCCTTAAGCAAGAGCCCGCCCCTTTCGCGCGCGCCGAATGAGCAACCCGATAAATACCGGGGCGCCGATCGTGGCGGTCAAAATTCCCACCGGTATTTCCACCGAGGTCGCATTGCGCGCAATTGTGTCAATAATGAGGAGATACATCCCGCCCATGAGGAAAGATTCCGGGATAACCACGCGATTATCGTGCCCGACCAGCAGGCGCACCAGATGCGGGATCACCAGGCCCACCCAGCCAATGATTCCGGCGGCTGCCACCGAAGCTGCGGTAAGGAGGGCGACGGCGAAAATACACACCCAGCGCATCGCACTCGGATTAATACCGAGAGCCCGGGCATCCTCATCGCCCAGCGAGAGCACATTAATACGCCAGCGCAGCGCCACCACCACGATAAGCCCAATAATGACGGGAATAATAATGGTGGTGACTTTTGCCCACGACGCCGCAGCTAGTGAGCCCATGAGCCAGAAGGTAATCGAGGGGAGTTTACTGTACGGGTCGGCCACGTAGGTCATGAGGGAAACCATGGCGTTGAAGAACGCGGAAACCACCACGCCGGCCAGCACGATAGTGAGCGTGGCCGAATGGGAACGGATCCGCCCGATGAGCATCACGCAGACCACCGCGGAAAGCCCGAAAATGAAGGTGGATCCCATGAGGATGAAGCTTGAGGTGCCCACCAGAATCGCCAGCACCCCGCCGAACGCAGCCGCGGAGGAAACCCCCACGATATCGGGCGAGACCAGCGGGTTGCGGAACAGGGACTGGAGCACCGCGCCGGAAACAGCCAGGCAACCGCCGAGCACGACGGCAAGAATGACTCGCGGGGCTCGAATTTGGTTAATAGCCACGAGGGCCGAGCGATCCACATCGTCCGGACTCGAGAAGAGAATACGCACCACGTCCGGAGCGCTAATGGAGAGCTGACCCATGCCCATCGCCACCACCATCGCGCCGAGCAGCGCGATGGTGGTGATGACGAGCACCGCGAAGGCCGCGGTGCGGCGCCGGGCGATGGTGCTGACGGCCTTGGTAGGCGTGCTGACCTCTCCCGGCGCCGCGCTGGCGCGGGCAGCTTGCGCGGAAGTTGCGGGCTTGGCGGGCTTAGCGAACAACGTCATAATTGGCGCTGCCGTTATTAATATCGGTGCGCAGAACCAGATCGATATCTTCGTCGGTGAGATCGTAGTTGTAGATCCACTTCGTCTTTTCGCGCATGAGCGTGGGCATATCGACCTTAAACTCACCCGGGTAGGCGAGGGCCGCTACGTAATTCCAGTACAGCGGGGATTCGGCGCAGGGCACCTGCCAGCGATACACCCCCAGCGGGGCGCGGTAGACACGCTTATTCTTAATCGCACTTACCTCGGATAGGCGCGGATCGTTGTACAGATCATCAGGCACGGCTTTATCAAAAGCGGAGAGGAAAATAATTTCCGGGTCCCAGGCGAGGATCTGCTCCGGGGAGACAATCCCGTCCTGAACCACGTCGGAGGTGGCCATATTTTGAATACCGGCCACGTCAAAAACGTGCTGCCCGTAGCTCTTCTCTGTATTTGCGGACATCTTTTCGGCCGAGTAGCTCAGCTGCAAACCGCGCGGCTTGGGCTTGCCCAAAGCCGCGACCTGCTTGGAGATGGAATCCTGCTCGCTGTGCATATAGTCAATAAGCTGCGCGGCGCGATCTTCCTTGCCGAGGATTTCACCGAAAAGCTTGATCCAGGTTTCTAGGTTTTCCTGGGTGCCGTACTTGAGCCCGAGCACCGGAATGCCGGCCGACTCGATAGGCGTAATAAGATCCTCGCTGCGGTCACCCCACTGAATAAATACGTCGGGGTCCTGCGCCAGGATAGTTTCCATATTCGGGGTGAACTGGCGATCCGCAATCACCGGGGTGGTCACCGAGGCCGGGAAAATCTTTGAAATAATGCCCTGCTTATTGGCGACTAGTAGCGATTCATTAATGCCAACAATGCGATCCCAGGACCCGTCCACCGCAGCAATAATGGTGGGCGCGGGGATCACCGCGGAAGCGATCTTTTGCACGGGGCGGTTGACTTCCACCTGGTGGCCGCGCTGATCGGTTACGGTGAGTGGTCCGCTTGCGGCATCGTTCGCGGCAGGTGAGGCCGACGACGCAGCTGCGCTGGCACCGCTCGAACTGGTAGGTGATTCAGTAGAGGTGGACGATGCGGAACAGCTCGCCAGCAACCCGGCGCACAGCGCGCTCAAGGCAACGGTCATGACACGGCGTTTCACCAATGCTCCTTTGTTAGCGGCCGGGGCGTGAAACCGGCTCCCGACCTAGTGGTTAGGTGGCCCTAACTTTATGAAGTGGAGCGCGGGGTGTCAACAGTTATGTGGCGTGAAAATCCTTGTCAATGCTTGAAAATCCGGGGGTTGGTATGAGTATGCGTGGGGGCTCGGTGCTGCGGAGAAGCGGGGTGGGAGCTACTGGCCCAGCGCACTGAGCGGGAAAGTGATCACGCCCTCGCCAGCGGGCCCGGTTATTCCCGTGCCGGTGATAACAGCGAGGAAAGCGGGTTCGCCGCGACAATTTCAGTGTCCATATCCTCAGTTTAGAGGTTGCGTTACAAAATGTAGAGTGCTTACGTTGCAAAATGTAGGGCTGTTACGTTGCAATTTGTAGGTTCTCTACGTTGCAAAATGTAGGATTCAGGTCCGCGGGCCCGCAGCCAGGTGGCAAGGTTCCGTGCCGCCTGGCTGCGGGCTTCGCGCCCGGGTTAGTCAGCGTTACTCCGCTGGGGCGCCCAGCTGCCAGCCGGCCGCGCGCCGTCGATCCTCCCAGAATTTCCGGTACAGTCCGCCGCTTTCCAGCAACTGTGCGTGGGTGCCCACTTCCCGCACGGTACCGCCCGCGTCGAGCACCACGATCTGGTCCGCACCCTGCACCGTTTCCAGCTTATGGGCAATTACCAGCACCGTTGCCTCCCGGCGCAGCTGCTGAATGCAGGCCCGGATAGCGGCGGTATTTTCCGGATCGAGGGCCGAGGTGGCCTCATCGAAAAGTACGATGGGAGCGTGTTTGAGGAGCGCCCGCGCGATGGACACCCGCTGGCGTTCCCCACCAGAAAGCATCCCGCCGCGTTCGCCGACAGGGCTTTCCCAGCCATCGGGCAACCGCGCGGCAATATCGCTCACGCCGGCCATATCCGCCGCCGCTCGCACTTCGGCATCAGTGGCGCCTTCGCGGCCCACCCGAATATTCGCTTCGAGGGTGTCGTCGTAAAGATAAACATCCTGGAACACCATGGACAGTTGCGCCATGAGCTGCGCCGTCGTTTGATCACGCACATCCACCCCGCCAATTTTCACGCTGCCGCCTTCTACGTCCCAGAACCGGCACATGAGGCGGAACAGGGTGGATTTACCGGCTCCGGAGGGTCCCACAATCGCGGTGAGGGTGCCCGGGCGGGCCGTGAAGCTCACGCCGTCCAGCACCGGGGTATCGGCGCGGTACCCGAAACGAACGTCCGTGAGGGCAACTTCGCCGGGCGTGGGAAGGGCGACGTCGCTGGCCGGCTCGCTCGGGACAGGTGCATCGAGCACCTCGCGCATGGAGTCAAGCGGAGTGCGAGCCACTTCCGTTGCCATAACGAAGGAGGTGAAATCCTCCAGATTCCGCATGAAACGCAGCGCCACCCCGAGGAAAGCGAGGGTGGCCGCCGGGTTGAGCAGCCCACCCGTGCATAGACGCACCGCCAGCGCGATAAGGCTCACCACCAGCAGCTGCGCACCCACCCCGGAGAGCAAGTTCGCGGCGATCCCCAGCCACAGCGAACGGCGCTGGGCAGCGAGGTTCGCCCGAACCGCAGCCTGGAGCGGCGCGAAGGTAGCGGCCTGGCCAGTGGCCCGCAGGATGGGCTGGCACCGGGCGTATTCCACAATCCGATCCGCCAGATCGCTTTCGGTGGCGCTGGTGGCCAGTTCGGAGCGGCGTCGTAATACCCGGGCCGCGGCGGCCAACGCGCACAGCAGCGGGAACGCAACCGTGAGTGCAAGCCCCAGTTGCCACTGCCAGATCCACATGCCCCCCAGCAGCACCAGCGCTGCGGTGGCGTTGCGGATAATCGGGGTGGTGAAATGGGCGATGCCCTGGCCGATAGCCATGAGCCCGTCGGTGACCAGGCGGGAGAGCGTGCCGGCCCAACCGGAGCGGAACCAGCCCAGCGGCAGGCGGGAGAGTTGGTCGCCCAGCAGGCTGAGACTGTGGCGGATCACGTCCATGGCGGCCGTATAGGCCATCACCGCCTGAACGTAAGCGGTGAGCAGACCGGTGACCGCGAGCGCGGCGAGCACGCTGATCCAGCCGCCCACGCCGAGCCCGAGGGTCGGGGTGCCGGTGGACCAGGTCAGCGCCAGGGGCACCACGGTGAGGAGCGCGAGCCCTTCGATCATCCCGGAGAGGATAACCAAGGCAATGGAGCGGCGATAGTAGCCGTGGCCTTCCTCGGTGAGGACGGAGCCGTAGGCGTGCACCAGGAGCGGATCGGAAAAACGCCCGGTGTGCGAGTGCCCGCCGTAGGTATTCGTGGAGTCAGAGGTCTTAGGCATCTTCGCGTCCTTCCATGAGCCGCACCCAGAAGGGATGCGCGGCTACGTCCTCCGGGGTACCCAGGGCGGAAATCCGCCCCTGTTCCAAAATGCACACCTGATCCACCCCGAGCACCGACTCGGCGTGGTGGGCGATCACCAGCACGGTGCGCCCGGCTACCAAACGGTTGAGGGCGCTTTGGATTTCCGCTTCGCATTGGGGGTCGGTGGCTACGGTTGCCTCATCCAAAATAAGCAGATCGGCATCTGCCAGCAGGGCCCGCGCGATAGCTAGGCGCTGGTATTGGCCCCCGGACATCGCGGTATCTTCTCCTAGTACGGTGTCCAAACCCCGGGGAAGGGCGCAGATATCGTCCCAAATATTGGCGGCGCGGGCCGCTTGCTCGATGGCGGCGTCGTCGGCATTCGGGCGCGCGAGGCGAATATTATCCCGCACGGACATCCGCAGCATGTGCGCGTCTTGCAGCACGAAAGCGACCCGCGCGTACAGGTCTTTTTCGGAGAAGGTTCGCAGGTCGTGCCCCTCGAGGAGCACCCGCCCGCTATCCGGATCACGGAAACGCGCGAGCATGGTGGCCAGGGTGGATTTGCCCGAACCGGAGGGCCCGAGCAGCGCGGTCACGGTGCCGCGGCGCAGCGTGAGCGAGACACCGTCGAGGGCCTGGATGGTGCGCCCGGCGCGCGGATACGAGTAGCTCACGTTGTCGAACACAACATGCGCGGGTACGACGCCGCCCGCGGCTTCGCCGGCACTCGCGGCCGTGGGAGCCGCGGGATTTTCTGCGGGGGCTTCAAGCTGCGGCAGCTGTTCCACGCTTGTCACCTCGATAATCCGCAGCGCGGAATTTCCGGCCAGCTGGTAGGACCACATGCTGGTGGAGAGGGTGTCGAAAGTGAGTGGCACGATCAGGCCAATCAGGGAGCAGGCGATGACCTCGGGGAGGGTGGCGGCGCCGGCGGCAAGAATCAGCGAGCCGAGCCCCATATTGACGAGCAGCACCACCGGCGCGGAAATGAAGGACATGGCCAACGCGGAGCCTTTCAGCATCGGCCCGCACCAATCCCAGTAGAAATTCCCGAAATCATCCGCGGCGCGCGCGAAAGCGCGGTGTGCGTGGCCGACTTTCCCGAAGCTCTTGACCACCTGGATGCCTTCCACGAATTCCACCCCGCGCGCGGCGAGGTAGCCGAGCCGGTCATCCATCTCCGCGGTCTTTTCGCCCATATCCCGCATCATGAACATTTGCGCCGCGAAGTAGAAAGGCAGCGGAATCATGGTGAGAAGCCCGAGGCGCCAATTCACGGTGAAAGCGAAAATAACGAGAGCCAGCGGGGTAGCTACCGCGGCCGTGGTTTCTACCGGGGCGTGCGCGACCAAGGTGTGGAGCGTGGTGGTGTCGGCTTGAATCGCCTTGCGGATCTGCCCGGAGCGCGCCCGGGAGAACCACGAGAGTGGCGCGCGTGAAATCTGCGCGATAATGCGCTCTTGGAGCAGACCGCGCAGTTTGAGATCCGCGAAATGTGTGATGCTCAGCGCGAGGAAATAGAGGAAGAGCTGGGTGCAAAAAGCTCCGGCGAGAAGTTTGACATTCCAGCTCAGTGCTTCGTTATCTATCGGCGTTCCGGCGCGCCAGGCCGGCAGCAGAATATCGCCGATGCGCACCAGTGCAATAAAAGGCGCCACGGCCACGAGTGAGGAGCACACCGCTACAAAGCGGCCGAGCGCCAGGCGCGGCGCGATCGGTGCCATGAGTTCTTTGAGGGCGCGCTGTCCTTGCGCGCGTTTTTCTTTATACGTATCGACACGCGTGGCGACGCCGCCGTTCGGGGCGGTGCCGGCATCTGCGTGGGTGAGGTGAGCCGTCATCCCATTCCTCCGCGAACAGTAGGAGAGGTGCCCCGCGGGCGATCCACGGAGCACCTCCATATTAGGCTTCCCTTACCTCGCGGTAAATAGGACTCAGAAATTACTGTGCGGCTGCGGGCCCGGCGCGTGCTCCTGCCCTTTACCGCGCCGCGGCGGGCACCTCCTCATTTTTTGGTACGACGCCGCTACCGGCTTTCGCCTCGCGGGGCCGGGGCGTGCCGGTGTGGTCATCGCGCCAGTTTTTGATGACGGCGGCGAAGACGGTGGCTAGTACCGAGGCGACAAACCACAATCCGAGAGCACCTGCATAGGTGCCGATATCAATCGGGCCACCGGCAATCGCGGCCCGCAGGGCGTTGACCGTGTGGGTGACGGGCAGTAGCGGGTGGACGGCTTGGAAGAAGCCCGGGGCGGTTTCCACCGGGTA
Source organism: Actinotignum schaalii FB123-CNA-2 (assembly GCF_000411135.1). GTDB lineage: Bacteria > Actinomycetota > Actinomycetes > Actinomycetales > Actinomycetaceae > Actinotignum > Actinotignum schaalii_A. Next base: position 291,944 of record NZ_KE150262.1, on the reverse strand, counting down.
AATTCCGCCAGCCGCCCCCAGCTGGATCACGATCATGAGAAGCGCGATGAAGCGCCCCGGGGCGCCGAAAAGCGCAATGAGTGCCTGGTTGATCGCGATATACACAATCGAAGAAGTGACGCAGATGGCCAGGGTGGCGCCCGGGTTGATGAGATCCACATTCCCGAAGAGGTGGAGTACCCCGACCAGCAGGCCCGCCTGCACGATTCCCATAAGCGCCCCGGTAGCAACCGAACCGAGCCCGAGCTGCAGCCCGGATACTCGCGCCGTCGTGAGACGGCGCGAGAGAGGCGGCGTCATGAGGTAGAGGCCGATAGCGCCCACCCACATCGCCAGCGCGATGAAGTAACAGGCGACTGCCGCACCAAAATCGCCGACGGGATGGGCGCGAGTGGTGCTCAACTCCACGGGGGAGGCACCCACCCGCTGCATCGTTTCCGATTCGCTCGGGGTGTAGGCCGGGATTTTTTTCGCGCCTTCAGAGAGCTTCACTTCTAGGGTGGCGGCGCCCTCGCGCAGGGTGTGCAGGCCATCGCGCAGGGTTTCCTGATTGGTTGCGAGGGCGGTGGCACCGTTGCTCAGCTGGGTGGCCCCGCTGTGTGCGGCACGTGCCCCCGCGGCTAGTTCGGGGGCGCGGGCTGCCAGTTCGTTACTTCCGGTAGCAAGACGCGCGGTCCCTTCCGCGAGACGGGTGGCTCCGGTAGCGGCGCGGGTGCTTCCGGAGGCGAGGGCGTCGAGTTGGCGGGCGAATTCCGCGGTGGCGGCGAGGGCCTGCTGGGCTCCCGCCGCGGCGCGCTCGGTGCCCGCGGCTAACTGGGTGGCGCCGTCGTTGAGCTGTGCCGCCCCGGCGCTCGCGGCCTGTGCCCCGTTGGCGAGCGCGGTCAGCCCGCCGGTTTCGGTGCCCACGCCAGGCCCTCCGTGTGCGCCAGGTCCGCGTGCCGTTCCAGCGGCGCTCCCCGCGTCCGGCCCGCTCGCCGTTCCGCTTTCCTCACCTACGAGGGCGGCTATCCCGCTCTGGAGCTGGGTGGATCCCTCGAGAAGCTGCGTGGTGCCCGCCTGGGCCTCGGCGAGCTTCGCCTTGATTACCTCCGGAGGTAGCACATCGTACATCGTGACGAGGCTGCTCAGGCCGTCATTGAGGGTGCTGATCCCGCTGCTGAGTTTCTCCGATCCGGTGCTCAGCCGCTGCGCTCCGGCAAGGGCCCGGTTGGTGCCCTCCACCAGTGCGGCATTCCCGTCCGCAACTTTTTGACTGCCCGCAGCCAGATCCTGGCTGGCCGTCGCCAAAGCGTCAAGGCCCGCGGCGCTGCGTTCCGCACCATCCCGGAGCTGGTCGGCCGCAAGGCTTGCGGCACCGGCCCCGCCGGCTATGTGGGAAACTCCCTCAGTCAGGGCGCTGGCCCCGCCGGCGGCATCGCTTGCTCCGGCGGCGAGTTGAGCTGCGCCGTCGTTCATACGCCCCGCACCGGAAGCTAAAGTTTCCGTTCCGGTGGCGAGGTTCCCGGCACCGCTAGCCAGTTGGCCGGAGCCCTGCGCGAGTCGGGTCGCGCCGCCGGCCGCATCGTGCAACCCGGCGCCCAGCTCTCCGGCCCCGTCTGCCGCGGCGCTCAGTTGCTCGCTCAGCGTCCCGAAGGAGAGGTAAATGCCATCGAGATATTTGGCCGATACTTTCTCCGAAACCGCCGCCGTGGCGGTGGAGGCGATGACACGCCCCACATTGCCGACAATATAGTTGCGGGCATCGTCGGTGACGAAAGAGAGCCGGGCTCGGGTGGCAACCCCCGGACCCCGCGCTATCGAGGTGGCATCGCTGGAAAACGACGCCGGAATGCTGAGCACCGCGTAAATATCACCGCTGGCTAGTTTCTGCTCGGCCTCCACTGCCGAGTATTCCTGCCATTGGAAGTTCTGGCGTTCCTCGGTTTCCAGGAGCTTGGCGGTGATGCTAGCGCCCAGATTCACCTCGGATCCGTCCAACTGTGCGCCGCGGTCTTCGTTCACAATCGCGGCCGGGATCTCATTGAGGTTACCGAGAGGGTCATCGTAGGCACCGGTGAGAATCAGGGCGTAGATCATCGGAATAATGGCGAGCCCGAACATGACAATCGCGGGGCGGATGCGCTCCCGCCAGCCGCGGGAGGGAACCTGCTGCGTGATCGGCTGCGGGGTTGGCTGCGTGATCGGTTGCGGGGTCGGCGCGACGTCGGTGGCGGCATGCTGCGGCCTCGCATCTGGCTGCGCGGCGGTGTTTCGTGATTCGCTCATGAGTGTTCTCCATAGGCGGCGCGGGTAAAACTACCCACTTCGGTGGCGAGGCGGGGAAGGTCAGCCGGGTCGGCGGGTTCTTCGGTCATCCAGTGGAGCACGCGCCAGAGCAGGCCGGCAGCCACCATGGAGGCAAAGTCCATCTCCGCTTTCGAGGGCGGGGGATAGGCGCCCTTCTCCCCTGCGGGCGTGCCGAACATGACGCGGCCTCGGGCGCGAATGGCCGGGGCGCTGAGCAGACGATCACGAATCGCCGCGATAATCGGGGCTGCGCTCCCGAGAGCCGCGGAGCTGGTGAGGGTCGCGACAATGAGGTGGCGGTGCTCAAGCAATGTGGTGAGCATGGGGAGCAGTACCTGCCGCTGTACGTCGAGCGAAGGTTCTTCCGAGGTTGGCACCGGGGTGGCATCGAAAATTGCGTGGAGCCGCGTAAGGACGACGGCGCGTACCAGCTGGCTAATCCCGGAAAAATGCTGGTAGAAGGTGGGGCGGGTAACCCCGGCTTCCCGCGTAATCCAGGAGACGGTGAGATCATCAATCGCCGCGCCGCTATCAATGAGCGCGGCGGCGGCCCGTACCAGTGCATCGTAGGAGCGCCGGGCCCGTGGGTCGTCTGCGGCGGGGCCGAGGCTCTCGCGCTGGTTCGCGGCCGGGCCGAGGGTGCTGTGCTGGTTTGCGTTCGGCCTACCGTTCGTGCCGCCGCCCGGAGTATGTGCGTGTCCCTCTGTCATGCCACCTAATTTACACATGTAAAATAGGTGGCGCAAGGGGAGGCAGGGTGGTAGGTGTTTTCCGAGCTGTAGTGCAGATGTCGTACATGCGAAGTACATCTCGGAAAAACACCCCCGCCTCCCGTCGGCGCGAGATTGGTGGAATGGGTCAGTTTCAAGCTTCAAGGCTACAAAACGCGCATTTCGGACTGTTAAGGGCACAGAGTGTACGCCACGGACATTAAATCGCGGAAAAACTGTCACCCATGTACATTCTGTGAGTCCGCCTGGTCTCTCCCCCTCAAAGTGCGCATCCTGGACATTGACTCCTGTCAAGTGCGCGTAAGAGACATGAAATCGCTCCGAAACGGTGCTCTCCCGCGCACTTTGTTTTCGGGGGGGGGCGGGCTGGACGGGCCTGGGCTGGACGGGCCTGGGCCGCCAGATGTCAGATCAGCTCCGGGTGGTGGCTGGCAGCCAGGCCCGCGGTGCAGAGACAAAGTGGTACTGGAGAACAGCGGGCCTCACAGAGTGGTACTGCACGACAGAAAATCAGGTGTTGGCTGTAGCTCCAGTACCACTTTGTAAGCCGGCGTGATCGCGGGTGGTCGGTGGCTGTCATTGGCAGGCCCGCCCACCGGCTTAAATTCACCGAACCCCCGGCCTGTCACTCGGCCGAGGGTCCGGGAGAAAAGCGCGCGGCGGCTCAGGCCAGGTCCAATGCCTGCTCAGCGCCGCGTGCCGGGTGGTCCGGTTCGCGCCGTGCCCGCGCCGCAGCCGCGCCCGCCCCGCGCCGCGCACAGCGCGCGGCGCACAACTAACCGCTTAGAAATGCCAGGCGCGCTCCGGCTCAGTGGACTCGAAAAGCAGCTCGCCGCGCCGGTAGGACGCCAGCACCGGGGCGTGGAAAGCCAGGGCCTCGCGCCAGGACTGCGCCCCCAGCACGATGAAGTTCGCGGGATTACCCACCTTGATGCCGTAATCGGGCAGGTGGAGGGTGCGCGCGCCGTTATGGGTGATGAAGTGATACGAATTGTCGATCTGTGAGGCCCCCATCATCTGGGTCACGTACAGCCCGATGAGGGTCACGTCGCGCAGCGAGCCCGTGCCCAGCGGATTCCACGGATCGACGATATCGTCCTGCCCGAAGGACACGTTGATTCCGGCTTCCGTCAGCTCCTTGACCCGGGTCACCCCGCGGCGCTTCGGGTACGTATCCGTGCGCCCTTGCAGGTGGGTATTGACCATCGGATTGGAGACGAAATTGATTCCGCTCATCTTGAGCAGTCGCAGCAGCCGAATGAAATAGGCATTGTTATACGAATGCATCGCCGTGGTATGCGAGGCCGTCACTTTCTCCCCGATACCCGCCTCATAGGCCCGAGTCGCCAGGGTTTCCAGGCCGCGCGAAGCGCCGTCGTCGATCTCATCACAGTGCACGTCCATGAGGAGGTTGAATTCCTGCGCGAGTCCCACCGCGTAATTCAGCGAGCTCACCGAGTATTCGCGGGTGAATTCGTAATGCGGGATGGCTCCGATGGCGTCCACGCCCAGCTCGGCGGCGGTGCGCAGCAGCTCACGCCCGTGCGGATAGGATTCGATGCCCTCCTGCGGGAACGCCACCAGCTGCAGGGTGACGTGGTCGCGCAATTCCTCGCGCAGTTCGAGCAGGGCGCGCAGCGCGGTGAGATTCGGGTCGTTGATATCCACGTGAGAGCGGATGTACTGGATTCCGAAACGCACCTGCTGGCGGATCGCCCGCATGGCGCGCTCCTTGACGTCCTCCACCGTGAGCTTCGCCTTGCGCTGGGACCATATCTCGATGCCCTCGAAGAGGGTGCCCGATTCGTTGGGGTGCGGATCCCCTTCGGTCATCGTGGTGTCCAGGTGGACGTGTGATTCCACGATGGGAGGCAGGGCCAGGCGCCCGCCGAAGTCACGGACGGTTGCGGCTGGCGCGTGGCCCGGCTGCGCCGTCGTACCGGAAACGGGGGCGGGGGCCGAAGCCGCGGGCGTGATCGCGGTGATGACGCCGTCGGTCACGGTGATATCGGAGAGATGGTCAGCGTTTTCGATGCGCAGATTCCGGAAAATCTGGGTGCTCACGGGTGCTCCTTTCGAGTTCGTGCGGGTGTTGTGCGTGCGGCGCGGTAAAGGCGACTGCGTTGCAGCGTGGTGCAGCGCAGTGCCGCGCGCGGATGGTTACTTCATTGTTGCGACGACGCCGCGGCCAGCGAAATACACGGCCAGCGCGGCAACGATAGCGTTGAGCGAGGCAATCCCCACCGGGATGGTCCAGCCCACCAGGGCCCCGGCAGCCACCGCGATAACCGCGGGCCAGGCTACCGCGCGGGTCGCTGAGGTATTCGAGGTGTCCGCCGCGGAGATCCGCCCGGTTTCCACGGCCTCCACAATGGCGTGGTAGGCGCGGCGGTTGGCGAAGTAGTCGGCCACCAGCACGGTGCCGATCGGGGGCAGGGTGGCGTTGAGGAAGCTCAGCCAGCCCACGAAGTTGTCGTAGAGCCACAGCGCGCACAGGGTGCCGAGGATTCCGGCGATAATGACCAGCGGCTTCTTGGGGCGCTTCGTCATATTCGCGAAGCCCAGGCCGGTGGTGTAGAGAGCGTTGTTATTCGTGGTCCAAATATTCGCGCCCAGCACGATGAGAGCCGGGATGGCCAGCCCCTGGGCGATCATGACATAGAAGATATCGTCCTTGCCGGTGAAGGCACCGCCCACCGCGCCGAAGGAGAACATGAGGGTATTGCCCAGCAGGAAGGCGATAACCGTGGTGATAACCGCGGATTTAGCGGAGCCGGCGAAGCGGGTGAAGTTCGGGGTGGCAGAGCCGCCCGAGATGAAGGAACCGACCACCAGGCCGACTCCCACCATGACCGGCATGCCGCTGGTGTTTGCGAAGATGCGGGTGAGGCCGCCGCCGTCCACCGTGGCGGTCACCATTGAGTAGGTGCCCAGCCCGGCGATCAGCGGCACGGAGATGAAGGAGACGATCTCGATGGCCTTGATGCCGTAGTAGGCGGAGGCGGTCATGAGACCGCCGGCGATGAGCACAATCGGCCAGGGGCTAATATTGAGGATTTCCGCGGTGGGGATGGCGAACATGGCCACGCCCACACCGAACCAACCCATCTGGGTGAAGGCGATGAGGAAGGAGGGGAGGAAGGAACCGAAGCGGCCGAAGGAGTGGCGGGCCAGTTCGTCCACACCCATCCCGGTTTTTGCGCCCACGTAGGCCAGCGCCCCGGTGAAGGTGGCGAGGATCGCGCCGCCGATGGAAACCGCGGCCACGAAGCCGCCCAGGTCTAGGCCGATGCCGAGTTTCGCTCCGACCGACATGGACGCGGAGAAGAAAGTGAAGCCGAGCATAACAAAGCCGACGGCCCAAAAGGAACGTCGGCTTGAAGTGGGAACAACTCCGAATGAGAAATCCTCGTCCGGCCGGTTGTTAACTCCTGCGGAATCAGGAACACCGGAAACGCCGGAACTGGCGGGAACGGTGAGATTCCCATCGATAGGGTGATCAATCGGGTGGGTGGCGGTCGTGGTTGTCGTTTCCGTCACGGACATAAGCGAGCGTGCCTCCGAATTTTCCTGAGCCGTCCTGATTTTGGCTCAAATTGCCAATAGCATATTCCTCTCCCGGGCCGGAGGGAAATTTTTTCGGCGTGAAACGGCTCTCACTCGGATTCTCGCCATTTACTCTCACTCGGATTCTCGCCATTTAAAGGTACGACGACGGCGGGGGTGGTACATCGCGTGCGATGTACCACCCCCGAGGGTGAGGCGCAGGGCCCGTTAGCGCGTGGTGCGGATGCGGCGCCAGGCCAGGATTCCGAGGCCCGCTACGAGCGCGGTGGCCGTGAGGGCAACTCCGGAACGAGCGTCGCTACCGGTGCGCACAATCCGCGGCGGATTGGCCGGCGGCGTGCTGGCTGGCGGAGTTACCGGAGGCGTGCTCGGCGGCACCGTGGGCGGAACACTCGGCGGTGTCGTTGGCGGCACCGGGGGAGTGGTCGGGGGAGCCGGGGGCGTTGTGGGCGGAGCTGGTGGCTCCGTGGTTGGCGGCACGCTCGGAGTGGGCGGCGTGGTTGGTGGAGTGGGAGGTTCCGTCGTCGGTGGAGTGGATGGCGGCGTCGGAGGCTCCGTGGTTGGCGGTGGCGGTGTATGAGTATTCGTGATGACGTACCCGCTAGCCGCATCCCCGCTAATCACGGTGGTGTAGCCAGGAACCTGCACTTCGCGTACCGAGTACACCGCCTTGCGGCCCTCGCGGTACACCGGGAGATCCGTGAAGGTTCCGGCCCATCCGCTCGCTGCGCTTAGCTCCAGGCTCTGACCCACCGGCTGGCCCGCATCCAGGAGTTCCACCGTGACCTTATCGGGGCGCAGGCCGGCAGGCGCGGCGTCGTCGTTCCATTTCTTCGCCACCGAAACCTCGGTGGACATGGTGTTCGTGAGCGCCACCGTGTAGAGCTTCGCGCCGTCGTCCGCCGTGGTGGCGGTGGTGCGCAGCGTGTACGGGGAATTTTCCGCGCCGTGTTCGCGGAATTCGATGGGGAGTTGCTTCCCGGTGGCCGCGTCGATGAGTGTGGTTGGGTTCGGGAAGTTGGGGATATCGGCCGTCCACTGCTGCGCGGCCGTGAGGGTGATTTCCTGGAGTTTGTGCCCGCCTACCAGCACATCCAACGTGATGGACTCGGGGCGGGTGGCGGAGTCGTCGCCCTCCCACGCCTTCGTGACGCGCAGGGTCCAGATGTCATCCTCGCCGAAAATCAGCTTGCCGTTATTGGTGATTCCGCCGCCGCTAATACCAACATTGGTGGCATTGTTGTTTTCGATAATGACGCTGGCCAGTACCCCTGCCAGGGTTTTCGCTTCCGTGCCGGGAACCGACTTAAAGGCTTTATTGTCAGTAATCGGTTGGCCGAAGGGAATTGGGGTGTTTTCTCCGCCTTCCCGGTAGCGCGGCAGCTGCTTCTCCGTTGGCCAATTAGTGTGAATACCGTAGGCGGAACCATCCTGGAACCAGGCGCGCGGGGAACCGCCCAGCATCCGCTCGGTCACAGTAACAGGCTGGCCTTCGGTAGGAATTGGGTTGTTGTACTCGTGTTTGGCCACACTGAAGAAATCATCGCCAGCGCCCCTGTACTGCTTCTCTTTTCCAGCATCGGGCGCGGAGTTGTCGAAAATAGCAACGCCCCGCGTGATATTCATCGTGGTTGTGCCGGTGGGACAGTTCCACAACCCGCCACCCTGGGCGCTCGGCGGGCGGTTTCCGGCTCCAACCAAGAGCATATCCTTGATCTGGTTATTGCGAATAACGGTGTTGTACATCGTGAGCTGTGCCTTGGTGTCATTGTAAATGGCACCGCCGCCCCAGAATCCCGTGGCGGTATTTCCGCGCATAATTGCCGCGTTGATGACGGCGTGGGTAGTACCTCCGAAGGAAATGCCGCCGCCGGATTTCAGTGCGGTGTTCTCGGTAACGGTCAGCCCGGAGATCGATACGGTGGAGTTTTGGATATTGAGTCCGCCACCGAAACCGTTGGCAGTGTTACCCGAGATAGTACCGCCCGTGAATGTTGCCGTGCCGCCGTCGATAAGAATACCGCCGCCGAAGCCTGCAAATTCACCGTTGGAATTCCCGCGTACTTCGCCTCCGCTCATGGTGAAGGGGGATTGCATCAGAGCCATGGCGCCGCCGACTTCAGTGGCGTTTTCGCTCAGGGTGCCGCCACTCAGTTCCACCGTCGCACCTTCGGTGTACACCGCCCCGCCATAACCGCGGAACTTCGGGTGGCTCACCGTATTTTTGCTGAGGGTGCCCCCGCTGATCACGAGCTTTGCGGGCTGCTCCGCACTGCCCCATACCCCGATAGCGCCGCCGAGTTGCAAGCCGGAATTTTCGGTGATGGTGCCGCCACTCACGGTGATAGTTCCACCGTAAGCGGTAATCGGTGCATATTTTCTGGCGGTGACGCCGCTCGGCCCGAGCGTGCCACCCTGCGGCGCACTGGAATTACGCGAGAAATCAGCGGTACCACTAATATTCAGTTCCCCGCCCTTGACGAAAATAACCGGACCGGTCAGTGCCGTATCGTGGATCGAGCCAGCACTCACCGTGAGCGTGCCCTCCACCACGAATTGCGTGCGGGTGAATGACGGGCCGGCCAGGGTCAGAGAACCACCCTTCTCCACCTGCACGGCCGGTAGGTCCGCACCGGTGACTTCACCGCTGCCGGTGAGGGTGAGCTGGGTTCCGGCCGTAACTCGTAGCACCGGCGCGTCCGCGCTGAGAGTCAACTTAGTGGAAAGAGTCGCGCTTATGTCACCCGATTGGGACGCGGTGGTGACCAGTTCGTCCCACGTGGATGGAGCGGCCGAACCGGGCTCCCCGAGCGCGGCTGGGAGCGGCGCAATCACCGCTAATAGGCCGATAATAAGGGCGCTCAGTGCACCGGAGAGTTTTCTGACCACGACTTGCCTCCTTTGGAGTGGTCATAAAAACGCCGTCATTCGCGTTCTTAATAAAAACTATACATTCCTCAGAATACTCTTCCGTTCGGTGCCGCGTTGGCCCATCACGGGTGCTGTGGCGCGCATCGCGGCGCCCGCATTCCAAACCGTCCTATTGACCAAGGCTTAGATAGCGCTACAGTTAATCCCCGAAAGTTCAAGTTAGGGTGCCCTAATCTCAGGGCGCGCCGTTCTTCACTACTTCGTTCAGGAGTGACTCACCGTGAAAACTAAAGACTTTATAAATATTGGCGTTTTTACCGCCATCTACTTCGTTGTTCTTTTCGGCTTCGGAATGCTGGGCGTCATCAACCCGGCGATGATGTTCGTGGGCTACGCGCTGGGGATTATCGCCAACGGCGTCGTCGTTTTCCTCTTCAAAGCGCGTGCCCCGAAATTTGGCACCCTCGGGCTTATGGCGCTGCTCGTGGGCGCACTTATGGTGCTCACCGGCCACCCGTGGGTGACCGTGCTGCTCACCTTCGGCCTGGGGCTGCTGGGCGATTACCTCTTCACGCGCGGCAAGCGTTACCTCAAGATCCTCGGCTATGCGCTGATGTCGCTGTGGTACGTCGCCCCGTGGTTCCCGGTTCTCACCGACGCCGAAGGTTACTACCAGTACATCGCCGGCTCCATGGGCACCGAGTACGCCGACGGCCTGCGCTGGTTCCTCTCCCCGACCATGATCGCCATCTGGGGCGTGGCCGTTTTCGTGCTCGGAATCATCGGCGGTTTCTTCGGCGACTCGGTGCTGCGCCGCCATTTCCGCACGTCCGGTATCGCGCGCTAGCTGCGAGGTTCCGGTGGATTCCACAGTTTTTAACGACGACGCCGCGGGCCCGCGTGCTCGCGGCCCGCTCGCTTCCCCTACCGGTGTACCAGCTCAGCCCGGCAGCGGCGCGTCCGCTATGCCCGGCAGCGGCGTGCCCGCGGTTCTTGATGCCGGCGCGATTCTCAGCTTGGATGAGCGCCGGCGCTGGCGCCCGGACCCGCGCACTGTTCTCCTCCTCGTGCTGGTGGGTAATGCGCTGGTCATGACGCGCGGCAGTTTCCTGCTCGCGGTGATCGTGGTGTTGGTGGCCGCGCTCGCGCTCGTGAGTAACGGGCGGGTGAAACTGGCCCTCGGCGTGATCCTTGTGGAATCCTTCTGGATGTTCCTTATTTTCCTCCCGAGCCTCACCGGGGCCTCTGCCTTGGGTGCTTTTTTCGTGGCCTTCGGGTTCTGGATGTTCAAGTTATGCGCGGCGGCCGCACTGGCCGGATATGCCCTCACGGTTCTGGTGCCCGGCGAGCTGGTGGCCGCACTGCGCGCTCTCCATATCCCGGTGGCGGTCACCGCCCCGGTCACGGTGCTGCTGCGTTTCCTCCCCATCGTGGTGTCCGAATACCGGGCGGTGCGGGAGGCGATGGCGCTGCGCGGCTTGGCCATGGGCTGGAGCGCAGTGTTCCATCCGCTGCGCTACCTGGAATTTATCCTGGTGCCGCTGCTTTCCTCCTGCGCCCGCATTGCCGATGATATGACGGCCGCGGGAACCCTGCGCGGCCTCGGTTCGCGCACCCGCCCCACCTCGCTGCATCGCCTGCGGTTCTCCTGGGTGGATGCGCTGTGGCTCGCGGTGATCGCGGCCCTCATCGTGGCGCGTTACTACCTCGTCAATATCAGCTTCACCCCGGGAGGAGTGCGATGAGCGCGTTCGATCAGCAAGCACCCGACACCTATCTGCGCGGCGTTACTTTTACATACGAGAGCGATCCCGAGCTCCCCGCTACCGATTGCGGGGTGCGCGATATCGACCTCGACTTCCCGGCCGGTTCTTGCACCCTTATTACCGGGCCTTCCGGCTCGGGCAAGTCCACGATTCTCAAACTTCTCAACGGTCTTATTCCCGAGCTGTATCCCGGCGAGTTGCACGGCGAGGTTCGCCTGGCCGGGCTTAGCACCGCCGCCACCCCGATCCAGGAACTCGGGCGTGCGGCCGGGACCGTTTTCCAAAACCCGCGTGCGCAATTCTTCACCGCGAAAGTACTCGAGGAGCTCGCTTTCGCCGGCGAAAATGCCGGTGACGATCCGGATCTCGTCGCGGAACGCATCGCCCACGCCGCCACTACCTGGAATATTGAGCGTTTCCTTCCGCGTCGCCTCGCCGCGCTCTCCGGCGGCGAATTGCAATTGGTGGCCAGCGCCGCCGCGCTGGTCGGTCCGCATCGTATCCTCCTTTTCGACGAACCAACCTCTAACCTCAGCCCCGAGATGGTCGGGCATTTCGCGGAGGTTGTGCGCGCCCTCAAGGCCCGCGGGTGGACCACAATCATCGCGGAACATCGTCTCTACCCGCTGCGCGGCGTCGCGGATCGAGTTGTCGTCATGCACGGCGGGTGCATTACCGGGCGCTACCCGGCCGTAGATTTCTTTGCCATGAACGAAACGGAACGTATCGGCCTGGGCCTGCGGACCTTGCGGGTCCCCGAACGTGCGGCGCGCGTGCCTGCCACCGGAAAGAAGGGTGACGACGCCGGCGCGCCTGCCAGCGCGCCCACCGCCCCGGGCGTGGTGGCCGAGTCGGTGCGTTTTGCGTACGGCCCTCACGAGGTGCTTAATCTGGAGCGGGTGGAGATCCCAGCCGGGCAGGTGACCGCGCTAACGGGGCCTAACGGTGCCGGGAAAACGACCCTGGCCCGGGTGCTTATCGGCCTGGCCCACCCGGAATCGGGGGCACGAATATCCTTCGGTGGGAAAGTGTGCCGGGGGCGTGAGCGGCTCCGCCATTCCAGCTTGGTGATGCAGGATGTCACCCGCCAGCTTTTCGCGGAAACCGTGCGCGGGGAAGTGGCGCTGGGGAATTCCGGGGTGAGTGAGGAACGCATCGAGCAGGTCTTGGCCGACCTCGGATTAGGCGAGGTGGCGGACCGGCATCCGGCAACGCTATCGGGCGGGCAGAAGCAGCGCCTCGTCGTCGCCAATGCTACGGTCGCGCATGCCGAGTTTTATGTCTTTGACGAACCGACCTCCGGGGTGGATTATCGGCACCTCCGCTCCATCTCCACTCACATCCGCGCGCTTGCAGCGCGCGGAGCCACGGTGCTGGTCATCAGCCACGATCCGGAATTCATTAACGAGGTGGCCGATAACGAGCTGCATCTGGAGCCGCGCGATCCGGAAAGTGGAACGCAGCGCGCCGAACTATTCGGCCTGCTAAAGTGACGGGTATGGATACGGGTTGTGCAAAGCTTGCGGCGCTGGGCGCCGGCTGGCGTCGATGGCGCGCCTAATTTATCTTCCCGCACGCGCGTGCTTCGCGTGTACGTGCCCCTAGGGATCAACGTAACCCCATAAATCAAGACCCCCGCACTGTTATCACAAAGGATAATTATGCAATTTTACCCTGCCCTCGCTGAGCTGAGCGCCCTCGGATCCGAGTACCGTGCCGCGCCCGTTGCCACCGAAATTCTTTCCGATTCCCTGACGCCCGTCACCGCCCTGAAGATCCTCAAAAACGTTTCCGATCACGTCTATATGCTCGAATCGGCGGGTCAGGATCAGACCTGGGGGCGCTACACGTTCCTCGGCTATGATCCGAAACTCGAAATAACCGCAGTGGACGGGCAAGTGCGTATTAATGACCAGCCGGCCACCTATGATTCCCCTTCGGATGCGATTCGCGAGGTGCTCGCCCGCTACCGCAGCCCGAAAATCCCGGGGATGCCACCTTTTGCCGGTGGGCTGGTGGGCTATTTTTCCTATGACTACGTAAAATATGCCGAACCGACCCTGCGCCTCGATGCCCCGAACGAGGAGGGTTTTAATGATGTCGATCTTATGCTTTTCGACACCGTTATTGCCTTCGATAACTTCCGTCAAAAAATAATATTAATCAAGGTGGTCGGGCTCGATAATCTCGAGGAAGAATACCCGCGGGCTACCGAAGAATTGCACGAACTGGCCCGGCTGCTCCTGCACGGTGAGCCGGTGGCGGATACGTCCGGGCAGCTGACGGGGCCCATTACTCCGGTGCTTAATGAGGCGGAGTTTGTGGCGATGGTGGAGCGCGCCAAGCACTATATTCACGAAGGTGATATTTTCCAGATCGTGCTCTCTAATTGCCTGCGTGCGGAATTCACCGGCTCCCTTATCGATACCTATCGGGTGTTGCGCACCATTAATCCTTCTCCGTATATGTTCTATTTCAGCGGGCACAATATTGAGGTGGCGGGGGCATCCCCGGAAACCCTGGTGAAATTGGAGGATGGTACCCTCTTCACCTTCCCGCTGGCCGGTACCCGCCCGCGCGGGGCCACCTCCGCGGAGGATGCTCGCCTGGAAGAAGAATTGTTGGCAGACCCGAAGGAGCTGGCCGAACATAATATGCTCGTGGATTTGGGGCGTAATGATATCGGGCGCCTGGCACAATTCGGCACCGTGAACGTGGATCGTTTCCATGACGTGGTGCGTTTTTCCCACGTTATGCATATCGGTTCCACGGTAAGCGGGAAAATTCGCCCAGAATTCGATGCCCTGGACGCGGTGGCCTCGATTCTCCCGGCCGGTACCTTGAGCGGGGCACCGAAGATTCGGGCTTGCCAGCTCATTAACGACCTCGAAGGTAATAAACGTGGTATTTATGGCGGGGCGATCGGGTACCTCGATTTTTCCGGGAACCTCGATACCTGCATCGGTATCCGCATCGCCTACAAGATTGGCAATAAGGTTTACGCACGCAGCGGCGCAGGTATCGTTCAGGATTCTGTTGCCGCCACCGAATACCAAGAAACACTCAATAAGGCCGCGGCCGTCCTAGAAGCTTTGCACGACGCCGCCCAGCTGGAGGAATGCTAATGATCCTCATCATTGATAACTACGATTCATTCACCTACAACCTGGTGCAGCTGGTCGGAACTTTCCGCCCGGATGTCAAGGTGGTCCGCAACGACGCCCTGAGCGTGGCGGAGATTGATGCGCTGGCCCCGGATGGCATTATTATTTCCCCCGGTCCGGGCTTCCCTCGCGATGCCGGTGTATCCATGCCGCTGGTGGAGCAACTGGCTGGAAAATACCCCATCCTCGGGGTGTGCCTGGGCCACCAGGCGATCTGCGAGGCTTTCGGCGCTACCGTAACGTACGCGGCCGAGGTGGTGCACGGCATTGCCCGCCCGGCCCGCATGGATACGTCTAGCACCCTCTTCGCGGGGTGCGAGGATGAGGAAATGGTGGCCCGCTACCATTCCCTCGCGGTGCGCGAAGATACCCTCGGGGAGGACTTGGCCGTGACTTCGCGCTGCGTGGGGGACGGCGAAGTCATGGCGGTGGAGCATCGCAGCTTCCCGGTCTTCGGGGTGCAATTCCATCCCGAATCGATCCTCACCCCCTGTGGGCGCACGATCATGAAGAATTTCCTCGCGCGTTGCCGGTAGCTGCGGCGTCGTACCCTTATGGTGGTACGACGGCGCGCAACCTGTGCTACGCGGAGCGTGCCACTCGGTCTGCCAGGTAATTCGCCTGGTTAGCGAGGATCATCGTTCCAATAGGGATCAGTCGGAAAATGAACCGGGACATTAATCCGAGTTTGCCGAAACTTTCCGTGAGGGTGACGAAGCAGCCTTCGCCGGTAGCGCTCGATACGGCTTCCGGATCGTCTTCCGCAAGCACAGCCAAGCGGCGGGAGTGTTTTTCGGAAGCTTTGCGCGGCCCAGACAAATCGTGCGGTTCGGAAAGCTCCCATACCGTGGGCTGGCCTTCTGATCCCGGGTAACGAAGTCTCCAGCGAGTTCCTGTTGAGGAAGCATCGGTAAAATTAGCGGAGTCGAATTCCGGGGATGCCGCGTATTCGCGTACCACGCGGGCGCTGGTCGGTAGGTAGATGCGCAGCCGTTTTGCGCCGCGGAAGCGGCGGGGCTGGGTGAGGGGTTCAGCTGCGGCAAGCGCAACGATAAGCTGCTTGTGGTCAATCCCGGCGCGTTCCACAATCGCGCGGCACGAAGCCTCATCGCGAAGCAAACGGATAGCTACGCCGCAGTGATAATCGTTGCCTGGGAATTTTCCACTAAGGAATTTCCGCAGGTCTGCGGGTGGGGCGAGCTCAGCGGCGTCGTCGAAAATCTCAACGCGAGTGCGTTCACGTAACTGCACGGGCGGTAGCCCAAATTCTTCGAGGCGTTCCGCGTGGAGCTGGTCAACGTGCTCCCGCGCAACCCGCAGCGTGAGGCCGGCGCGGGCGCAGAGGCGGCTAGCGCTACCACCACTGGCAAGCAGGGCGAGAAAAACATCAACGAGGCTGATCTCTTCCCGCCAGGCGCGGCGCGCTTCGAAAGCGGAATTCTGGATGAGCTGCAGGGCAGCGGCGGCAGGCATTTTCATGACGGGTTCCTTAGGTCGCGCGGCAGCCCCGCCGCGTATTTGCGATGGGCTGATTGCTTGGTTACCTCCAGGCAACGGCCAATATCGCTCCAGGACATGCCCGCGCGCACCGCTTCCTCGACGTAGTATTTCGTGACGCGATCAGCCTCCACCCGCATGGCATGGGCGGCGCGCAGCTTCTCCGCGATCACCGCAGGATCTAGCTTTGCTCGCTGCTTCTTCGTCACCATGCCGTCAGTATATGCTGACGCACTTCTGTGGGGCAAGGGGATATTACACCTGCGGTGCGGAGTTGCCGGGCCGAGCGGACTGCCAGGCTCGGAGTGCTGAGACGCAGACACCGAGGGATCCAACTATCCATCCGGAAGCGCCGATGAGGTTGAGTGTTTCAGGGCTGCTCGCCCGCCATAGCGAAACGACGCCGGCGCAGAGCACCACCGCGCATAATGCGTAGCTGATGCTTGCTCGAGTCCAGCTGGCAATCCGGTACGTGTAGCCGGTGCCAGTGGCGGCCAGCACCACCGTGGCAGCCACAAAAACGGCGGGCGCGGCGGTTCCGGGCGTGAAGTGCCAGGTGTCCGTGAGGTTGAGAGCCAGAGCGCCGAGGCACATTGCGAGCAAAACGAAAGAACTGGCGAGCGATCCGCAGCGAGCCGCGGTGTGGATGATAGCGAAACCTCCTCGTTAAGATTTTTGTTGATGCGGGTGCGGTTGCGGGTGCGGATGTGAATGTAGCCATGAATGCAACGCTCCCCGGGAACGGTCGATATTTCGGCCACTCCCGGGGAGCGTTAGTTTTGTTTCGGCGTGATCGTACGATCACGTTCCCGAAACTATTTTAGCGGCGACGACGCCCAGCAGCCAGGGCACCACCGGCAGCCACCGCGGCGGCCGCGGCCAAGAGCTCAAGCGTCACATCAGCACCGGTGTGCTGCAGCTTCTTGACCTTCTTGACCTTGGTGGGCTTGGAAGCGTCCGGCTTGTCACCCTTATTGCCCTTGTCGGCATCGCCGTTATCGGCCGGGGTGAGGAGCTTGACGGTCTTCTCCGCCGGGATTTGGCTCGTGGAGCCATCGGGGAAGGTAACGGTCACGGTGCCGTCCTTACCAACAGTCACCTGGGTGTTCTCCGGGAGATCCGGGTTGGCCTTCTTGACCTTGTCCTTGACCTGCTCCTGCTCTTCAGGCGTGAGGTTGTTCGGGTCAACCACGCCGGTGAGCTCAGGGTCATTGAGGGTGATCTTCTCGTTGTCCTTGAGCTGACGGACGGTCTTGTCGGCTGGGATTTGGGTTTCGGAGCCGTCGGGGAAGGTGACGGTGACGGTGCCGTCCTTGCCGACGGTTACCTGGGTGTTCTCCGGGAGATCCGGGTTGGCCTTCTTGACCTTGTCCTTGACCTGGTCCTGTTCCTCAGGGGTGAGGTTGTTCGGATCGACAACGCCGGTGATTTCGGGGTCGTTGATCTTGATCTTCTCGTTGTCCTTGAGCTGACGGACGGTCTTGTCGGCTGGGATTTGGGTTTCGGAGCCGTCGGGGAAGGTGACGGTGACGGTGCCGTCCTTGCCGACGGTTACCTGGGTGTTCTCCGGGAGATCCGGGTTGGCCTTCTTGACCTTGTCCTTGACCTGGTCCTGTTCCTCAGGGGTGAGGTTGTTCGGATCGACAACGCCGGTGATTTCGGGGTCGTTGATCTTGATCTTCTCGTTGTCCTTGAGCTGACGAACCGTCTTCTCAGCAGGGATCTGCGTCGTGGAATCATCCGGGAAGGTCACTGTGACCGTGCCGTTTTCGGAGACGGTGATCGTGGTGCCCTTCGGAAGATCCGGGTTCTTCTTTTCGACGGCCTTCTTGACTTGTTCCTGTTCCTCAGGGGTGAGGTTGTTCGGATCGACAACGCCGGTGATTTCGGGGTCGTTGATCTTGATCTTCTCGGCCATCTTTGGCTTGGTAACGGCAATCTTGAAGGGAACCTTCACTGGATCGGGCTGCCCGGGGATCGTCACGAGCACAGTGCCCGTCACGTCGCCGGTCTCCTTATCCTCGGGGATTTGGTAGGTAATCTTGCCGTCATTGCCAACGGTGAGACCAGCAGGAGCATCGCCGTCGATCTTAAATGTAGAGCCGTCCGGGAAAGTAAAGTCTTCCGGAGTGGAGATCGGAACTTCAACCGTGGAACCGGACTTTCCGCTCGAATCCGGGTAAGAAGGCTTCACCGTCGGCGCCTTGAAGGTCTTGGTGCCGAGGTCCTTGCCGTTACGGTTGAAGACAATCGTGACATTGCCTTCCTTGTCCACGGTGACTTTGTCCGTGTCCTTGAGCTGGTTGAGCTCCCGGGTCTTCTTCTCGATAGCTGCCTGTTCGCCAGGGGTGAGGTTGTTCGGGTCGGACACCGTGGTTTCGGAGATACGGGCAGTGTAGTAAATGATGGTCGCGGTGAGCTTCGGGGAGACCGCGCCGAGATCGGTTTTCAGAGTGCCGGTGAACGTCTGGGTACCGGGATCGTGGGTCATGCGATCAACCGTGATGTCCTTGGTGATCTTGCCCTTGACCTCGTTGTGGACGTCCTGCTTAGAAACTCCCGCGTCGTCGCCGTACTTGAGAATTCCGAGCTTGTTGTAATCCACGCCGATAAGGCCTTTCACGTCATCGGGAGTGAAGGGCTCATCGGTATCCAAGCTGCGGATAAGCGTCTCCTCCTTTGTGGGGATGACGCGTACCTTAAACAAGTTGGAGAAAGATTGGGTGTAGCGCTTATCGCCTGAGGCATCGGTGCGAACACCAATGAAACGCTTACCGCCAATAGTATTTGATTGCCCGGCATCGTACTGGCCGGAAATGATAGCGGTATTGCCGGCCAGCTTGAAGTCGAAGCCTGTGAGCTGTTTTGCGGCAAGCCAGTTCTCACCTTGGCCCGGAGCATTAGTTCCCCAAAGCTTACCCTTGCTGTAGTCGTCAGTCTTGAGGGTGACAGTTACGGGTGGGATGGGCGTGGACTTCAGTTTTTTCGGATCCGTGTTAGTGGAAGGATCCAAGAAGACCAGAATATTGGGAACTTCCCCAATAACGCTCACGGATTCGGTGCTAGGAACAACGACGCTAAACTCGTCTTCACCGGCTTTGTTCGCAATAGTGAGCTTTCCTTGATCATCCACGGTGATCTGATCACGGGTGAGACCGAGAGCGGGGTTGTTCTTCAGGAATGCGTCAACGATCTTTGCCTGCTGATCCGCGGACAGGGTGTAGCTATTCGGGTCGGCAACAGTTACTTTGCCCGCGTTATGGGTGCTGTGGTTTTGAGGTGCGCCCTTTTCGGGATCCGGGTTTTCCTCCCGGAACGCGAACGGCGGAGCGTAGTAGAAAACCTTGACGTTGTAGGTTTCAAAGGTGTCCGGAGTCCCCTTCTTGGCTACGGTAACCGGTACTTCCTTAACGCGATCTTTACGCTTCGGGCCGTACGAGTTAGCGTTGGCCTCGCTGAGGTTCTTGACCGTGAAGTCATACTCGTCAGGATTGAGGCCGTTCTTAGTGAGCTGAGCCTTGACGGAGGCAATCACCTCAGCCTCGGTCAGTCCATCGACCAGGAAGAAGTTTTTGGCGATGGCGCCGCCGAACTTCGCGGAGTTGGCTTGTTCGGAGCTTGGAGCTCCCGCGGGGGAGGCTGGATCGGCGAGCGCGGGAGTGCCGCCGAAGAATATAAGGGTGGCCGCGAGTGTGGCACCCGCTATTTTACGAAAAGAGGTCACGAGATCCCTTCCTTATTTCCAAATCGTTGAACAGTGAATGTAACATTGATTTGAATAGAGAATTGTTATCGTTATTCTAATCCGCAGGTCAGGGGGGTTGAAAACCGTTTCCCTGTGACGTTATGCCCAGGTCTTTTCTTGCTGGCGAATGCGTGGGTAACAGGGAAGGGATACTGGGTGCCGCTTTACCTGTTCAGGCTTGTATGCCACTGAGCGTAGCGTTCTTGGATGGCGTGGAAATCTTCTTCGGAGATGCCGTACTGCTCCACCTCGTCGAACTCCACGTAAGCGCAGGCTTCTAAGCGCTGAATAAAGAATCCCATGTCGAATGCGAGATCACTTTCCTTGGCGAGGGCTATGAGCTGATCGTCGCTATAGCGACCGCTGCGGCGAAGTGAATCCACATCTAAATAATCACGAGATTCTGCGCGGGAATACAATGCGGCGACTTTGCTACCCGCGGCATCTTCCTCCGCCAGAACTGGGCCGATGTTTAACGTGGCTGGAGGGAAGCCGCGCCAATCAACACCCATATCGATGGATAAAACGTTATCTCCATCGGAGATGGCCAAGTTGGCGTACTGGCTGCTTATATGCGACGTCACAACCTTGAAGCCGTGTTTGATGCACGTTTCCAGTACCTTTTGATACGCCAGCGGGAACGTATCCATATGCTCCTGGATGGTAAAAGGTCGATATCCTCAGTGGGGCGCATAGTGATTCCGTGCTCGCGTAGTGCTCCCGAGCCGCACAGCACGAAGCCGTACTCTTCAATCCCTGAAAGAAGAAGGCGGGTGAGTTTACGCTGAAATTCGAGATTTTCCATGGAAGATCCGATTCTCCGGCAGCTCCGGGAATTTTGATTCCCACATCTCATAGACGCGCCACGGCAAGCTAAGTGTTGTCCAGACCTGCATGAGGAGTTCCCGATTTAGCCAGCGCTCCTGCTGTTCTGTGGTGCCCTCGTTGATCAATGCTGTATAACCGCGCTTGATGAGGCCGTTGCTTTCGAGGTGGATCGTCGGGGAATTCGGGGCCCAGATGATCGAGTGGTCGAGGTAGAGAGTGCCACCCATGCCAGGGCCGCGAAGCGCATCTAGGGAAGAAGGCAGTTCGTAATGCTTGCGTTGTGAATAGGGTGCAATATCGCGCATGCGGCCTCCTTTCTGGTTCTTCCCCCATCCTAGAGGTGAAAAGCGCCGCCGGCCACAGTGGGATAATTAAATTGAATGCCGCACAGAATAAATGCGATAAAATTATGCGTAACGGCGTTATGTAGGGGCGCGGTTACGTAGGCACAAGGAGGTGCAGGTCATGGCACGGTTACATGTGAGAAGGCGGTGGTTCTTCTTCGATGATAGGGGTCGCCATTATTTGAGCGTCAACGGAAAGAATCGCCCGGAGGTACTGCTTCCCGAGCGCGATAATGTTTTCGAGGTGGGCTCCGGCGCCTGCGTTGCCCAGGTGCGAACGCTGGTTCCCCTCAAGAGCAATTCCGTATCGTTCTCCGCGGCGGAAGGTGATGACATCTATCTCAGCTATCGCCTCAAGAAGGGAGCCATTATTGGCCTCATCGTGCTATTTAGCGCGGTCGCGGCCCTGCCCTTCGTGGTGAAATCCGTGGACCGCATGATTCTGCTGCCGGTGGCCGGGGTGTGCCTGCTCGTGCTGCTGGTGCTGTCATTCACCGTGTTTTCGACGACGTACACGCTCAAGATAGAGGACGCATCCAAAGTTGCTGCGTAGCCAGCCGCGCAGCCCAGCACCCCATCGCCATGTGTGCTGGCGGCGGGCTAGGCGGCGTCGTCGTTCTTATCGGGAATGCACTGCGTTGTTGACGAAATGCGCTGGGCGCCGCGATGGTCAGCGAGCCAACGCTGGCCGTTCACGTCAGTGAAGCAGAAACGGAAGTTTTCGTTAATGACGGTAAGTGGGGGCCGGTCGCCGAAAAGGCTGTCGGCATAGGTGTCGATGTACTCGGCTTTTTCTTTCGGCGGGAGCGTGGGGAACGTGATTTCGTACCCGGCGGAGGTTTGCCGGAATTCGTGATAATGGTCGGCGGAGACGGTGAGGCCGTCAAGTGGGGCGGGCATCGCGAGCGTAAGGTCAAAGATTGGGTTGGGGGAGGCGTTGTGGAAACTCGAGGTGATCTGCCGGCCGATTTTGCCGGTGTCGGTGCGGTGTTCCTCGGCGGTGATCTTATTTTGGACGAAAGCTTGGTTGGCCTGGGAAAACTGCTCGGCTTTGATTGCCTCGTGACGGTCGTAAATATTCAAGCCGAGCACGGCCACTGCGATAACCACTGAAATAAGCGAGAGCGTTTCGGATAGCGGCAGCCAGCCGCGTCGCTTCCCGCGCGCTTGCTCCATGCCGAGAACCTTCTCCTCATCCATGCGGTTATCCCTTTTCTACCAGTTTTCGAATCGTAGCCGCGCTTGGCGTGACTGACGCCGGCGCCGTGCAGCGCGGGCCCGTAGTGTGGGCCCGCGGTGTGCGGCCACCGATGAATTTTAGCGTTTTCAAGAGGGGGAAACATGTGGGGTTCTTCAACTGGCGATGTTGAATCGATAGCGACGACGGAGCGCAGTGTAACTACAGGAGGTGTTCGTCAATCCATGCGCGTAGGCCTGATTCATCTACTTGTCCCGCAGCCACGCTTAAAATAATCGCAATCATCTCATTGTCCGTATAGCTCAGTTCCACACCGTTGAGCGCGAGGAAGACTAACATCGCGTGCGTGCCAATACGCTTGTTTCCGTCGATAAACGGATGATTCTTGATAAGCCCAAACGCAAGGCGAACAGCTTTATCAATAAGACTGGGGTACAGATCCTGCCCACCAAAACTCTGTAATGGAGTCATGAGGGCTGAATCTAAGAGGCCTTCGTCTCGGAGCCCCGATGTCCCACCTGATGTTTCAAGCAGTTCCTGGTGAATCAGGAGGATCTGCCGCTTGCTTAGCTACTTCACTTCGCCAGTTCCTCATATACGCGCGCATTTTTTCTTATGAGTGCGGCTGAGACCTTCGCGAGCTCGGCATCGTCCGGCTCTGTGATTTCATCCGCCTTAGCGAATTCTGTGATGATGTAACGAGGGCGATTATTTTTCAAAATAACGGCTGAGCCATACTCGTCTACCAATCGCGCCACCTTTGAGAAATTCTGATTCGCTTCCGAAATTGGTACCAAGGTATTCGTATTGACATTCATGGCTTACCTCCCCTTCCAAGAAGAATATACAACATATCCTAGGTTGAATATAGCCTAATTTGAAGGGGGTGTGGGTGTCGGTTTTGGCGAGAGTTAGCCCGCCTGACTAACTGTTTCTAATACTCGCGACCAGATCGTTCACGGCTTCTTCGGAATCGAGGCCCAAACGTTCCGCTTCGCCCGCTAGCCCAGCTTGGAGCGCTGACATTGCATAGCGGGCGGAGTTGATCACGCGCACGTCGCTGCCGTCTACGACGAAGGCAATGCGGTCTCCTTTGTTGATGCCCAGCCGCTCGCGCACCACCTTTGGGATGGTTATGCGTCCCTTCGCCTTCACTTTGGCGGATTCTGCGAATTCATTAGTCACCGTCATCCCTCCTTGGATGTGGGTGGGTAGTACTAACGCTTGCGATTCTAATGGGCATGATATTGATATATGGGCGGACTCGCTGCCCGAAAACTGGAGCGGGCGACGGGAATCGAACCCGCCTCTGCAGCTTGGGAAGCTGCCATTCTACCGATGAACTACGCCCGCGAGAGCGGTGAAACCTCACGCGAGCGGCCGAACCGCAGGCGCGAAAGAATCACTAGGTGATTATCCTAGCGTGCCATCCCCGCCAGCGCAAAGCCCGCCCGAATTGCTCCAATTCCTCCACATACCGCCGCGCAGGTAGCGCCCACCCGCGCGGGCGTGTCAGAATCTAGGCGTGTTACTTTCCGATGTTGATATTTTGCGTTCCGTGAGCGAGGGCCGCATCGCCCTGCACCCCTGGGATCCGGAGATGGTACAGCCCTCCTCCATCGATATTCACCTCGACCGCTTCTTCCGACTCTTCGATAACCACAAATACCCGGTCATCGACCCGGCCGCGGACCAGTCCGACCTCACGCGCCTGGTAGAAGTCCCGGCCGACGGCGAATTCGTTTTACACCCGGGAGAGTTCGTGCTCGGCTCCACTTTTGAGCAGGTCACCTTGGGGAACGACGTCGCAGCTCGCCTGGAAGGAAAATCCTCCCTCGGGCGCCTGGGACTCCTCACCCATTCCACCGCCGGGTTCATCGACCCGGGCTTCTCCGGGCACGTAACCCTCGAGCTGTCCAATACGGCAACGATGCCGATCAAGCTCTATCCCGGCATGAAAGTGGGCCAATTCTGCTTCTTCCAACTCTCCTCGGCGGCCAATAACCCCTACGGAGCTGGCGCAAGCGGTTCGCGCTACCAGGGTCAGCGCGGCCCCACAGCCTCGCGGTCCCACCTTAACTTCCACCGTATCGACGTGACCCACTACCCGGAAGTCGATAATTAAAATCCGGCCCTAGCAAGCCTCGCGCTCCCAAAGCAAGCGTTGGCCGCGCGGTCTCATCGAGAGCGGAAACACGGGACACTCGCCCATATTTTCGCTACTGTAATGATGTTCCATGCGTTAACAACGAGCTCCACCGCCTAAGAAACCGGCGCCCGCACCTACCGGCTGCATCGTGCCAGGTCACCCGCGGAGGGGCTCAGTGGCGTATGGTTGGCACGCTCCGCACGTAGAGCACGTAGCGCACCCGGCGTGCATGGCAAAGGGCGAAGGGACGGAGGCTGCCGTGGCATATGTGCTCCTGCTATTTGTGGTGGGGGCGCTGTGTGCACCGCTCGTGATGCAGCGCGGGCGTTTCGGCTTCGCAATCCTCGCCCTCCTCCCGGCCGGTACTTTCCTGTGGCTCCTCAGCCTCATCCCCCGCATCCTCCGCGGTGATATCTACCAGCAATCCCTCACCTGGGTGCCCCAACTGGGCATGGACCTGGATATCCGCATTGACGCCCTCGGCCTGCTCCTCGCCCTCATCGCCACCGGGGTGGGCGCGGCCGTGCTCTTCTACTCGGCGCGGTATTTCAAACGCGATGCCTCCTACCTGGGCCGTTTCGGCGCGATTTTCGTGGCTTTCGCCGGGGCTATGCTCGGTTTGGTCACCACGGATAACACCATAGCCCTCTATATTTACTGGGAACTCACCACCGTTTTTTCCTTCCTCCTCATCGGCCACTATTCCGACCGGCAATCCTCGCGGCGCGCGGCTTTCCAGGCCATTATTGTGACCACGGCAGGTGGGCTGGCCATGCTGGGCGGGATCACCATGCTCGGGGTCATGCCCGGGGGATCCTTCTCATTGCACGAGCTCGTGGTGGCTTCCCACGAAGCCACGCTGTCACCGGGGAATTCCGCGCTGCTGACGAGCGCCGTCGTACTTGTACTTATTGGGGCTTTCTCCAAATCCGCCCTGGTACCTTTCCATTTCTGGCTGCCGGCCGCCATGGCCGCACCCACGCCTGTCTCCGCCTACCTGCACGCCGCGGCGATGGTCAAAGCCGGGGTGTACCTGGTGGCGCGCCTGGCCCCCGGTTTCGCGCATAATCCCGCCTGGCGCTGGATGGTAATCATCCTCGCCTCGTACACGGTGCTGCTGGGCGGCTACCGGGCCCTCAAACAAACCGATATTAAGCTGGTTACCGCTTTCGGCACGGTCTCCCAGCTCGGACTCATTATTCTTTTCGTCGGCTACGGAGATTCGGCGATGCTGCTGGCAGGGCTCATGCTGCTGCTGGCTCACTCCCTCTTCAAATCCGCGCTCTTCCTTTCCGTGGGCATCGTGGACGTGTGCACCGGCACCCGTGACCTGCGCGAACTATCCAATGTGGGCCGCAATATGCCCGCGGTTGCCACCTTCGCCGGAATGGCGGATGCCTCCATGATGGGTTTCCCGCCCTTCGCCGCTTTCGTGGCGAAAGAAAGTGCGCTCGGCGCCCTGTGGGGTGGTAGCGCCACCGATATCGCGGTGCTCGTGCTCATCGCGGTGGGCTCCGCGCTCACGGTGGCCTACGGCCTGCGTTTCTGGTGGGGCGCCTTCATGCGCAAACCGCGCGTGGAAGATACCGAGGTCCGTGATGTTTCCGCGGTCATGATCTGGCCCGTGGGAATATTGGCGACTGCGGGCCTGGTGGCCGGGCTCGCAACCGCGCCCATCAGCGCTTTCCTAGAACAGTACCTGGCCCAATACCCGGTGCTGGCCCCCTACCAGGGCCACCTGCACCTGTGGTCCGGCTTCAACGGGCCCTTCCTGGTGACCCTCGCCATCCTCGCGGCCGGATTCCTCCTCTTCTGGCAGCGCCACCGCATTTCTGCCTTCACCCAGCGCCACGCCATCCGCACCAGCGCCGAGGAAGCCTACCAGCGCATTGTTTCGGGCACCGAGCGTTTCTCCATGACCGTCACCGCCCGCACCCAATCCGGTTCGCTTCCCACCTACCTCCTCACCATTTTCTGGTTCCTGCTCATCACCGTGGGCATTGCGCTGCTCACCAACCCGGTGGGCACCCTGGTGGTGCCCCGGCTCTTCGATAGCTGGGCGCAGGCCGCGGTGGCCGTTGTTGGCTGCCTGGGCGTGCTGCTTGCCGCGGCCTCTCGCCACCGCCTCAAAGCCGTGATCCTCATGGGAATCGGTGGCTACGCCGTTGCCCTCACCTACGAGATGTACGGGGCGCCGGACCTGGCTCTCACCCAGGTGCTTTCCGAAACTCTCACCCTCGTTGTCTTCGTGCTGGTGTTGCGCCGCCTGCCCTCCTATTTCTCTTCCCGCCGCACCAAAGGCACCCAGCGCTTCCGCATCGTTTTCGCGGCCATCATGGGGCTGCTTTTCGCGGGGCTGGCGTATCTGGCAGCCGGGGTGCGCACCCACGCGCCTATTTCGGAGCTTTTCGCTGATGAAGGTTTCCGTTTCGGGTACGGGCGCAATATCGTCAACGTTACCCTCGTGGATATCCGGGCTTGGGACACCATGGGGGAGACGTCCGTGCTGGTGGTCTGCGCCGTCGGCATCGCCTCCCTCCTCTTTGTACGCGACCGTTTCGGCGGCACGGATCGGCTACGCAATATCCTCGGCGCGAAAAGTGAACGGGCGCAACGCTTGCACCGCCTCGGTGATGACCCGGTGGCCTATGTGCGCAATTCGCTGCGCGCCGAAGAAGAAGCGAAGCGTTCGGGGCGCAACCGAGCCTGGCTCGCCTCCGCGAACCGCCCCGGGGTGGCCTCTCGCCCGATTATGTTGCAAATCGGCACCCGCCTGGTCTTCCATACCGTTCTCATTATTTCGCTCTTCTTCCTTTTCTCCGGGCACAATATGCCGGGCGGAGGTTTCGCCGGCGGGCTGCTGGCCGGCATCGCGTTGACCTTGCGTTACCTTGCCGGCGGGCGTTTCGAACTGGGCGCCACCCTCCCCATCCTCCCCGCGCACCTGCTGGGAACCGGGCTGGGCCTAGCCACTCTTTCCTCGCTCGCCCCCATTATGTTGGGCGGTAACCCGCTGCAAACCGCGAAAATCGATATGGTGCTTCCGATCTTTGGGGAGGTTCATTTTACGACGGCGCTCATCTTTGACACCGGCGTCTATATCGCGGTTGTTGGCCTGGTAGCCGAAATTCTGCGGTCCCTCGGCGGGGAAATTGACCGGCACGGGGAAATGGAAGAAGGCGTCTGGGATGCTGATATTCGCATTGAGCCCTCCCACGACGCCCGTCAGAACCTGCGTGAAGAAATGGAATCCCAGGCCGAGCTCAGCGAGCGCACCTCCCCGAAACAAGAAGCCGAACGCCTGGCCCTGGCCGCCGAACAACGCGATGCAGCAACGGAAGGAGAGCAAGAATGAGCGTATCTCTCGCCCTCATCCTCATGTGCGGGGTTTTCGTTGCCGTGGGCGTCTATCTTATTTTGGAGCGTTCCCTATCGCGGGTTATCCTCGGGCTGGGCTGCCTCTCCAACGGCGTCAATATTCTTTTCCTTATCGCGGGTGGCCGCACCGGCAACCCGCCCTTTATCGGCAACGGTTCCCCGGACCTGTGGGCGGACCCGCTGGTCATGGCCATGATGCTCACCGCTATTGTCATTACTTTGGCCACCACCGGCTTCCTGCTGGCCATGGCCTATCGCACCTGGCAGCTGCGCGATGATGACGAAGTACGCGACGACGTGGAGGATCGCGCCGTCGCCGTTCGCCAACAACTAGAAGAAAGCAGCCAGCGATCCGAAGTGGGAACAGACTTGCAGGAAACCTCCGCGGAATTCCGCGACGAAACCGATACTCCGGCCCCGCGTTTCGGGCGTCTGGGCCGCTGGAACCGCCGGCAGCCCAAGCGCCGCCGGCACCGCTACGTGGCTAACCCGAATGCCACCCACGGTGTGGACGGTTCGCTCACGAACGGTGGAAAGCCGCGGAATAGTGGGCGCGGCGGCAACGCGGGGCGCAACAGCAACGCGGGAGGTGCACGGCGATGATTTCCTGGCTACTCCCCGTTCCCATCGTGCTGCCCCTGCTGGCGGCCGGTGTGCTCCTGGCGGTTCCGCGCCGGCGCCGCGTGCAAGCCTGGACCGCGGTGGGGATGCTGTCCATCGTCCTCGTGGTGGCGGTCATTCTGCTTTTCGTTTCCGCGCGCGGTCCCATCACCCTGGACGTGGGGAACTGGGCGGCGCCCGTGGGCATTTCCCTGGTGGCTGACAGGCTCTCTACCATTATGCTCACCACCTCGGTCACGGTGACCCTGATCGTGCTGGTGTACTCGGTATTCCAGGGCGTGGCAGACGGTGAACGCGGCGCCCCCACCTCGGTGTACTACCCGGCCTTTATGATTCTGTCCGCCGGGGTGTCCGATGCGTTCCTCACCGGCGATCTTTTCAATATGTACGTGGGCTTTGAGATTCTCCTGGCCGCCTCCTTCGTGCTCCTGACCATGGGTGGCACGGCCGAACGGATGCGCTCCGGCTCGGTTTACGTGATCGTCTCCATGGTGTCTTCCCTCATCTTCCTCACCGCGCTCGGCCTCACCTACGCCGCGGTGGGCAGCGTGAACCTGGCCGACCTGGCCGTCAAACTCCCGCAGGTGGATCCGGGAATGCGCATGGTCCTCCAGATCCTCTTCCTCGTGGCTTTCGGGTTGAAAGCCGCGATTTTCCCGCTGGCCGCCTGGCTGCCCGACTCTTATCCGACCGCCTCCGGCCCGGTCACGGCTGTATTCGCCGGCCTGCTCACCAAAGTGGGCGTGTACGCGATTATCCGCACCCAGGTGCTGCTTTTCCCGGGCGGGCGCCTGGACGATATCCTCGCCGGTTTCGCGGTGGCCACCATGCTCATCGGTATCCTCGGTGCGATCGCGCAGGAAAATATTAAGCGTCTACTGTCCTTCACCCTGGTCAGTCATATTGGCTACCTCATCTGGGGTATCGCTATCTCCACCGAAGCGGGGCTCTCCTCCACGATTTTCTACGCCGTGCACCATATCGTGGTGCAGACCGCGCTGTTTTTGGTGGTGGGCCTGATCGGCTGGGTGGCAGGAACGACGTCGCTCGTGCGGCTCGGCTCCATTATGCGAGCGGCCCCCATGGTTGCGGTTTTGTATTTCCTCCCTGCGCTCTCCCTGGGCGGTATTCCGCCGCTATCCGGATTCCTCGGCAAAGTGGGGCTGCTGGAAGCAAGTGCAGCGCGCGGCACCGTGATTGACTGGGTGCTCATCGCGGCCGGCCTGGTCACCTCGCTCCTCACTCTCTACGCCGTGATCCGCGCTTGGAATATGGCTTTCTGGCAGGAAGCCCCGGCGGAGCTGCCCTCCACCACCTACCCGAGCGGCATGGTGATTTCCGCCTCCGGGCTTATCGCGGTCATGCTCGGTATTACCTTCGCGGCCGCGCCGCTGCGCTCTTTTACCGACGGCGCCGCTGCCGAGCTGGAAGCCCGCACCCCCTATATCAGCGCGGTGCTTCCCGACTGGGATCGCGGTACCGGGATCTCCCCGGAGGTGGATGAAGAAACCGTGGTGCCCCACGAGGATTCCACCCCGGATACCGGCACCTTTACCCAAACTCCCGAGCCGAAGGAGAGCCCGCGCCTGCTGCGCTCCCCGAGCCCCACGCCGGTTCCCACTCTGGTGCCGACCGGTGCACCGGTGCCAAGTGGTGCGCCGTCGTTCCACACGCCCGCGCCCGTACCCACGGCGGGTCTCACATCGGTTCCCGCGCAAGGTCCCGCGCCCCTTCCCGCAGCTTCCGGAGGTGAGCAATGAGTCGCGATAGTGAAGCAATCCGCCTGGTCACCCGGCGTGAAGGCCGTTTTCCGAGCGCCTCCCTGGGGGTGCTGGTGTGGCTGACCATTGTGTGGGTACTGCTGTGGGGGCAGGTGAGCGCCGCCAATATTGTGGCCGGTTTTGCCCTCGCCCTTCTCGTCACCGAGCTGGCGCCTTTCCCCACCGCGTCTTTCGACGGGCGTTTCCGGATCTGGGGTGTGATCCGGCTGGTTGCGATTTTCGTGCGCGACCTCGTGCATGCCTCCTGGCAGCAAGCCCGGTTTATTCTGCGGCGCGCCACCCCGCGCGGCGCGGTGATCCGCGTGCGGCTGCGTTCCCACTCCGATGCCTACCTGGCGATAACTGCCGGGATGTCCACCCTGGTGCCCGGCTCGCTCGTGATCGATACCGACGCCGCCACGGGTACCCTCTACGTGCACGTATTTGACGTGGGCATGGCCGGGGGAGTGAGCGCCGCGCACCAATCGGTACTCGATTTGGAAGAGCGGGTGCTGCGCGCTTTCGCCTCCCGCAGTGAGCTGGTGCAGGCTGGCTTCGTGCCCGGGTCCAGCCCGAAGGCCGGGCGTCTGCCCGTTCCCTTCGCTCCCGATAGTTCCGGAGGTGAACGATGATTATCGTGATGGTGATCTGCGGGGTGCTCTTGACTATCTCCGCGCTGCTGGTCACGGTCCGTATCGTCAAAGGCCCCACGGTTCTCGACCGAGTGGGGGCACTCGATGTCATTACTTCGATTATGGTGGGGGCGCTCTGCCTGCTCGCGGCGGTGACCCGGCGAGCGGATTTGCTGGCGGTATTCGTCGTCGTCGCCATTGTTGGTTTCCTCGGATCCGTGGCCGTGGCGCGCTTCATCCGGCCCGTGGACCAAAACGACCCGAAGGAAATGCGGCGCCTCGAAAAGGCGAACGAACACGAAACAACCGACGAAGAAGAAGACGAAAGCCCCGCCCACGATCCGGACCGCGATACCGAGCAGGAAGGAGTCCGGCCGTGAGCCCCTGGGATATTATCGGCGCCGCGCTCATGCTGGCCAGCGCCGCACTCACCTTCGTGGCCGCCATCGGCATGTTCCGCTACCCGGACCTCATGACGCGCCTGCACGTGGCCACCAAACCGCAGGTCCTCTCCCTAATCATGGGTTGCCTGGGCGCGGCCTGCCTGGTGCGTGACCCCTCAATGACGTGGACGCTGCTGCTCGTGATCGGCTGCCAGCTCATCACCTCGCCCATCTCCGCGCATATGCTTTCCCGCGCCGGGTACCGTACCGGCCGTATCGATTCGGATGCCATGGTCGTGGACGAATTGCGCGAGGACCTGCGCTTCGGGCGTGGGCTGAGTCATAATAGTTCTGGACAGGACAAGAATTCCGCGCGGGGGAGCACCTCCACGCACTAATGATGGCGCGCGATGCCGGGCTTCCTGGCCGCATCTGGCCGGGGCCGCGCCGCGCGAAGAAAGGGACGCTATGGATATCGGGTGGAAAGTTGTGAGCGCGGGTGTTGGGGTGCTCTCGGGGATCGTCGCCAATAAAATCGTGGACGTGGTGTGGAAGGGTATTTCCGGGCGGGAGATTCCCGATTCGGAAGACCCGAACGCGCCGCTCGTGGACGCGGTGATTTTCGCGGTGGTTTCCGCCGGGGTGGCCGCGGCTGTTTCCCAGCTCACCCAGCGCCAGGCCGCGAAATGGTACGGCAAGGGTGAAGTGATCGATTCGCAGGCGCGCGCCCGGGCCTAACATTCGCGCGGCGCCGATCCGGTTCCGACCCGGCGCCGATCCGGTTCCGGCTCGGGACCGATACGCTGCGGGACCGCAGGCGTGAAAATCTGGGACCTCCGTACTAGACTGGGCGGCACGACAGGGGAGCGCAGCAGCGCTGAGAGTGCGGCCGGCACGCGGCACGCAGACCCTCGAACCTGCTCCGGTTAGTACCGGCGAAGGGAGTCGAGATCTCTCCTCCGCACCGCGGAGACCCTCCTTATATCCTGAGGAGGATGCATGGTCCAGAAAAATAGGCACGGCGCCCGCGCACTTGCGGCCGCCGCGATGGTTGCGGCACTGGCCCTGGCCGGCTGCTCAAAGAACGACGACGCCGCCTCTCCGGCAGCGAGCGATCATCCCACCACAGTTCGCGTGGTCAGCCACGAATCATTCAACCTACCCGATGAGCTCATTGCCCGCTTCGAGAAAGAATCCGGGTACACCATCGTGAAATCGGCCCCCGGGGATACCGGCCAGGTTGTTAACCAATTGGTGCTGGCGGATGGCAAACCCGGCGCGGATATGGTGTTCGGGGTGGATACCTACACCGCCTACCAGGCGCTGGACGGTAACACTATCGCCGATTATTCTTCCCCGAAGCTTCCGGCGGGGGTGCCCGCCCTGGAAGGGAAACTCAATCCCATCGATCAGGGCGAAGTCTGCGTGAATTACGATCGCGAGTGGTTCACCCAGAAAAATATGATTCCGCCCCTGAGTTTCGCCGATCTTTCCCGTCCCGAATACGCCGGGCTGCTCGCGGTGGAAAACCCAGCTCTTTCCTCTCCCGGCCTGGCTTTCCTGGCTGCTACCGCGCACGTTGCCGGGGGAACGGAGGGGCTCTCCCAGCTGTGGGGTCAGCTACTGGGGGCCGGAACTCGCATTTCTGGCTCGTGGACGGATGCTTACTACACTGATTTTTCCGGTTCGGAAGGCAAGGGAAACTACCCGCTGGTGGTTTCCTATTCTTCCTCCCCGGCTGCTGAAAACGGGCGTACCGGCGTGATTGAATCGACCTGCGTACGCCAGGTGGAATACGCCGGGGTGCTGCGCGGGGCAGAGAACCCGGAAGGCGCGCAGGCTTTTATCGATTTCCTGCTTTCCGAGGATGTGCAGAAAGCTATCCCGGAGTCGATGTACGTGTACCCGGTGGCCGATGTGGAGCTGCCCGCGAGCTGGCAGCAGCACGCCCCGCGTATCAAGGATCCCATCGTGCTGGACGCTAAAGAAGTGGGGGCCCAGCGCGCCGAATGGATCCGTGCTTGGCGTGACACCGCGGGAATGTGAGTAACGCATTTCGTATCCCGCGCCCGCGCGGAGCTTCCCTGGTGGTTGCCCTCGCGCTCGCGGTCCCGCTATTTTTCCTCGCGGTGTTCTTCCTGTGGCCGGTGGTGGCGATGCTCGCGCGCGGGCTCGTCACCCCGGCCGGGGTGGATACCGTGGGTTTCGCCGCCGAGCTCACCCGCCCGCGCACCTGGAAAGTCGCCGGGCAAACCCTGTGGATGGCGGCGGCCAGCACCGCCTGCTCGGTCGTGCTGGGGCTTCCCCTCGCCTATGTGCTCTACCGCTTGCGACTGCCCGGGGTGCGGGTGGTGCGGGCCTTCGTGGTGGTACCTTTCGTGCTCCCCACCGTCGTGGTGGGTACCGCGTTCCGGGCGCTGCTGCGCGCCGACGGCCCCTACGGTTTCCTCGGCTGGGATTCCAGCCCGTGGGCGGTGGTCGCGGCCATGGTTTTCTTCAATACCGCGGTGATTTCCCGGACGGTAGGGCCCCTGTGGGCGGCGCTGCCCCCGCACGCGGAGGCCGCTCGCACCCTCGGCGCCTCCCCGTGGCGGGCTTTCCGTACCGTCACCCTTCTGGAACTGGCCCCGGCTATTACCTCCGGCGCGGCTATTGTCTTTTTATTTTGTTCGACGTCGTTTGGAATCGTCCAAACCTTAGGCGCACCCGGCTACGGTACCCTCGAAACTGAAATTTGGGTGCAGACCACCACCTTCCTTGATTTACGGGCCGCGGCGGTGCTTTCGCTGCTGCAAGTGGTGATCGTTGGGATTGCCACCGTGGTGGCGGCCCGGGCCACCCGGCGCACTTCGGCGGCGCTGCGCCTGCGCCCGGCCGCCCGCAGGAAAGTGGGCCCGAGTGATATTCCGGCGCTGCTCATCAGCTCGGCTACCGTTATTTTCCTGATCGGGGCTCCGCTCCTCACCCTGGTGGCGCGATCCTTCCAGCGTTCGGGCACCTGGACGCTGGAGAACTACCGAAATCTCATCGGTTCTTCCGGATTCTCGGGGATCTCGGCTTCCGATGCACTCCGGAACTCCTTGACGACGGGACTGAGCGCTGCCGCACTTGCCCTACTCCTCGGGGCGCTGCTCGCTTTCGCGTTGGCCTCCCCGTGGGCCCCGCCGCGGCCGGTGAGCACGGCCGCGGAAGGGATCGCCCTGCTGCCGCTGGGTGTTTCCGCGGTGACGGTCGGTTTCGGATTATTCCTCACCATCCGGATGCTTGTACCTTCCGCGCAATTGCTCGTGCCGGTAGCCCAAGCGGTGGTGGCCCTTCCCCTTGTGGCCCGAGTGATCCTCCCGGTGGTGCGGGCCATCGACCCGCGCCTGCGCGAGGCTGCCGCCACCCTGGGGGCCGGGCCGGGGCGGGTCTGGAGAAGTATCGATCTGCCCTTGGCCGCCCGGGCGCTCGCGGTTGCAGCCGGTTTCGGGCTGGCCATTTCCTTAGGGGAATACGGTGCCACGTCCTTCCTGGCCACCAGTGATTCCACCACGCTTCCGGTGCTGATCGGCCAGCTCTTGGGGAGGCCCGGGGCGGAAAATTACGGGACCGCGATGGCCGGGGCGGTAGTGCTCGGTACGGTCACCGGGGGGCTGATGGCGCTGAGTGAAATGGCGGCCCCTGCCGGAGCTGCGTCGTCGTTATTAACGCAGCAGAAAGGAAAGCTTCGTGTTAGAACTTCGTGACGTGTCGGTGCGCTACCCGGACGGTTTCGAGGCGGTGCGCGGCGTGAATCTTAGCGTGGAGTCGGGCACGACCGTGGCGCTGCTGGGGGCCTCCGGTTCGGGGAAATCCTCGCTGCTGCGCGGGATCGCCGGGCTGGAGGCGGTGCGCGGGCAGGTGCTGATCGACGGCGCTGATATGACGGCGGTTCCCACCCATCGGCGCGGGGTGGGCATGGTTTTTCAGGATGGGCAGCTTTTCCCGAATCGCAGTGTGGGTGGAAATATTGCCTACGGGATTGAGAAGGGCCGTTCGCGCGCCGAGGTAGAGGCGGAGGTGGCGCGCTGGCTGGAGCTGGTGGAACTCAGCGGTTACGCCAAGCGGGCGGTCACGACTCTTTCGGGTGGGCAAGCCCAGCGGGTGGCTCTGGCGCGTTCCCTGGCGGCGCGCCCGCGGGTGCTGCTCCTGGACGAACCGCTTTCCGCCCTCGATACCCGCCTGCGGGAGGACCTGGCGGTATTCCTGCGCCGGGTGCTGCAAAAGTCCGGCACGACGGCGGTCTACGTGACCCACAATGATGCCGAAGCGGCGACCGTTGCCGACCGGGTGGTGCGCATGGATAGCGGGCGGCTGGTTGCCGCAGGTTAACTAATCTTCCTGAACAGTGCAGCTAGAGCCCGAGGAAGCGCAGGATCGCGGGGAAGTCCTCGTTGATCTGCGCGGTCCCGGCCGCGAAAGAGGCTTCCAGTTTCGCCACATTGGTTTCCCGGTTGGAAGTCAGCTGGTGGCGCGGGAAGTAGAGGTAGGCCCGCCCCCGCGCTTCCAAATCGAAAAGATGAGCCCGGGTGGCGTTGTACTTCGCGGCGCGTTCCTCCAGCGCGGTAATGAGGTGGGGGTATTTGCGGAAAGCTGCGCGGATTAGCGCACTTGCCTTTCGGGAAGGCGCTGGGCGCACGTAATCGCGCGGTTTCGTCATAATAACGACGGCGCGCTCGAAGCCAGCAGCCTCAGCAGCATCAATAGGTATACCCCCGGATGGCCCGAGCGCGCCGTCGGCATAAAGCTCACCGTCGAGCGTTACGAAAGGCATAATGCCGGGCATCGTTGAGGAAGCCTGCACCCGCACCAACAGGTCGTCAAGAACCTTAATATCGCCGCGGTGCCAGTGCACGGCTGCGCCGTCGCTCAAACGAAAAGCACTGATATCGAAATCACCGGGCGTGGACTGGAAAGTCTCGAAATCAAAGGGAAGGGCTTGGCCCGGGCGCGACGTGTGAAGGTAAATATAATCCGAGTTGAAAGCGCCTTTGCCGCTGAGGAAGGTCCGCCAGCTCCCGATATTTGGATCCGCCCCAAATTCCACGAAAGAACGCCGGGCCCGAAGCGGGTCGCGGCTGAGGTAATTCGCCACGTGGCTGGAACCCGCCGAAATCCCTGAAACATGCGGGAACTCCAGGCCGGCCTCGATGAGCTTGATAACCACCGGGGCGGTGGCGCTCGCGCGCATACCGCCGCCCTCAAAAACGAGGGCGGTCTCAGCGATCTGAGACATGGGGTCTCCTTTCTACGCGCCAGGCCGGGGCGGGTGCGGCCGCGAGTGAAGATGGCTCCGGCCGCGGCCCGAACTACCTGCCGCGCACTCCTGATTCACCCATTCCGTAACGCAGCGAATTGACTTCGCAACTGCATTCGGTGGCGATATTGATCGTGGAAGCAATCGCGCCTTCGGCGCGCAGCTCCAGCAGGCGGGGAACAACCCGATCCCGCAAGGACCACGGGTCAATGGTATTGACGTAGATCTTGGTGCCGCCTTCAAAACCGGCGAGGGTGGAGGTGCGCCATTTGAGGAGCACCCGCCACGGGGTCGCGACTTCCATATCCCGCGAAGGTGCGTACCATTCTTCATTCGTGGGAATATCTGGGCCGGTGGCCGCGTGCATGGCATGCACCAGATCCGAAACGGCGCGCAATTCATGGCGGGTGTGCTCGAAGGGTTGGGAGGCTTCCGAACGCGACCATACTTCGAGGGTGGGGTAGCGATGCCCGAACCCGGCGTAGGCCACCGCGT
This sequence comes from Actinotignum schaalii FB123-CNA-2, assembly GCF_000411135.1. Classification (GTDB taxonomy): domain Bacteria; phylum Actinomycetota; class Actinomycetes; order Actinomycetales; family Actinomycetaceae; genus Actinotignum; species Actinotignum schaalii_A. Next base: position 255,251 of record NZ_KE150262.1, on the reverse strand, counting down.
ACTTGTTCTCCGCGATAACGAGATTGTGGTAGCCGGCGTAATCCACCCCGTACTCGTTGAAAATATTGGGGTTATCGCGCACCCGGTCCACTTCGTAGCGGTGATTGACGGTGCGCTCATCAATGGACACCAGCTGCTTATGGAGGTGTTCGAAGGAGGCCCCGGCCGGCCGCAACCAATTCTGGAAGACCTGCACGTATTTGACGTAGCGGTTCTGCTCGTACAGATCGCGCATGGCATCCGCGGTAAGCAGGAAGTACCAGTAGTGCTCAGCCGGGGTGAGGGTACCCGAGCCGGCCCGATTCGCGGTGGAATCGGAACCGGGCACATAGTGGTGGCGCCCGATAATGAGGTCATGCCCGCCCCCGTAGAACGGCAGCGCGCTCAAGAGGCGCTCCCGCTCCGGAAGCGCATTCCAGGCATCCTCATCCATGCCCGAGGCAATGGCCTTGTTATGCGCCACGGAAAGCACGTGGGCCCGCCCGGCCGCATCCGAGGTGTAGCGCTCAAAAGCATCCTGGCGGCGGGTGGTGAGCTCATACTGGTAGTTGGTGGTCCAGTACTGGAAAGGAACAATCTCAAAAAGATTGGGAACCCGCCGGAAATCCCACGGGTCCGCCAGGGAATCCACCGGGGCATCATAGGTGATCCGAGCTTCACCCGTGGCAGGGTTGCCAACGATGCGCGCCTTTTCCGGTGGTGTTTCCAGCACCCGATCCGCGCAGAAAGAACAGAAGTTTTCCGGGTGATCCGCGCTCAGCGGTTCCGCGATAGGAACTTCCGCCTTGAGGGGCCGGTTAGCGCGGCCCGGCTGGGTCCACACTTCGGTACCGGAAAACGGGTTGATCTGTTTGATGGTCCCATCCGGAAGCCGGGTAATAGGCGGGCGGATTTCGTGGCGTACAACCATAAGTTTCCCTCACGTTCGGCAGCAGAGCCACCCACCATAGTAGTGGGTAGCTCCGCTGCGAGCACGGCGAAGCTGAATTCTTAGCTCACCGAATACCCCGCCTGCGCCAAAGTTGCATAAGCCTCATTGACGAAGGCTCTACGCACCTGCACCTCATAAGAATTGGCGGTGGTGGCCCGCACCGAAGCGAAGTCACGCCGCCCACCGGTGAAGCCGTGCGAGATCGCGCCCATAATGGCACCGAGCACCGCCCCGCAGGCAAGCCCGAAGAGGAGCACCTGCCAGAGCACCACGGCCGGCGCGAAAAGGATAAAGAAGAAGGAGAAGAAGAGGCCCCAGGAAGCCCCGCCTGCCGCGCCGTAGAGCGCGGCCTTTCCGGTGGTCAGGCGCCCGGTTACCTGCTCCACGCTTTCCAGATTCACGCCGACGATACGCACATTTTCCACCGGGAACCCGGCATCCGAGAGCACATCTACCAGGCGTTCGGCCCGCCGATAATCAGAAACTTCCGTAATGGTGCGGTAATCCACGGCACTTTGTTCAGCGGCGCGCGCGGTGGCGGACGCGCCAGTAGTTATGTTTTCATTCATAGGCTCATCCTAAAGGTGGCCTATGACAGAAAAATCGCCCTCGAAACAAAAATCAGCTGCGCGCCGGAAATGCTCGCTAGCGGTGGAAACCGGGAAGCGTATTCCGGCGCGCAGCCTGGATGGTGTCAGTGCGCGCCAAATCATACGGGTGCGCAGCTCACGCACACTGGCTAGCCAGCCACATTACTCAATCGTGGATAGGTCCGCGGCGCCAATAATCCCGGCGTCGTTCCCGAGCCGCGCCAGGCGAATTTCCGGCAGCGTCCGGTATTTCGCCACGGGGAGAACTTCGGGGAATTCGCGTACCAGCGGATCAAGGACGAGCGAACCTGCTTCGCTTACCCCGCCGGCGATCACGAAGATTTCCGGATCGAAAATGGTGGCCATATCCGCCAGGCCGATGGCGTTCCAATGGGCGAGCTCGTTGAAAACATCGAGGGCCATCTCATCGCCTTCCTGGGCGGCCGCGGTCACGGCCGGGCCGGTCACGCGCCCTTCGCCCAGTTCCAGGATGCGAGCGGCACCGCTGGGGTAATTCGCGGCCCGCTCGGTGGCGAAACGCACCAGCGCACTACCCGAGCCCATCACTTCCCAGCACCCGCGCGAGCCGCATCCGCACAGCGGCCCGTTCGGAACCATGTGGATATGCCCGATTTCCGCCCCGAAACCGAAAGCTCCGCGCAGCAGATTCCCGTTCATAATGACGCCACCGCCCAGCCCGGTGCCGAGCGTTACTACAACGGCAGATTCCGCATCCGCGGCCGCACCGAAACGGTATTCGGCCCAGGCGGCCGCGTTGGCGTCATTTTCAACGACGACGGGCATGCCGGTAAGCTCAGCGATACGTGAACCGAGCCGTCCGTTCTGTAAGGGAACATTAGTGCCGTAGATCAACGTATCGCGATCCGCGGCGATATAGCCGGCCTGCCCGATTCCCACGGTGGTAGCACCCGAGGATTTGAGGTCGTTGACGCAGGCGGCGATGGTTGCGATAAAGGCCTCGGAATCCTGGCGCGGCGTGGGGCGCCGGACCCGCTGCAAAATTTCACCTTGTTCATTGACGACGCCGGCGGCCACCTTCGTGCCGCCAACATCCACACCGATGCTCAGAGTCATGGTGCAAGTCTACCTGGCGTGGCCGGCCGGATTCCGGGATGGCGCAGCGGCGTCGTCGTACCGAAAAAGGGGTGTGCGCGGACGTGACATAGCTCGCGAAAAGTGGGCGGGAATAAAAACCACGCCCCTAAGGTTGAGTTAGGTGGACTCAAGAAAGGGCGAGCCGATTGGACATAGGTTCTCGGATCGTTCAGACTTGGAAGGAAACTTTGTCGAAGGGTCCGCGGCCGGTACCGCCGGCGTGCGGATCTGCGGCACGAATGCAGAAGGAGCAATCATGGCACGTGCAGTAGGTATTGACTTGGGAACAACCAACTCCGTGGTGGCCGTCCTCGAAGGCGGGGAACCCACGGTGATCGCGAATGCGGAAGGTGCGCGCACCACCCCGTCCGTCGTGGGCTTCTCTAAGAGCGGAGAAGTGCTCGTGGGTGAAGTGGCCAAGCGTCAGGCTGTCACCAATGTTGATCGCACGATTTCTTCCGTCAAGCGCCATATGGGTGATGACTGGAAGGTTGATATTGACGGTAAGGATTACAACGCGCAGCAGATCTCCGCGTTTATCCTCCAGAAGCTGAAGAAGGATGCGGAAGCCTATCTGGGCGATACCGTGACGGACGCGGTTATTACCGTGCCGGCCTACTTCAATGACGCGCAGCGCCAGGCCACCAAGGATGCCGGCACCATCGCCGGCCTGAATGTGCAGCGCATCGTCAACGAACCCACGGCCGCGGCGCTGGCCTACGGCCTGGAAAAGGGCAAGGAAGATGAAACAATTCTCGTCTTCGACCTGGGCGGCGGCACCTTTGACGTCTCCCTCCTGGAAGTGGGCAAGGATGAGGATGATTTCTCCTTCATCCAGGTGAAGGCCACCTCCGGGGATAACAAGCTCGGCGGGGATGATTGGGATCAGCGCATCGTCAACTGGCTGGTTGATCAGGTGAAGAACGCCTCGGGCGTGGATCTGTCCAAGGATAAGATCGCGCTGCAGCGCCTCAAGGAAGCCGCGGAAAAGGCGAAGATTGAGCTGTCTGCCGCAACCTCCACCCAGATTTCGCTGCCCTACATCTCGATGAGTGAATCCGGGCCGATCCACGTGGATGAAACCCTCAGCCGCGCCAAGTTTGAGGATATGACCAAGGATCTGCTGGATCGCACCAAGACCCCGTTCATGAACGTGATTCGCGATGCTGGTATCCAGATTTCCGATATTGACCACGTGGTGCTGGTGGGTGGATCCACCCGTATGCCGGCCGTGACCGAAGTGGTCAAGGAACTCACCAACGGGCGCGAACCCAATAAGGGCGTCAACCCTGATGAGGTTGTGGCCGTGGGCGCGGCGCTGCAATCCGGTGTGATTACCGGGGACCGCAAGGATGTTTTGCTTATCGATGTGACCCCGCTGTCCCTCGGTATTGAAACCAAGGGCGGGGTGATGACCAAGCTCATCCAGCGCAATACCGCTATCCCCACCAAGCACTCGGAAACCTTCTCCACCGCGGAAGATAACCAGCCTTCGGTATCCATTCAGGTGTTCCAGGGTGAACGTGAGTTCACGCGCGATAACAAGCCGCTGGGAACCTTCGATCTGACCGGGATCGCGCCGGCTCCGTCCGGGGTGCCGCAGATTGAGGTCACTTTCGATATCGACGCCAACGGCATCGTGCACGTGTCCGCGCGCGATAAGTCCACCGGCAAGGAACAGTCCATGACCATTACCGGCGGTTCGGCCCTTTCCGAAGAGGAAATCAACCGCATGGTCAAGGAAGCTGAGGAACACGCCGCGGAAGACGCCAAGGCCAAGGAAGAAACCGATACCCGCAACCAGGCTGAGCAGACCGCGTACTCCATTGAGCGTTTGATCAAGGACAATAAGGACAAGCTCACCGATGCCACCGTCACCGAAGTGGAGGAGGCTATCGCCAAGGTGCGCGAAACCCTCAAGGGCACCGGCAATGTGGAGGACGTCAAGAGCGCCCTGGCCGAACTCAACGAGAAATCGCAGAAGATCGGGCAGGAAATTTACGCGCAGGCCCAGGCCGCTGAACAGAATGGCGGCGCGAATGCTTCCGGTGCCGCAGGTGGTTCCGGCGCGGCCGGTTCTTCTGAGGACAATATCGTCGACGCCGAAGTCGTGGACGATGAGGAGAATAAGTAATGAGTGAGGACGATCTGAATCGCAACGGTCCGGAAAACGCGGGGGAGCCTGGCGTCGGGGAAAGTGCAGGTGCCGGTAACGGTGCGGGTGCTGTTTCCGGGAACGACGACGCAGCTGCGGCCGCGGCCTCACCGGGCAACGCGGGTGAAGCTGGCGCGGGCACGGCTCAGGAACCCGAGTCGGGCGCGGGCGATGCCGAGGCAGTCGCGGCTGATCCGCTCAGTGAAGCAATGGCCACTATCAGCACCTTGGAGGATCAGCTCAAACGGGCCCAAGCCTCGCTCTACAACACCGAGACGGAGTACACGAATTACGTGCGCCGCTCCAAGCAGGAAGCTGGAGCGCACCGTGATTCGGGCACTCTCAAGGTGATTGAGGCCTTGCTTCCGGTTCTTGATGATGTGGAGCTGGCACGCCAGCACGGGGACCTGGAAGGGCCCACCGGCCTCATCGCGGAGAAAGTGGAGCAGATCCTCTTCTCCACTTTCAAGGTGGCCCGCTTCGGGGCGGTTGGTGACGAATTCGATCCGGAGTACCACGAGGCACTCATGAATCGCTCCTCGGCTGACGCTACCTCGCAAACTATCGAGACGCTTATCCAACCCGGATACACCGTGGCGGATAAGGTGCTCCGCCCGGCCCGGGTAGGAGTGGTCTCGCCGGAATAACACGGGTTGGTTGGCGCGGGTCGGCTCCGCATATGCGGCCGGCCCGCGCGGCACCTACCCGCGCTTAGGAATCAACAAGGCAAGTACGGAGTACACACTAATTTCACCGAGCATACTCAGCACGATAAGAAAGGGGAGGTGAGCATATGGCAGGGGCAAGCCAAGATTGGCTCGATAAGGATTTCTACCAGGAACTCGGCGTGAAAAAAGACGCCACCCAGGAGGATATTAAAAAGGCTTACCGGAAGCTATCCCGCCGTTACCACCCCGATCGGAATGGCGGTTCGAAGGACGCCGAAGAAAAGTTCAAGAGAGTGGGGGAGGCCTACCAGGTTCTCTCTAACCCCGAGGATCGTAAACAATACGATGCGATCCGGGCGCTCGGGGCAGGTGGGCCCCGCTTCCGGGCCGGCGGGCAAGGCAGCGGCGGTTTTGAGGACATCTTCTCGATGTTCTCCGGCGGCCGCGGCGGAACCTACCATGCCTCATCCTCCACGGGCGGTGCCCGCGGGGGTAGCTTCGGTGGTAATTTCGAGGATGTCCTAGGCGGACTTTTCGGGGGCGGCCAGGGAGGCGGCGGCTTTTCCGGCTTCGGCTCCCAGCGTCGGCCCCAGAAGGGTGCGGATATGACCGCCACGGTCTCGCTCCCGCTTCGGCAGGCTGTGGACGGTGCTACCGTGAAAATCCAGACCGCCTCCGGCAAGTCCGTGACCGCGAAAGTCCCGGCCGGGGTGGGCGACGGCCAGAAAATTCGGATCGCCGGGAAAGGCCATCCGGGCCTCAACGGCGGGCCGGCCGGCGATATTATTGTCACTGTCCACGTGGAACCCCACCCGGTTTTCGAGATGCAGGGCAAGGACGTGTACGTCAATGTCCCGATATCTTTCCCGGAAGCAGCTCTCGGGGCTACCGTAGAAGTACCAACGCTGGCAGGTAAGACCGTTCGGGTGAAAATTCCGGCCGGTTCCTCCACGGATAAAATTCTGCGGGTACGCGGCAAGGGCCTCACGGTCAAGGGATCAGCCGGGGATATGTACGTGCGTCTCAAGGTCGTGGTTCCTACCCGGCTCTCGGATGATGCCCGTAAAACCGTGGAACTGTTCGCCAAAGCCACGGATGATGCCGATCCGCGGGCGGATTTCATCCGCATGGCGAAGGTCTAGGCGAGCTGCTAGCGAAGCTCATGTGAACGGAAAACCAAGCTAGCGCGAAGCGCTAACGAAGTGGCACGAGGAACGAAAAACCCGGTTAGCCCGGCCCTGCGCGGGGCCGGGCCCGGAACCCCAACAAAGGAGGTTGAGGAGGTATGGCGAATCGACGCGCACCGTTACTCACGGTGTCAGTAGCGGCCGAACTAGCGGGCATGCACGCCCAGACGCTGCGCCAATATGACCGCCTGGGGCTGGTGTCCGCCCGGCGCACCCGCGGAGGCGGGCGGCGCTATTCCCTGGAGGATGTGGAACGCCTCCAAGAAATTCAACGCATGTCCCAGGAGGACGGCATCAACCTGGCCGGCATCGCCCGCATCCTCCAGATGCAAGAGCGCATTGACCAGCTCACCCGCTCCCTCCAGCACGCCGAACAAGAACTCGCGGCAGAACGGGAACGCGCCAACGAACGGCGCGCCCATGCTCGCCGGATTTTCGCTGCCGGAGCGGATGGCGACGTCGTTCTTACCCGCGGTCATAAAGACCTACGCGAATATCTGCGCCACCAAGCCGCGCAGCGCCTCGCGCAATTACGCGCCCAAGAAGGTGCCGGGCCTTCCCGCGCGGGTGGTGCAGGAAGTTCGGCGGCAAGCGCCGCAGCCGGTGCCGCGCGCCACCCCGGCTCCGAACTGACGCGCTACCAACCCCACACCCTGGATCTACTCCTCGCCGCGCTCGCGGTGCAGATGGATTGGGACCGCAATCGCGAGCACAACCGCTCCCTCAACCACGAACGCAGTAGCAACCGCAACCACGCACGTGACCGCGAGCTTGACCGCGCCTAGGAACGCGACTATGACTTCCAGCGCGGCGCGGCACGCGAACGGCCCGGGAACAGCGCGCAGTACTGCTAGGGTCACTATGTGCACGCACTGCTAAGAATTTTTCGTTTCACCTCCGCGCTGTCCCGCTACTACGTGGCGGTGGCCCTCGCATCCATCCTCGTGACCGCCGGAACCATTATTGTTCCCTTCGTGCTCGGCACCGCCACCGATACCGCGGTCGCAGCCGTGAGCGGCAGTCTCGACGTTGATGTGGCAGTGCGGCGGGTCATCCTACTGGCTGGAGCTTTCCTCGCCATCGATTTTTTCTCCACCACCATCGACTCGCTGGGCGGATACGCCGGCGACCTCATGAGCCAAAAAATGCGCTCCATCCTCTCCATGCGCTACTTCGATAAACTCCTCACCCTCCCGCAAGATTATTTCGACCGCGAACTCACCGGCACCATCACCTCACGCCTCAACCGCTCCATTATGGAGGTCACGAATTTCGTCAAGAACTTCGCAAACTCCTTCTTCACCACGCTGCTCACGATTATTGCCGTCCTTATTATTTCCTTTATTTATTCCCCGCTGCTCTGCCTCCTCCTGCTTATTATTTTCCCGATCTACATGTGGCTGACCGCTCTCACCTCGCGGCGCTGGCAAGGTCTGGAAGCGCAGAAAAACGAAGATATCGACGTGGCCGGCGGGCGTTTCAACGAAGTAATCGGCCAGATCCGCGTGGTCAAATCCTTCACCCGCGAACGCGGCGAACTCGCGCATTTTGCCCGCCACTACGAGCACGCCGAGCACCTCACCGCCAACCAATCCCGTCACTGGCACACCATGGACTTCCTGCGCCGCATGGTTATGGCCATTATTTTCTTCGCGATTTACGCCATTATTTTCCTGCGCACCGCCCGCGGCCAATTCTCCGTGGGCGACATGGTTATCCTGGTGCAGCTCGTGGGGATGGCACGCCGTCCGGTCATGTCCATGAGTTGGATGGTGGACACCACCCAGCACGCCATCGCCGGCTCGCGCGATTACTTCGAGGTCATGGAACTCACCGAAACCGAACGCGGCCAGCGCCCCGTATTGACCGGCGGCACGACTCTTCCTGGCGGCACTGCCGTTACTCCTAACGACGACGCCGCACCGGCCCGCCCACTTACGGCCCGCGCGCCGCACCAGAACGTGGTGGAGATTGACCCTGAAATACCGGCGATTCGTTTCGAGAACGTTACTTTTGGATACGGAACAGATCCGGATGTTTTGCGCGATGTTAGTTTCGCTATCGAGCCGGGGGAACGGGTCGCTTTCGTTTCTGAATCCGGGGGTGGGAAAACCACGCTGACCTCGCTTCTTCTGGGGCTATACGAACCGCGAGCCGGGCATATTGAGCTTTTCGGCAACGAAATTGCGGGTCTGCCACTTCAGCAGGTTCGGGCCGCCATCGGGGTAGTTTTCCAGGACCCGGCGCTTTTCTCCGGAACAATTCGGGAAAATATTGCTTATGGGCGCCCGGATGCTACTGAAGAAGAAATCCTCGATGCTGCGACCCGCGCCCACGCGGATCGTTTTATTCGCCGTTTTGCCCAGGGGTATGACACCGTCATCGGGGAGCGCGGACTCAAGCTTTCCGGTGGGCAACGCCAGCGCATCGCGGTGGCTCGCGCGATGCTCAAAGCTGCCCCGGTTTTGGTACTGGACGAAGCTACTTCCGCGCTGGATACTCGCTCCGAGCGGTGGGTGCAGGCTGGGCTGGAAGAACTCATGAAAGATCGCACCTCGATTATTATCGCGCACCGGCTCTCAACCATCGCCAGCGTGGACCGCATTATTACTCTGAGAGCCGGGCGTATTGATGAGGTAGGTAGCCCGGCCGAGCTTGCCGAGTCCGGCGGTATCTACGCCGAGCTGCTCGCTTTGCAGAATGACAACTCCGCGCGCGCCCAGCGTCACCTCAAGCGCTACGGCTTGCGGTAGGGGGGTAAGCCGGGGGGGGAGCCATGTGTAACCGCGCCGGTCTCCGATAGTGGCGCGGTTGGGGTTTTCCGTTGCTATTGTGCCGATTTGCGAGTTCCTACTGCAATGATTTGGACGATTCTACTGCAATGATTTGGTCGGTCCTACTGCAATGATCTGGTGGGGTCTGGTGCAGATATGCGGTGGCTCTACTATCGCAATGAAGGGAGAGGGTGGCACGGTGATTCCTCGCAGCGCGAGTGGTTATATTGCACAATTGGCGCAGTGGTTTCCGGTGGTTTTCGTTACCGGCCCGCGCCAGAGCGGGAAATCAACCCTGGTTCGGACGGCTTTTCCCACGTATGAATACGTCAACCTCGAAAATCCGAATCTCCGTGCGGCAGCTACCCAGGATCCAGTTGGTTTTCTTGCCGCGCACCCCGCGCCGCTTATCGTTGATGAGGCGCAATATGCTCCGGATCTTTTTTCTACCATTCAGGTGCGATCAGACGAGCGTGGTGAGGCGGGGCAGTACATTTTGACCGGTTCACAAAACTTTTCGCTGCTGCGGAGCATTCGCCAATCCTTGGCCGGCAGGGTTGGAATGCTTCAGCTACTCCCCTTGAGCTGGCAAGAACTTCAAGCACTTGATCCTGTGCCCACACTCAGTGAAGCGCAAGTTGCCGGAGGATATCCGCGTATTTATGGCGCTGGTATTCCGGCCCACGTTTTTATGCCTAATTACGTGCGGACTTACCTTGAAAGAGATGTCGCGGATTATCTCGGTGTCCGAAATATTGACGCATTCCGTGCTTTCTTGCGATTGTGTGCAGAGTCGAGCGGAAGCCTCATTAACTACAGTGGCTTGGCGCGCGCTATCAGCTCCACCTATCGGACCGTCAAAGAGTGGGCATCGATTCTCAACTCCTCTTACATCACGTTTACGCTGCAGCCGTATATGTCCAGCGGTGCGAAACGAGTGACGAAGACTCCGAAGCTGTACTTTTACGATTCGGGTTTGCTGTGCCATCTTCTGGGGATCCCAAGTGCTGCTGAACTTCTCACCCATCCGAAACGCGGGGCGGTATTCGAGAATTTTGTGATCGCGGAGATGCGGAAACAATATCTCCACACGGGAACGGAACCGGAGCTCTATTTTTATCGTGATGACTCCAAGCGCGAGGTTGATCTCCTTGATCTCACTGTGCGCAGTAACCCGCGCATTTTTGAGATTAAATCCTCGATGACGATGCGCGATAAATTCGGTCATCAGCTTTCCCAGATCGGTGACTTCCTGGGAATCCCGGCCGAAAATCGCGCGGTTATCTACCAGGGGGAGGAATCGTACCAAGGGAAAAACTTTGCAGCCCAGTCGGCCGCGCACCTGCTCGCTACCTATCCGCAACCTGCCTCGGGTGCTTAACTCCCGTAGTGCGATCCTTGTTGTGCCCGGTCAGTAGGTGGCAGTGTGGTTGTGAATCAATTCTGAGGCGTTATGATGGCAATCACGACGCTGTAAGCGACGGTCGAAAAGGAGGCTTTATGTCGAGTGCCAAGGGTGTACCCGCGGATGTGTCGGTGGATTTTCGGATGTCGGTTGAACCAGTTGCCTTAGGTAATCTGTCGCAAGAAGAACTGACCGTAGAGCTGCAAAAAGGAATTGACTCTCTCGCGAGCGGAAAATCATATAGTGCAGATGAAGTAGACCGGCTCCTTAAAGACGCATATGGGGCATGAAGTTCTGCAAGGTAGCTTATTCTTGGCAAGCTGGTCTCGTTAGGAGAATCCAGTATTGCATATGATGTGGAAGCGTATTTTAGTTCGCAAATGCGCTTTCGATATTCCTTTTAGCGTACAGTACTCTCGAAATAAGAACTTCTTTGACCGATTCCTGCGTGAAGTAAAAAATAAGGTAATTATCACATGATTTAATGCGGAGTCCACGGCTTCTGTATGGTTCAAAGTTAGCGAGCCTATGCCGCTTCGGGAAGTTGTTAAGGCCTTTTATCGCCATTTTGATTCTACTTATTTGCCTCTGTGCGGTTTGGGGAGACCGAAGATTGAATGCGATATAGGCATAGATGGACCGTAGGTCTTCCTTTGCTTCTCGTGAAATAACTACGGCATAGCTCATGCATTAAATTCCTTGTCCAAGGCTTCAAATACCTCGTCTGCCGGTTCGGTATCTCCGGACAGGATTGACTGGTAGCCTTTGTCCAATTCGAGCATCAATTCATCTCGAGTCAGCGCGCTGATATCGATCGGTTTTCTATAAGAGAGCTTTGCGTCAAAGGGGAGCCCTTGCTGCTGAATAATCTGCTTGTAAAACATGGTAATAGCACTCGACGGCGGGAGTCCCAAAGAATTAAGAATGTACTCTGCTTGCTCCTTGACATCGGGCTCGATGCGGACGTAGAGATTAGCTGTCTTGGCCATAAAACACTCCTCCTATAGAAGAGTATGCGCTTATGTATTGGCATGTGCAAGTGGGCGTTATCGGGAACTGGCGGTGTAATTTGGCCAGTGCGACTCTCAGCGCTTAGCGCTTGGTGCGGCCCAGCCTAATCCACCCGCTCGGCCAGCACCATGCATTCCATGTGCGCAGTTTGCGGGAACATGTCCATGAGGCGTGCTTCGTGCACGGCAAAGCTATCCAGTAGCTGCAAGTCCTTGGCCAGCGTGGTGGGATTGCACGATGAATAGATGAGCCAGCGCGGGGGATTCGCCGCAATCCACTCGGTGAGATCTGTCAGGCCGCGTCGCGGTGGATTGACGATGAGCAGATCGGGTGTGCCGCCGAGCTTGCCGGCGGCACGTGCGGCGTCGCCAGCAAAAAACTGCGCGGAACTGCCGGCGTTCGCGGCAGCGCGGCGCGCGGAATCCACCGCAGCCTCGGAAATCTCCACGCCGGTCACGCGCCGCCCCGGGCCGGCCACATGCAGTGCGAAACCACCCACCCCGCAATACAAGTCCCATACCGTGCGCACCCCGTCCAAACCGGCGGCCCACGCGCGCGCCTGTGCGTACATCGCCCGGGCAATCGTAGTATTTGTCTGGAAAAAGGAACGCGGGGTGAGGTAAAGCGTCACTGCGCCGAGCGGGAAAGGCAGCGTATCCTCCCGGGTCAGCACCATCTCCTCCTCACCCTCCACGAGGGCGGCACGCTGCGGCAGCAAATTAACAGAAATAACCCGAGCGTTTGGGAGCTGCGCGCGCAGCCAGGCCACATGCTTGCGAATCCGTACCACCGACTCGGTCGAGCGCAGCACAAAACGTAGCAGCAGCTCACCGCTCGGCGCCGCGGTGATGAGAATATTTTTGAGTTCCCCGCGCCCGCTTGGCACGTCGAAAGGCGTGAGCCGCGCCCGCCCGATGAACTCGGTCAGCGCCGGGAGCGCCGCGGTAATGGGCTCTTCGTAGAGTCCGCATGCGCGCAGGTCCACCCCGCGCATGTCCCGATCTAAAATTCCCAGCGTCGGTGCCTGCGCGCTTCCACCCACGGCGAGCTTTGCTTTATTACGAAAATGCGATTCCGGGGAGAGTGCAGGCGGCAGCCACGCCGGCGCGAAAGGCGCCAGTAATTCGGCGAGGCGTTCCTCCTTGTCCGCCACCTGAGCGGGGTAGGCCTCACCCATCCGGGTACACGAACGGCAGGTCCCCGCCTCAAAATACGAACAGCGCACGGTCCCAGCTTAGTGGGCGCGCCCCGTATCCACGGTCTCCACCACCGCGAGCTCGCGCACTCCGCGCCGCGCCGGCCCTAATTCCACCCCGGTGATCACCCCTGCCGCGGTTTCCTTGCCCACCAATTGCTGGCACAATTCCGCTAATTCTTCGGCTTCGCGCGGCGGGGTAGCGGCCAGGAGCGCCAGGCGCGCCACCCGCCCGCGGAAATATTTCGCGGCGTGTGAGATCGTGCGGGACGTTGTGCCCGTGATGCGGGTCGCGGTTATTTTTACGACGTCGCAGCTAGCCGGCACCTTCCACCCCGCGTAGGCACCGGATCTCGCGTCAATGACCAATCCGGAGGCTCGGCTATTGAGAACCGGCCACAGGGGTGCCCAGCGGGCCGAAATTTTCGCGCCACCCAGCTCCACGTTCATTCCCAATCGGTAGGAAGGGATGAGGTCAAGTGGCGAGGTGGCCCCGAAAAGTCCCGAGAAAATCAGGGTGTGCTCCCCGGCGCGGGTGAGCTGAGCGGCCGAGAAGCTTCCCATATCGAGGGCCTGGTAGAGCACCCCGGTATATACCTGCCAGGCCGGAGCACAGGGTTGCTCGCGCAACGTGATCTGCGTGGCGACCTCATCGGCAATACTCGGACCCACCCCGAGGATTTCGAGGGCATCCGGGCGGCGGGATACGTCTTCCAGCTCCGCCACCAGCTCGGTGCGCACGGCCGTGAATTCCGGGATGTTCAGGGCGCTCAGGTCAAGGGCGGGGCCGCTGGCCGGCGCGGTTTTCCCTTCCGAAGGAGGTAGGAGGATAAGCACTGTTTACTCCCCGCTTTCTGCGCCCGCGTGCCAGGAAAAGAGTTCAACGTCGCCTCCGGCAGGATCAACGCCAATGACACGAGCGCTCGGGTGCGGCTCGAGTTCGAGGCGCACCCGCAGCTCGGCAGGCTGGCCAGAGTCCCCTTGCGCGGCAGAGCCCGCGCTGGCTGGAGCTGCGTCGTCGTGCTCACGCTCCCAAACGCGGTACTCGATCCAGGTATTATCCTTGCCCGTAACCTCGAGGCGGGCGCGGGTGAGCCACGGGTGGGTGCGGCGCAGCGCGATGAGGGCGCGGTAAGCGTCGTACATCCCGGAACCGAGGTTGGAGAGCTGTTCGGGGCGTTCGGGTAGGTGCGGGCGCAGTTGGTCGTCGGCAGAAAAGCCCTCGAGTTTGGTTCCGGTGAAGCCCTGTTCGTCCCCGTAATAAATCGAGGGCATCCCGGGAACGGTGAAGAGCACCGCGGCGGCCAGCACCGCCCCGGCCGGGCCCACCGCCGTGGCGATGCGTTCCACGTCGTGATTGCCGATAAACGTATTGGGGATGAAATGTTCGCAGAATTGCGCGTGCCGCCCGAGATTCCAGTCCAACTCCCAGAAATTACGCGAGGCAATCGACTGGCGGATCGAGGCCCAGAGCTCGTACTGGGTGAGGGTATCCACGCTGGACCGCGCCACAAAATCGGGGTAATCACCGTGGATAACTTCGCCTAGGAACAGCGCTTCGGGGAAGCGCTCGCGGACTTTCCCGAGCACCTCGGCCCAAAAATCGGTCGGGACCGCGTAGGCTACGTCCAGGCGCCAGCCGTCAATACCGCGCTCCAGCCAGAATTCCATGACCTTGCGGACCAGCGTACGCACCCGCGGCGAAGAATGATCGAGGGTAATGAGATCCCCGTGGCCTTCCCAGGTGTGGAAATCGCCGTTCTCGGTGCGTAGGCCAAGCTCTTCCAGCTGCGGATGGGAGCGGGAAATATGGTTGAAGACACCGTCGAAAAGCACCCGGATGCCGCGGCGGTGTGCTTCCTCAATAAGGTGGGTGATATCCGCGTTATCGCCCAGGCGCGGATCGAGGCGGAAATGATCGAGAGTGTCATAGCCGTGGGAAACAGAAGCGAAAATCGGGGTGAGGAGCAGGCCATTAGCGCCGAGCTCAATAAGATAATCCAGCCACGGATCCAGAGCCCGTAAGCGGTGTTCACCCGGATTGGCTGCGGAAAGCTCCCCGGACGCGGTCAGGGGTGTGTGTCCCTCGCGAATGGGCGCCCCGCAGGCTCCTAAGGCAAAAACCTGCCACCAGATAGTGTCGAGCTGTGCCATAGCTGAGAGCCGCCTTCCTTCGCTTGGTTGCTTGTTCGCTTGTTCGCCGCTACGAGCGCCGCCGCGGAGCCCACTCAGCTGGGTGAATGCGCCGCGGCCCCTCGCTCGATTCTAGAGCGAAGGGCCGCGAAGATAAACGCCAAGCGAAGTAAGCAGCGTTTACTGCAAGGTGATGGTGGCCTTATGTGTCCACCCGGTCGCCAGTTCCAGCTTGGCCGGAACCGCATCGGCCGGCACATCGTAGAGCAGCTTACCCGTCACGGTATTCCCCGGATTGACCTTCTCGTAAATCATCGACGCATCGCCCAGGTACAAGGAGTCCCCGGAAACCGAATGCTGGCGCCCCTCGGTATCCACGAGCTTCTGCTCCGATTCCGCGAAGCCGGCCGCTTCCTTCCCGGTATTCTTCACGGTCACATCCACGATGACGTACTGACCCGTGGCATCCTTGCCCAGCACATCATTGCCGATATGGCTCACGCCCTTTTCCACATTCGTCACGGTCACTTCAAAATCACCGAGAATGACCGGGGTGCCGATGCCCACGGTTGCGTCGTCGTTCTTATCTTTCTTATCGCCCTTATCGCCCTCAGCTTCGGCACCCGCCTTATCCGCGCTTTCCGCAGCGTTCCCGGATGCCGCGCTATCGGCAGCCTGGGAGCTGGACGTAGCGGCGGGCTTGCCGTCGGATTGCTTGGACATCGCGGTGCCGACAATCGCGAGCACCACAATAACGAGGAGCGCGGTGAGGAGCTTATGGCGCGCAAACCAATTCTTCTTCTGTTCCGGAGCGGGTACTGCGCCGTACACCGGCGGCGTGGATGCTGACATGCGAGAACCTTTCTGTATCTATAGCGGTGGGCGCCGCTCCGGCCCAGCAATAAGACCGCGGCCGGAGTCGCTCACGTATCGTCTCCAGGGTAGAAGGGCCGCATGGCGGGCACATCCTCCACCTGGGCAGACCCGCCTCATCCCTTCGGGTGGCATCCGCGGGCCGAACGGCGGTTCTGGAGCGTGCGGATGCGCCGTACAATCACAGGCATGACAGATCACGCGCCGAAGAATCGCAGCGGTGCGGCGGCGCGTGCAGGCCAGAATCCGGCGCGCCGGCGCGGGCTCGCCGCCATTCCCTTCTATCTCAAAACTGCCGCCATATATATCGTCATGGTGGTGGGCGTCGGCTACCAGATTGAACGCGCAAAGATTCGCGCGCTGCCTGGCTGGCTCGGCACCCTCGACGAAGTCGGGATCTTCGTATCGATGTGCTGCTGCATTATGGCGGGCGTGTGGGTGGCGCGCCGGGAACGCTATCCGCGCCGCGCGCTCGCGGTTGCGGCCGTGTGTTCCACTTTGGGTGCGATCGGACCGGTGGTCGGGTTTTTGCTGCCGCGCTATCTTGCGGGGGCCCGTGCCCAGGGGCGACGACGCCGCGCCCTGGGCGTTTGCGCCATGTACGCCCTCATTACTGCCTGGCAATTCGCCCGCGAACTGACCGGGAAAGATTACAACTCTTCCTGGGTGATGGGTTTCCTCAACCACCAGAATCCGCTGGATGATTTCCCGAATAATATCGTGCCGCTCCTGGTGCTCTACGCGGTGGCGGTGCTTCTCCCTATCGGCTGGGGGCTGTGGCGCAGTGCCACCGCGGAACTCCAAGAAACCCATGATCGACTGGAATCCACCAGCGAGGAACTCGAAGCTTCGACCGCTGCCTCCGAAGAGCTAGAAACCCAGCTCACCCGCAAAGAGGAACGCGATGCCTTGGCTCGGGAAATTCACGATTCCATCGGATCCCAGCTGGCCATTATGAGCCTGCAGGCCGGCTCCTTGGAATTGCTCGCGCGCGGGGATGCCGATTTAGAAGAGGCGGCTCGGTCGCTGCGGGAGTCCTCTCGGCAAGCCACTGATGATTTGCGTTCTCTGGTCCGGGTCATGCGCGATCCGAGTTCCTCGGCCTACCGCCCGCCGCGTTCGCTGACCGAATTAGCCGATCATATTGATAAGGTGCTGGCGGCCGGGCATCCCGTCGTCGCCAATGTTTTTATTACGGATGCGGAACGTGCCCCGGCCGCGCTCACCACGGCCTGCTACCGCATCGTCCAGGAACTGCTCACCAACGCGGTGAAATACGCGCCGGAGGAAACCACCCGGGTGCGGGTGAGCGGCGGCCCCGAGCAGGGCCTCGATATTGCGGTGCGCAATGCCATGCCTGCCGCGCATGAAAGTGAGCCGGGCGAAAGCTCCCACGGGACAGGATCGGGATTACGCGGGGTGCAGGCGCGGGCCCAGGCCCTGGGGGGACGCGCCAGCTTCAGCACCGCGGGCGGTGTTTTCGCAGTTGATGTGCACCTTCCCTGGGACGGGAGTGCCCGGGGTGGCAATCCTGGAATGGTAAAATAGCGCGGTGCCGATTTCCTCACCTATTCGCGTTATGGTCGTGGATGACGATCCGATGGTCCGCCGTCTCCTGGTACAAATTATTAACCTGAGTCCGGAGCGGGATAGTGAGGTGGTGGCGCAGGCGGGCACGGCCCGCGAAGCTTTGGAAACTCTCACCGCGGTGAAGGTCGATGTCGTGCTCATGGA
This sequence comes from Actinotignum schaalii FB123-CNA-2, assembly GCF_000411135.1. Taxonomy (GTDB): domain Bacteria; phylum Actinomycetota; class Actinomycetes; order Actinomycetales; family Actinomycetaceae; genus Actinotignum; species Actinotignum schaalii_A. The sequence goes on along the minus strand of NZ_KE150262.1, from coordinate 237,479 downwards.
TGTGGCGATGCCCGGGGGTATGGACGGCATCGAGGCCACGCGCCAGCTGCGAAGTTTCCCGCATCCGCCCCAGGTCATCGTGGTGACCACCCTGGATGCCGATGATGAAGCGGTGCGCGCCGCGGAAGCCGGCGCCTCCGGTTTTATTCTCAAATCGGAAGACCCCCAGGTTCTCCTCCAGGCGATCCGTAATGTGGCGGCCGGGGATGGTGCGCTCTCTCCGCGGGCCGCCAAGCAGGTGTACGAATATCTGGCAGCGACCCGTACCGTGAGTGCGCGCCGGCGCGCCCAGGAAAAAATCGCGCGGCTCACCGCCCGCGAACTCGAGGTGGCCCGGCAGGTTTCCCTGGGGCTCTCGAATCGCGATATCGGGGAGAAACTGCACCTGTCCGAATCCACGGTGAAAACACACCTGGCCGCTATTGTGGCGAAAATGGGTGTAGAAGGGCGCATCGGGGTCGCGGTGGATATGACGCGCGCCGGATTGCTCGACGACGAACCTATCTAGCCCGCGAGTCCTGGTCACCACCTGTTTACCCGGTGTTTAAGAGTTGGCGATGCGGCCCGGCTAGCGTGGAGGAGGCATGAAGCACCCTCCGCGCCGCCACGCGCGGACCACACAGAAAGGTCGCAACGTGAAAAAACGTGCCCTCGGGGGCGTTGCGGTACTATCGTCCACGGCTTTGATGGTTCCCGGCGTCTGCCTCCTCCCGGCGTTCGCTGCGCCGGACGGTTCCGGAATTATTATTAACGAAATTTATACCCGGGGTGGGTCCTCCGGGGCCACCTACACTCATAAATACGTTGAGCTGTATAACCCGAGCTCTGCGGCCATTGACTTAAGCGATCTGACGCTGGGCTATTCAGCGAGCCACGGGAAGAGCGTTTCTTCCAAGGTGGCCCTGAGCGGCAGCCTGGAGGCAGGTGCCTATCTGGTGGTGAGCGCCGGATCGAATGGTTCGAACGGTGTCCAGCTCCCGGAGGGGGTCACGTCCCCGATGAACCTTGGGGCCAAGGGTGGGATTGTGGTGCTGGCGCCGTCGTCCCGTATTGACGCGGCGCTGGCCGATCCCGCTACCGCTATCGACCTGGTCGGATACGGGAACGCGAGCGTGGCGGAAGGTGAGGCGGCGCGGGTGGGCTCCAATTCCCAGATGGCCGCGAACTCCTCCTCCCGCATTCCTAACGGCACGGATACGAATAATAATGCGGCCGAGGTATTTTCGTTTACGGGGCAGCGGCCGCACAGCTGGCGGCCGGCGCGTATGTGGAAGTGCGCGGCACGGTCACCGAATTTCACGGGCTGACCGAAATTAATGCTGCTGCTATTACGGCACTGGAGGAAAAGCCGGCGGCAATTGAGCCGGTTGAGATTGCCTGCAATGCCACGGCGGCGCAGCGCGAAGCGGTGGAGGGCATGCTCGTGCGCGTGACCGGGCCGCTCACGGTGACGAATAACTATGCCACCAACCAGTACGGGGAGGTGGGCCTGGCCTGCGGCACCCAGCCGCTGTGGCAACCCAGCGAGCGCTTCAACCCGAGCGAGAATCCCGAGCAGGTACGGGCTCTGGATGCCTATAACGCGGCGAATGTACTGGTGTTGGATGACGGGCGCTCACGGGCCTACTTCGGGCGCAATGCCCAAACGAATGTACCGGTGCCCTACCTTTTCGCGGATAATGCTGCCGGGGCCGCTGCTCAGGCGGCGCCGGTGCGCGTGGGGGCTGCCGCTACTCTCCACGGCGGGCTCATTATGGATTTCCGCAATAATTCCTGGAAGCTGCAACCGCGGTTCCCGGTGACGCTGGAAGATGGCACGGATCGCTCCACCGAGGTGGTCACTTTTGAGAATACCCGCGCGGCAGCCCCCGGGAATCTGGGCGGGGATATTTCCCTCGCCTCCTTCAATGTGCTCAACTACTTCAGCAGCCTCGGCGAAAATGAGAAGGGCTGCCGGGCTTATACCGACCGCGAAGGTAATCCCATCGCGGCGAATCGGTGCAAGGTGCGCGGGGCCTATAGCCCCGAGTCTTTCGCGCGCCAGCAAACCAAGATTGTGCGGGCTATTAACGAGCTGGATGCCAGCGTGCTGGGGCTGCAGGAAATTGAGAATACAGCCCGGGTATCCGGTGGGGACCGCGATACTGCGGTGCGGGCCCTGGTGGCGGCCCTCAATGCGGACGCGCAGGCGGAGCGCTGGGCTTATGTTCCGTCTCCGGCGAAGGTCGGGGAGAACGAGGACTATATTCGCCTTGCCTTTATCTACCAGAAAGATAAGGTCCGGGCGGTGGGCCCCTCGCAGATTCTCAATAGCGAGTGGTATACCGGGACCGCGCGCCAGCCGTTGGCGCAAAGCTTCCAGGCGGTTGTGGATGGTGAAGGCGTGGGCCCGGAGTTCGTGGTGATTACCAACCACTTCAAGTCCAAGGGTTCGCTATCCAAGAGGATCGCTAATGACGAGGATGTGTACCAGGGCAATAACAACCTCTTGCGCACCAAGCAGGCGGAGACGCTGCGCGATTGGATCGCGGCGGAGTTCGCCGATAAGCCGGTGTTTGTGGTGGGGGATCTTAACTCCTATTCGAAGGAGGACCCGATCAGGGTCTTTGAGAAGGCCGGCTACACCAATCTGCACGGGCATTTCCAGCCTGATTCCTACACCTACCAATTCTCCGGGCTGGTGGGCTCGCTCGATCACGTGCTGGTCAATCCCGCCGCCGCAAAGCTCGCCACCGGCGGGCAGGTGTGGAATATCAATTCCCCCGAGTCGGTGGCCCTGGAGTACTCCCGCTACAACTACAACGTCAAGAACCTGTGGGATGAGAGCGCTTTCCGCTCCTCGGACCACGACCCCTTCAAGGTTGGGCTCAAGGTGATTCCCGAGAAGGAAGACCCGGCTCCTGCGCCAGAGCCGACTCCCACGCAGCCGGAGCCGACGGCGCCTGAACCAACCGCGCCTGAACCGACGCAGCCTGCGCCGACTCCCACGCAGCCGGAACCGACCGCGCCTGAACCGACGCAGCCGGAACCCACGACGCCCGCGCCTGAACCGACGGCGCCTGCACCGGAACCGACACAGCCGGAACCCACGACGCCCGCGCCGGCGCCGACAACCGGCAATATGTTCTACCTATCCAATACCTGGCAAGCCACCGTGGCCGATCTCGTCTTCAGCTACGGCCGGGCCGGCGATGAGGTCCTGGTCGGTGATTGGGATGGTGATGGTGTTGATACGTTTGCGGTGCGGCGTGGGAATGTCTTCTACGTGAAGAACTCGCTGGCCAGCGGCGCAGCGGATCGCGTGTTTTCCTATGGTCGGGTTGGTAATGAGGTCCTGGTCGGTGATTGGGATGGTGATGGTGTTGATACGTTTGCGGTGCGGCGTGGGAATGTCTTCTACGTGAAGAATTCCCTGGCCAGCGGCGCAGCAGATACCGTCTTCTCCTACGGCCGGGCCAGCGATGCTACGCTCGCGGGAGATTTCGACGGCGATGGCCGGGACACCCTCTCGATCCGCCGCGGCAATACCATCCACGTCAATAACTCCCTGGTGAGTGGAAACGCTGATTACGCCCTCCCGTACGGGCGGGTAAGCGATGAGCTCTTCATTGGGGACTGGGATAGCAACGGCACCGACACCCCAACGGTGCGCCGCTAACCTCCATATTTCTACCAACACGGGTGGATGCCGGGACCTCGAGTTCCAGCACCCACCCGCGTTGTATGGGAGAAATTCTCAGGATATAACGCCTTGCGTTAATAACGTGTGGCGTTATATCCTTATCTCGTGATTGCTTCGTTCGCAGATCGGGACACAGAGCGTCTCTATTGGCGAGAGCGTGTTAAAGGACTCGACTCTCGAATAGCACGTAAGGCGCTCATGAAACTGATGCTGCTCGACGCGGCAACGGAACTTGATGAGCTGCGGGTACCGCCAGGTAACCGTTTGGAGGCTCTTAAGGGTAATCGTGCTGGGCAGTACAGCATCAGAATTAACCATCAATGGCATATCTGTTTTCTTTGGACGCCACAAGGTCCAAGCGAAGTTGAAATAGTTGATTATCACTAGGGAGGTATCATGACTAGCAAGATTCCCCCGATTCATCCGGGAGAAATCCTTGAAGAGGAATTCCTGGCACCGTTGGATATTACGCAGCACAAACTTGCGATTGCCATTGAGGTTCCTCCGCGTCGAATCAATGAAATTGTGCATGGAAAGCGTCGGATCACCGCGGATACCGCGTTGCGGTTGGGGCGTTTCTTTGGAACCAGTGCTCAGTTTTGGATCAATCTGCAAACCCACTATGACCTGGAGAAGGAGTTAGACGCGCTAGGGGATGAGCTAGAAAATATTCAACCCTTGCAGAGCGCCTAATTGGGGTACGGTAGCGGGGTGCTGGTCTCGGAACACAGACCCACCCGCACCCTCGGCTTACCGGACGCAATCGGATAGCACCTCGTGCAGGGCGTGACGTTCGTCGTCGTCGACCCGAAGCCCGTAGGCACGCTTGACCGCCACCTGCCGCGTGGCGTATTCGCACACAAAAGCCGGGTTATCCGGCAACCACTGCGCGGCGGTGGCGTGCCCCTTCTCCTTATTCGCCGTCCCGGAAACCGCGAGCAAATTGAGCGGGTCGGTGGCGAATTGCGCGCGCGTATCCGCGTCCCAGTCCTGCGCCCCGGCCCGCCACGCATCGTAAAGCGCGACAACGTGATCAATAGTCACCGCTTCGGGCGCGCGGGCGCGGTCAAAGGAAATCTCCGTTCCGCTATACGGGTCGTGAAGAGTTCCGGTGGCGACGACGCAGCCTGGCGGCGTGGACTTCCCCACCCAGAAGGTGACTCCCGCGAGATCGCGGCGCAGCACCTCGTTACGCACCGTGCATCCGTCCCCATCGGTATCGGGCCAGCCATCTCCCAGGCCGAACTCGGCGCGCGAATAACCACGCCCGGAATCAGGGCGGCCCCCGGGGAGCTCGTTCAGGGCAGAAAGCGCCTCGGAAGCGGTGAGTTCGCCGCTGCTCGCGCTGCCGGTCCCGCCCGACTGCGGCACGGAATCCGAATCAGCACGCCACAACTGGATCAGCGCCACCGCGAGGACCACCAGCAGCGCGGCGATCACGTTCCACATGCGCCGGTGCGGCGAAGGAGCAGCTGCACCGGAACGATGAGAAGCGCCGGAACGACCAATCGAAAAACGCATACATAACCTTTCGGGACACATGCCCGTGGCGGGCCTGCGCCTGCAAGGTAGCATAGTGAGGGACCTTGGCACAGTTACGACAATGAAGGAGTTATGAATGGCCCAGGCACTTGAGACCGATATGGTGAAGAAGTTTGCGGCGGATTTCGCGGCGGATCGCACCGCCCGCATCGTCCAGAACGCCGTCACCCAGACCTCGATTACGAAGGTCGCCCAGGATCGCGATGTTATTAACGCGATTGATCCGTCCATGTCGGTGAAGGTGGACACCTGGAAGGTGAATAACCAGAAGAAATCCGGGCGCTGCTGGCTTTTCTCCGGGCTCAGCTCGCTGAAGATGCTCGTCAATCGCGCCACCGGCCTGAAGAACTTCGAGTTCTCCCAGTCCTTCCAGCATTTCTACGACAAGCTGGAGAAGGCAAATTATTTCCTCACCTCCATGATTGAGCTGGCGGACCGCCCGGTTGATGACCGCACCGTGCACTACCTGCTTTCCGATCCCATCGGGGACGGCGGGCAGTGGAATATGTTCGTGGCACTGGTGGAAAAGTACGGGGCCTGCCCGAAGTTCGCGATGCCGGAAACGGAATCTTCCTCCAATACTCAGCTCATGAACCGCACCCTGGAAATGCTGCTGCGCCGCGCCGCCCACGATATTCGCGAGGCGGAAGCCGGCCAGCGTGAAGCCGTGCGCGAAAAGTTCATGGAGCAGGTCTACCGGGTGCTGGCTATCCACTTGGGCACCCCGCCGGAAAGCTTTGTATGGCAGTACGAAGATGAGGACGGAAACTTCCACCGTGAAGGGAAGATGACCCCGGTGGAATTCGCGCAGAAGTACCTACCGGATCTGGATCAGTACGTGTGCATCGTCAATGATCCGCGTAATGAGTACGGCAAGCTCTACACGGTGGATCGCCTCGGCAATGTGGTGGGCGCTAAGCCGGTCACCTACCTCAATGTGCCCATCGAGGTGATTCGGGAAGCCACCATCGCCACCCTCAAGGACGGCCAGCCCGTGTGGATGGGGTGCGATACCGGCAAGCAATCGGATCGCGAACGCGGTATTTGGGACGGCCAGCTTTACGATTACGAAGGTACCTACGGGATTGACCTGGCCATGTCCAAGGCCGATGAGCTCTACTACGGCGAAGCAATGATGACGCACGCCATGGTGTTCACCGGCGTTGATCTGCGTGAAGACGGCAGCCCGCGCCGCTGGCGTATCGAAAACTCCTGGGGTGATGAGCACGCCGATAAGGGCTTCTGGACCATGAACGATTCCTGGTTCGACCAGCACGTTTTCGAAGTCGCGGTCACCAAGGATCGCCTCTCCGCGGAGCTGCTGGCGGCTCTGGAAACCGAACCCGAAGTGCTGCCCGCCTGGGATCCGATGGGTTCGCTGGCCTAAACCGTGGAGTACGGCCGCTACGCACCCTCACCGAGCGGAGACCTGCACCTCGGGAATCTCCGCACCGCGCTCCTCGCCTGGGCTTTGGCCCGGCGGTCCGGGCGCGGCTTCCTCATGCGCGTGGAGGATATGGACGAACGGTCCCGCCCGCAGTTCCAAGAGCGCCAGCTCGCGGACCTGCGGGCCCTCGGCCTCACCTGGGACGGCCCGGTCCAGATCCAATCCCAGCGCATCGGTGGGTACGACGCCGCCTTCGCGTCCCTGCGGGAACGCGGACTGCTCTACGAGTGCTATTGCACTCGGCGTGATTTGGCCGACGCCGCCCGGGCGCCCCACGGGGCGCCCGGGGTATACCCGGGGACCTGCCGGGATCTGAGCGCGGCCGGCCGGCGGGCCGGCCGCGCCAAACTCGCGGCGGTGGGCCGCCAGCCGGCTCTGCGGCTGCGCACCGAGGTGAAAGAACTAACCATTCACGATGAGGTGTGCGGGGAGGTGAGCGGCGTCGTCGATGATTTTGTGATTCGGCGTGGCGATGGTCGCTACGCTTACAATTTTGCCTCTGTGGTCGATGATGCGCTCGAGCATATTACCCAGGTGACGCGGGGGGCCGATTTGGCGCCATCCACACCCCGACAGGTGTATTTGCAGCGCTTGCTCGGGGCGCCCACCCCGGAATACTGGCATGTGCCCATGGTTCTCAACCGGGAAGGCGCGCGGCTGGCCAAACGCGATGGTGCCGTGACGATGCGGGCGCTCGCGGAGTACGGCTGGAGCCCGGCCGATGTGCTGGCCCTTATTGGGCGCTCGCTAGGGTTGGAAGTGCGCACGGCCGCGGATTTCGCCCAGCAGCTAGATGCCCGCGCGTTGCGCCGCCGCGGGCCCTGGTATGTAGATGTGGCGGCGCTCGAAGCCGGGCCGGATAGCCGGGCCAGCTAGACTAGCGGGCTAGATGTGCCGGCTAAAATCGGCCACCGGCGCGAATTCCGCGCGGGCCGCGGCCGCTAAATCCGCCGGCGCCAGGCGCACCGAGAGCCCACGTTTCCCACCCGAAACCACCATCGCCGGCAGCTCGCGCGCGGAGGCATCAATAAAAATAGGGCTGCGGTGTTTTTGCCCCAGCGGCGAAATACCCCCGGTCACATAGCCGGTGAGTTTCTCGGCATCATGCGGATCCATCATCGCGGCCTTTTTCCCGCCCGCCGCTTTTGCCAAGGACTTGAGATTGAGCATGGCGGCAGCCGGAACCACCGCGCATACCGGCTTCCCATCCACCTGCGCCAGCAGGGTTTTGAAAATAACACGGGGATCCATCCCCAGCTCAGCGGCGGAATCGAGGGCGAATCCGTGCTCGTGATGCAAACTTTGTTCGTACTCAAGAATCGTGAACTCCACGCCGGCTTTCGTGAGGGCGAGGAGGGCCGGGGTCCCGGCCGGCTTATTTTTCTTCGACGACATACGTCCAGGATAGTAGCCCTCATGTTCATATGGATGCACTACCATATTCCTACCGGGAGCCAGCCACCCGGAGACGGAGGAAACCGTGAGGAAACGCCAATTCGGCCGCCGGCATGATGACCAGCAGCGCGGCAGCGCCACCGGGGAAGATCCCACCATCGAATCCGAAGAAGAGCTGAGCGGCGGCTATGATTTCGGCGGCTACCAGCCGGGGCAGAGCTACTACCCGCGCCGTCGCCTCTTCTGGCAGCGTGCCACCATCATCGGCATCGCTTTCGTTATTTCGATGGTCGCTCTCGTGGCCTATTTCCTGTAACGCCGGCTAGCGCGCCGCGGGAGCGGCGCGGCGGCGTCGCTCTGAAACACGGTCAGCATTGGGTACGACGGCGCCGCCGGGCACGGGCGCGCAAGGCTAGTCACGGCCGGCCTGCCTGTGGGGGACACGCCGGCCGGGCAGATGCCTGTGGATAACATTTTTTCTCTCTCGACAAGCACCACTTTTATCAGCCACTATGGGAACACCGGTCCTCACCGGCCGGCGTCCGAAGCGCGGAACTCTCACCACCCGCGCGCCACCACCTACGTATTTCAGGGGGATGTATGGCTGTATCCACCGCACAATTGCGGGTCAGTAATGATTCCATTCTCACCGTTCGCGCGCTCGTCACCCAGGCCCAGGAGGATCTGCGCGCCCACCTCCATTCCACCATGGATCGCATCGCTGGCTGGCATGCCGGTTGGCGCGGTGCTGCTCCGGTGGCCTTCGCCGCCGCGCTGGAAGAATACCGCGCGGCAAGTGAAAAGTTGCTCGCGCTCCTGGCTGATTACGCAGTGCGCCTAGGCCGCGCGGATGCCACCGTTACCGAAACAGACACGGCCACCCGCGCGGATTTTTCCCGTATGGCCGCACTAGTTGGGGATCTGCCGGCGGCGTAACAGCGCCCGCGCCGGTGTTCCCACGCACTTATGGAAAGGATTGTCATGAGCGAACTTCGTGCACATTTTGGGGAACTTTCCGCGGGGGCAGCTGATATGGCTGCCCACGCTTCCCGCATCGAGGCGGTACTCGCGCAGCTAGATGCCCGTATCCGCGCCGCGATGGCGGATTGGGACGGGCAATCTCAGGCAGCTTACGAAGCCGCACAAATGCGGTGGCATGCCGCGGCCCGTTCCCTGAATGATATTTACGCGCGTATCGGCCAGCAGGTGGAATGCGCCTCGCAGAACTATCGCGCAGCTGACCGGGCGGTGGCGCGCCTCTTCGGATAGGGGGGCGGCGGTTAGTTGCGGTTAGCTACGGCTAGCGGCTGTGCGCCGGTGGTAATTTTCTGCCCGCGTTTTCCGCATGCTCCACGTTCGTTACGCATGCACATTCGCCGTGTATGCAGATTCGCATGACTCTCTTCAGCATGCATAAAAATAATATTGTGAAAGGACTCGTATCCACCATGGCAATAACCACGGGCCCGAAACCCACCCCATATGTGATTCGGGTATGTCTTGCTTTTCTCATGGTGTTCGCTTTGGCGGGCGCCGGTCTTTTCGGCGGCGCCGGAGCGCGTGCCGATTGGGATCATTCTGTTGGCCGCGGCATCGAAATTAAAGGGGTGAATATTGTTGGCCACCTCCGCCTCGGGCCGCATTACGCGGAAACACAATCAATTAACGGGGTGGCGGTGGAGGGTTATCCCATTTGGTGTATCCAAGCGAAATATGCCGATCCCGGTCCCGGGGAGATGATCGATATTACGACCCTTACCGAATCCCGAGCGCTCGGCCCGGGAGAGTTGCAGCTGAGCACCCCGCAAATGGCCTGGCTGCTCAACCGCTATGAAGGAAATACCACGGACGACCTCAACCTAGCTGCGCTGAGCTACCTCATCCACGTTAATTTCGAAAAGGAATACCCGGGGCGTCCGGGGCGCGCTCAAGAGACCGTGAACGAGCTGGTGCAGGCGGTGCGTACCCAGCGTCCCGATATTGAGGAACGGGCCCAAAGCTACGTGCGGGAAGCGCGCGCCAGCGCCGCCGTCGGCTACGTGAGCGGAATCGTGGAAGGCGAAGGGGAGCGCAGCGGTGTTATCCGCGGTATTGGCGTGCACCCGGATAATTCCGAGGCGTGGCTGCCCGGGATCCCCGTGGCTATTACCCTCAGCGGCCCGGCAGTTTTTGACGCGAGCGGTAGCGCAACCTGGAGCGGGGTGACCGATAGCAAGCCGCTGGAGCTGGCGTGGTCGGCCACCGGGAATGGCCAGGTGAGCTATACGGCTGTTTTCGATACCCCGGTTCGCACCACCCTGACTATTTTCGGGGCCGATGGCACCGTTCAAGACACCATCACCTACGGCCACCGCCCGGTCAGCGATCCCCTCACCCGCAATGTCCCGGGGCGCACCTGGGAAGTTATTTATGATTTCCAGCCGCTGGGAACCTCGAAGGTAAGCACCCGCCCTATTAATACCGATGGCGTTATTCGCGATACTCTCACCACCGCCGTCAAGGAGGATTACGGGGACGGAAAATGGACCCAGGTGAAGGGGATAAATGTGCCCGTCACCTACCGGGCCACCGCCTATTGGGCAGGGCGCACCTCCCCGCAACGCAGCGATACCGTCCCTGAAGGAGCCGAGGTTCTGGGAGCGGTCACGGTCCAAGCTAAGGGCCCGGGGGAGACGCTCACCGCGGAACTTTCCACACCCAAACGCGGTTTCGTCACCTGGGTGTGGGAGGTGCGTAAAAACGAGCAGGGGGAGAACTCCCGCTATATTCACGCGGACTGGGCTGATAGTTACGCCCTTCCGGAAGAAACCTCCCGGGAAGAATTCCCCTTCCGGCCTCTCGGGATATCCCACGTGGCCGATGCGAAAGTGGTAGATACCGGCACGGTCCTCAGCGATACTTTCGTGGCCCGCGCGGATGAGAATTTCCGAGATGGGGAGTGGAGCCGCCGCCCGGGAACCAATGGTTCTTTTGAAGACGGTCCCTTTATTCCGGTTACGTACCGGGCCACCGCGTGGTATGTGTCTCCCACGGCCATTCCCGAGCCGGGTGTGGTCCCGGCCAGCTCAGAAAAAATAGGCTCCGTGACAGTGGTGGCCGAAGGCCCGGGCCCGATCCGCGCAGAATTGAGCGAACCAGTGAGCAAGCCTGGAATGTACACCTGGGTGTGGGAAGTCCTCGAGGAGGACCAACCAGCCGAGTTCGCACCCTGGATTGAGAGTGGCTGGTCGGATACTTTCGGGCTGGCCGATGAAACAACATCGGTGCGCTATCCCGGGAAGATTGATTCGGCTCTCTCGATTCGCCAAACGAAGTCCGGAACTTACCTGGTTGATGACGTCTGGGTGAGCTGCCTACCCGCGAACCACCCCGATTTCACCGGCGGAGCCGGATTTAGGGCTGATACTCAGACGTTAACCCACACCCTGCTCTTCTTCCCGGAAGGCCAGGCCGTAACCGATGAGAACCGCGCGGCCGCCCGCCAGATTGGGCAACCGGTGGTACTTCCCGCCCGCAACGGTTTCTACCCGAGTGTGGGCGATCCGTCCTGGATCATGGAGCAGGATGCGGCCGGGGAGAACCTGCCGGGTACTTACGTGGTGGTTTCCGATTTCGCGGGGGATGATCGGGCGGCTCCGCTGGCCACCAGCGTGACCGATGTGACCGAGCAGTTCACGGTGACCCGCGAACCGTCCCTTCACACCACCATGCACCATGAAGACACCCATATCGCGCCCAATACCGGTACCGTCACCCTGGTGGATACCGTGTCCTACCAGCACCTGATTCCCGGAAAGGAATACGAGGTCCACGGGGCACTCCTGGATCCGACCAGCGGTCAGCCGCTGCGCGATGCCAGCGGGAGCGCGCTCACCGGCACCAGCCGTTTCGTGCCCGAGCACCCCAACGGTAGCGTGGAGGTGGTTTTTGAGGTCGACGCCGCAACTCTGGCCGGCACCAAGGTGGTGGCCACGGAAACTCTGCGCCAGGACGGCCGGGATATTGCGATCCATGCTGACCTGAACGATACCAACCAGACGGTGACCTTCACACGCTTGGCCACCCGTGCCCGGGATGGCGCTGCGAGTGCTGCTGATCATGCCGGCGGCGATCAGACTCTGAGCGCCACCGCGGATGCGGTGATTGTCGATGAGGTATGTGAACTCAGCGGAGCGCTTATCCCCGGGGAGGCCTACCGGATTGAAACGGCTGCCATGTTCCTCGATGGCACGCCGGTGCTCGGGAAGGACGGTGCCCCGGTACGCACAGTCAGCGATTTCATTCCCGGTTCGCCTAGCGAATGCGCCCGCATTAAGCTCGGCTTTGATGCGAGCGGCTTAGCTGGCCGCGAGGTGGTTCTTTTCGAATGGGTGTACCTGGGCGACCGGCTCATTTCCGAGCACACCGATCCGCTCGATAGTGAACAAACGGTTCGTTTCGAAGAACCGCCGGTACCTCCGACGACGCCGCCCGCTACGCCACCGGCCACCCCGCCCACCACTCCGCCGGCTACGCCACCTGCACCTCCGGAGCTGCAACGCACCGGTGCGGCGCTCGCGGGCTGGCTCCTGGCCGGGCTCACCGCGCTCGCCGGCGGCTTGACTTTGCGCTACCGGGCCAATTCCCGCTCCAGCGCCACCCGCTAAAGGCGGGGTAACCAGCTACCAACTATTCCCAACGTATGTCACTCACAGCCCGGGCCGGGGAGGAAGAATCTTCTCCCCGGCCCGGGCTTGTGCATGCGCGAAACGATGAGAATGCGGCGGGTCATGGGCGATGTCGGGTGCAGGCAGCAATATCGGTTCGGGTAGTGCCCTGTGGATCGGTGCAGAGCGCATCCACGGAGAGAAGAGTGGCCGGATTGGGAAGGAGGATGCGCCAGGCGGGCGGGAGCTCAAGCGGAGTGATGTTTTCCCAGTTCGCGGCTCGGCGCAGCCGGTCAAGATCGGTGATGGCTACCGGGGTGCTTCCCTGTAGCAGGGTGGCACTCCCCGCATCCGTGCTGGCCACGAGTGCAGCACCAGCGTGCGATAGCGGGGATTCAGGTACGTGCGCCAAGAACGAGTGTCCCGCGTGGAAAGCCGCGCATACCCGAGCGGAGCCGGGATCCGCGGTTTCGGTAGCCGCGCCGGCAGCCGGGTCGGTGAGCGCGGTGAGATCTCCGGGCCAGCCGGCTCCGGGGCCGGTTTCGCGGAAGTTCAGATGGGCACGAGCTGCCGGATCGAGGGCATACACTCGCGCTCGGGCACTTTGCTCGGAGAGTCGATACAGGTGGAAAGCGGTGGGGGAGAGCGGTTCGAGCACGCCGCCCGAACTGATCTGGAACCAGGTGCGGGTGCCGGCACTGTCAGCAAAAGCAACCAGGTCACCGACCCGCGCCTCCCCGATACCGGGAAGATACCCGGCCGGCTCACCAACGGTGGGAACCTGGAGCGGCGTGAGAGGCGGCCCTTCCGCCCAGAGTTCCACCCACGCAGGCGGCGCCTCAAACACAGGTAAGCCCGGAAATTCGCTACGGAAAGCCGCTTCTGGAATGTCCACCCGGTAGCGCTGGCCAGTAGCAATGAGCCACAAAATTCCCGGTGTTCGTACCAGCACCGCGCCCCGATATTCCGGGAGCGGAGCTGAGGCCGCCAGGGATAACGGCGTGGCCGTGCCCTGCATATTTTCTTTGTCGTCCTCCCGTGAAGCTGTAACAGTTGCGGGGCAAGCCACCAGCCACGGGTCACGCAGCTCGGCTGCGCTCGGTAAAGAATCGGGGGCGCCCGGGATTCCCACGGGCACCCCGCGCGGTACATCTGCGAGCCGGGAAGCTGGGAGCGCATGGGTTTCCAGCCCTTCGGGGTACAAAAGGTAAGCGGCAGCCAGGGTGGTGAGGGGATGGAGAATTCCACCGGAACTGAGATAGCGTGCCCCGCTATCCGTGGCGATCACAATCGCGCCATCTTCCCAACCGTCAGGAAGCTGCGGGGAGAGCACCCGCGCTGCACCGGTACCAGCCGCGGTTACCAGGGCAAGCCCAAGAGCTCCGGCTAGCCCAGCTAATCCGGGGCGGGGAGCTTCCTCATGAGCCGGCAGCCCCCACCATAACGCGCCCTCGATGCCGCGGCGCCGGAAACGGCGGGAGCTCACAATAGTGCGCGCGTTTACCATGGGCTGACCGCAATAACTATCCCGACTCCGAGCAGCGCGGTGAGAGCCTGCTCAGCGATCTCCACTCGCCGGGTGAGAAGAAGCTGAGCCTCGGAACGCTCGCCGCGGCCCCGATCCTCGGTAGACTCCAGGGTCTCCGAGGCTTCCCGGTGGCTCCCATACCCGAGGAAAAGAGCGGGAATACTCACCAGCGCTGGAGCTACCAGGCACGCAAGAAGACCCGGTGCTGCGTACGTTGCCGGATTCCGCATGGCCAACACGCAGAGCTCCATAAAAAGAAGAAGGAAGAAGACAAGCCGAAGTACAAACGCGGCGTCGGCGCGCATACTTAGGGCACGCAGCCCGAGCACAGTTACTGCCGTGCAACAGGTGGCCGCGCTGAGAATATCCGGGCGGTAGGCCAGCGGTAGCAGCGCGGCGATCACGAAGACGGCGCCGGCTTCGCAGCCCAGGGCGCGCAGGGCGAGGATGCGGGCCCAGTTTTCCGTACTGTGCTCCGCGGGTGATTCCGCTATACCGGTGGCGGGTATTTCCGGCGGGGGCGCGCTCAACCGCAAGACAAGCGGCGCAATCAGGCGGGCCGTGCAGACCAGGGCCACCACGATCACGAGGGCGGCCGGTTCGGCAAGCCGGGCGTCGAGCAGGGCGCTGCCACCCCAAGCCAGCAAAGCAAGTGCCCAGGGCAGCAGCATACTGCGGCTACCCGGCACGGGGACTACCACCCGGGCGAGCAGCGCGATGAGGAGAAGAACAATTCCAGCTGCTATCCCGCGTAGTCCCACGCCAGTTTCCGCCTCTGGTAATACCAGCGGGGCAGCCCGCCACCCGCAGGCGGCTCCCGCCCAGCCACTGGCCGCAAGCGGTGCTACCACCACCAGCTGTGCCCGTGCGCTCGCGCTCGGGCCTTCCCGCCTGCGAGCATGCGTCCAATTCATGCGGGCAAGACCGAGAAAAACGAGCGCAAGGCTGGCTAGGACGGGAAGTGCGAGCGCGTGGGGAAGCGGAGCCAGGGCGCTACATCCGGCCAGGCCCAGTCCTGCTACCGCAGCTGTTCCGGTAGCGCAGATACGGATCGTAGCCGGAGCAAGTTCGCCGCGCTCGGTCAGGGTGGAATGGCTGATACAGCTGAGAATCGGGTCGCTGCGCGGGGGCGTGGGCGGCGCGGGTCCGTCAATAAAAAGGCAGATTCCGGGGGAGAGCTGGTCGGCCGCCGGCAGGCTCGGATCCAGGCGTCTCCCGGTGGCGGTACGAACCGTCCAGCTGGGAGCCGCGAAATCCGGGGCGAGGAGGCGCAGCACCTCGGGAATGAGCGCGGTTAATGAGAGCGAACTGGCCAGCTCGAATTCGCCGCGCCGGCCCGCGCAATGCACGCAGACCGGAATCGCAATATCCACCGGTCGCGCGCCGCGTATTCCTTCGAGCTCTCCGGCCATCTGCCCTCCTTTCTGCGCTGTTACTGACCCCGGCTATTCGCCTGCGT
This sequence comes from Actinotignum schaalii FB123-CNA-2, assembly GCF_000411135.1. GTDB lineage: Bacteria > Actinomycetota > Actinomycetes > Actinomycetales > Actinomycetaceae > Actinotignum > Actinotignum schaalii_A. Next base: position 221,780 of record NZ_KE150262.1, on the reverse strand, counting down.
TCTCGCCACCTCGCACCCTCGCCCTCGGCACCCGGAAGCCTGCTCGCACGGCCGCAGGTGCGCGGGGTGAGGGCACGGTATCAAGAAGGCCACAACCTGACCAGAGCTCATCCACAGGCCAGAGAGTTATCCACAAGCCCAGCTGGCCCGTTGCGAGAGAAATGCGTCGTCGTACCGAAGCTGTGGATAGCACCTCGCCAAGAATCCATAGCCCCGCTAGGGTGTGCCGGAAGGAGAGCGCGCTCGCGAAAGGAGGAATCCATGGAGGCCCTGTGTATTCCCGCGCCACCCGCGTGTTATCACGGCAGCGGGCAGAAAATGAATGCCGTCATGTTCCTCCCCGCGCTGCTATCCGTGGTGATGCTCGTGATTCTCACGTCCACTACCCGGCGCTCTCCCCACCTGCTTCTCCTCATGGGAACGCTCGGGGTTCTCATGCTCGCGCTCGCGCTGCTCAACGTGGGCCTGGGGCTGCGGCGTAACGCCGGGGAACGCGAAGGCGCGCGGCGGGACTACCTTGCCGCCCTGGCCAGGTGCGAAGCCGAAGCCGAGCGCATACTGGAGGCTTGCGTTCGCGAGGAAACGCAACGCTATCCGGCCCCGCTCGTGCTCCCGCTGCGCCTGGGCCGCAGCAAGCCAGCGCCACCGGGACCGATCCGGGTGGGGCAGGCGCTGCTCGCGCCGCCGTATACCGTCAAGCTTGCGGAGGATCCACCCGGGGAGCGCGACGCCGCCGCCCGCCGGGCGCGGGACCGCTGTGCCACGGAGGTGCAGCGCCAGATCCCCGGCCCTGCCCTCCTCGACCTGCCCGCGTATTCCACCGTGACGGTGGAGGGGGATGCGGCCTGGGCCTGGGCGCGGGCCCTCCTCTGCCAGCTCGCGGCGAGCATTACGCCTGGTGATCTCGCTATTACCCCGGGCGATCATGTGCCCGCGGCCGAGGCGGCTTGGCTCAGTTGGCTGCCCCCGTACGCCGTCTCGGAGCCGGGGCTTGGAAAGGTCATATACCTTATTATTAAGGGTCATTTCGGGGAGCCTGATTGCCCAGGTTCCTCTTCCCACTTCACTTTGCATTTCCGGGAAAAATCAGAGCGCGAAAAATCGCATCCGGAAGAAGCTGGCCTGCCTGATCAACCCCGCGCGCTCGCACGCGATTGGCCGGTGCAGCGCGAGCCGGGCACGCTCCCCGAACCCGGCAGTCTCGTTGTGCTTGTGGATTATCCGGCCGGCGCCCAGCCAGCACATCTCAGCCTCGCCGATAGCACCGGGGTGCACCGGGGCATTCCCGATCTGCTCGACCTGGACGGAGCTGCCTACTGTGCCCGGGCGCTCTATCGGGCTCGTGGCACGGCAATGCGGGATTCCACTAGCGCGCAGGGTTTTGCGAAGCTGCTCGGATTGCCATCCCTCACGCCGCCTTCGCCAACTCACCGCACGGACTCCCCGCTGCGCGTGCCGCTCGGGCTCGATCCGCCGGGCGCCCCGGTGTGGCTCGATCTCAACGAGGCCGCGGCCGGTGGGATGGGCCCGCACGGTCTGCTCGTGGGCGCAACCGGCTCCGGGAAGTCGGAGTTGTTGCGTACGCTCCTCCTCGGGCTTTGCCTCACCCATTCACCCGAACAGCTCAATCTGGTCCTCATCGATTACAAGGGCGGGGCGAGTTTCCATCCTTTTGCCGAGCTGCCCCACACCGCGGCCCTGGTCACCAACCTGGAACGCGATAGCTCCCTGAGCGAGCGCATGGAGGAAACTCTGCGCGGGGAAATGAATCGCCGCCAACACCTGCTTGCTGAGCATGGCGAGCACTCCCACCTGGGAGAATACGAGGCGGCGCGTGCTCGCGGTGCCCACAGCGGCCCGCGTCTTGCGCCACTCCTTATTATTATTGACGAATTCGCCGAGCTCCTCAGCGACCACCCCGATCTCATCGACACCATCGTGGCTATTGGGCGCCTGGGCCGCTCGCTCGGCATCCACCTGCTGCTCGCCACCCAGCGCCTGGACGAAGGCCGGTTGCGCGGCCTGGATTCGCACCTGTCCTACCGGATCGCGCTGCGCACTTTTTCCGAGTACGAATCCCGCGCGGTGATCGGCACCCCGGATGCCGCACACCTCCCGCCCCAGCCCGGTTGCGGTTTCCTTGCCTGCGGCGGCGCGCCGCATCGCTTCACCGGGTTTTATGTTTCTGCGCCGCTCGCGGCCCGCCCGGCTCAGGTTCCCGCGGTACGACGACGCAGCTCCGGGCCGCCAGCCACTCCTCCCATTAATGCCGTTCCCGGGCTGGGCGCTGTTCAGAACGGACCATCCGCACTCGCCGCGGCACTCGAACCCCTGCGGGGGATCGGGCCGCGGGCCCACCCGATTTGGTTGGAGCCGCTGACTCGCCCGCGTCACCTCACCGAGCTCATCGCGGTGCGTACCTCAGCCCGGTTTGGGATATATGCGCCGAGCCAGCGCGCCGCCCCGCTCCGGCTCACGCTCGGCGAACGCGATCTTCCGCTGCTCCAACGCCGCGAAGCGCTCCATATTGATCTCGCGGATTCTCATCTTTTGGTGCTCGGTGCACCGGGAGCAGGATGTGATGAAGCGCTGCGGACCATTGCCGGGGCCATCGCGCTGGGATTTACCCCGGCCGAAGCGCACTACGCCCTGTGCGATGCTTCGGGGGCGGAACTTACCGCGCTTATTAATGTGCCGCATATATGTTTCCGGGTAGATCATTCCGAGCCGGAGCGAATGCGCGCCGGATTGGTCGAGCTGAGGAACGTACTTCGCGCTCGCGAAGCCGCGCGCAGCGGGGAGTCAGCCAGCTCCGATCATTTCGGAGAAATATTTATTTTCCTGCGCGGTTGGTCGGCGCTACGGGCACGCCCTGAGGTGGACGAGGCCTTAACCGAACTCATCGAGCGCGGCCCGGCCAGCCGAATCCACGTTATTACCACGGCAGCTCGCCCCACCGAGATCCCCGCGCACCTGCGCGATTTCTTCACTACCCGGCTGGAGCTGCGCCTGGCTGATCCCTATGACTCCCATGCCCCGCACCGGCGGGCCGCCACCGTGCCGGTGGGTTGCCCGGGCCGGGGGATAACTCCCGCCGGGGAACATTTTTTGCTCGCCACCACCCAGCCGCCCCCGGACTCACCCGGCCTCGGCAGGGGCGATCTCCTCGCCGAGATCCGCGCGGCTTGGTCCGGGCCGCCCGCACCCCAATTGTGGGAACTACCCGCCAACTTCACCTACCAGGAATTACTCGCGGGAGGTTCTCGCCACAAGCCTTCGCTACAGTCGCTGCAGCTGGGATTGAGCGCCCGGCATCGCGGGCCGGCCCTCCTCGATCTTGCCGCTACCGGGCACGCTCTTATTATTGGTGAGGCAGGTTCGGGAAAAACCGCGGTGCTGCGCCTCCTCGCCCGGCAATTCGCGCACGTATCCCCGCTCCCGCGGCTTTTCCTTATCGACCCGCATGGCCACTTGCGCACGTGCCTCCCGCCTGAACTCATCGCGGGAAGTTACCGCAGTGCCGCGCAGGCCCGGGCGGATATGGAAGCCCTCGCCCAGGTGCTCGCCGCTCGTCGCACCCAAGCGCACAGCACGGCGGACCGTGCCCATACTCCAGATACAACCGGCCGCACCGAGCCCGCCCCGCCGCTATCCCCGTCACCCGCGCCGATTATTGTCATGGTGGATGATGCGGAACTCCTCGATCCGCAAAGTTTTCCGCTCGCACCCCTCGCCGAGGTATTCGTGGATGCTGCGGAACTCGGGTGGCACCTTATCCTGGTCACCGCGGAACCGGCGCACCTCAGCCATCTCCCGCTGTGGCGGCGGCTCCTGGCCACCTCCCCGGCGGTCTTCCTGCTTTCCGGAGATTTTCGTTATCGCGGTGTGAGTTCCCGCCGTGATATTCCGGGCCGAGCCCAGCTCGTAATCGGCTCGGCAGTAGATACCGTACAGATTGCGTGGACCCCGCCTGCACCGAAAAACCCGCGGGCTAACGTTGGCAGCCCGGGCACCAGAAGAGGCGCCGCCCCGCCATGAGTTCCTCCCGGATAATTGCGCCGCAGCGCACGCACGGGCGGCCGGTGCGGTGATACACCGCGAAACGTGAGAGCTCCGGATCCCCTTCGGGAATCGGGTCGGGCTGGAATTCGGGCGGGATCGTCACAATAATCCCGGAATCCACATCGCGGCCCATGCACAGCACCAGGTCATCCCACAGCTCGCGATACCGGGATTCGGAAACTTTATTGGCCGGCCGCAGCGGGGAAATCCCGGTGCGCCACAAACAATCAGCCCGATAAATATTGCCCGGGCCCGCCACAACAGCCTGGTCCATCACCACCTGGCCGGCCGGGATTTTCCGGCGGCGCGCCCCGGCCACGAACCGCTGCCGGTCGCCCTCCTCATTGCGAATAGGATCGGGGCCGAGCCGCGCAATCACCCCCAGGACTTCCTCCCCGCTGAGAATCTCACAGCGGGCAGGGCCGGTGAGCTGGGCAACCGCCTCCGGCCCGGCGAGGCGCAAGCGAGTTGTCGGCGTCGTCGCCAATTCTCCCAGGACTTGAATATTGTCTTCCGGTAGACCATCGCGACCACCCGTCGGCACCTCTACCAGGCGCGTGGTGCCATCTTGCCCGCCGTCGATGGTTTTACGCATGCCCGAATCTTCGGTGGGGCTCACCCGAATCCCGGCACCGTGCAAACCGGCCACCCCCGGCCCCGCAAAAGCCCATTTTCCGTAAAGGCCCAAATGAATATGGAGCCAGGTGGCCTGCGGGTCGCCAAGCTCAACGGCAGGAATACCACCCGCCGCGGCGGCCTGTTCAGAAGCGGGAAGAAAAGGCCAGAAAAGGTGCTTGCCCCAGGCATGAGCCTGCCCGGCACGCAATCCGTCCAGCAGGGCCGCACCTTCAGCGAAACGCCCCTGCGGGGAACTGGCGGCCACGGCGTCCCCGCCAAAAAGCGCCGTGAGAATACGTCCGTGACGATGAATAGCGTGACCTTCCGGCACCGCTCCTCCTCCATTCGGTATGCAATTCATCCAGTATAGGCGGGCGGGTTTGGGTGCGTCGCTTGCAGGAGTAAGGAGAACAACGCAATTAGCACATCTTCTAACTTGAGTGGAATAGACTCAAGAAAGCTTGCGTTGCTATGAGTGGATCGGCGAAGTGGTGAACAGGTAGCCGCCGCCGATGTAAGGAGTTGTCATGGATAAACTAACAACGAAGTCGCAGGAAGCTTTGGCGCAGGCCATTCGCACGGCGACGGATGCGGGCAATCCCCAGGTGGAGCCGGTGCATCTCTTGAGCGCTTTGCTCGCCCAGGAAGGTGGGATTGCCCTTGCTCTGCTCGAAGCGGTGGGTGCTAATCGCGTGGAGATCGCGGAGCGGGTATCCGGGGCGCTGGCTTCGCTGCCGCGTTCGGCGGGGGATTCGGTGCAAAATCCCGGGGCATCGCGCCCGCTCTCGCGGGTGATTTCGGAGGCCGGCAAAGAAGCGACCAGCTTGGGGGATGCCTATATTTCTACTGAGCATCTCCTCATGGCGATTGCGGCTTCGCAGTCCCAGGCGGGGGAGATCCTCCGGAACGCCGGTGCCTCGCATGAGGCGCTGCGGGCTACCCTGCCGCGTGTGCGCACCTCGAAGGTGGATAGCGCGGATCCGGAAGGCACGTTCCAGGCGTTGGAGAAATACGGTCAGGATCTCACCGCGATGGCTCGGGAAGGGAAAATGGATCCGGTGATCGGCCGCGATAGCGAAATTCGCCGCGTGATCCAGGTCCTTTCTCGGCGTACCAAGAATAATCCGGTGCTTATCGGGGAACCGGGCGTTGGGAAAACCGCTGTTGTGGAGGGTTTGGCGCAGCGCATGGTCAATGGCGATGTGCCGGAATCTTTGCGCGGCAAGCGGCTTATTCAGCTGGATGTTGCCTCCATGGTTGCCGGTGCGAAATACCGTGGTGAATTCGAGGAACGCTTCAAGGCTGTCCTAAATGAGATTCGGGAGGCAGCGGGTGAAATCGTTACCTTCATTGATGAGATCCACACTATCGTGGGGGCCGGTGGAGGTTCCGAAGGTGCTATGGATGCCGGAAATATGCTCAAACCGATGCTCGCGCGCGGGGAATTGCGACTCATTGGTGCTACCACCCTGGATGAGTACCGCGAAAATATTGAGAAGGATCCGGCTTTGGAGCGCCGCTTCCAGCAGATTTTCGTGGGCGAGCCCTCGGTGGAAGATACCATCACAATTTTGCGTGGTATCGCCCCGAAATACGAGGCACACCATAAAGTAACAATTACGGACGGTGCTCTTGTTGCCGCGGCGCAGCTTTCGAATCGCTATATTACCGGCCGTCAGCTTCCCGATAAGGCCATTGATCTTATTGACGAAGCAGCTTCCCGCCTGCGCATGGAATTGGATTCCTCCCCGGAGGAAATCGACGTTTTGCAACGCCAGGTGGATCGCCTCACCATGGAGGAGTCCTATCTTTCTGAAACTCAGGACGACGACGCAGCTACCGCCGACCGCCTAGAAACCATCCGCGGGGAATTGGCGGATCGCAAAGAAGAATTAGCTGCCCTGACCGCTCGGTGGGAAAATGAGAAGGCCGGGCGCAACCGGGTGGGTGATTTGCGGGTCAAGCTTGATGAGCTGCGCACCGAGTTTGAGTTAGCGGTCCGCGAGGGCCGGTATGAGGATGCCGGGCGGCTCCAAAATGGCGATATTCCGGATGTGGAACGCCAGATCGCGGCGGCGGAAGCTGCCGAAGCGGATGGCCAGGCTCGCGATCATGAACCGATGATTGCCGAACGGGTGGATTCTGAGGAAGTCGCCGAAGTGGTGGCGGCCTGGACAGGCGTGCCGGTGGGTAAACTCATGCAGGGCGAAACGGAGAAACTCCTCCATATGGAGGAGGAGATCGGGCATCGCCTTATTGGCCAGCAGGATGCGGTGCGGGCGGTTTCCGATGCGGTGCGCCGTTCCCGTGCCGGGGTGCAGGATCCGAACCGGCCCGATGGTTCCTTCCTCTTCCTCGGGCCTACAGGTGTGGGGAAAACGGAATTGGCGAAGTCGCTGGCGGACTTTATGTTCGACGACGAGCGCGCCATGGTGCGTATCGATATGTCGGAGTACGCCGAAAAGCACTCGGTTTCGCGGCTGGTCGGGGCACCTCCGGGATACGTGGGTTATGAGGAAGGTGGTCAGCTCACCGAAGCGGTGCGGCGGCGGCCTTACTCGGTGATTCTGCTTGATGAAGTGGAAAAGGCCCACCCGGATGTGTTCGATATTCTGCTCCAGGTTTTGGACGACGGGCGCCTCGCGGACGGCCAGGGCCGTACCGTGGACTTCCGCAATACCCTCCTCATCTTGACCTCGAATTTGGGTTCGCAGGCTTTGGCTGATCCCACCATGGATGCGGCGACCCAATATGACACGGTCATGGCTGCGGTTCGGGCGCACTTCAAGCCGGAGTTCCTCAACCGCTTGGATGACGTGATTGTTTTCCATCCGCTGAGCATGGAGGAAATCGGCAAGATTGTGGATCTGCAAATCACGCAGTTGGAGCAGCGGCTGGGTGAGCGGCGTATGCACCTGGATGTGAGCCCGGCGGCGCGCGATTACCTGACGATGGACGGATACGATCCAGCCTACGGGGCCCGCCCGCTACGCCGGCTCATCCAGCGGGAGATCGGTGACCAGCTAGCTCGCATGATCCTCGCCGGTGACGCTCATGACGGGGATACCATCCGGGTGGATACCCAGGAAAATGCCACGGCCAGTGGTGGGACTTTGGGCCGTAGCTATGCCCTGCGGCTCAGCACTGAATCCTAATAACTAAATGGCCCTATCTATGTCCGGGGTGCGCCGATGCGGCACACCCCGGACGTTCTGTTTACGTGAAGTGTGGTAGCGGCAACGCCATTGAGTGAGATATTGCGACAGATGCGCCGTTTTCTGCGATGCCGGTGCACGCGATGTGGTTGCCGAAATTAAGTGGCGCCAAGGTATTGACAGATGGTTAAGATGTCCTTTAGCGTAGCCTTAACGGCGCTTATCCGAGCGTCGTCAGGGGTCATAAGTCCCAACCGTTCAACGGCGAACAGGAGGCAGATCATGAAGACTATCCGAAAAGTAGGTGCCGCATTCGCGGCAACAATGCTATCAATCGTGGCGTTTATGCCATCAGCCAGTGCTATCCAGGTGGGTGGCTACAAGAAGTGCAACTTTAATCAAGCCCATGTTGGTGTGTATGCAAAGCAGCAAACCGCGGAATACATGGTGGTAAAAGTCCGAAGCGACGTGCTTTACAATGCGGCGGGTCGGTTTGAAGTGAGCGTTGTTTCTAATCACTTCAATGGTAATTGGAGTGCTGCGGCACCGGAGCTTCTTCGTGCGCCTACCCATGCTACCTGCACTCCAATAGACTGGTAAACCATATCTCATACGCGTGCGGTGGCGGGGAAGCGCTGTCTTCCTCGCCACCACGTGTATCACGAAATGTGGTGGCTTATGAAGTGTAAAAAGTTGGCCGTTTTGTTCGTCGCTCTTATGGTGGCGGGGGGCTGTGGAACTAGTAGTTCCGGTTCCGGAAGCGTGGGAGAATCTGGAAATCAGGCGGCTGCGGCTTCAGCATCCGAATGGGATCCAAATAGTTGGAAGGCGAAGATAAAGATTTCGCCGCGTTACAAGACGGAAGAGGAGAAACTCGCTTTCCGTGCCCAATGGTTGAAACGTGATGCGGAGTTTTTGGAATTGGAGACTCCGCCGGATGTTCCGCTTGTGGAATGGCAAGAATCTCTGGAATTGATGGATCATAAGAATGCTGAGTGCTTCAGGGAAAGAGGTTTTAGCGCTCATGCGATACCGCAGGGTGGAGTTATTTTTAACCCAGCTATTCCAGAGTCTCAATATGAGGCGTACAAAGTTGCTGCGTACGAGTGCCAAGCGATGTATTTTCCTAATCCGGAATTTCTTACTGACTGGTCGGAAGATCAATTGCGAGTGATATGGGATTACTGGGACGAATACTATATTCCCTGCTTGGCGGCACACGGGTTTACCGTTGATACGTCTAAGCGGCCTGCCCGGGAAACGTTTGTGGCAACATTTCACACCGATGCTGCAAACCGATGGTTCCCCAGCAATGATGGAGCTCTCCTGACTCAGATTCCTCCTGAGGTATGGAAAACTTGTCCGAAAACTCCTCCAGCTTCCCAATTTTATGGATTGGAATGAGGCGCGGTTGTGAAACACAAGATCGGATCTGCTCTCGGACTCGTACTTACAGTACTGACTGGCTGCGCTGCTGGCGGTTCTGATTCCGGAACTGCTGGCAATGCTGACAGTGAATTGGCAGCGTCCGCTGCATCCGAATGGAATCCGAATTCTTGGAAGTCTGATATAGAGATTTCTCCTAAGTTTACAAGTGAGGAAGATAAGCTAGCTTTCCGGAAACGCTGGCTGGAGCGTAATGCCGAGACGATCGGAGTTATGAACCCACCTGATATTGCTTTAGTTGAGTGGATGGATTCTCCGCGCGCGGACAATGAAAAGAATGCGGAGTGTTTGCGGAGTAGAGGGTTTTCCGCTGAGGTTCCCCCGCAGGGGGGAATTCTGTTTGATCCTCCGATCCCTGAATCGCAGCAGGAGGCTTTAGGTATGGCAGCCTATGAATGTAAATCGATGTACTTCCTTAACCCAGAGTTTCTTGCGAATTTGACAGAGTATCAGTTGCGGATGTAGTGGGATTACTGGGATGAATACTATATCCCCTGCCTGGCGGCGCATGGCTTTACCGTTGATACTTCCGAGCGTCCGGGGCGGGAAGCTTACGCGACGACGTTTTACTCTGATGCTGAGCATCGCTGGTGGCCGGATAATAAGGGTGAGCTTTCTTTCCGAATCACGCCGGAAGTTATGAAGGTGTGTCCGGAAACGCCGCCGATGACAGAGTTTTATGGGATTGACTGATCTGCTGGCGATAGGGGTGTTGCATGAAGCATAGAGTTCTACCTGTTTTTAGCTCGCTACTCATAGTGGTGGGCGGTTGCGCCGCGGATGGTTCCGATTCTGGAAGTGCCGGCGTAACCAGTCACGGCACCGCTGTAGCTCCAGCATCCGAATGGGATCCGATTAGTTGGAAAGCGAAGATCAAAATCTCGCCCCGCTACACCACCGAGGAGGAGAAGTTTGCCTTCCGAGAGCGATGGTTGAAACGTGATGCAGAGTTCTTGGGAATTGACGATCCTCCCGATGTTCCCTTGGTTGAATGGCAAGAGTCATCGGAACAGTCGGATATCAAAATGGCTGAGTGTTTGACCGGCAAGGGTTTTGGATTCCACGTCAATCCCAAAGGTGGGATCGCTTCCAATGGGAGTATTCCAGAATCGCAAGAGCAGGCATATAAGTTAGCTAGTTACGAATGCAATGCGATGTATTTCCTCAATCCGGAATTTCTTACTGACTGGTCGGAAGATCAATTGCGGGTGGTCTGGGACTACTGGGATGAATACTATATTCCGTGCCTCGCCGCGCATGGTTATAAGGTTGATATCTCCAAACGTCCCGCTCGGGAAACCTATGTTGCTAAGTTCCATACCGATCCGGAGCATCGCTGGTGGCCGGATAACGGCGGTTCTCTCGGATTCCGAATCCCGGTAGAGGTATGGAAAGTCTGCCCGGAGACTCCTCCCGCCACAGAATTCTATGGCATAAAATAACCCCATGATATTTACCATTCACGTGTAAGCGCGTGGCTACCACGAAAGGCGTGCCGCCATGAATAAGAAAATTACTCAGATCCTCGTAGGCGTGATAGCGCTCCTCCTCGTGGCGGCACTGGCATTCTGGGCGGGCCGCACCACCCTGAAACCCCCGGAGCGGATCACCCAAACGGGAGCGGAGACAATGACCGTCACCGTAACTGAGCAAAATATTGGTCGCACCCTCACACTCTCCACCACGGTAGAACGCGCGGCACAACCAGTTGCCGTGAACCAGCTCAACGGCACCATCACCTCCGTTGCCGCAGACGGAGAATTCCACGCCGGCGACACCCTCTACACCGTTGGAAACACCGAGGTAATCGCGGCAGAAGGTTCCACCCCCTTCTGGCGGCCCCTCGCCGAAGGAACCGAAGGTGAGGACGTCTCCCAATACCAGCGGCTCCTTGCCACCCTCGGTTATTCGCGAACCGTGGCAGATGGGAAATTTGGCCCCGCCACCACCGCGGCAACGAAAGCGTGGCAAAAAGCGCGCGGGCAGGAACAGAGCGGCGTCGTCGGCCTGGGAGAACTTGTGGCAGTGCCGCAACTACCAGCTGCGCTCACCCTGGACCGCAGTATTGCCTGGCCCGGTGCGGCCCTGAACGGAAGTGAAAATATTATTAACTCGGTGTCTGGAACACCCAGTTTTTATATGGAAATCACGCGCGAACAGCAGGCCATGATTCAGCCGGGAATGGGTATTCGCGTCAAGCTGGGTGAACAGCCCCTCATCGGTATTACCGGTGAGCCGGAGGAAACAGAAGGGGGCCAGGTCAAGGTCCCTGTTACCGCGGAAGACGGCGGGCTGCTGTGCGGCACTCGGTGCGGGGAATTGCCGGCCAGCCAAAAAGCCTATCTCCTTACCGATATTGAGATCGTGCCCGCGGTGACCGGGCCTACCGTGCCGGTCTCTGCGCTTTCTACGATGCCGGATGGGACCGTGAGCGTGAGGGTCGTGGGGGAGGCGGCGCCGCGCACCGTCACGGTTCAGACCGTGGCCGGCGGTCTGGCGGTAGTCGAGGGCGTGCGGGCCGGGGAAAGCGTGTATGCGCTGGCCGACGCGAAGAAGGCCGGCGCGCCCGGTGGGTCCGGCGCTGATACCGACCCCAGCGCAGATGCAGAAACCGAAGCCACCCCGAGTCCGGAAAGCACGAAGTAATGGACGCGCCCGGTATCGCCACCCGTGAGCTGCGCTTCCGCTACCGGAAAGGCGCCGAAGAACTCTTCGACGGCCTCACCCACGTTTTCGCCCCCGCCGCCATTACCGCGGTTACCGGGGCCTCGGGGCGCGGCAAATCCACCCTGCTCTACCTCCTCGGGCTCACCCTCACGCCCAGCTCCGGGCAGGTCCTTATCGACGGCGCCGCCGCCAGCGAGCTCACCGACCGGGAACGCTCGCGCCTGCGCGCCCGCCGCATCGGCTTCGTTTTCCAAGATTCCGAACTTGACCCCACCCGCCCCGTGCTCGATTCCGTGATGGAACCCGGGCTTTACGCGGGCCATTCGCTGGCAGCCACCCGCACCCGCGCCCGCGAACTCCTGGCCGGCCTGGGCCTGGAGCACCGCGCCGACCACCGGCCCGGGCAAATATCCGGCGGGCAGGCCCAGCGCGTGGCGGTCTGCCGCGCCCTCGTCAATTCCCCCACCTTTATCCTGGCCGACGAACCAACCGGAAACCTCGACCCGGATAATGCCAACCTTGTGCTCGGCGCCCTGCGCGAAGCCGCGGAATCCGGATGCAGTGTCATTATTGCCACCCACGATCCCACGGTGGTCAACGCAGCAGATGAGGTGGTGCGGCTATGAAATTCTCTGTTCTGCTACGCGAAGGCGCGAAAAATGCGCGCGGGGCCCTGGTCACCACCATCCTGGTGGCACTGGTGCTCGGGGTGATGTGCGCGGCATCGCTGGTGACGGTGGGCCGCCAGGCCGCCACCGAAGCCGAGCTGCACCGCCAGCTCACCGGCCCGCAAGCCCGCCAGCTCACCCTTGTCGATCAGAATAATGCCGGGCTGCTCCCCGAAGCATTCTTGGAAACCCTGCACGGCACCTCCGGGGTGGCCGGGGCGGTGGGATACCGAAGCACGGTAGACGTGGTCAATGGGCCGCTCGGCCCGGCCTCCCAACTGTTTGCCCTGGTGGAAACCGGCGGAGACATCTCCAAAATAATTACATTAACTGCTGGGCGTTATCCCGGTCCGGGGGAAGCGATCGTGCCCGAGGCCATGCTGCCGCAGCTGCGCCTGGCCTTCCCCAGCGGCTACGTGGAATCGCGCGGCGGGCGGCAATGGGCCGTGGTCGGCTCCTTCACACCCGGCGGCGGATTTGAGGACCTCGATAATTACCTTCTGGCCGGGGGCGGCTCGGGCGCCTACGTGCGGGTGACCGCGCTGGCCAACGACGTCGAAAATATTGGCGCGGTTACCGATGTTGCACTCGCGGCCATCGGTGATTTCGACCCCACCAAACTCATTATCCGCAGTTCCGTCAGCCAAGCGAAACAGGGCGTGGCCGTGACCGGGCAGGTCGCGGGCATGGGCCGCGCCCTCCTCATCCTCATTCTCGGGGTGGGGGCGCTCTTCATCGCCGCGGTGGTGCTGGCCGATGTGCTGATCCGCCGCCGCGACCTGGGCCGGCGCCGCACCCTCGGCATCACCCGCGGCGGGCTGGTGGCCCTGGTGATCGCGCGTATCGCCTACCCGGCTGTGGGCGGCACCGCGCTGGGAATAGCCGCGGCCTGGGCTTATTGCCGGCTGAGTGGCAATCCGGTCGCCCTCGATTTTTCGGTGGCGGTGGGGGTGCTCGCGGTGCTCGTGGCGCTGCTCGCCTGCATTCCCCCGGCGATTTTCGCTGCCTACCGTGACCCGGTGGAGGTCATGCGCACGCCGTAGCCGCGCGCATTACACTGGCTGTCATGTACGTGGCGAGTCGTTTTGCGTTGGAACCGGAACGTGCGGTGGAACTAGCTGCCCAAATCGGGGTGGGAGAATTAATAACGGCCGGCCCGCGCGGCCTGGATGCCACACTCCTTCCTTTTAATATTTTTTACGACGACGCCGGCACCCTTCACCTCCACAGCCATATGGCACGTATTAATCCCCAGGCAGCCGATACCGGACCTTGCCTCATGGTGGTGACCGGCCCGAATACCTATATATCGCCCTCCGATATGCCACCCGGCCCGGACGATGCGCCGCTGGCTCGGGTTCCCACCTGGAATTACCTCACCGTGCACCTACGCGGCGAACTCACTATCCACGAGGATCCCGCCTGGCTCATCCCCACCCTGCGCGAACTGGTTGACGCCCACGAAATTGCTCACCACGGAGGTACCTGGCGTCCGGATACCCACGCGCGGCCGGACCAGCTGCGGCGCATGCTGCGCGCCATCGTGGGCGTGGATGTTAAAGTTACGGAGATTATTGGCAAGGCCAAGCTCTCCCAGAACTTATCCGCGGAGGAAATTGCTGCCACCGCGGCCAACTTGCGGCGGCGTCGTGACAAGAGCGCATCCACGCAGATAGCCGAGCTCATGGAAAACCTAGCCATCCCCACTGCCGCGGCGCGTGCAGAAGCCGTGGAGCGGGCGAAACACGGCCGTTGGGCCGCACGAGCCCGCACGGAAACCGAATAAACCACGGCAACCGAATAACCCGCTCGCGGCGGCAAACGTGCCCTATCTCACGTACACTGTGAGCATGGCATTTCTTGAGGACAGCGTGGACCCCCTGGATCTTTCTGCCGTGCAGCTGGCGCGGCTCATGCGCACCGGCCGCCTAGACCCCGTTGCGCATACCGAACGGGTACTGGAGCGCGCCCGCAGCCGCGGCGCCGCGGTGGGCGCATTTACTCACATCGCGGAAGAATTTTCGCTGCGCCAGGCCCGCGCCGCCACCGCGCAACTCAAGGAGGGCAAAGGCGGCCCGCTCACCGGGGTACCCTTCCCCATCAAAGACCTTGACGACGTAGCCGGCCTGCCCACCGAATACGGCTCGCGGGCCATGCGCGGAAATATCGCCACCACCACCGGCGGGGTAGCCCAGTCGATCCTGGACGCCGGCACCGTGACCATCGGGAAAACCACCACCCCGGAATTCGGCTTCGTCGGCTACACCGAACCGGCTGGCCTCGCCCCTGCCCGCACCCCGTGGGACCTTACACGCAGCGCCGGTGGATCCTCCGGGGGGAGCGGCCGCGGCGGTTGCGGCCGGCGTGGTCCCCATTGCGCACGGGAACGACGGCGGCGGCTCGGTCCGCATTCCCGCTGCCCACTGCGGGGTACTCGGCATCAAACCCAGCCGCGGGCTGGTCTCGCCCGGCCCCGCTTCCTCTTTCTTCTCCGATAGCGGGCTGGCTACCGCCGGAGTACTGGCACGCACCGCCCGGGATCTCGCGGCCGGATTGGATGTTATCGCCCGGCGCCGGCCCGGGGATTGGAGTCCCTACCCGGGCTCGGGAGACTACCTGGCCACTCTGGACGCGGAATTTGGGTGCGGGCCGCAATCACGCAGCCGCGCCCTCGCCCTGGCCGATCTGCGGGTCGGGGTGCTCACCGAACCGCTCAATGTTGATACTGAGATTCACCCCGCCTGCCTGGAGGCCGTGGCGCGGGCAGCAGAAGATTTCGGTGCCATGGGCGCGCGCGTGGAAGGCATCGCGCGGCCCTTCGGCCCCGAAGCCTGGCAGTCCTTTATGCCGATCTGGCAGGCGGGTGCTGCCGCCATTCCACTCCCGCCCGAAAGTGAGTCCCTCCTCACCCCGATGAGCCAGTGGCTGCGCGCTCGCGGGCGGGAAGCATCTGCGCCGCAGCTCATGGCCGGCTTGCAGGGGATGTACGCGATTGCGCGGCGCATGGGGGAGGCGTTCGCGGGTTTCGACGTGATCCTCAGCCCGGCGCTCGGCACCCCGCCGGCCGATCCTACCTGGGTGTGCTGCCCGGATGATCCGGCCGAGGATTTCCGCCGCCAGTGCATCGTGAGCCCGTGGACCAGCTCCTGGAATATGTTTGGGCCCGCCGCGGTATCCATCCCGATCCACCGCGCGGAAGTGGGCGGCACTCTGCTGCCTTTCGGGGTACACGTGGGCGCAACCCGCTTCGGGGAAGAACAACTCCTGCTCGCCATCGTGGCCGCCCTGGAAACCCTGGATCCCTGGCCGCTTATCCGGCCACCGCACTCCGAATCGTAGGCGTATAAATATCAACCGGCTCAGGGGAGTGTTCACGTTGTAGACACTCTGGACAGATGCGCACCATTCTGTGCGATGATAGCCTGCATCCGGTATTCCCACGCGTCACGCACTGCCGGTCTATCGCTCAAGGGTGAGAGGCTGAGCGGGAGGGGTGCATAACTTCTCCACTGGTTGGTAGATATGCGCGGCGGGGTGGGGAGGCTGCGCCGTGTGCGCCGTCGTCCCAACTCTGCCCGAACCCTGGCCGCCGTGCAGGAATGACATCACCGGATTCCCCGACGGGATCCCTCCCGTCACGAAGTTAGGAGAAGGTGTGACAGGTTTTAACTGGCGCCGCCTGGGCGGATTATCCGTCACGGCTGCGCTCGCCTTAAGCGTACTCACTACTCCGGCGCTCGCTGCGGATCAGCCTGCGCCGTCGAATCCCGCCGGCGCTTTCGCCGGTCTCTATCTCTCCCGATAACCCCGAGCTGGCTGCTTTCCAGGATCTGCAGGGCTCCACCGAGCGGGTGCGGGTTATCGTGCTCCTCAAGGACCAGTCGCGCCTGGGCAGCGATGCTGGTGAGGCGCAGAGCTTGGCCACCCAGGAAGACCTGGTGGCCCAGTGGTCGGAGAAGTACGGTCTGCAGCCTGAGCGCCAGTTCGGCTACCTCGTCAACGGTTTCGCCGCGACGATGCCGGCGGACAAGATGGCGGCGCTGGAAGCGGAAGCCGCGGTGGCCTCGGTCAAGCGTGAACGTGTCTATCAGACGACCAACGTTGCCGCTACCGAGCGTGCGGCGGATATTTCTCGCGCCGTCGCTCAGAGTGCGGGTGCCACGAAGGCCCTCGTCCAGGGTGCCCTCGCAGCCCAGCCGCAGGAGAATGTGCCCCTCGAAGATGCCTCGCGTGATATGCAGGGCGCGCCCGCGGCCTTGGCGGATGCCGGCGCGGATGGCACCGGCATGGTTATTGCGATTGTGGATACGGGTATCGACCCGAGCCACCGCGATATGCGGATCGACAATTGCGATACCGCGAAGATTAAGAATATTAACACCGCTGCGAACCCCGCCTTCACGTGTAAGGTTCCCAACGGCTACAACTACGCCGACGATAATTTCGAGATCATCGATACCACCTCGTCTATGCACGGCATGCACGTGGCCGGTATTGCCGCGGCGAACGGCTTGGATGAGGGGCAAACTTTTGCCACCACCGGACGGGTGGAAGGCATGGCCCCCAATGCCCAGCTGCTGGCCATGAAGGTCTTTTCCAATGACCCGGCGCGTTCGCGCGGCGCGGCCGACGGCGATATTATTGCCGCCATTGAAGATTCCGTGAAGCTCGGCGCTGACGTTATTAATCTGTCGCTGGGCTCCGATAACGGCTTCGGATACTCCAACGGCGCGGGCCTGGCTATTGAAGAAGCTCGCGCTAAGGGTGTGCTTCCGGTTATTTCCGCAGGTAACTCCGGGCTCAACTTCTCACCGGGCGGCACCGAAGACGATATGTTCGGTAAATGGGACGACGGCGTGATCGGTTCGCCTTCGGCTCACGACGCCACTCTCTCGGTCGCCTCGATTGATAATAATCTGGAAACCCGCTCGGTCGCCCGCGTGACCGTGAACGGCGCAGCCGAAGACCTCTTCTACGAACTCGCCACCGGCAAGCCGGATAATGTGGCCCGCGAAGCGGTGGCCGCAGGAACCGGTAAGCCGGAAGAATTCCCGGAAGGTACCGCCGGTAAATACGCTCTGATTGAGCGCGGCGGCATCACCTTCGGGGAGAAGTTCGGTAACGCACAGAAGGCCGGTGCGGCCGGCGTTATTATCTACAACCACGAAGCCGGCGGGGATTCCATGATCTCCATGGGCGGTATTGACGAATACACCTTCCCGGGTGGCGTTATGTTCCGCTCCGATGCGCTGCGCCTGGTGGAGGCCATCAAGGCCGGCACCCCGGTCACCATCGCCCTCACGGATGAAGCCCGGACCACGCCCTCGGCCACGGCCGGTGCGCCCTCCAGCTTCACTTCCTGGGGCCCGACCTCCAACCTGGACTTCAAGCCGAATATTTCTGGTGTGGGCGGTAACGTCTACTCCACGCTGAATTCCAATACCTACGGCTCGATGTCCGGTACCTCCATGGCCGCCCCGAACGTGGCCGGTTCCATGGCCAGCGTGCTTCAGGTGCTCGGGCAGCGCTTCCCGGATATGTCCCGGGCGGATCGCCTCAGCCTGGCGGAAACACTGCTCATGAATACCGCGGAAATTCCGCGGCACGACGGCGTTCCGTACGCCCCGCGCCAGATCGGTGCCGGTTTGGTGCGCGTGGATCACGCCCTGGCATCCCAGGTGCACGCCCGTGTAGATGGTGCCAATTCGGTGGCCCTGGGCCAGGTGAACGGGCCGGTGTCCTTCACCGTGACCCTGACCAACCACGGCGATAAAGAAGCTGCCTACGCGATTCCGCGCCAGGAAGTCGTCAACGAAACGAATAATGCTAACGACATTACCTCCACCTTCATTTCCAAGGAAACGCTGACGGCGGATCGTAAGGTCCTTACCGTGGCGCCCGGGGAAACCACCCAGGTCACCTTCACGCTCACCCCGAGCAAGGGTAACCACTTCGTGGAAGGCTGGGCGGTGCTCGCCGGCGTGCAGGAAACCCCGGATATTAAGGTGCCCTACCTGGGCTTCGCCGGGGACTGGAACGCCGAACCTATTTTCGTGGCTCCGGGCCAGACCTGGGGTGAGGGCAATACCTCCACCTCCCAGCTGACCACCACGATCTTCGGGATGACCCTCCCCGTGAAGAACAATATCTTCGGGGAATTCTGGCTCTCGCCCAATAAGGACAATAACGTTGATGCGATTGTCCCGAATCTGACGCAGCTGCGTAACGCGGAAGAAGCCCAGTTCGAAATCTACGATGCCAACGGTAAGCTCGTCACGCGCGTGGGTGAGGAACAGGAACTCTCCCGCCAGATCGCCGGCACTGCCCTCGGCACGAAGAATATTGCGCAGCCCTACCGCAGCCACGCTTTCGATGGCACCGTGTGGGAAGCGGCCAGCGCGAGCTTCAAGGCGATTCCGGACGGGCGCTACACCTATCGCGTCAAGGCGCGTCTGGGTGACCGCTTCGACTGGCAGACCCTCGATATGCCCTTCGGTGTGGATACCGTTGCTCCCGAAGTTTCCGTGGGTGAACCCTTCGAGCGTGATGGCCAGAAGATCCTGCCCTTCACCGTGACCGAAACCGGCTCGGGGATTTTCTCCTCACCGATGGTGGAAACGGATAAGGGCACCGATATCAAGCCGGTCACCAAGAATTCCGATTCTTCCTTCGAAGTGGTGCTCCCCGAGGGCGTTTCCTACGTCATCGTCACCGTGGCCGACAAGGGCATGAATAACACCATGGTCACCAAGGTGCTCGGCGCGAACGCCATTGAGATCCCGAGCCTGAACACCTACAACACCCAGGTGTTCACCCCGAATCACCGCCTCGTCAAGGACGGCAAGCTGACCGTGTTCGGCCTGGCCTCCGATGCGGTGGCACGCGTGAGCGTGGCCGGTGCGGATGCGGAGCTCGGTGGCGGATTCTTCGCCGCCCAGGTCCCGCTGACCGAAGGCACCCAGAACATCCCCGTGATTGCCTACGGTGATAACGGCCGCGAAATCACCCGCACGGTGCTGACCGTCACCTACGATACGGTGGCCCCGAGCGTGGCGATTACATCCCTCAATGCCGGCGGTAAGCAGCCGGTGGCCGAGGATGGTTCGGTTACGATCACCGGTAATGTGCGTGATGAGCGCGCCGGCGCTACCCTCACCGTCAAGGTGAACGGTAAGGCCGCTGAGGTGGATGCCACCGGTGGATTCACCAGCACTTTCACCCCGGAAGCTGATGCTCTCAGCGCCACCGTGGTGGCCTCCGATGGTGGAAATACCACCACCGAAACGGTTACCTACGAAGGCCGGGAGGTCGTGGCGGAAGATACGTCGTCGTACCAGGCCCCCACGTTCACGAATGTGCAGTGCTTCGGCACCACCTGCCTGCCGGATATGTCCACCGCGGAAAAGACGGCGGACGGCAAGCTGGTGCTGCGCGGTACGGCGCAGGGCGTTTCCGCCTTCGTGCTCCAGCCGCGCGTGACCGTGAACGAGGCCGGCGACTACGTGGTTCCGGACGCGATCAACGTGACGGTCCAGGCCGATGGCACCTTCGAAGCCGCCGTGCCGGTGACCACCGGTATTAATGCCTTCCACATGAAGGTGACCGATACCGCGGGCAAGGTCCGCATGGATACCATCCTGCGGGTGTTCTGGGATACCGGGTACCCCAAGGTTTCCTTCACGGAACCGACCCTGTACAACGGCGTGCTCTACGCGAATTCGGATGAGGTCACCTTCGCGGGTACCGCCTCCGATGATGCCTGGGGCTACGACCTGAAGATCAACGGCTCGGTGGTGCGCAGCATTATCGACCACACCGTGGGCGGCACCAAGACCAATACCCGCAGCTTCAACCAGGCATTCCCGGTTGCGGACGGCGATACGGTCCTTGTGCAATTCGGTGACAGCATGGGCAATACCCTCCTCAACACCATCCCCGTGGTGGTGGACAAGGAAGGCCCGGCGGTGAGCATTAACGGCACGGACGGCGCGGTTATTCGCGACGGCGCTGCCATTGCCACCAGTGTGACCGACCCCAACCTCAAGGCCGCGCGCGTGCTCCTCAACGGGGACGTGCTCAGCGAACAGAGCACCGATGCGGGTCTGCTCGGCCAGTCGGTGGAGGACAGCCTCGTAGACGTCAAGACCTACTTCGGTGGCGGAAATAACGAGGGTGCGAACGGTGCCGATGCGGCGAAGGCCGTGCAGGTTGATGCCAACGGTGTGGCGGATAAGAACGACGCCGCCCGGGTGGTTGCGGGCGTGAAGGACGCGGCCGGACTCATGGCTGAGGCCGATGCTCCGGTTGCCGACGACGCAGCAGCTGGCGATACCGCTGGCGATGCCGCGACCGCTCTCAACTACACCGTGGAAACCGCGGAGCTGCCGGCCGGCACCTACACCCTCACGGTGGAAGGCACCGACCTGGCCGGGAACTCCACCGCGCAGTCCATTTCCTTCACGAAGGACAGCCTGCCGGTTATCGAGGGCCCGGACACCGTGGAACTCACGGCGCCCGCCGGCGCTCTGGACCGGCAAGCCCTGGCCGCCGAGGTACTCGCCAAGTACACGGTGAAGGACGACGGCGCAGCTGGGGCCGCGGGCGATACCGCTCTTACCCTGGCACCGGGCACGGTGCTCAACCCGGGTGAGAATACGGTGACCCTCATTGCCACCGATGCTGCCGGGGCTGCCGTGACCAAGACGGTGAGCGTGACGGTGACCCAGGAGACCGCTCCGGCGCCGGAGCCCACTCCGGGTGAGCCGGGTACCCCGGGCACCCCGGATCCGACACCGGTTCCGAACCCGACACCTGTTCCGAACCCGACGCCCGCGCCGAACCCGACGCCGGCACCTGAACCGGGCACGCCCGGTAAGCCGGGTGATACCGGAAACGTGTTCTACCTGTCGAATGACTGGGTTTCCACGGTTGCTCAGCAGGTCTTCTCCTACGGGCGAGCCGCTGACCAGGTCCTTATCGGTGACTGGGATGGCGATGGCAAGGAAACCTTGGCCGTGCGCCGCGGGAACCAGATCTTCATCCAGAACAGCCTTAACGGCGGAGTTGCTGATGAGGTGATTTCCTTCGGTAAGGCCGGGGACACGATCGTGGTTGGTGACTGGGATGGTGACGGTAAGGATACCTTCGCGGTGCGCCGCGGCAACCAGGTGTTCGTCCTCAACTCGATTCGTTCCGGAGATGCCGATCAGGTATTCAGCTTCGGCCGCGACGGCGACGTGCTGCTGGCCGGTGATTTCGATGGCGACGGTAAGGATACCTTCGCGGTCCAGCGTGGAAATGTGTTCTTCGTGAACAACACCCTCGCGGGCGGCAAGGCTGAAACCTCCTTCTCCTATGGCCGGACCGGTGACCAGATCTTCGTTGGTGACTGGGATGGTGACGGTAAGGATACCTTCGCGGTGCGGCGTGGTAACCAGGTGTTTGTGGCGAACTCGCTCAAGAGCGGGAACGCTGATATCACCCTCCACTACGGCCGGGCCGGTGACCAGATGCTCGTTGGTGACTGGGATGGGGATGGCGTTGATACGCCTATCGTCCGCCGCTAATAACTAGCGCCCGCGGGATGCTGGCCCACCGGCCAGTATCCGGCCCAGGGTAAAGGGAAAGGGGAGGCCCCGGAATTTCCGGGCGCCTCCCCTTTTCGCTTTCCTGCGTTCGCTGCGGGTTAATAGGCAGAAGGGGGTCTAATTACGGTGTGTTGTTGTCTTGGATCGGGTGCGGAACCGAACGCACCCCCGGTCCGTAACAGGGTGCAACTCTACGCACCATTTTGGCCCGGTTTCTGTCCTGGGCTTGCACTACGCGACCCCGACCGTCCGGAATTTGCACTATGTTTGCCCCGGACTCGGTGACGAGCCTTCGTCGCGAACAAAGTGTGCGTGTGAGTACCTTTTTCACCTGATTTCATGTTCCTCACGCACACTTTGCGGGCTGCGAGGTTCGGGACGCACACTTTGACTTTTCTACCCACGGTTCGGTTATGGTGCGTGGCGGACCGGACGGAATGCGTTTTCCGTCAAGGCATGTCATGCCACGGAGGTCAAGGAAGCAAGGGGCGCGGACTATCTATTTACGCTTAGCTACCTTGAGCGGGCCCGCCGCACCTGCCGCTGGCAAAACTCGCGAATCTCCGCGAACCCGGCCTCCCGCACCGGTGCGCGGGACAGCAAGACGTCATGAACGGCATTATCCAATTTCAGGATATGCACATCGCTCGCTATGTCCGCGGCTCGCGCCCACATTTGTTCGACGTCCAACACGGTATCGGCCCCGCGTAGCTCCTCGCTCCACGCGGTAGCCACGATGCTACGCGCCGCGGTGAGCATGAGAACCGGCAGCCGCAGTCGCACATTTCGAGCTACATATCGCTGCGCTCGGATGACCGCGTGCAGCCACCCACCGCGAATCGGTGCCGGATCCGGGCGCATATCCCAGGCCGGCGTCCACCCGGTAGTCCAAAACGGATCGGTGGTATCTTCCGGCGCCCCTGGCACCCGCGTCATTCCCTCCGGGCGCCACGCGTCGAGCACCATCCCGTAAAAGCCCGGGTCGTGCACGGGCAGTGGTTTTTTCGGTGCGGCGCGCGCCGCCAGTTCAGCTACAGGTACGACGACGGCGCTCCCCGCCGCGCCCACCTGCAACTCCAACCACGGTGAATTAAGCACCAGGCCAGCCAGGTTTTTCCCGCGGCGTGACCCGGCGTAGAGGGCGGCGGTGAGGCCACCGGTGGAATGCCCGTACAAGATGGTGGGGAGCTGGGCAGCGCCGGGGCCGAACCGGGCCGGGAGGTCTGTTCGCATGGCGGCCAGCGCGGCATCAATATCGGCAAAATACACCCGCATGCTATCTGTATACCCGTAGCTCTGCCGCTGCGGATCCCAGGACCGCCCATATTTACGCAGGTCAATTGCATAGAAAGCCCCGCCGGCAGCCGTTACTGCGTCAGCGAGGGCCCACTGGTAAAACATGTCATTCCAGCCGTGAATAGCGAGGAAAGCAAAACTCGGGGCAGGCGCGTTGGCGGGCGGCAATGCGCGGATGAGGGTAGCGATGACGGCGCCTTCGTCGTCGTCGGGAAGAGGAAGGGTGAGGCGTTCATAACCGGCGCCGAGGAGGTCGGGCTCCCACGCGAGCGCGGGGTTGTGGGGCGAGGCGGCTCGAGTCACGATCATCCTTTCGGCTTTTCCTCGATTTTACCGCCCGCGTGGTGTTGTGCGGGCCTTTCGCAAGGCCAGGATGGCGGTGACGAGCGTGACCACTGGGAGGCGTAGAGAATTGTCCCGATAACAATCGCGATTCCGCCAGGGAAATAATCGAGAGAACACGGTTGAGTTTCATGATTCTTCGCAATCTCGAGGAAAGTGATGAGAACTCCAGTGTTCTCGGAAGAAATCTACTATCCGTCGGGGCATCGGGTCGCGACGATGCTCGGGTCGTGGGTGCCAAGCGGCAGAGTCTGAGGCAGCGGCACAATCAGCGAGCATAATCATCATTAATCTTCGAGTTAGTAGTCGAATGAAGCATTTACACAAACTATTTGACACCCTCCAGCAATACGGTGTGTCGAATATTTTGTAGAATCCCCATAACGGCCCATCGATTCGGGAGGAGCAGCCCGTGCCCACAACACAACGCCAGCCCGGCTTGCGGGAAACGGCCACCCGGCTGCTACCCGCCCTCGGCTTCGGGCTCATGCTCGGCGCCCTCCCCCTGCTCTGGATGAACGACTGGCACGGCATCCTCTACATCAGCCTCATCACAATAGGCGCACTCATCGTGCTGGGCGGCATTATTTATTTGCGTTACCGCTACCTCCACACCGCCGCCGCGCACGACCACCCACTTCGCCTGCTCACCGCCGTGCTCACGAGCATCGCATTATTCCTTGCTGGCGCCCTCCTACCCACGCTCTGTAACCCGCCCCAAGCCGTCCGCATCGTCACCACTCAGATCAAAGACTGGGGCGGTGGCCCGTTGCGCTCCTATTTCACGGGCGGGGCTGAAGACTTGGGTGTCGCCGTCGTCGATATTGAAAAAGAAGCCGGAACCACGCAAGCGTTCCGCGCCTTCGTGCGCGAACGCCGCCTCGAAATTGACGTTCCGGTGGACGACCACAACGACACCGCGGTCACCTACTCGTGGTCCCTGCCGCGCGATACCACGCCCTACGGTTTCGCGGCCTCGCGCCCCTTCCGCTTTGAACGTATCCCCACTTTTGACTACACCCAGCTCGACGCCGCGCTCTTCACCCGCGCCACCACCCTTGTGCGCGAGCGCGCCGCGCGCATCGGCCTAACACCCGCGCAGCTAGAAAACGCGGAAGTATTCGTGCGGGTGAAAGCCGCGGCTGCTGAGCTACCCGAATGCGAAGGCACCTGCCCCGCGCCCGCGGACCTTATCTATACCGGATGGTTGCGCGCCGGTGGCAAAGCCGGGCACGTGATGATCGACGCGCGCGGCACTGTGCTCAGCGAAGACTGGTCCCAATTCGGCGGCTAGGGGAGCAAAAGCTACGGGGCAGCGCGGTGGCTAGAGAGCCGCGTCCACTGGCGCATCCACCGGCGCGACCTCGCTAAGGAAATCTGCAATAATCGCGGAAACCTCATCGTTTTCAATGAGGAAACCGTCGTGGCCGTGCGCGGAGTGCACGGTCTGGAGCGGGCGCGCCCCGGGCAAAGCCGCGGCCAATTGCGCCATGTGCTGCGGATAAAACAGCCGATCCGAATCAACAGCGACGACGAGCGCTGGCTGCTGCAGCCCCGCCACCACCTGCGCGGTGCCGCCCCGCCCGCGCCCAATATCGTGGGTGATAAACGCCTGGCTGATCGTCAGGTAGGAATTCGCATCGAAACGCGCCACCAATTTCGCGCCGTGGTAATCCAGGTAGGACTGCACCGCGTAACGGCCCCCGCGTAGCGGGTCTTCGCCCTCCTGCGGGGTGCGGCCGAAACGCGCCGCCAGCTCCGGGGCGCAGCGATAAGTTAAATGCGCTATTTCACGGGCGAGGCCGAGCCCGGCAGCCGGGCCGCTCACCCCGCTCTCATCGGGTTCAGCATCGTAATAATGCCCGCCGCGCCAGCGCGGATCCAGGCGAATCGCCAGGTTTTGCAGGTGAGCATAAGCGATATGTTCCGCGGTGCTGGCCGGGCCGGCTACGAGCACCGCGAAAGCCCCCACCCGCTGCGGGTACGACGCCGCCCATTCCATCGTGCGGCACCCGCCGAAGGAGGCACCCGCCACCAGCGCCCAGCGTTCCACCCCGAGCAGGTCAGCGAGCCGAGCCTCCGCCGCGGCCATATCCCGCATGGTAATTTCCGGGAAGCGCGGGCCCCAAGGCTGGCCATCGGGAGCGGGTGAAGCCGGGCCGGTACTTCCCTGACAGCCACCCAGCACATTGGGGCACACCACGTAGTACCGCTCGGTATCGATGGCCAGACCCGGGCCCACAATATCTTTCCACCAGCCGCTCTGCCCATCGCGTGCGGCAGCGTGCGAATCCCCGGTGAGTGCGTGGCAAAGCAGCACCGCATTGGAGCGGTCCGCATTGAGCTGCCCCCAGGTTTCGTAGGCGAGTCGCACCTGCGGCAAGCGGCCGCCCAGCTCCAGTTCCAGGGGGCCAAGATCCGCGAAGCGGCGCTCACCCGGTTCGTCCCCTTCCAGCCAGGCGCCGGTAGGGCGCTCGGTGAGGCGGGGTGCGGGAGTGTAGCCGGTATCAAAATCACCGATAGGCGCGGCATCGGTAACCGGATCCAGGGGAGCGTGTCCCACGAGGAACTGGGGGCTGGGCGTCATGATAATCCTCGATCTCTGGTCTCTAGGCGATGGACTCGAGGCCCTGGCGAATATCGGCAATCAGATCGCGCGGATCTTCGATACCGATGGACAGGCGCACGGTGGCCGGGCTAATACCGTTGGCCGCCAGCTCTTCCTCGGTCAGCTGCGAATGCGTGGTTGATGCCGGGTGAACCACCAGCGACTTCGCATCCCCGATATTCGCGAGATTGGAGAAGAGCTGGAGGGATTCCACGAAAGCCGCGGCCTTCTCAAAACCGCCCGCAACTTCCACCGTGAACACCGAACCGGGGCCCTGCGGGGCGTACTTGGTGGCCAGCTCGTGATAGGGATTATCGGGCAGCCCGGCCCAGTTCACCGAGTCAATACCGGGGTGTTCGGCCAGGAACTCCGCCACCGCGCGGGTATTGGAAAGGTGGCGTTCGACGCGCAGGGAAAGGGTCTCCAGGCCCAGCCCGATGAGGAAGGCGTTGAAGGGAGAAATCGCGGCGCCGGTATCACGGAGCAGGGTGGCGCGGATACGGGTAGTGAACGGCGCACCGGGCAGATCGCCCCAGACGATGCCGTGGTAGGACTCGTCTACCTCGTGGAAACCGGGGAACTTCCCGTTCTTCCAGTTGAAGCCCGCGCGCTCCACCACCGAACCGGCAATCGAGGTGCCGTGCCCGCCCAGGAACTTGGTGGCCGAATCCACCACAACATCCGCCCCGAAATCGAAGGGATTGACATTGGCCGGAGTGCCGATCGTGTTATCGACGATCAGCGGAATATCGTGGGAATGGGCGAGCTTGGCCAGCGTCTCAATATCGAGAATATCCTGCTTGGGGTTCGGGATGGTCTCTCCGTAGAGGGCCTTGGTGTTCTCATCAATCAGAGCTTCCCAATTGGCCGGATCCGAAGGATTCTCCACGAAACGGGCCTCGATACCGAAGTTCTTGAGTACGTGCTTGAACTGGTTGTAGGTGCCGCCGTAGAGCGAATCGGAGGAAACAATATTATCGCCGGCCTGTGCCACATTCGTGACCGCGTAGAAAATAGCAGCCGAACCGGAGGCGAGCAGCAGCCCGCCCGTGCCGCCGTAAAGCGCGGAAATACGTTCTTCGATAGCGCCCTGGGTGGGGTTGGTGATGCGGGTGTAGATCATGCCCGGATCGGTGAGTGCGAAACGTCCGCGGGCCTGCTCATTATCCTTGAATACGTAGGACGTGGTCTGGAAAATCGGCAGTGCCCGGGCGCCGTGATCGGAATCGAGGACCTGGCCGGCATGCACCTGGAGGGTGTCGAAGTGCAAAGTGTTCTGGGAGTTCTGGCTTTCTGACATGGTGCTCTCCTTCAAAAATGTGATGGGGAGCGGGCGGCAGATAACGCCCCGGCATAAACCTAGGAAAATATTTTTCTCAGGTGCAGCAATATCCATGATCCATTCTGGATAAAACCAGAACTGTAAAAGATGAGGAATGGAATGCTGCGATGCGGCGAATGCGCTCTGACCAGCCCGCTTATTTTTCTACTTGGTGTTCTTTTCCAAAATCAGCAGGGCTGATAGCGCACGTTAGGGCGGCCGGGCCGCGGAACGTGCGCTAGTTGGGCATTCGCATGACGAACATGATGCAAGCATAGGCAGCTGAGGGCTGTGTTCGTCAAGTTCACGACGTGAATCACATTCTCGATTGGGCGCGCGGTGGCGGAGCTGCGCCGTCGTGCTGTCAATCTTTCGGGATGTTTACGCGTCCGTAGATACGCGTGCAACCCCGCTTTTCTCACACCCTCTCAACCCTGTGACAATTGTGGCTCCTGATAAATAAAGGTAAGCGGTGTGACGGAAAAGAACAGAATTACACCTGTGAAATTATGGGGTAGATGTTTCGTTTTGGACTGGTGTGAGGTATGTTCTTAGTGTTTATATCGAATTGTGGGCTGAGTCTGCGCGCAGCTGTGGTGGGCGCGGGAAAGCCTGCCCTCTGGAGGTCGTGTGGAGAATCGTTCTCGGCGCCTAACGGCTGTACTAGCCGCCTGCGCCCTCGCTCTCTCAGTGCTACCCGGTGCCCGTGCGGATAACGTTGATCGCGATATTGATCGCTCGCGGGCCGCGGAAAAGCAAACAGCTCAAAGTATCGGGCAGATCGAAGCCTCGCTGGCCGGGCTTGCCTCCCAGGCCGAAGCCGCGCGGACCGATGTGGTCATCAAGGCCGCCGAAGCCCAGCGCGCCCAGCGCAACCTGGAAGATTCGGTCAATACCGCGATGGATGCCCAGGTGGTGGCCAATAGCGCCCGCGCGGAAGCCGATGCCGCCCGCGGGGAGCTCGGCTCGATTTCTTCAGCGATGTACCGGGATTCCTCCACCACGCTCACGGCAGCGAACGCGCTGCTCGGGGCGCAATCCCTGCGCGATGCCGATGACCGCCAGCGGGCCTTCCGCACCGCCGGCCACGCCACGGACCAAAAGCTGCAGCGCTACCAGGCCGCCCGCGATATTGCCGACACCCTCCAGGGCGAAGCGGATCGCAAAGCCAATGAGCAAGCCACGATTGCCGCGCGCGCGGAAGGCGCCGCGCAGGACGCTAGCTCGGCCGCCTCCCAATTGGATAGCCAACTGGCTTCCATCGAAGCGCAACGCGACCAACTTTTCGAAACCCTTGCCCGGCAAAAGGGTACGACGGCGGCGCTTGAACGCGCCCAGCAAGAACAGAAAGAAGCCGCGGCGCGTGCCCAGGCCGAAGCCGAACGCCAGCGTATCGCGGCCGAAGCGGCAGCCCAGGAACAGGCCGCCCGCGAGGCAGCAGCTCGGGAAGCCGCAGCTCGCCAGGCAGCCGCAGAAGAAGCGGCACGGCGCCAGGCGGAATCGCAGCCTGCGCCCGCCCCTGCTCCCGCGCCAGAACCTGATCCGGAACCTGCTCCCGCACCGGCGCCAGCCCCGGATCCTGAACCGGAACCCGAACCCGAACCGGCCCCGGCACCTTCGGGTGACGGTTGGGCGATTGTGAACTTCGCGCGGCAATTCGTAGGGGTGCCCTATGTGTGGGGTGGCAATACCCCCTCGGGCTGGGATTGCTCCGGTTTCACCCGCTATGTGTACGGGCACTTCGGCTACTCCCTGCCGCGTACCTCCGGGGCGCAGCGCTCGGCCGGCTACGAGATTTCCCCCTCGCAAGCCCAACCCGGTGACCTGCTGTGGTGGCCCGGGCACGTGGGCATCTACACCGGCAACGGCATGCATATCGCCGCGACCAACCCCGAAGGTGGTACCCGCGAAGGTCCGATTTGGGGGAGCCCCACCTACGTGCGGATTATCGACTAGATGCGCTCGGGTGGCGCGGCGTGCTGCTGGGCGCGCCGCGCGCGAGCGTAAAGAAAAGCGGGAGCTGTGCCTCGGTGCATAGCTCCCGCTTTATATGCTTGTACGTAGGTAGCGGCCGTTGTGGCGGCCTCTCCGCTACCCGCCTAGTGCTGGCTGGGCGGCTGCGCCTCGTGCGCGGTGTAGTAGCCTTCGTCAATGGCCCGCTGGAAAGAGGCCCGAATTTCCTCTTCCGCGGCTTCCCGGCCTACCCAGTGGGCGCCTTCCACCGACTTGCCCGGCTCCAGATCCTTATACACCTCAAAGAAGTGCTGGATTTCCAGGCGGTGGAATTCAGAAACATCCTCAATTTCGGTACGCCAGGAGGCCCGCTGATCCGAGGCCGGCACGCATAGCACCTTATCGTCGCCGCCCTTTTCATCACGCATGCGGAACATACCCAGCGCACGGCAGCGAATCACGCAACCCGGGAACGTGGGCTCTTCCAAAAGCACCAGGGCGTCCAGCGGATCGCCGTCCTCACCGAGGGTGTCATCAATAAATCCGTAATCATCGGGGTACCGGGTGGATGTGAAAAGCATGCGATCCAGGCGAATGCGCCCGGTTTCATGATCTACTTCGTACTTATTTCGATTTCCCTTGGGGATTTCGATGGTGACATCGAATTCCATCATGTGAAGCTCTCCTCGCTGACGGCTGGCACATAAGAACACCTAAGAATACGAGCTGCGTTCCGTGCAAGAATAGGCCCGTGAAAGGAAAAGCTCAGATCGCTTTGTCCCTGGTGCTCCTTCTTGCGGGCGGGTACGCATTCGCTGATGCCTTTGATCTTACCCCCGGATTGCTCACCCTGGGACCTAGGGCCGATGCCGCCGCGCCGTATCCGCAGCCCACTCCCGTGCCGGCCGTGACTATCCCGGCCGCCCCCGCACCCGCGGAACTCGAGGATGCCACGGCCGCCAAAGTGGCTGCTCTCGGGCAAGAATTCGCCGCGCGCCTGGCACCCACGGGCCAGGTATCCTACGAAATTCGCGAGGCTGCCACCGGGCGGGTCCTCGCCAGCAAAGACGCGAAAGTCCCGCGGATACCGGCCTCCAATATGAAACTGGTGACCGCCCGGGTCGCTCTGGAAACCCTCGGCCCGGATCGCCGCTTCGCTACCAGCGTGGCCGCTTCCGGCACCACCATTCACCTCATCGGCGGGGGCGATGTGTTCCTGGCTCCCGATACCGCCGCCACCCAGGTCCCGGGCACCATTGCCCGCGGCGATCTCTCGGAATTGGCCGCGGCGGCCGCCACCTACGCGCGCGAGCATCCGGGTGGCTCGGTAAGCGTCGTCGTTGATACGTCTCTTTTCGCGGGGCCGGAGTACGCGCCCACCCTCGATCCGGTCAACCACGATTACGTGGCACCCATAACGCCGCTCGCGCTGAACGGTGGGGCGGTGGGCTACCACTACAGTGCCACGCCCGCCCTCGATGCCGGGAACGCCCTCGCGGAGCAGTTGCGCGGGGCCGGAGTGGAAGTGGCGGAGGTACGCCTTGGGCAAGCGCCCAAGGAAGCGGCGGCCGACCCGCTCGCTACGGTGCATTCGGCGAGCGTGCGCGAGCTGGTGGACCGTATGCTCACCGAATCGGATAACACCCTGGCGGAAACCCTCGGGCACCTGGTGGCGCGCGAGCGCGGGGAAAGTGCGGATTTTGCGGGTGCGGCGCGCGCTACCCGCGCGGTTCTGGAGGAGCTGGGCTACCCGCTGGAGGGCGTGGTGATTTCCGATAATTCCGGCCTGAGCGAAACGAATCGCCTCATCTGCGCCCTCCAGCTCGCGATCCTGGAGGACGCTGTGAATCTGAGCGAT
This sequence comes from Actinotignum schaalii FB123-CNA-2, assembly GCF_000411135.1. Lineage (GTDB taxonomy): Bacteria > Actinomycetota > Actinomycetes > Actinomycetales > Actinomycetaceae > Actinotignum > Actinotignum schaalii_A. Next base: position 190,199 of record NZ_KE150262.1, on the reverse strand, counting down.
GGCACGGTGGGGGCGCTGGGGGCCGGTTTGCCGGTGGCTGCGCTCAACGGCACCCTCGCCGACCGCCTCACCGAGGGTGCCGCGCCCGGAATGATCCGCGGGAAAACGGGGACGCTCGCGGATGTGGTCTCGCTCAGCGGGGTGCTGCGCACGCGTTCGGGGGCGCTGCTGACCTTCTCCATCCTCACCGATTCCCACCACGACGTTTCCCTCCTGGACGTGCGGGCCGCCGAGGATGCTTTCCTCACCGCGATGGCGGAGCTCTAATGGCCGGACCCCACCCTGCTTACGCGGCCGGGCGGCGCCGTTTGCGCGCGCTGCTGGCGAGCTGCGGATACCGACCGGGCACCCGCTTAACGGTGGCGGTGTCCGGCGGCTCCGATTCCCTCGCGCTGGCCCGTATCGCGCTTTTCGTGGCGCGCCGGGACGGCTACGTGCTGCGCGCGGTCACCGTCAATCACGGGATTCGCCCGGAGGCGGGGCGCGAAGCCGCGCAGGTTGCGGCTCGCCTCCGTTCCTGGGGGTACGACGACGCCGCGGCGGTCAGCGTGGACCTGGGCGGTGGATCGAGCCCGGAAGGGCAGGCACGGGCGGCCCGGTACGCGGCGCTGGCCGAGGCGGCCGGCGCGGGAAGCCCGGTGCTGCTGGGCCACACCGCGGATGACCAAGCCGAAACCGTGCTCCTGGGCCTGGGCCGAGGATCGGGAGCGCGCTCCCTGGCGGGCATGCCGGAGGCGGGGCCGCTGCCGGGCCACCCGGAGCTCACTGCGTTGCGCCCGCTGCTGGGGCTGCGGCGCGCGGCGCTGCGCGCCGCGCTGCAAAATGAGGGGCTGGCCTGGGTGGAGGATCCTTCCAATGAGCCCGATGGCCCGTGGCGGGCGGCGGGCGGTGGGCCGCTCACCCGCGCCGCGCTGCGCGCACGCGCCCTGCCGGCCCTGAGCGAGGTGCTCGGGCCGGGCACGGTGGAGGCCCTGGCCCGCACCGCTCGCCTGCTGCGCCGCGATAATGAGGCTTTGGACACCTGGGCGGCCCGGGAACTGGCCACCTGGGAAGAACGCGGCGCGGTGCAAGAAACGGGGGAGCCAGGTGGCGGCGTCGTCGTACCTCATGCACTGCTGCGTGAGCTTCCCGCGGCCGTGCGCACCCGGATTCTGCGCGCCCTGGCCCTGCGGGCCGGAGCACGTGCCGGGGAGCTGACGGCCGGGCATATTGAGGCTCTCGATGCCTTGGTGACCGGGCCGGGCGGCGTGCGCCACTGCGACCTGCCCGGGGCGCGAGCGCTTCGGCGCGATAATATTGTCGTCTTCGCGCGTTAGGCTTAGAAGCACAGCGGAACTGCTCAAGGAGATGGTGATGGACCACACCGATATGGGTGATAAGTTGGAAAAAATCCTCGTCACAAATGAGGAAATCCAAGCGAAGCTTGAGGATATGGCGCGTCAGATTGACGCTGATTACGATGGCGACCTGCTCGTGGTGGGCGTGCTCAAGGGTGCCGTTATGGTGATGGCGGATCTGGTGCGGAAAATCCACTCTCCGCTGAATATGGATTGGATGGCGGTGTCCTCCTACGGAATGGGTACCAAATCCTCCGGCGTGGTGCGGATTTTGAAGGATCTGGATGCTGATGTGACCGGTCGGCACGTCCTCATCGTGGAAGATATTATCGATTCCGGCCTTACCCTCGCGTGGCTGAAGAAGAATCTGCTGGATCGCGGGGCGCAATCGGTGCGGATCGCGGCCATCCTGCGAAAACCCGAGGCGGCTAAAGTTGACGTTCAGGTTGACTACCTAGGCTTTGATATTCCCGATGAGTTCGTGGTGGGGTACGGACTCGACTATGCCGAACAATTCCGGCATCTGCCTTTTGTGGGCACCCTGGCCCCGCACGTTTACGGAGGATAAGTGGACGAACAGCAAGAACCTCGCGGTACTGAATCGTGCGGCACTGCGCCGGTTGGTAGCGAAGCTCGTGGTGGTGATGCCCGCGGTAGGGATGCTCACGGTAGCGAAGTGAGCCGCACCGAACCCAGCGCGTATGAGCGCAAGCGCCGGGCCCGCCGCGCCCACCCGCCGCAGCCAGAAGGCCAGGGCGGTTCTACCGGCACGGGCAGTAACAGCACGGGCAATAGCGGCGGCGCTGGGAAGAATAAGAAATCCCGCGGCTCCGGCTCCGGCCATAAGCTCAGTGAAGAAGAACGCACCAGCCGGCGGCGCTGGCGCGTTATCTCCGGCATAGTCATCGCGGCGCTTCTTGCTTTTATCGGAACTAATCAGTACATGGCCATGCAGTGGTCGAATATCTCCACTTCGGAAGGTATCGCGCTGCTGGAAGGCACCACCGTGCAGCGCGTGCAGATCACAGACGGCACCAACCGGGTACGCCTGTGGCTGACCGAGCCAACAAAAACCATGGACGGCGACGGCGATAAGCACGACGCCGGGAAGAAGGTCACTTTCCAATACGCTGACCCGCAGGGCCAGCACATCACTACCCTGGTGGAACGGGCCAATCCGGAGCGCGGGCATAACTCGATTGTTCCCTCCCAGAACGTGTTTGTTTCGATGCTCTTCACGTTCTTGCCCATGATCCTCATCTTCGCTGTGTTCATCTGGTTCATGCGCAGCCAGATGGGGCGCGGCTTCGGGGCAAAGGATGCCAATGCTGATGGGGAAGTCTCCGAAGTGCGCTTCTCCGACGTAGCCGGGGAAGATGAAGCCGTGGAAGAAGTGAAGGAAGTGGTGGACTTCCTCAAGAACCCGGACCGCTACCAGGCCCTCGGGGCGCGTATCCCGCGCGGGGTACTCCTCTACGGCCCGCCCGGAACGGGTAAAACCCTGCTGGCCAAGGCCATTGCCGGGGAAGCGCAGGTGCCTTTCTTCTCCATCGCCGCCTCGGAATTCGTGGAGCTTTACGTGGGTATGGGTGCCTCGCGGGTGCGCGAACTCTTCAAAACCGCGAAGAAAAAAGCCCCGGCCATTATTTTCGTGGACGAAATCGACGCGGTGGGCCGCGGGCGCGGCAGCGGAGCCCTCAGCCACGGCGAACAGGAACAAACCCTCAACCAGCTCCTCGTGGAAATGGACGGCTTCTCCACCGACGAAGCGGTGGTTCTTATTGCCGCCACCAACCGCCCGGACGTGCTGGACCCGGCGCTGCTGCGCCCCGGCCGTTTTGACCGCCAGGTCGCGGTGGATGCCCCCGATATTCGCGGGCGTGAAGCCATTTTGCGGGTGCATGCGCGCGGCAAGCCGCTCGCGGACGACGTCGACCTGGCCGGGGTTGCCAAGCGCACCCCCGGGTTCACGGGCGCGGACCTTGCCAATATCCTCAACGAAGCCGCGCTCCTGGCGGCGCGGCGCCACGCCCACGTTATTACCAACGCGGATGTGGATGAGGCCTCGGATCGCGTGATGGCCGGCCCGCAGCGTTCCAGCCGGGTTATGAGCCCGGAGGATCGCCGGATGACGGCCTACCACGAAGGCGGGCACGCGCTCGCGGCGGCGGCTTTGCGCTATACCGACCCGGTCACGAAGGTAACTATTTTGCCGCGCGGGCGGGCCTTGGGCTACACGATGGTCATGCCCACCGAGGACCGCTATTCGGTTACCCGCAACCAGCTCCTCGACCAGCTCACCTATGCGCTGGGCGGGCGCGCCGCGGAAGAAATCATTTTCCGGGATCCCTCCACCGGTGCCTCCAATGACATTCAGAAGGCCACCGAAACCGCGCGGAAGATCGTGACTGAATACGGGATGACCACCGCGGTGGGTGCCGTGCGGGTAGCTCCCACGGCCCAGGAAGAAGCGAGCTTCGGGGCGGCTTCGCGCACCTCTGACGCGCTATCCGCCACCGTGGATGAGAACGTGCGGGCCCTCCTTGACCAGGCCCTCACCGAAGCGTGGACGATTATCACAGAAAACCGGGATATTCTCGACCACCTTGCCGAGGTGCTCCTCGATAAGGAAACCGTGCTGGAAAACGAACTCGCGGAGATCTTCAAGGACGTTGTCAAAGCGCCCGAGCGAGAGGTGTGGCTTTCCGCTCCGGACCGCCCGGTCTCGCAGCGCCCGCCTATCCCGCTCCCGGAAGGGAAAACCGAGGCGGAAGCGGCAGCGGATTCACGCCTACCCGCCCCGGAACTCCCCGATGCTGCCACCGGGCCGCTCGGCCCGCGCGGTCGGCACGGCGCGGAACATGGGGATGCCTAAATCCCAGCGGGAAGTTAGCGTGGAAATACGGGGCGTGAGCGTGGAAAGGACGAACGTATGAGCGCAGCGGAATCAGCGGGAAATGGCCCGGTAGATAGCCAGAGCGCGGAAACGCAGCGCCACGCCGCGCGGCAGGCTGATACCGCGCGGGTGGTTGATACCGAGCGGGTAGAGCGGGCGGTGCGGGAACTCCTCAGCGCTATCGGTGAGGACCCGGACCGCCCCGGCTTGGTGGACACCCCCGCGCGGGTGGCCCGCGCCTGCACGGAGATTTTCGCCGGGGTAGGCAAGGATCCCGATGCGGTGCTCGACGCCCAATTCGCGGAGGACTTCCACGAAATGGTGGTGGTACGGGATATCACCTTCTATTCCATGTGTGAACACCACCTGCTGCCTTTCTTCGGGGTGGCTCATATTGTCTATATCCCCGGGGAAGAAGGGAAGGTCACCGGCCTGTCCAAGCTCGCCCGGCTGGTAGAAGGCTATGCGCGCCGCCCCCAGGTCCAAGAACGCCTCACCACCCAGATCGCCAATGCGCTGCGCGACCGCCTGGGTGCGGCCGGGGTACTCGTGGTGGTGGAAGCTGAACATATGTGCATGACCATGCGCGGGGTATGTAACTCCGGTTCGCGTACCGTCACCTCGGCGGTGCGCGGGATGTTGCGCAAACCCAGCACCCGCGCCGAAGCCATGAGTCTCATTGAACGGGGAGCCTAAAATGTCACTACCAAGGGCGGAAGTAACCGCATCCGCGAGCGCATGCGCACGTGCATCAGCAAGCGCAGCTACGGGCACGGCCGCGAACACCCCCGCGCCCGCGCCGCTGCGCGATCCGGAACTCCTGGGCGGGTCGCGCACCCGCGTTATGGGTATCCTCAACGTCACCCCCGATTCTTTTTCCGACGGCGGGCGCTGGGACAAAATCGATACCGCTATCGCCCACGGTCATGAACTCATCGCTGCCGGGGCGGACATCATCGATATCGGCGGGGAATCCACCCGCCCGGGTGCCACCCTGCTGAGCGCCGCGGAAGAATGGGAACGCATCGGGCCGGTGGTGCGTGAACTAGCCGCACATATCCCCATCTCGGTCGATACCTACCACGCGCACACCGCGGCGCGGGCCTGCGCCGCCGGTGCACGCATCATCAACGACGTGACCGGCGGGCGCGGGGACAGTGCCATGTGGACAACCGTGGCGGAATCCGGGGCCTACTATGTGCTCCAGCACGGGCGCGGGGACGCGCAAACTATGAATTCCCTGGCCGGCTATCGCGCTATCGGGCGCGAGGTGAGCACGGAAGTGCTTGAGCGCGTGGCGGGAGCAGTGGCCGCCGGAATTGCCCCCACCCGGATCATCATCGACCCGGGCTTCGGCTTCGCAAAAATGGGCGACGACGATTGGCGCCTCGCGGCCCATATTGACGAATTCCTGTGGGCCGGCATGCCGGTCCTCATCGGAGTTTCCCGCAAACGTTTCCTCGCTGAAGTCACCCCGGAAGGCTTGCCGGCCAGCGGGCGGGACGGAGCCACCGCCGCACTGAGCACCTATTTCGCTGAAAAAGGCGTGTGGGCGGTGCGGGTCCACGATGTGGCCTCTTCGCGGATCGCGGTGGATACTGTGGCGAAATTGCGCTCCTGCGGACTGGTATCCACCTCCCAGCCCGGAGTGGCCCGCCCCGAGGTAGCGGGAAGCGAAGCAGCGGGAATCGCGGAGGCCGTGCGCTCATGATGGGAGTACCCCCGCGCGTGCGCGATGCCCTCGCAATGCTCGGATGCTGCCTGGATACCGTGAGCATCACCGGTGTGGAAGTAGCCGCCCGGCACGGTGTGTACCAGTACGAACGCGAAGCGGACCACCCTTTTATTTTCGACGTCGCAGCTCTTGTGGATACCAGCGCGGCCGGACGAACAGATGACCTCGCGGGCACTATCTCCTACGCGGACTTGGCTGAGGACGCTCGCGCGGTAGGGGATAGCGCTCCCGTCAGTTTGCTCGAAACGCTGGGCGAGCGGGTAGCGCAGCGGGTCCTCGCGCGCGGTGCGCTGGCGGCAGAGGTCACCGTGCACAAACCCGAAGCCCCGGTACCGGGGCGCTTCACGGATGCCCGGGTCACCGTGCGCCGCCTGGCTGATATCGCGCGTGGGGGAACCATAAGAGAAATGGTGATCGGGATGGGCGCGAACCTGGGCGAGCGCGAGGAAACCCTGCGCGCCGCTATCAGCCAGATTGCCGCGCTGCCCGTCCATATTAATGCGGTCTCCTCATTCCGTACCACCGCGCCCGTGCTCGCTCCCGGGCAGGCCCCGCAACCGGACTACCTTAATGCGGTCATGCGCCTGACCACCGAGCTAGCGCCCCTCAACGTGCTGGCCGCGCTTCGCGATATTGAGGTGCGGGCCGGGCGCGAGCGCCGGATGCACTGGGGGGCACGCACCCTCGACCTTGATATCGAATGGGTGGAAGGAGTGCGCAGCACCCACCCGCTTCTCACCCTGCCACACCCGCGCGCCCATACCCGAGACTTTGTTATGGAACCCTGGCAGGAAATCGATCCGGACGCTACCGCGAAACTGGCGCGCGCCCGCGAAAGTGAGCACACGAGCGTCGGCGGCGGCGTCGGCCTAGATGCGGGCGGGCACCGTGCGTAATCTGCGGGCCTTCCTGGGATGGGGCGCGGCCGGCGCGCTGGTGGGTGAAGCACTGCGGCGGCTCCTCGCCGCGCATCCGGTAGCCGTGCCCGCCTTCGCCGGGGTGCCGCTGCTCGCTATCGCGGCGGGGCTGCTCTGGTACGGCTGGAGGGTGCGCCGCCTGCGGCGCGGGCGTGCGGAATCGCTGTCGCGGCTGGCGGCCCTGCGAGTGGCGGCAGGAGCTGCGGCCGGGCTGCGCAGCGGGGCGCTCCTGGCCGGCGCGGGTGGCCTGCTCACGATCTGCAGCGCCCTGGGCTCCACCTCTTTTACCCGGGCGAGTGCGCACGTTTGGGCGCTTCTCACCGCCGCAGCGCTGGCACTCGCTGCGGTCGGATGGATTGTGGATACCTGGTGCCACATTGATCAGCGGTAGCCGGGTATCCCGCGCGAATCGTGGGTGCTTGTGGGAACCAATTTTTATGTCGTACCCCTTTGGTAGCGTTAAGCCATGGTGACTACCCCTCTTGATCCCGGGCGGGACTACCGCGCGGTGTCGCGCAAACTCTTCACGGTGCGGTGGATTATCGCCGCGTGCTTCTGGCTCGTGCTCCTCATCGCGCTCGCGGTGCTCGGAATTATTGTGCGCCCCGAACCGCTCGCCTATTACGCGCCGCTTCTCGGGCTGCCCGTCCTCGGGTTCCTGATTCACCTGCGGATCCTGTCCCGGCAGGTGAATCACCTCGGTTATGCGATGGATGACATTGCGCTGCGCCTGTGCCGCGGGATTATGTTCCGCCGCATTGATGTGGTCCCTTACGGGCGTATTCAAACGGTGGATGTGCAATCTGGGCCGCTGCTGCGCCGCTTTGGGCTCGCCAAAGTCACCCTCCATACCGCCTCCATGGAAACGGATGCGGGCATTCCCGGCCTTCCTACCGCAGAAGCTGATGCCGTGCGCGAACGTCTCCTCCACCTCGGCGTGGCCGAAATGGAAGGGGTCTAAATGGCAGGCCCTGAAACATCCCCGGAATCGGGCATCGCGCAGGGAACAACCGGCGTGGTATCGGCCGCGCCCGGTGAACTGCCGGGCGTAACGAACGCGCTGCCCGCAGCGCCTGGCGCGCTACCCACAGCGCCCGGAGTGAGCGCCACGGCTATATCGGGCACCTGGCAGCCGGTCTCGAAATGGACACCGTGGAGCTCGCTGCTCTCGCTGTGGTTCTTTGTCATCGTAGGTGGCGGCTATATTGCGATCAAACGCCTGGAAGATACTGATTCACCCGGAATTGTCTGGAGTGAATTTGTGGATCTGCTCCGTTCTTTCTGGCTGATTGCGGTGGGCATAGCGGTGGGTGTCACCCTCATCACCGGGATTATCGCGGCTATCCAATGGCGCCATATGGCCTGGATGTTCGATGCTGATGGGGTGCATATGCGCAGCGGTGTGCTGTTCAAACAACACCGCCACGTGCGCTGGGATCGCATCCAAAGTGTGGATGTCACTCAAAAACTGCTTGCCCGGCTGGTGCGCCAAGCCAGCCTCAGCATTACCTCGGGTGGAGAAAAAGTAGAGATCGGGTGGCTGGCACTTCACGAAGCGGAAAAGCTCCGGCCGCTCGTCCTCGCCCTGGCGGAAAAAATGCGCAGCGGAGAAAACACCGAAGTCCCCGATCTTGCCACCGTGAGCAGGGCGCAGGCACACCCGCCGCTCTACGCCATGTCCGGGCGGCGTTTCCTCGCCTCCCTGGTGCTCTCCCCGCGGATTATCCTGGCCGTCATCACGGTGGCCGGTTCGGTGATCAGCTACCTGGTCACCGAAGAAGGAGGATCATTCGCCCTTCTCTTCCTCATTATCGCGTTGGTGTGGCAGCCCATTAGCTCCCTGCAAGCCAATTGGCAGGCCCGAATCGCGCCCAATGCCGAAGGAATTGAAAAACAAGAGGGGCTTTTCTCCCGGCGTACCCTCGCCCTGCCCCAGCATCGCGTCCACGCCCTATCGTTCAAGAAACCCAATCTCTGGCCCGGCTGGTGGAAACTACAAGCCTGCGTTATGTCAGGTTCGCTCCTTGAAGCAACCCAAACCGCAAACGACGCACTGGTCCCGGTAGGCACAGTTGAGGACGTGCTCACCGTTGCCCGCGAACTCGGCTTCGCGGAGGGTGCTACCGCACCCGGCAGCGGTGCGGATGCGGTGCCGGAAGCTGCCGGTATTGCGGGAACTACCAATCCTGTGCCGGAAACAGCATTGCAAACCACGCCGGAAACCGCACTCCAAACCGCATTGCAAACCACCCCGCAAACGGGCGTGCCCAACGCCGCGCAGCTACGTACCTACCTGCTGGATGATGGCGCCCTACCCGGGTTCATCCCCAATCCGCGCTCCTCGCGCTGGCTGGATCCCATCGGGTGGAAACGCTCCGGAATCTTCGTGGGCGACGATGTCATTATTATGCGGCGGGGCTGGTTCTGGTACCGCGAAGTAACAATCCTGCTGCGCGAACACTACCAATCAGCGATTATTAGCCAAGGACCGCTAGAACGCCGTTTCCAACTGGCCACCCTGCGTTGGGGAACCGTGGGAATGGCGGTGGAAGCCCGCGCCAAACACATGGACAGCGCCACCGCCAGCCAGATCCTCACCACCACGGTGAGTGATCGCGGGCAGGTGCCGCGCGGCTGGCACCCCGAATTACCCCCGGCTGGCAGCGCCGCGCCCCGGAGGGAATGACAATAGTCCCGGGTCGGGCCGCAGCCCGGTTCCCGAAAGTGATTTCTTCCCGGTACAAGAGTGAAACACGTCGCGTAGCCGCACTTTTATATTTTTCTACATCTAGGATTATTCCTATGCTTAATATCTACGGCCCGGGTGGTATTGGTGGGCTCATCGCGGGGGTTCTCGCGCACAACGGTCAAAAAGTCGCGGTTGTTGCTACCGAGCGCACCGCCGATGCTATTAACCGCAACGGAATTGTCATTAAATCCAAGCGGTTCGGTAATTTCACCGCGCAGGTGCCGGCGCTAACCAGCCCGGCCCGCGGTAGCGAAATCCTGCTCTGCACCAAGGCATACACCCTCCCCAGTATCGAAAAATCCATTCGTTCAGCCCGCCCCAAAGAAGTGGGGGCGCTCTTCAATGGTTTCGATCACGCCCGTGCCATCCACACCCTCACCGAAGGGGAATCCTGGTCCGGCTCCGTCTATACGATTAGCGAACGGACCGCGCCCGGAGTTATTGAACACACCTCCCAATTCCTCAAAGTAGAAATGCCCGACACCGCCATGGACGGCGAAATCGCACGGGTGCTCCTCAACGGCGGAATTGACGTATTCTTCCGCGGTACCGAAAACCAAGTGCTGTGGCGCAAACTCCGCAACCAATGCGCCATGGCCCTGCTGACCGGCGCCACCGGGCTACCCATCGGCCGCGCCATGGAACGCGCCCCGGAACTTACCGAAGCGATGTGCACCGAACTGGCCCGCATCGCCACCATGGAGAAAGTACCCACCCGCCCCGCGGAAATTCACGCCTGGCTGCGTCGCCTCGCTCCCGATGCGCACTCCTCGCTTTCGCGTGACCTGCGGGACGGCAACCGCACCGAAATTCACTCCCTGGGCACCGCGGTCCTCGAAGAAGCCGCCCGCCTCGGAGTCCCAGCCCCGGCCATCACCGCCGCGCTCTCCGCTATCGATGATCGGTTGCGGGGCCGCAAGTGACACCCGGCCGGATGGCCATAGGGATCATCTCGGCCGGAAAAGTCGGAAGCGTCCTCGGCGCTGCCCTGCGGGCCGCCGGCCACACCGTCATCGGTGCGGTGGCCCGCAGCAGCACCAGCCGTGAACGCCTCGACGCCCTCCTTCCCGCAGTACCCGCGCGCGAAACTGAATACTTACTGGCCCGCGCGGATCTCATCCTCCTCGCGCTGCCCGACGCCGCCCTGCCCGGCGTCGTGGAACACGCCGCCGGGCAGGGATGGTGGCGCCCCGGCCAGCTCGTCATCCACACCAGCGCGCGTTTCGGCACGGGCGTACTCCGGGACGCGGCCGCTGCCGGCGCCCTCACCCTCGCCCTCCACCCGGCCCTGACCTTCACCGGGACCTCCCTCGATATGCGCCAACTCATCGGCGCCACCTGGGCAGTCACCACCTCCGCGCCCCTCCTGCCCATCGGCATGGCCCTCGTGAGTGAACTCGGGGGAGAACCCAGCGCGCTCGCCGAAGAAAACCGTGGACTCTACACCGCGGCCCTCACCCACGCCTCCCGGCACACCGCACTCCTGGCCGGTCAAGTCCAGCGCATGCTCGAAGCCGCCGGCCTCGAACCCAGCTTCGCCCGCGGGCTCCAAGAACAGGCGCTCGCCATGGCCGACGCCGGTGTCGAACTCATCGCCCCGCCAGCTGGCGGCGTCGTCGCCACACATGAAGAAGACGCCCCCGCTCCGGACGATATTGCCGCTGTGGAAGCCCTGGCAGCTACCGGAAACTATCCTGATATTCCGCCTGTCTATCGGGTGATACGGGCCGCGTCACGTGACCGGGCGGCGCGGCGTCGTCTACCATGACCATGTGAGTGAATTTCTTGATAGTGAAACCCCGGAACAGATGCGTATCCGGCTGGAGAAGCGCGCCCGCCTGCTCGCGGAAGGAACCGAAGCCTACCCGGCCGAACTTCCCATCACCGCCACCATCCCGGACATCCGGGAAGAATACAGTGATATTGAAGCCGGCGAAGAACTAACCGAGACCTCGGTGGGCATCGCCGGGCGTGTCATGCTGTCCCGCACCGGCGGCAAAATTGCTTTCGCCACCCTGCAAGACGGGCGCGGGAACCGCCTCCAGGTGATTCTCTCCCTCGCGCACGTGGGTGAAGAACGGCTGGCCGCCTACAAACAAGATGTTGACCTGGGCGATTTCATTTTCGTATCCGGGCACGTGGGGGCCTCCAAGCGTGGCGAACTCTCCGTTTTCGCCCACGAATGGCAGATGGCCTCCAAGGCCCTGCGCCCCCTCCCCAAGATCTACCAGAACGAAGCCGGCGAAGACGTTGCCCTCAACGAAGAATCGCGGGTGCGGATGCGCCACCTCGACCTCATCACCCGCCCGGCCGCCCGTGATATGGTGCGGCTGCGCGCCGGGGTTATGAAGTCGCTGCGCGCCAATTTTGACCGCCGCAGCTACGTGGAAATCGAAACCCCGATTCTGCAGCCCATCCACGGCGGTGCCGCGGCCCGGCCCTTCCAGACGCATATTAATGCCTATGATGAGGACCTCTACCTGCGCATTGCTACCGAGCTTTACCTCAAGCGCGCGGTGGTAGGCGGCGTGGATCGCGTTTTCGAAATCGGGCGGAACTTCCGCAACGAAGGTGCGGACTCCACCCACTCCCCGGAATTTACCGCGCTCGAGGCCTACCAGGCCTACGCCACCTACGATACGATGGCCGAGCTCACCCGGAATCTCGTCCAGCAGGCATGCCTGGACACCCTGGGCACCACCACCGTCACCCTGAATGACGGCACCGAATATGACCTGGGTGGCGAATGGCAGAAACTCGATCTTTACGAATCTGTCTCCGCGGCCGTGGGTGAAGAAATCACCGTGGACACCCCGCGCGAACGCCTCGAAGCTCTCGCGGAAGCCCGCGATATCGCGGTTGCGCCTTTCTGGGTGAACGGCAAAATCGTGGAAGAACTCTTCGAAGAATTGTGCGGGGACCAGCTCTACGCACCCACCTTCGTGTACGACTTCCCCGAGGACACCTCCCCGCTCACCCGCCCGCACCGCACCAAGAAGGGCCTGACCGAAAAATGGGACCTGTATGTGCGGGGCATGGAACTGGGCACCGCCTATTCCGAGCTGGCCGACCCGGTTATCCAGCGCGAACGCCTCACCCAGCAATCCATCGAAGCTGCTAACGGCGACCCGGAAGCCATGCAGCTCGATGAGGACTTCCTCGCCGCCATGGAACAGGGCTTCCCGCCCACCGGCGGCATGGGGATGGGCATCGACCGCCTCCTCACCGCCATGACCGGCCTGGGGATCCGCGAAACGATCACCTTCCCCTTCATTAAACCCGGGAAGTAACCCGGCCCGCTGGGGAAGTAACCCGGCCCGTCAGGAAAACAACCCGGCCCGAAAATAGTTTTTCGGTACGACGACGCCCGCGCCGCGGAGGCCCAACCCCCGCGGCGCGGTAGTGTATCTGGCCAACATTAGATTGCCCACTAAAAGAAACATGATGAATTTTCCTATTTATTTTCCGGCTTGTGCGCGGTAATCTTCCAAGTAGTTCGGTGCCACGCCCGGCCTGCCGAACCCTGTTTCCCGTGTGCAAAGGTGCCCGCCCATGAAGAAAACTGACACCATTTTCCAGGTCATCAAACTCCTGCTCGGTCTTGTCATCGCGGCAGCCCTCGTGAAATTCGCATTTTTCCCCAACCAACGCAGCTCCGCGGAACTCGTGGCCCAGGGGGATTTCACCATCCCGACGGTGGTGGCCATGCCGGGGGATATCGATAATTCCCTCACGCTTGATGCCACCGTCATGCGGAATCCGGCCACCCCCGTGCGGGCCACCGCCACCGGCACCGTAGATGTGGTCGATGTCAAGGCGGGCGCCGTCGTCAATGAAGGCGACCGGTTGCTACGTATCCGCCACGAGGAAGAAAAAACCACCGCCGCCACCGTGGAAACTTTTGAGGACGGCACCGAAGTGGAAGTGCCCGGTGAGCCCTATATCGAAGTGAGTTACGTGAATGTGCTCGCCCCGGTGAGCGGCACCGTGGCGGTGGATGTGCTCGTGGGGCAGCCGGTAGCTATCGGGGAAAGCATCGGCTCCATCACCCCGGCTACGTACCACGCTCGGGTGAGCGTGAAACCTGAACAGCTTTACTCGCTGGCCTCGCTGCCGCCGGCCGGGCAGCTCGCGGTCACGAATGGCCCGGCGCCTTTCGACTGCACGAATCTGCGCACGGTCACGGAGAAAACGGGTGCGGGAGCGGGCCTGAGCGGTAAAGAAGCCGAGGCGCGCGGCCTGGATAGCGCCAGCGGTACCGTGCAGCCGGCCCTCATCTGCGATATCCCCGCCGAACAGCAGGTGTATGACGGTTCGGCCGCGAAACTCACCATCCCGGGGAGCAATACCACCGGGGTGCTCACCGTGCCGGTCAGCGCGGTGGAGGGGCGTTTCCGCGAGGGGGTGGTCTACCTGCCCGCGGCGGACGGCGGAAAACCCACGAAGCGCACCGTGCAGCTCGGAGTGACGGACGGGCGCCAGATCCAGATCACCGGCGGGCTGGAAGAAGGCGAAGAAATCCTCCAGTACGTGCCGGCCGCGCAGCCCACGCCCGACCCGATGATGGGGATGTGATGTTAGAGCTTGAGCAGGTGACCCGCACCGTCACTCTCCCCAACGGCCGCCCCCTGCCAATTTTGCGCGGGGTGGATCTGCGCATTGAGCGCGGGGAATACGTGGCGATTATGGGCCAATCCGGAACGGGGAAATCCACCCTCCTCAATATCATCGGGATGCTCGACCTGCCCGATACCGGCTCCTATCGTTTCGAGGGCCGCGATGTGGCGGAGCTGAGTGAATCGGCGCGCGCTCACCTGCGCGGCTCCCTCTTCGGTTTCGTTTTCCAGCAGTTCAATCTTTTCCGTGGCCGCACCGCCGCGCAAAACGTGGAAGTGCCGCTGCTGTATTCGGATACCGCCACTATTTTTCGACGCCGCAGCCTCGCCGCCCAGATGCTAGACCGGGTGGGATTAGGGGATCGCCTGGATGCGATGCCCTCCCAGCTCTCGGGTGGGGAACAGCAACGGGTGGCCCTCGCCCGGGCGCTCGTGCGCCGCCCCCAGGTTCTTCTCGCGGATGAACCTACCGGCGCCCTCGATGTCGATACCGCGGGGCGGGTTATGGATCTCATGGAAAGTATGGCGCGGGAAAATAACGCCACCTTCATTATGATCACCCACGATCCGAAAGTGGCCGCCCGCGCGGATCGCCGTTTCACCATCCACGATGGGCTCGTCTGGCCGGAGGAAAAATGACACGCATTTTCGGGGCCGTTCTCGAAGCCTGGGAAGAAATTCGAGTGGATCGCGGGCGGGTTATTCTCTCCCTCGTTGGAGTGGCGGCCGCGGTGTGGGCAATGGCAACCGTTCTCGCCCTGGGCCAGCTTATTAGCGCCGCCGGGGAACACCAGCTCGCCCAGTGGGATGGCAAACCCGGCACCGTCAATATCGGGGTGTACCGCACCGGCGGGGAGGACCCCTCCGATCCGTACGCGCAGCCTTATGCCGACCCCTATGCCAATCCGTACGCCAATCCCGCGGCGGCGCCCACCGGTGCGCAGCTGGGGACCCTGGCCGGCGCCCAGGCCAGTGAGGATGTTTTCGGCACCACCGTGGCCGAGTACATGGAGAGTGCCGGGGCGAATTATTGGACGCGCTCGCGTATCTCCTATGTGTCCCTCGCCTTCCCGCCGGTGGTGGCGGGGGCCGGTGGCGCCGATATGCAGAATCTGGACGGTTGGGAATCGGAGAGCATGGCCGGAGCGGAAGCCGGCGGCGAGCTGGAAAGCGCCGGCGGCAGCTCGGTAGCGGGCGCCGAAGCCGTGGGGGATGGTTCCGCTAGTACCGAGTTCGGTGCGGGCGGCATCCCCGGGTACGGGATGATGGAGCAGAATTACGAAATGCTCGCGGTGGATCCGGCTTACGGCCCGCTTTTTGACGTGCAGCTCACCCGCGGGCGCTGGCTAACAGAAGCGGACGGTGAGCGGCTCATGAACCCCACCGTGGTCAATGAAATGCTCTACAAAGAAATGGGAGAGCCTTCGCTGGCCAGCTACCCGCAGCTTGCGCTTTCCGGACCCACCGGGGTGCGGATGACGGTGGTCGGGGTGGTTGCGGACCGCTCGCGCTGGGATAGCCCGCGCCTGCACGTGCCGTATGAGAGCATGGCCGCCGCCGCGATGACCCAACTATCACCCATGGATTCCGCCACCGTTTCGGTGCTGGTGCCCCGCGGGGAAGAAGGGGAGGCCCAGAAGGTCCTTGTTTCCGTGCTCCAGGGCCGCCTCGGCAAAAACTACCAGGTAGAAGGCCAGTTCATCGAAAGCCAGATGCGCGGCCAGGAATCCACCGAACGTCAGGTCACCGCGATTATCGCGGCCATCGGCGGGATCGTGATTCTGGTGGGCGCCCTCGGCCTGCTTACTGTCTCCATCGTCACGATGAAGCAGCGGGTGCGGGAAATGGGGATCCGCCGCGCGATGGGCGCCTCCGCGCGCCGTATCTTCACCTCGGTGTTCTTGGAATCCGTGGTGGCGACGACGGCGGCCGGTTTCATCGGGGTGATTGCCTCGATTGTCACCATTCGAACCGCGCCCCTCGCCCGGTGGCTCGATCTGCCCTTCTCGGTGGATAGCGTGGGATACCCGGTGCTGGCCGCCTTTATTGGCCTGGCGATATCCGCCGGGGTGGGAGCGCTGTGCGGAATCATCCCGGCCACCATGGCGCTGCGCATCAAGCCCATTGACGCCATTCGCTTCTAGGTGGGAGCGCGGCGGACTAGGCTACAGCTATGAAGGTACTTCTCCCCAATAGCTTTGACCTTTCCCTCCCGCCCGAAGAAGGCGTCACCTGGGTGACTTTTGACGTGAGTGCACCCATCCCGGAAGAACACCGCGATGCTGAGGCCCTCGTGGTCTGGTTGGACCCCCATGCGGCTGAGCACGTGGCCCAGCTCCCGCACCTCAAACTCATTCAGGGCATGATGGCCGGTGCGGAAAGCCTGCACGCCACCAACCCGCCCGCGGGAGTTATCCTCGCCACCGCGAACGGTTTGCATGATGCCACCGTCTCCGAACACGCCATCGCGCTCGCGCTCTACCTGGTGCGGGACTTGCGCATCGCCACCGAAGAACAGGATAACCACCGCTGGTCACGCGACCGGATCTTCTTCACCGAGCTGCGCCCCGGCGGGCGCCTGACCAGCCTGCTTGGCGCTCAGGTGACCATTTGGGGCTACGGGCATATCGGGCGCCACCTCGCCGGGATGCTTAAAGCTTTCGGGGCGCGGGTGCGCGGCCTGGCTACGTCCCGGCGCACCGAGGGTGATATTGAGGTGTACGACGGCGCTAACCTCGCCCAGCGCGATGAGGTGCTGGCCGATACCGATGTCCTCATTCTCATCCTCCCCGCCACCGAGGCCACCGCCAATGTTGTGGATGCGAGCGTTTTCGCGGCTCTGCCTGAGCGCGCCGTCGTCGTTAATGTGGGGCGTGGGAAAACTGTCAAGGAAGATGACTTGGCTGCCGCGCTGCGCGAAGGAAAAATTGCGGGCGCCGGCTTGGATGTTACGGCTACCGAGCCGCTGCCCGCGGATTCACCGCTGTGGGATCTGGCCACGATTATTACCCCGCATACGGCCGGCGGGCGGCCTGTGGGTGCCGAGGAGTTGATCCTCGCCAATGTGCGGGCGCTGCGCGAGGGAGGGGAGTTTATTAACCGGGAGGCATAAACTGCCGCGGAGCCTCAGCGGGCCGCGCGGCTCGGCTGTGCGGCCCGCGATAGCGCCTGTGCCGCGGGCCGCGCCGCGCAGCACAACCGACAAGAACCCGCCGGGCACTACCACCCGGCGGCAATAGTGCGCTACACTCCTTAAACTGACATACAGTTCAGCTCAAGGAGGAGTAGTGATGTCATCACATGAGGAAACGCGGCAGGGCAGGCCCGCCGCCGAATCTGAGGACACTAGCGCACAGTTCGCTGCCGCGCACCCGGACACTTTCGCGCAGTACCTCAAGCGGCGCGGCATGGTGTTCTTCGTGGCCTACCTCGGCTACGTATGTGCGTACCTGGTCCGCAATAATTTCAAACTCCGCTCCGAAGCCCTGCGCCTGGAGAACGACTGGAGCCTGCCGCAAATCGGCCTGGTTCTCACCATGTTCACCATCACCTACGGCTTCGGGAAATTCTTTATGGGGATGCTGTCCGACCGCGTCTCCCTGCGCCGCATTTTTGCCGGCTGCCTGGGGCTTTCCGCGATCCTGTGCATCGCCATTGGCTTCACCACGAACTTCTACCTGCTCGCGGTGCTCATGTTCCTGCTCGGCTGCGCGCAGGGGGCGCTGGCGCCCTCATCCATGGCGATGATCGCGAACTGGTACCCGAATAAAACACGCGGTTCCGGTATCGCGATCTGGAATACCTCGCAAAACCTGGGCGGGGCGCTGCTGCCCCTCATGATTACCTGGCTGCTGGCCCTGGGTGGGCCCAGCGGCGGGGCGATTGCCTTCTGGGGCCCGGGCCTGGTGGTCTTCGGTTTGTCCATCTTCTTCTGGAAGTACGGCGGGGACCGCCCCGAAGCCGAAGGAATGCCCACCCTGCGCCAGATCTACGGCAAGGCCGGCGAACCGAATACCGACGAAACTCCCGACGAAAGCTACTGGCATATCCTCGTGCGTTTCGTTTTCACCTCCCCGCTGGTCCTCACTGTGGCTTTTATCAACGCCGCGCTCTACTTCCTGCGGTTCGGGGTGCTCAACTGGATGCCGGCCTTCCTCGGCACCGAAATGGGCTTCACGGAAGCCCAGTACTCCACCGCCTTCTCGGTGCTGGAATGGATCGCCATTCCCGGATCCTTCCTCTTCGCTTGGATTTCCGTCAAGCTTCCCAACCGTCAGTCCGTGGTGGGCTTCCTCGGGCTGCTGTGCCTGGCTGGCCTTATCTGGGTCTACATGGGCAACGACAATTACGTGGTGCTCCTCATTGTTTCCGGGCTCATGGGGGCACTCATTTACGGTCCGCAGCTCATCGTCAATATCCTTACCCTCAACTTCGTGCCGCTCAAGGCGGCCGGGGTGGCGGTCGGTTTCGTGGGACTCTTCGGTTACATCGTCGGCGAAATGGGCGCGAACCTCATTATGCCGATCCTCGCCGAGCGCTTCTCCTGGGCGGCGTCCTTCACGCTGCTCGCCGGGATCGCGGTAGCGGCCGGCGTTATGTATCTCTCGCTCTCTAGGCGCGAACAGGCCGTGGTGCAGGCCTAATAGTTACCGCAGCATAATGTACGACGACGCCGGCGCGGGGCCCGAGGATTCGGGCCCCGCGCGGGTGTGCTGGCAGCCATCTAGCTGCGTCGTCGTTCTTAATAACGCAGGCTGCGCATTTCCGGGCCGCGCAAACTTGCGTACCCTGCCGCGCAGATGAGGGCGGTCAGAGCGAGGCTGGTGTAGGCCACCGTCCAGCCGTAGCCGGTCACCAGGTGGGGGATAAGGAAATTCGCGAGGGTTTCACCGGCCAGGTAGCCCGCCGCCCCCACCACCCCGGTGGCTGCGCCCGCCACATTATCGGGAACCAGGGAGAGGGTGAGCATATTAATACTCACCTGGGGCCCGTAAATGAGGGCGCCGAGCAACAGTGCCCCAGCCACCGAAGAACTGCTAAAAGCCAGGTGGGGCCAGGCTGCGAGCGCAACGGCCAGGGCCAGCATCGCTTTCATAGCGGCGGAGGAAGCCCGGTTAGGGTGGCGTGCCGCATAAGCCCCGAAAGCGAAAGAGGCCGGGATTGCGGCCAGCTCCGCGCCCGCGAGCGCGATTTCCCCGGTGCGGCCGGCGGTGTGTGCGGCGGCGAAAATAACCACCCAGTTGATCACGCCGAAGCGGATGCAGTAGAGCAGGGTATTAATGCCCACGAGCGTGAGGATCCAGCGGTTGGTGAGCACTGCCCGCACCACCGTGGGCCAGTAGCCATCCGCGCGGGTGCTCAGCTGCGGGGTGCCGGCCGGGCCGAAAAGCATGGTGAGGGTGGGTAGGCCCTGGCGCCAGGGGCGGTCGGCGCCGGTGCGGTAGGCCCAGATACCCACCGCGATAGTGAGCAGGCCCGGGATGAGGAAAATATGGAAACGGGCCAGGCTCCAGCCGGTGAAGGCCCCGGCGAGCAGCGGGAGGAGAGCGGCCCCGAGGTTCTGGGAAGTATTCCAGATCGCCACTCGCGAACCGCGCGAAGAATTGGGGTACCAGGCACCCAGGAGCACCAGAGCGGCCGGGGCGAGGGCTGATTGCACCAGCCCGTTCGCGAAGGTGAGGGCCGCGAGAGCGCGGGCGGAGCTGGGAATCCCGGTGAGGATGCATAGAATTCCCGATATGATGAGCGCACCGCCAAAAAGGCGGCGCAGCGAGACGCGGTCCGCCACCATCCCGAAAATAATTTTCCCGGTCCCGTACGCGAGGGTGAAAGCGCTGAGCACAAAGCCGACCTGGTAGAGCGACCATCCCTCCTCCGTGACGAAACGGGCGGAGACCACTTTGAGGTTATTGCGGGTGGTGTAGGCAAACACATAGCCGATATACACGACGAGGAAAACGTGGGCACGCCAGCGGTAGTAATCCGGGGCCGGGGTGGGGCCCGGTGGGAACCGCGTGGCGGCCATCATCCCTCCTTTTGGTGTATGCGGCGCGTGGGCGCGTGGAAACTGGCATTCGCGCGGGCAACCTTGCCCACCCGCCGCCAGCTGGCGCACGCGATGGCGTAAAATCACATTGGAAACTGACAGTCAGTTTACCTAGGATAAGGCGAGAGCGGGTACTCGCCCCGCTTGTTATCCCGCGCGATGGAAAGGAGCGCTTATGGCTCGCCGGCTTGCCGATGATCTGGCTGACCACCTGCGCGAACGTATCCTTTCCGGAAATATCGCGCCGGGGGAGCGCCTGGCCGAAGCCGCGATTGCGGAGGAGTATTCGGTGGCGCGTTCCACCGCCCGCATCGCGGTGGAATCGCTTATCGCGGATGGATTAGTGGAGCGCGAAGCGCGTAAACACCCGCGGGTCGTGACCGTGCGCAGCTCCGAAATTCCGGAGATTGTGGCGCTCTTGGATATCAGTGAATCCCTGGCCCTGGCGCGGATTATGGCCGGCCACCCGGATCTGCGCCCGCTGCGCGCGGCCCGCGGGGAGCAACCCAGTCGGGTGCTGCACACCCTGGTGGAAGTGTCCGGTTCCAAACGCCTGGAAATACTCCACCGCCCGCTCACGTTCCACACTATTTTGTATGCGGCTAGCTGCGCTGATGCCGCTTCTCCGAATACCGGGGTGCGCGGCACCGATACCGGCCGCGCTCATACCAGCCATCCCGCGGTTGAAGATCCCGCCGTGGCTCAGTCTCAACATCAGCTGATTGACGCGGTTTTGCTCGGGCAGGAGAGCGCCTGGGAGGCGCTACGCGCTTTGCAACGGGCGCGCCAGGCCCGGCTCGGCGTGGAGGCGGGCGCGGCGCTTTCGGGTACCGGCGGCGTTAGCCAGCAAAAGGCAAGGTAGGCTGGCCGGCTACCGGTCCGTCCATCCACCACAGTGCTCCCGCGCCCCGCGAATCATCATTTTCGCGCGAGACGGTCACGAAAACATCCTTGCCGTCCTTCCCGCCCAGGGTTACCGCGGTGGTCCCGGTGACCGGGAGTTGGTATTCCTGCACGGTCTGTCCGCTCGGATCAAGTACGCGGATGATTCCAGCCCGGTTGAGGGCTACCCACACACTTCCTTCGCTATCCACAGTCAGCCCGTCCGGGCTCGCGCCTTCCACGCGGTGGAAGTCGCTGCGGTGGTGGAGGTTGCCTGCGTCGTCGACCTCAAAAACAGAAATGGCGCGCGTGGAGGTGTCGATGTAGTAGGCGCGGGTGCGGTCTGGCGAAAAGCCGATGCCGTTCGAGGTGGTGACCGAATCCAGCACCACGCTGACCTCGAGGGCGGGGGAGATACGGTAGAGACGCGCGGTACCGCGGGTGGTGGCATCGCGCGTATACGGCATGGAGCCGGCGTAGAGGTAGCCCCACGGGTCCGCGGTGCCTTCGTTCATGCGGTAAGCCGGGCTGTTCCACAGGGTGGTGGCTTCGCGCGGGGCGGCCGTGGCGGTATCGGCTAAGGCCAGGCCGCGTTCGGTGGCGACGACGTAACCTCCGCCGGTGCGCGGGCGCACAAATGCTGCGATTTTCGAGCCGGTGGCCAGGCGATCCACCCCGCCATCGCTACGCAGGGTAAGCAGATCGCCGGCGAGCATATCCACGAAACGCAGCCCGCCCCAGGAACTCGACCACACCGGGCCTTCGGCGTGGAAAGCAACCACGTCGGTAATTTGTTCAAAAGCCATGGTCTCCAGCGTAGGCGAGCGCGCCGAGGCTGGCTAGCCGCACACGGTAGCGCGCCGAGGCTGGCTAGCCGCACACGGGTAGTGCGCCGGGTCTAGTTAGCCGCACACGGTAGTGCGCCCGCTACGCGGTAATGAAGCCGAGCACCCCGCTCGCCGCCAGCACAACGACGATTGTGAGGAGGGCGAGTAACCCGAGGGAATACGCAGCGCCGCGGCGCAGAAGCTCGGGTTCGCTACCCGGGGCGCGCACCGCGGTAGCCGCAATCGCGAGGTTTTGCGGGCTCACGATTTTCCCGAGCCCGCCCCCGAGCTGGTTGGCGGCCAGGAGGAGATGCGGGTCGATGCCGGCCCCGGCCGCGGCGGTGGCTTGCAGGTTCCCGAAGAGTGCGGCCGAGGAGGTGGCCGAGCCGGTCACCGCGGTGCCGATCCAACCCAGGAACGCGGAGAGCGCCGCGAAAGCGGTGCCGGCCAGGGCCATGAAAGCGCCGATGGCCTGGGTCTGACCGGAGAAATTCATGACGTAGGCGAGGGCCATAATGGTGGCAATCGTTCCCACGGTGACGGCCAGGTTCGCCACGGTGGCACCCAGGGTAGCCAAGCCGGTGCGGAAAGAATAGGGGTAACGCCCGCCGGAGGAGCAGCGTGCGTACACGGCAGTGACCACCACTCCGGTGAGGAAAAGCATTGTCCCCGGGGAGGAGAGCCAGTTGAACGTAAAGGTGGTGGTGCTCAGAGCGTTACCGGCCTGGTCCACCAGGTGCCCGTGCAGGCCGGGCCAACCGAAGCTGATATCGGTTTGGGCCAGGAATTCGATGCGGCGCGGGCCGGTCGGGCCGGGCACGGTGACCCGCCACAACTTCGTGACCGCGAGGACCACCACAACCAGCAGGTAGGGAAGCAATCCCAAAAATACCCTGCTCGCGGAAATCTTCTCGCGGGCGGGGGCACTGGCGAATTCGGCCGGGGTGTGGGCCGGGTGCCAGCGCGTGAGCAGCACTGCCGTGAGCGCGAAGGAGAGGAGGGAGGCGATCACCGCGATAAGTTCGTGCGAAATGAAATTCGAGGCGATCACGTGCCCGGCCACCATGCCGATTCCGGCGGTGAGGGCCACCGGCCAGGTGTCTTTTACCCCGCGTTTGCCATCCACGATAAAGACGAGGAGGAGGGGAACGCCCACGGCTACCACGGGGATAATGCGCCCGGCCACCGCGGCTACGTCCATGGGATCGGCCACCCCGCCCATGCGGGCCACGGTGGTGAGGGGGATACCCATCGCGCCCAGGGCCACGTTAATACCGTTGCCCACCATGGTGGCCAGCGCGGCCTTGACCGGGGGCAAGCCGATGGCAAGTAGCATGGCGCAGCTGATGGCTACCGGCGCGCCAAAACCGGCCAGCCCTTCGATGAGGCCGCAGAAAATGAAGCCGATGAGGATGGTTTGCACTCGCATATCACCGCGGCCCAGCGCTGCGAAAACGGCCTGGACGTCTTTGCTGCGCCCTGAACTTTCGGTGAGGTTATACAGCCACACCGCCATGATGACGATGTAGCAAATGGGGAAGAGTCCGAATGCCGCTCCTTGGAGTGCGGAGAGCCCCGCTAGCTCAGCTGGCATCCCGAAACCGGTCACGGCGATGACCAGGGCCAGACCGAGGGAAATAAGGGAGCACCAGTGGGTGGCGACGGAAAATACTCCCAGGAGCACGAAGAACACCAGGAGCGGAAGCGCCGCCAGGAGGGCGGAAAGCCACAGTTGGCCGCCGACCGCATCGGGCGCGGGCGTGAAGGTAGCGCTGGTGAGGAGCGTGGAAGGGGGGAAGAGTGCGGAAAGCGGGCTCGGTACGGCGAGCAGCGCGGGGCTACAAGGCATTCCTTTATCGTACCGGGGCGGGAGCTGCCTTTATGATGACCTTATGGCTAGCCCGGACGTGAGATTATCCGCCGCGATGCGCGCGGCGCTGGCGCAAGATGCGCGGCTGGCTCTGCCGCATTGCGGGCACGGAGAACCCGTTGCGATGCAGGCACGCTACGAAGCCGAGCACCGCTGGTGGAATGAAGGCGGCTCGGAAGTGGCCTGGCACGCGGAGCAGCTTTCTACCCGGCACGGCGTGGTCCCGGTGCGCTTTTATCGGCCCGGATGCCGGTCACTTTCACCCGCGGGATCAGGTACGACGACGCAGTTCCCGGCGGGTGCCACCCGGCCTATCATCGTGTATCTGCACGGCGGGAGTTACTGTGTGGGCAGTCCGGCCACCCATGACCGCCTCACCCGCGAACTTGCCGCGGCTACCGGATGCGTGGTGGTCAGCGTGGACTATACGCTGGCGCCCCGAGCGCGCTATCCGCGCATATCTGAGGAATGTGAGGATGCGGTTGTGGAGCTGGCCCGGCGATACCCCGGGTATCCCATCGTGCTGGCGGGGGATTCGTGCGGGGCAACCTTGAGCCTGGGAACCTGGTGGCGGCTAGCGCGGCGGGCTGGTGAGGATGGGGCCGGTGCGGATGCGTGCCAGCGCGCGGCCCGGAGGCTGGCTGCTAAGCCGATAGTCGCGCTCGTTTTGTACTACGGTGAATATGGTTTGCCCGCCGCTGCCGTGCCGCCCGATAGCGTAAGCGGTGCCGATGGCACAGGCGGCGCCGATGGTGTGAGTCCCGCTGACCGCGCCTACTATGATTCCCTCTACTTTTCTTCTCCCACCGAACGGGCCGCGGCCCCGGATATTGCGCTGCTGCGCACCGAGCTGCGCGGTTGCCCTCCCGTTTTCCTCGCGGCCGGGGAGTGCGATCCGCTCGTGGCCGATACCCGGGCCCTCGCCGCGCATCTCGAGGCACGCGCCGTGCGCACGCACCTGGAGGTTGTGCCCGGGGTGATGCATGCTTTTCTCCAGCGGGTGCGGTTACTGCCCGAAGCTGAGCGCATCATCGCTCATACCGCAGCGTTTCTAGCTGACGTTCTGGACCGCTCTGGCGGTCGCACCCGCAGCAATCGGTAGGTGGTAGCGGCCAGCAACTTCCTGGGCGAGGCCGTCCTCGATGAGTGAGGCGAGGGCGGGAACGAATCGCTTTTCACTCAGGTGGCTAGCCCGAAGCAAGTCCGGGCGAGTATATCCACCACGGTGTTCACGCAAAACCGCCATGATTTTTCCGCGTGCTTCCCGCTGGGTTCCGGTGAATTTCTGGGTGGTGCGCGGGGCGGCATTCTGTGGTTTCCCAGCCGCTAGCCAGCGGCATTCCGCGCGCAGCGGGCATATTGCGCAAGCTGGTTCGCGTGCCGTGCACACCAGGGCACCCAGCTCCATCAGAGCAGCGTTCCAGCGTGCCGCGCCCGGACCGTCCGCGGGAACAAGCGCATCGGCCAGGGTGCGTTCCCGGACTGTTTGATGGGCGGGCGGCAGAGCGACGCCGTCGTACACCCGCGCGAGCACCCGGCGGATATTCGTATCGAGCACAACTGAGCGTTGCTGAAAGGCGAAGGCGAGGAGGGCGTCGGCCGTATAGGGACCGATGCCGGGGAGCGCAAGGAGGTCCTCGCGGGTGCGCGGGATCTGGCCGCCGTGCCGTTCCACCAGGGCGATGGCGCATTCGCGCAGGCGCAGGGCGCGGCGTGGGTAACCGAGGCGCCCCCACATAATGAGCACATCGGCGGGCGCGGCCGCGGCGAGGTCGGCTGGGGTGGGCCAGCGTTCCAGCCAGGCCCGCCAGGCGGGTGCGACCCGGGCGACGGGGGTTTGTTGGCTCATCACTTCGCATACGAGAATCGCCCACGGGGAAGTGCCGGGCGCGCGCCACGGTAGTGGCCGCGCTGCGCCGTCGTACCACGATAAAAGATTCTTGAGCATTATCTGTAGTGTGCCGGAAACGCGGGGAATATGCACGTTTTGGTACCGTGGATCCGTGAAAGAAACGGGCGGAGAGCGCCGCGCGCACAAGCGGCCCACGGGTGCTGCGCCGCGGCGTGGCCGCGAGCAGCGGGAGGATCAGGCTGGGCGAGCCGCGCGCATGAAGCGCGGGGAGAATCAGCGCGAGCGCCCGGTTCGCGGAAAAGAGCGCGGCTCGGAGCGTCGCGCAGCCCCTTCGGCAGCATCGGAGCGCGGGCAGCGCAGCAACCGGGCGGGCATGCCGGCAGCTCGGCAGCGCGCTGGCGAAGTACGTACCGGGCAGTCGCGCGGTGATCAGAAGCGCGGCGGGCAACAAAGGTCAGCTCAGCAGGGTGTAAGCCGGCAGCGGCGAAACCCCCGGGATCACGTAAACCGGGAGCGCGTCAATCGGGAGCGGGCGGGCCAAGCACGAGCGGGTCAAGAGCGGGAAATTCGGGAGCGTCGTGCGCGGGAACGTACTTCCCGGGAGCGCGCGCCCCGGGAACGCGCTGGGCAGGCGCGTGCCGGGCAGCGCACTAGCCGGGAACGCCCGGCACCTACCCGGCGGCGTCGTACGTTGCCGGCCGGATCGCGGCAGCAGAGGCAGGTCCGGGAAAAGGCTACGATTCTCGCCCGTTTGGAGCCGAAGCATTGGTTGTGGATTTTCGCTGCGCTCGCGGTGGTTATTGGTGCGGTTGTGACGTTTAGGTTCGCGGCTTCGCGCTCTCAGGAACATGCGGAAGCTCAGGCTGCGGTTCCGACGGCTTTTTATGAGCCGGTGGCCTGCACTCCGGATATGCTGCGGATGCGGGTGACGAATAATGAACGCGGTGCGGGAGCTCCGGTGTCTTTCTCCGTGGAGCTGACGAATAAGTCGACCACGAATCCGTGTTATGTGGATGCCGGGTGGGGCAACCTTAATGTGTCGATTACTTCCGGCGGGCACCAGGTGGCGAATACCGCGGCCTGCCGGGCCGGGGAGGAACACCGGCGTTTGCTGCTGGATCGTGGGATGGATGCCGTGACCACGGTGACGTGGCCGGGCGGGAACGAGGGCGCCGGGTGCGGTAGCTCGGGTTCGCTATCTACGCCGGGCACGTACAAGGCGGAAGCTATTTTTGCCGACGGCGCAGCTTCTCCCGCGACCGCGGTTTTTGAGCTGATGACCGGGGGCGGGGCGCAACCCGCTCGTCCGAATGATGAGGCCGGTTCTGAAGCGAGTACGGACGCCAGCCCGGCTCCTAGCACGGAGGCGAATCCCGCTGCGAACGGTGCGGAAGGCGCGCAAGGTGATCCTCAAGGAACGGCACCCGCTCCGGAAACTGGTAACGGAGAAGGCGCCGAGGCACCTGCCCCGGAGGGTGATTCTGAAGCTGCAAACTAACTAGCTAACCAGCTAGCTAGCCAGATCCTGCCGGTTGCTCTACTGCCTATGTGCGGTGGCTACCTCCTATTCGGTGGGGAGCACCGATTCCAGGGCCTGGCGTATATCCGCGCAGCGCTGCACCCGAATCCCCTCGGGTAGTTTCGAGCTATCAGTGCGTTCGGGCACAATCGCGAGGGTGAAACCGAGCCGTGCGGCTTCGTTGAGGCGTTGGGGGAGCCCGGTAACCGGGCGGAGCTCTCCGGTTAGGGCAACTTCCCCGATGGCGATCACTCCGGGGGCGAGTGGCAGATCCACGTAGGCCGAGGCCAGCGCCAAGGCAATAGCGGCATCCGCAGCCGGTTCACTGGCCTGCGCCCCACCCACCGTGGACACAAAAATATCTTTCTGATCCAAACTCAAGCCCAGGCGTGACTGGAGTACCGCGACCATCATGGCCACCCGTGCGGAGAGCACCCCGGAATTGGTGCGCTGCGGCCGCCCGGAAGCAGGTACCACCAGCCCCTGTACTTCCACCGGCATGGGCCGCCGCCCTTCGAGAGTCATGGATACGCAGGTGCCGGGCACCGTGTGATCACGGGCGGAGAGGAACAACCCGGACGGATCGGGAAGCCCCACAATTCCATTTTCGGTGAGTTCAAAACACCCCACTTCATCGGTAGCGCCGTAGCGGTTCTTCACCGCGCGTACCAGGCGCAGCCGCGAGTGTTTATCCCCTTCAAACTGGCACACCACATCAACCAGATGTTCCAGAACGCGAGGCCCGGCAATGGAGCCATCTTTCGTGACGTGCCCGACCAACACCACCGGTAGGCCGTGCGTTTTGGCCACGCTCACGAGCGCCGCGGTGACGGCCCGCACCTGCGCCGGGCCACCGGCCGTTCCAGCTACCTCCGCATCGGCCAAGGTTTGCACCGAGTCCACGATAAGCAGGGAAGGCCGGGCATTCTCAATATGCCCCAGAGCTCGCCCGATATCACTTTCCGAGGCAAGAAGCAGATGTTCATCCATCGCCCCGATGCGTTCCCCGCGCAGGCGCACTTGGGATGCGGATTCCTCCCCGGAGATATAGAGAACCGGCGCCCGCCCCGCGCCCGCAGCAGCGCGCGCGGCCTTCGCCGCCACATCCAAGAGCAAGGTAGATTTCCCCACTCCCGGTTCCCCGGCGAGCAATACCACTGCCCCGGGAACTAAACCACCCCCGAGTACCCGATCCAATTCAGATACCCCGGTAGGGATTTTTTGCGCGGCGGTAGCCGGCACGGAGGTAATAGGTTGCGCCGGTGAGGTAGGGGCTAACGCGGCCGGAGCTGCTGAGGGCGCGGCCGGACTCTGCTGCTCAAGCGTGCCCCACGAGCCGCACCGCGCGCAGCGGCCCATCCATTTGCCGGTGGACCACCCACACTCGCTGCATTCGTACACGGTTGCCGGTTGTTTTGCCATGCCTCCATCCTAGAGGGGGCCTCCGACATAAAAATCGCTACCGAGCTGAACCCACCGCAGGAATCCAGCCCTGCCTGTTGGCGAACTCCTCCAGCAACTCGGTATCGCCAGACACAATAATCGTGTCATCGGCCCCGATGAGGGTGTCCTCGGTGGCGTACTCGAAGGGTTGGTTCGGGGCCTTCACCCCGATAATCCGCACCCCGAAACGCTCGCGAATACGCGATTTTGCGATGGTGAAGCCGCGAATTTCCCGCGGCGGCCGCATTTTCACGATGGAGAAGCCGTCCTCCATCTCGATATAGTCGAGCATTCGGCCTGAGACCATATGTGCCACGCGCGTTCCGGCGTCGTACTCCGG
Source organism: Actinotignum schaalii FB123-CNA-2 (assembly GCF_000411135.1). Classification (GTDB taxonomy): domain Bacteria; phylum Actinomycetota; class Actinomycetes; order Actinomycetales; family Actinomycetaceae; genus Actinotignum; species Actinotignum schaalii_A. The sequence goes on along the minus strand of NZ_KE150262.1, from coordinate 161,170 downwards.
ATAAATAACGTGGTGCGCGCCGATGCGTCGCAAAATCCGCCCGTGCGCACGCGAAACCGCTTTCGCCCAAATCTGCGGAATCCCCAGGTCAACCAGGTTCGCGGTCACCAGCACGGAGGCCTCCAACGAGGTCCCCACGCCCACCACGGCCACGGTGAAATCCCCGGCGCCCACCTGGTCGAGCACCTCCATGCTGGTGGCGTCACCTTCCACCACCCGCAGGCGGTGGCTCCAGCGCTGCGCGGTATCGGGATTCTTTTCGACGACGAGCACGTCACGCCCCAAATCATCGAGCGTGGTAGCGATAGCGGTCGAAAAACGCCCCAGCCCCACCACGAGGATGGCTTGTTCGTCGCGCGTATCCGGCATAGCCGCCCTTTCTCCGGTCACAATATCTCTGGCTCGTAGTCTAACGCTCCGCGCCAAAATTCATGTCGTAAGCCCGTGCGACCATGGGGGTACGCAGGAATTCTGCGTAAACATACTCAACCGATATCGAAGAAAGGTAGGTCATTATGGAACAGTATCTCGTGGTACGTGAAATATCTCGATGTAAAAGATGAAGGTTTGTCACGGGAACACTCGTGATGGGAACTTCGCACGGTTTAGGATAAAGGCATCCGCCGGTTATCGGCCCGGGTAGGTAGGGGATGTTATGAAGGATTGGCGCGCGCTTGCGCTAGGCCTTATCAATGCGCTCGTAGTGGCCGCGATTGGCGGCGGGGTTGCTTATCTGACGGTCACCCTTCTCAACCACATTTTCCCGCCGGCAACCCCGAATGCCATTGCCCCGGCCATAGTGGTCGCGGTGCTTATGTTCATCTCTTCTTTGCGCAGTATTTTTAGGAACGACGGCGGCGCAGCCGGCACGAAACACCGTGGCTCGCGTAGGTAAATTCTGGGATTAGCGGCGTACCAGCTCAGCCAATAATCGGTCGTTCCTCGGGCAGCCGGATGGTGCGGCGTCGTGACCGTAGCGCCAAAGCGGCCGCGAGCGTCATCGTGCCCGTGCGCCCAAAGAACATGAGGAGCACCAGCACAAACTTCGCGCTCGCCGGCAGTGCCCCGGTGATCCCGGTGCTTAAACCGCAGGTAGCGAAAGCTGAAATCACCTCAACCAGAATCTCGGAGAAGGTGAAATTCGTCAGCTGAAGCAGTGCCACCGAACCGGTCACCACCATGATCCCGCCGGCGAAGGTCGCTGCGATAGCCAGGCGCAACACCTCGGCAGGGATACGCTTACCGAAAGCTTCCGTATCGCGATCACCCCGCGCCTCGGCGCGAATGGCCAGCAAAAGCACCGCGAAAGTCGTTACCTTAATGCCGCCTGCCGCAGAAGCTGAACCGCCACCGATAAACATGAGGGAGTCCAGGAGAATCCACGACGTTTCACCCATTGCCCCCACATCGATTGTGGTCAAGCCCGTGGAACGCGCATCTACCGAAAGTGTGAGCGCGGCGTTGATTTTATCGGCTACCGCCAGATTGCCCAGGGTATTCGGGTTATTCCATTCCAGGACCGCCAGGAAAACCGCGCCGAGCACCGCCAAGCTGATATAGGTCACCAGCGTGATTTTCGTGGTCACAGACCATTTGCGCGGGCGGGCACGATGACGCCACATATCCAAGACCACCGGGAAGCCAATGGCCCCGGCAACAGTCCCCAAAATAATCGGGATAGTCAGCGCCCACTGACCCACATACGGGCTCACGCCCTCGGGCATGATCACGAAGCCGCCGTTATTAAAGATGGAGACTGCCATGAAATAGGAATGCGAGAGAGCGTGAAGGAGGGCCTCGCCATTACGCAAGAAGAAGGGGAGGAGGGCCAGGAATAAGATGGCCTGCGCCGTCGAGGCCACAATAATAACCGCGCGCAGCAGCGTACCCACTTCGCCCAGGCTCGATTGATTTTCTTCCGCGGTGAGCATGCGTTGGGTGAGCCCCACGTGTCTCGAAACCGCCCGCCCCAGAATCGAGGCGAGTGTCATGACGCCCAAGCCACCCACAATGAGCCCGAAAGAAATGAAAAGCTGTCCCCAAACCGACCAATACGTGGCGGTATCAACCGTCACCAAACCGGTCACACATACGGAGGACGTCGCGGTAAAGAGTGCATCAATAAAAGGAGCGCTCTTTCCCGTGGTGGTAGCCAAGGGCAAAGACAGTGCGGCGGTGAGAAGCAAAATAATGAGCGCGAAGATCAACAGAGCCAAACGAGCTGGCCGATCCCGCGCCACTCGATCCACGCGCCCACCCGCAGCCGCCAGGCGATCACGCCAGCTCAGGCGTGCGGATGCCACCTCAGGGTGTGCTGCCATGGGCGTCCTCCGGGTCCTCGAGCTACCGGCTGCGGCCAAGAAAAGCGCCGCGTACCTGTTCCGTAGTATATTCCCCTGCCGTCAAGATCATGGTTAAAAAGCTGTGAACGCTGAGAATATGGGATATCCTTGCTGTAGCTGTTGCCGATGTGGCAAAAAATTACTCCAGGATGATGGGATGAACCAGATGCAGATGCCTTCGTCTCCGCAGTTTTACACCGTCGCGGAAGTGGCTGAATTGACGCGTGTCTCGAAGATGACCGTCTATCGCATGGTTCACGCCGGCGATCTGCCGGCCGTGCGGGTGGGAAGTTCCTACCGGGTACCCGCCAGCGCCGTCGAAGCGCTCCTGTCCGGAAATAGCGCCCCGCAACAGCGCGTGGTGGGGGAATAGTTCGGCGCGCGGCCGGTACGGCGTCGTTACCCGAAACGGTGGCGGTCCGGAGCGGTTGTGAATTTAACCGTGTTCTGATTCACGCGCTACGCATAGGCGGGCGCGGGCCGGTAAGATACTGTGATGTTCCATCGGGGCGATTCCCCGCGATCTAGTTTTGGAGGTGCCTGTGGGTTCCGTTATTAAGAAGCGCCGCAAGCGTATGTCGAAGAAAAAGCATCGTAAGCTGCTGCGTAAAACTCGCCACCAGCGTCGGAACAAGAAGTAGTTCCCCGCGTGCGGAAGGGCCCGGATGTCCGGGCCTTTTTGTTTTGGTACGGCGATACCGTAGAAAATCGGTAAGTGAAAGTGCTCACATATTTATGAGGTATTGCCCGGATGAACCTTGACAATTCGGGCAAAGATACATATCAATATGACTATTGAGGTAAGGCTCGCCTTTCTTAAAAAGAGAATGTAACTCTGAGTTATGTTCGTACAAAGGTATACTTCACATGATGCTATGGTTTGCGGTGTTGCACAGGCATGCAGATGCCGGGTGCGGCACCGTGAAACAGCACCGCTTAAGGCCTTTCGCCCCAGCGTTCCCACGTGGGAAAATGAGGAGAAGTGGCGTCATCGTTCACCCGGTGGAAGCCGGGTGCGTTGCGTCCGGCGCGGGCGCAACGACGTAATGAAGACTCGCACGTCCCGTGTGAGTTGCCGTTAATGTCACGACGTGACATCGTGCCTGACGAAGGGAAGAATCTCATGGCCGCGGAAGTTCGCTGGCTTTCTGAAGAGGAACAATTTGCCTGGCGCGCGTATCTGCGCGCGACAGCCGTGACCGCAGAGGCGCTTAATCACGCACTCATGGTCAATTACAATTTGTCATTGAACGAATATGACGTTCTCGCCCGTCTCTCCGAGGCGGAAAATCGCTGCATGCGGATGTCGACTCTCGCTGATGTGATGGTACATTCCCGCTCGCGGCTCACCCACACCGTCCGCCGCCTCGAGGCGCGCGGCTTGGTAGCCCGTTCCGCCAACGCGCATGACCGGCGCGGGGTGGATTGCACTCTCACCGATGCTGGTTTCGCGCTGCTCGAGAAGGCGGCCGTCACCCACGTCATGTCAGTTCGCGCTCACCTCGTGGACAAACTCGGTCACGATGACTTTCTCAAGATGGGCGAGCTGTGTGCCCGCCTCGTGGGTAACCCCGCGGATATTTGGTAGACGTTCGGGCACGCCGGTCGGAGTGAGCTCCCCCAGGGAACTTAGCTTTGTCCGGCCGGCAGCTCCCGGTGCCGTAGACTGGCATCATGATTGACGTAACAGTTGTTCACCTGGTCCGCCACGGAGAGGTGGATAACCCCAGCGGCGAACTTTACGGCCGCCAACCCGGTTTTCACCTCACCGATCTGGGCCGGGAGATGGCCGGCAGCGTTCGGGATTTCTTTCGCGGGCATGATGTCCGCGCGGTGATATCCTCTCCGCTCGAACGGGCTATTGAAACTGCCACACCTACCGCGCACCTCTTCGACCTCGAGATTAGCACCGACGCCAATCTCATCGAAGCGGGCAATAATTTCGAGGGCATCAACGTCAACCGGAATCGGTGGATCTTGGCCTCCCCGAAATTCTGGCCGTGGTACATCAACCCCTTCCGGCCCTCCTGGGGTGAGCCATATACGGATATCGCAGCGCGTATGACGAATGCGGTGCGCAGCGGGCTCGCAGCAGCGCGCGGCGGCGAAGCGGTACTTGTGTCCCATCAGCTTCCAATTTGGACGCTGCGCTCCTTCGTGGAGGGGCGCTCCCTCGCCCACGACCCGCGCCGGCGCCAGTGCGCGCTGTGTTCGGTGACCTCGTTAACATTCCAGGGCACCAGTTTGGTGGCGGTGGATTATGCCGAACCCGCGGCTGAACTCCTGGCCCGGGCACGCGATATCACGCCGGGGATCTCCGCGGCTGATGAAAACCGCGGAGACTGATCTGGAACTCCGCGGGAGTTACGGTGGCTAGACGCTAACGGAAGCGTGTGCCGCGCGGTTCCGCGCGGCGGCTAGTCCTGCGCGGGCCGCGTGGGTTGCGACCCTTCAGAACCCTCAGAATCCTCGGGATTATCCGGGTGCTTTCCGGTCGCTTCGGGCTTGCTTGTTCCGTGAGACTCACCCGCGGTGGGGGAGTTCGATGCGGCGTCGTTCTCACGCTGTTGCCGTTCCCATTCGCGGAAACGGTTTTCCGCGTCCAAACGGGACAGGAAATCCGGATCGTCGTCGGGTGCAACGGGGCGACGGCGCCGCTGTGACGAGGAACGACCCCGCCCAAAAGAACCGAGCGAGATATTTTGCTGCGGGAACTTGACCGGGAAAGAAAAAGCGATCCACAGCAGCGACCCGAAAACCGGCACCAGAACCGTGAGGGCGAGCCACGCCGGCTTACGCAGCCGGCCCGGCATGCGGGTGGTGTCCGTGCGGATGACGTCAATGATGCCGTAAATCCAGATGCTGACGGCAAAAAGTGCCATAATTACTCGGGCCATACCACCATCTTAGTCGTTCGCACCGGGGGCTACAGCTGCCTAGACCAAGAGCGAACTGGCCCAGAAAGACACCAGGACCGCCAGCGCGAAAGCGAGCTCGGTAATGCCCGTGGTTTTCAGCACCGGGATAAGAGCGCGCCCCTGCGCGCGGGACGGTCCGCGGCTGAGCATCCGCCAGCTATTGCGGAAAGCAATAGCGAAGGCGGGGAGATAGAGAAGGAGGGACGCCTGGTGGGTGCTCGGCGTGAATGCCAGCACGACGCCGCATCCCATGGCCACCGCGAGCATTGCAACATAGAGGCGCCGTGCCCAGGTATCGCCCAAGCGCACCGCGAGAGTATGTTTCCCGGTAACAGCGTCGGTGGGAATATCGCGAATATTATTAGCCATAAGAATAGCGCAGGCGATGAGACCAACGGCGCTTGCGGCAACCCAGGCTTGCCAGGGCACCGTGCCGCCCTGGATATAGACGGTGCCGCAGGTAGCTACCAAACCGAAGAAAATGAAAACAAAAACTTCGCCCAGTCCCATGTAGCCGTAGGGGTGGCGCCCGCCGGTATAGAACCAGGCAGCCAGCAGTGCTGCCACGCCCACTCCGATAAGCCACCACTTCCCGCACCAGGCGATAATGATGAGACCCACGAGAGCCGCGAGGGCGAAGCAGGTGAGGGCCACCGCGAGTACCACGCCCGGGCGCACTGTTCCGCCACCCGTGAGGCGGGGTGGGCCGGTACGGTGATCGTCAGTGCCGCGAATCCCGTCGGAATAGTCGTTCGCAAAATTCACGCCGATCTGCAAGAGCAGAGCGAGAACGAAAGCCAAGGCAAGAATAGGGCCGTATAGCGTCCCTTCCCACAGCGCGATTCCAGCCCCGGCGATCACCGGGGAGACACTTGCGGGAAGGGTGCGAACGCGCGCACCTTCGAGCCAATCAGTAACAGTTGCCACGGCCGCTTATTCTATCGAGAGAAACATCCTGAGCGCATCACCCTCACCGCGAGGGATTACGCCGGATACTCCGGGTGTAAAGCCACGCCGCCCGGGGCTCCGGGCACGGAAGGATGATGTGGGATATCCGAGGCGTGCGGGGTGAGGTACCCCGTCGCCATCGTTTCGGGCGGGAGGGTGCGGAACAATCGCGAGAAAGCTTCCACCACGAGGCCCAGGCCGATCCCGATGAAAATGAGGTACCAGTGCAGGTCGTAACTGGCATTGGCCAGTTCCATTCCCTGCGCGGTCATCTTGGCCGACCCGCGGGCGATACCCCAAATAACCGCGGTGGTTGCCCCGAATCCGAAAGGCATCACCGTCCAGGCAATAGCCCCGAATTCCATGCGCGGATCACGTGAACGGCCCCAGCGGTAGGCCGTCCACACCAGAGCGAGAACCATGGAGATGAGCGCGATGATAGCGGGCACGGTAGCCAGGTGTTCCCAGAGCAGCAGCGTGGTATCCCCCTGGGCATTCGGGCCCATTCCCAAGCCGGTGGCATCATACATTGCAGCGAAGGAGGCACCCACCGCCCCGAACATGGTCACAACTCCGGTGGTGAGGAAGAAGGGGAAGGCCACGAGGAGCCACTCGATACTCGCGTCCTGGCGGACCATGAGGTCAATTCCAAAAGCGAGAGCGGAAATGCAGCTCACCAGGATAAAAGCGGTGAAGGCTAGGCGTACCGCGTGCGCGTAGGTGGGAATAGAGGACGCAGCCGTGAGGGTGAAACGGTTACGCGGGGTGGATTTCACCGTGGTCATGCGCCCGAAGCCCGCGGCGAAAAGTCCGAGCGGGAGGCAGGTGAGCGCCGTGAAAAGGGGGCTGGCCTGTAAAGCAAGCGGCGGAATCGGTTGGCCCATGAAGGCACCGCCCGGGCTCAGATCCACCCGCATGAACGCGGCCAGCCCGGCGCCGATTGCCGCCAGTACCCCGGCCGATACCCAGGCCGGAATCCACACCAGCAGGGTGGAATTTCGCTTGCCCCGGCCCACCCACTGGTTGAGGAAGTAGATGATGAGACCGATGAGGAGGGTGAGGGTGAGAGCCGGAACGAAGAAACTCATATCAAAAAGACTCGGTTCCGCCACTACTCGCGCGGTGCCGCCCAGGGCTAGCAGCAAAGTAAGGGCCGCCCACTTCGGGGCGGTGAGTACTTCGGCGAGGTTCACCCCGCCCATATCGAGACCGCTCATGCCGCGCAAGCCGAGCCAGGCGAAGAAAAGCGTGATAAGGAAGGTGACCACCACCGCGATCACGGGGCTCAACAGAGCCACAATCCAGGTACGGGCGCCAAAATCGCGGCGCACATCGGCCAGCAGAGGCGGGGTCATCGCTGGCATGGGCGTGGGCAGGGACATAACGACTCCTCGATTCGTGACTTCTTTTTCAGTCTAGTCCCCACCTGACGGAAAATGGCCGGTTTGAAGTCCCTCGGGGCGTCCGTCGAAGCCGGGGATTTCCCGCGGATGTACACCCGGCCGGGATTCTACTCTTGCCAAATACGCCCAAGCTGGTTGAATAGAGGGCATGTCTGCACGTGCACAACTCAGCAAAGATCCGCGCGCCGTCGCCGGGATGTTCGACCAGGTCGCCCCGCGCTACGACCTGAGCAATGACCTCCTCAGTTTCGGGCAGGTGCGGTTGTGGCGCCGCTACGTCACCGAAGCTCTGCGTATTGAGGAGGGGATGGAGATCCTCGATCTGGCCTGCGGAACCGGCACTTCCACCGAGCATTTTGCCCGGGTGGGGGCGCGTGTGGTGGGCGCCGATTTTTCGGGTGGGATGCTCGAGGTTGCGCGCCTGCGCCATCCTGATCTGCGTTTTGTGCAGGCCGATGCCTGCGATCTTCCCTTCGCGGATAATACGTTCGACGCCGTGACTATTTCTTACGGCCTCCGTAATATTCACGATCCCCAGCGCGCCCTTGAAGAAATGGCTCGCGTGACGCGCCCGGGTGGGCACGTGGTTATTGCGGAATTTTCCACGCCGTCCTGCGCGCCTTTCCGCGCCCTCTATCACGGCTATCTGCGCCACGTGCTCCCGCGGGTGGCGGCCCTGGCCTCCTCGGATGGTCCGGCCTACGCCTATCTCATGGAGTCGATTATTGACTGGCCTGATCAACGCACTCTGGCCGGCTGGCTGCACGAAGCCGGGTGGCGCGACGTTGAATACCGTAATATGTGCAACGGGATCGTTGCGCTGCACCGCGCTACCCTGCCGGCGGCGCACTGAGGCACCGGGCCGCGGGCCGGCGCACCATCGGAAAGCTAGGATTGGCTATCGTGAAAGACCTGACTGTCGAAGAGCTACTCACCCGCGTGGGGGAGCGGCTCGGCGTCGTCGAAAAAAAGCTGGACGCGGCCACGCATTTTGGTGACCTGCGCGTGGACCCGATCACCACGTATCTTGCCGAGGCGGGCGGAAAGCGGATGCGGCCGGCCTTGGCGTTGCTCTGCGGGTATCTGGGCCCGGAGCCGGAATCCGAGCGGGTCGAGCACGTGGCGGTGGCAATGGAGCTCACGCATCTGGCCTCGCTTTACCACGATGACGTTATGGATGAAGCTCCGCTGCGGCGCGGGGTTCCGGCCGCGCATCGCAATTACGGTAATTCCGCGGCGATTATGGCCGGAGATATTCTATTTTCGCGCGCTTCGTCCATGATGGCGGATCTGGGGCCGCGGGCGGTTAAGGATTACGCGGAAACCTTCCGGCGCCTGTGCACCGGGCAGCTGCTGGAAACCGTGGGGCGCACGCACGGAGTGTCCCCACGGGCGCACTACCTGGAGGTTCTTGCCGGGAAAACCGGGTCGCTTATTGCCGCCTCAGCACGTGAAGGCGTTTTTGCCGCGGCCGGGAACCGGGAGGCCGAGTACGCCCCAGTTGCTGCTCGGGTGCAAGAATTTGGCGAAAACGTGGGGATCGCCTTCCAGATCGCCGATGACTATATCGATGTTGTTTCCGAAGAAACCGGTAAAGAACAGGGCACGGACCTGCGCGAATCGGTGGATACCATGCCCACTATTTTGTTGCGGGAACGCGCCGCCGCGGGGGTATTGGACGACGACGGCCGAGCGATCTTGGCGGAATTGGACCGCGGAGAGCTTGCCGGGCAGCGCCTTGATACCGTGCTCGAAGCTTTGCGGAATCATTCGGTTATGGAAGAAACCCGGGCGCTCGCCGAGGAATGGGCGGCGCGGGCCGTGGCGGCTATCGCTGACCTGGAGAACACGGCGGTACGGGAAGCTCTAACGCAATATGCCCGCTCGGTGGTGGACCGTACGGTCTAGGCGGCCGGCTTTGCCGAGCTGGTGAAAAACTGAGCGTAATGAAGAACGCAAAGCTAATGGTGAAAGAGGTGGGGCGGGGCGCGCTTCTACCCCGTACAATTGCATCCGTATGCCCACGGTAAGGAGCTCGACGAAGTGGCACGCTTGATTGATCGTATCCTTCGCGCCGGCGAAGGCCGCACGCTGAAGAAGCTGAAGAACATCACCGCGCAGGTCAATGCGCTCGAAAGTGATATCTCGGCGATGAGTGATGAGGAGTTGCGCGCGCAAACCGATAGCTTCAAGGAGCGCCTGAAAGAGGGAGAAACCCTCGATGCCATTCTCCCCGAAGCTTTTGCCACGGTGCGCGAAGCTGCGGTGCGGACTATCGGCCAGCGTCCCTATGACGTACAGGTTATGGGCGGGGCGGCTCTCCACCTGGGCAATATTGCCGAAATGAAAACCGGTGAAGGTAAAACGCTTGTGGCAACTATGCCCGCCTACCTCAATTCGCTCACCGGTGAAGGCGTGCACGTAGTCACGGTTAATGATTACCTTGCCTCCTATCAGTCGGAACTCATGGGGCGTGTCTACCGTTTCCTCGGGGTAACCACCGGCTGTATTCTCACCGGGCAAACTCCCGAACAGCGCCGCGAGCAATACAATGCGGATATCACCTACGGAACCAATAACGAATTTGGTTTCGATTATCTGCGTGACAATATGGCCTGGCGTACCAGTGAGCTGGTGCAGCGTGGGCATAATTTCGTCATCGTTGACGAAGTTGACTCCATTCTTATTGACGAAGCGCGCACCCCGCTGATTATTTCCGGCCCGGCCGAAGGTGATGCCAATAAGTGGTATCGCGAATTCGCGCGCTTGGTGCTGCGGATGCGGCGCGATACCGATTACGAAGTGGATGAGAAGAAGCGCACCGTGGGTGTGCTCGAAGCGGGAATTGACAAGGTGGAAGATGCCCTGGGTATCGATAACCTCTACGAATCCCTCAATACTCCGCTCATCGGCTACCTGAATAATGCAATTAAGGCCAAGGAGCTTTTCGAACGGGACCGCGATTACGTGGTGCTTAACGGCGAAGTGCTTATCGTGGACGAACACACCGGGCGCGTGCTGCCCGGGCGGCGTTATAACGAAGGCATGCACCAGGCGATTGAAGCGAAGGAAGGTGTGGAGATCAAGGCAGAGAACCAGACTCTGGCCACGATCACCCTCCAGAACTATTTCCGCCTGTACAACAAGCTTTCGGGCATGACGGGTACGGCAGAAACCGAAGCCGAGGAATTCGCCTCGACGTATAAGCTCGGCGTCGTTCCTATTCCCACGAATAAGCCGATGATCCGCAAGGATGAACAGGATCTTATTTATCCCACGCGCGCTGCCAAGCTGCGCGCGGTTGTGGAAGATATTGTGGAGCGCCACGAAAAAGGCCAGCCTGTCCTGGTAGGTACCGCCTCGGTGGAAGCTTCTGAAGAGCTCTCCGATTTGCTCGCGCGCGAAGGCATCGAGCATCAGGTTCTCAACGCGAAGCAGCACGAACGGGAAGCGCGCGTGGTGGCCGAAGCCGGGCGTAAGGGTGCAGTCACGGTGGCCACCAATATGGCCGGTCGCGGTACCGACATTATGCTAGGTGGCAACCCCGAACACCGCGCGGTGGATGCGCTCGCGGCCCGGGGTTTGGACCCGGAAGAAACTCCGGAGGAATACGAGGCTGCCTGGCCGGAAGAACTGGCGCGCCAGCAGGAGGCCGTCAAGGCCGAACACGAAGAAGTGGCCGAATTGGGCGGCCTGTACGTGCTCGGTTCGGAGCGGCACGAATCCCGGCGTATTGATAACCAGCTGCGCGGGCGTAGTGGCCGCCAGGGCGATCCGGGTGAATCCCGCTTCTATCTTTCCCTGGAAGATGACTTGCTGCGCCTGTGGGGCCAGGGTATGGCCGGGCGGATGCTCAGCTACGCCATGGACGACGATGCTCCTATCGAAACGAAGCAGATGTCGAAGAACGTTTCGCGGGCTCAAACCGAAAATGAGGCGCGGAACGCGGAAATGCGTAAGAACGTCCTCAAGTACGACGACGTTATGAACGATCAGCGTACCGTGGTGTACACCGAGCGGCGTTCCATCCTCGAGGGTGAGAATATGGAGTCCATGGTGCAGGGCTTCCTCGACTTCGTGGTGGATGACGTGGTCAGTGCTCACACCGCCGATGATAATGAGGAAGCGTGGGATCTTTCCGCGCTGTGGACGGACCTCAAGGGCTACTACACTCCCGGTTTCACCGCGGAGGAATACCTCGATGAGATCGGGGGGCCTTCCCAGCTGGATCGTACCGCGCTTAAGCGTGAGCTCACCGATGATATTCACGCCCATTACGAGGAGCGCGAAGCGGAAGTCGGCGAGGAAAATATGCGCGAACTGGAACGCCAGATCGTGCTGTCCGTGCTGGACCGCAAGTGGCGCGAGCACCTCTACGAAATGGATTACCTCAAGGAAGGTATCGGTTTGCGCGCCATGGCGCAGCGTGATCCGCTCGTTGAATACAAGGACGAGGGCTACCGCATGTTCCAGGCGATGAACGACAATATCATGTCGGAAACCGTCCGGTACCTCTTCAAGTTCGAGCTTCCTTCCGAACGTGCAGCGCGTCTGGAAGCTGAAGCCCAGGTGAACGGCCCGGTGACTGTTGCGGGGAATACCGCGGCGGGCATGGCCGGCCCGGGGGTTGCGATTCACACCAGCGGGGCGGGGAGTGCTCAGCAGGTGGCCGCTTCCCAGCAGGCTCTGCGTGCTGCCCAGGAGCAACAGCGCCAGCTGCTAGCGGAAAAACAGCGGGCTTTGCAGGCCGCGGTGGGTGAGGGTGCTGAAGGTGCGTCCGGCCAGCGCGTGACCGCGGAGTCGCTCGGGATTAAGCAGCCGAAGCGGCAGCAGAACGTTTCGTATTCCTCGGCGGCGAAGGATGGCTCCGGGGAGACGGAAACTACCGGCTCGCGCGGCAGTTCGCGCGGCGGTCGAGGCCGGGCGGGGGGTGCCGGTGGCGGTAACCGGGCGCAGCGCCGCGCCGCGGCGAAGCAGAATAAGAAGCGGCGCCGCTAGGCGGTAAGTCGTTAGCGGTAGACATACGGGGTGCCGGCCGGTCACGTGCGTGATAGTTACGTGACCGGCCGGCGCTTATGTTTAATAGGTCCGGGCTCGCGTTCTTTTATCCTTACGTTCCGTTTACCCAATTTCAAGGGCGACGACGATCCATCTTCCCCGGAGGAATTCCAAGCGCATCGCAACTGCATGGTTTCGCTCGCCCGAAGATACGCAGGCGATCACCTCGGCTACGCGCGGGCGCGGATGCGTTATTTTGAGCGTGGAAATCCGCAGATCCCCGGGCCAGGGCGCTTTCCCCTTAATGCGCATAGCCAGGCCGGCCCGGCGCACCAGCGCCGCGAAAACCTCCGGGACAAGGTGTGGGCGCACATATCCGGGAGCGCGGTGGCCCAACAGTACCTCAAAGGAATAGGTAATTATTCCGGCGGCGAAGCGGTGCGGTGCTCGGATTCCGGGCGGAAGCGGGTCATCGAGGGTGGCCATGTCCTCACGCCAAATATCCCGGTAGGGTGTGGCCGATAGTGCGAGCCGGTTCCATTGGTGCAGTTCGGACTCGCTCGGTGCGGTCTCGAGGTTAGTGGCGCTGTGACCGCTATCGATGATCTCAATGTCATCGGTAGGTCCGCTGGTATCGGCACGCACAATATCATTTCCGGGTGACATCCCATCGGTGGGATCCGCGTCGGTGGCGGCTTGTGCATCGAGAAGGTCACCGGAGATTATCTGGGGCTCGTCGGCGGTCGGCGGCGGGTTCTCCGCTACGCAGGTGTTTTCCTCGTGGGGCACGCGCGAGAAAGGCGGGTGGCGGGTGACCGCCCGGTATTGCGTTACTTCCGCGAGTTGCACCTGATCGAAAGAGGCGACAATGTCATCAGTCTCTGGTTGCGCATAGACGGGAGGTGGTGCAGGTGGGAGCCGAGATACCCGAATTGTTTCCGCTTCCTCCGCCTCGTGGCGGGAACCCGAACGCGACTGGCCTTCCGATGCGACGTCCTCAGGAGGCGGCAGATCCTGACCCGCAGCACTGGATATGGGTGACGGCTCGGGGTGCGGGGGCTCCGTCGTTTCGGTAGCACCGGGGGTATTTTCGGTATGTGGGGCAGTGGACATATCGTCTCCTTGAGAGCGTGGGATAGGGGATACGCCTCGGTGACCGAGGCAAGCTGGATTGGTGGTAAAGCTGGATGCGGGGTGACAAGGCGTTTCTTTTATTCGCGCGTGGGCGGAAGAATGAAGTGCTCGCCAGGATAAATAAGGTCGCTATTCTCGATGGTATTTGCCGTGGTGATGGCGTGTACGTAGCTGAGGATATCCGCATCGCTCGCGCCCGCACCGAGGTCAGTAGCGGCGATATCCCAGAGAGTGTCCCCGGGCTGAACAATATAGGCCGGCGCAGGTGCTGTCCGTGGCCCTTCGGGAGGTTGAAGTTCCGGGGTGAAGATAGGGGCGGCTAGATCTGAAATATCGGTTGTAGAGAGAGTGGGCGTGCTCGGCGTTGGTGAACGTGGCGATTCGGCGAGAACGCTACCCGGATCGTCCGCTTGGTCAAGGTGAGCCGGTTCAGCCAGGCGACCCAAGGAGGTTGAGGGGGAAGAATTGGTGGCAACATTGCTAGGTGCACCCGGTTCCATCGCTTCGCCTGGCTCACCTGGTTCATGAGGGTCGGTCGAAGGAGACGTAGCGGATGGTATAGGTGGGTGCAGATAGTAACTACCTTCCGCATCTCGATACGAGATATCACCAAGCAATTCATCAGGGTTTACACGGAAAAGCCCGGTGGGATCTGGCCTGGGCGGAGACGACGAGGTGAGAAGAGCAGAATAATCACCGCCCCAGCCAATATCAATAACACTACTAGAATCTGGCTCTGCGGCCCATGCTCCGGGTACGGCCACCAGCGTCGTGGCGAGGGTGCTGGTGAGAGCCGCGTGGAAACGGCGTCCGCCGATGCGGCGGGCGAGGCGGGTGACGGCGTCGTCCTTCCCGCGTGCAAAACGCGCAACCGCGCAATAGCAGAGGGTGAGCCGCGCGCACGCCAGGCACGCAACGATGCATATGCCCACGGTGAGAATCCCGGTGAGCTGGGCGACGCTCCCGGGCGGGGTATACGGGCGGGCCGTCGCGACCGCGAAAAATGCGGACGCGAGCCCCGCGAGCGCTGAAAGCAGCGCTTTGATCGTTGCCGACATCGTGAACCTCTTCGGTGGGGTTTCCGGTCAGGACCGAGAACTGCGCGGTCCGTTCGTGATGAAGAACGGGTGGCACGCGGTTCTCACCGTGGTGGTATGACTAAATGTCCCGTGTGGCTCAACTATTAATCAGCCGGGTATACCCGGCATTATTTGTCTGTGGATAACTCATATAAGAAACGGCACGGATGAGGTCGATATCCACAAGCTGTGGATGGGGGCTTGGTGAGTTAGGTGCTACCTGCCACACTGTCACCACGGCACGAGCGAGTTCGACCGGAGCCGTGGTGGCAGTTATGTCCGGCCATCCCCCACTTGCTCCCGGTCACGAGTATTCGCGGTCAATCGCGGGCAATCGGATAAGGATGGGCAGATGCGTGAGAAAACATGGGCGCGGTGGAAAGATCCGCGCCTGGCAGGTGGGGTGGCACTGATTGCTGCCGGTGCGCTCGCGGGGGCGTACGTGCTGCGCGGTCCGGTTACTGTCCCTGTTTATCGGGCGACCGAGGCGGTGGTTCCCGGTACGTCGCTAGATCAGGCTGGGCTCGCGGTGGTGGAACTGCCGGCAGGGCTTGCTGATGCCTATATCCGTGCAGGTCACGTGGGTACGGTAGGGCGCACGATTTATCCGGGTGAATTGGTGGAAAAGTCGGCTTTGCGCATGGCGGGGGAGCGGGTGGTGGCGGTGTTACCCCTCAGCGGCGCGCTGCCCACCGCCTTGGCGCGCGGGGCGCCGGCCCAGCTGTGGGCACTTCCCGCCGCGGGTGGCAGCGGCGAAAAAGCTCCCGCCCGGCTGATTTCCCGGGAGGTCATTTTCGCGGGAACGGCTAGTGATACACATTTCGTGGGCACGGCGGCGATGGAAGTTCATATCCCGCGTGCTGAGCTGGGTGTGGCGCTGGAGGAACTCGCGGCGGGGGCTTCGTTCACGCTGGTAGGTGAGGTGCAATGAGCACGAACTCTGAGCCCGGGTTTCTGGTGGTGATCTGGGGGAGCGCGGGGGCACCGGGGCGTTCTACCTTGGCACGTGACCTTGCCTGGGTGCTAAGCGAGCAGCACACCGTGCTGCTGGTTGATGCGGATACCCGCAACCCGTCTTTGGCTCAGCTTGTCGATCTGGGTGAGGAACCTTCCGGGCTTATCGGGGTGGCTCGGGCGCTGCATAGCGGCGATGCTATCGAGAAGCAGCTTCCGCGTTATATGCGGCAATTGCGTGGCGGGCCACGCGGCACCTTGCAGTTCCTCCCCGGTCTTAACCGCGGCGGGCGCTGGCGTGAACTAACCGGGCCCGGTATGGGCGGCCTTTGGGATACGCTCCGGTCCATCGCGGAGATCACCATTGCCGATTGCGCCGCGGAACTGCCCGTTTTTCTTGACGATGCAGTTGTGCACACGGGTGGAGTCTCCGTTCCTCATCAGCACAACCAGCTAGGGCAGCGCAACTACCAGAGGGCGGATGCGGAGGATGAGGGGGAGCGTGATAGCTTGACTCTCAGTGCCCTCCTCGCTGCGGATCTCGTTGTGGTGGCCTGCCGTGCCGGACCGGTGGGTTTGCGCCGCGGAGTGGAAGCGTGGTGGCGGGCCCGGGCGCTGGGCCGTGCGGCCGTGCCGGTGGTCACCCGTGCCGGCCTGGAAGAACGCCTTGCTTTTGCCGCGCTCGCGGAGGAATCGATACCCGCCGTGGTGGGGGTGCGTGACGACGCCGCCCGTTACGCACGGGCCGAACGGGCTGGCATGAGCGTGGTGGCTTTAGCCCCTCGCAGTGGGGCGAGTCGGGATGTGCGGCGGCTGGCGCGCGCCGTTCTGGACTATCGGGGTGTGGACGGTGAGTAGACTGGGCGCATGAGAATTTATCTTCCGGCTACTCCTGCCGATGTGGCGATGTCCGTGCTTTCCGGGCGTGTGGTGCACGCGGCAACGGAGGCTCTGGCACGTGAAGTGAATGATGAAGATCGTGACTATCTGGAGGCGATTGCTTTCAATGCCGCAGCGGATGATTCTTTGCGTGCTGTTGCGGGATTGTTTGCCGGGAAGGCCGATCCTCGGTTCGGGGTAGTGCTGCCGGAGCGAGGTGGCTTGCGCCCGCGCCGGGTGGTGATTGCCGCTGAGGTGGCACCTGAGAAATGCCGGGATCTTGCCCAGCCGGAAGAGTATTTGCCCACTGCTCTGGAGCTTTCCGAAGAGCTCTCCTGGGATGATGTGGTCTCCATCCATGTGGACGGGGCGGACATGGAAGCGTACGTATTGGCAGGGCCTGATGACGAGGCAGCTTTTGAGGTGCTTGCCGAGGAGGACTTGCTCTGGTATGACGTTTCCGAGCGCCTTGAATTAGCCTTCGAACTGGGAGCTGCGGTGCGGGCTTAGAGACCGCTACGCGCTTGGTGTTGATTCTCGCCCGGGCCGATCCGCGAGGGCAGCGCCGTGCCGGTCGGGTGAGGCTGAGCAGTACAGCGGGCGACAGCCGCTTTAGGCAGTCACGCGGATATGTGAGGTGCCGTCGGCCCGCGGGATAACGGAGATGCGCTCGCTGATCATCTGTTTCATTTCGGAGACGTGCGAGACAACGCCCACGGTGCGCCCGTTTTTTCCTAGGCCGTGCAGCACCCCCATGACCTGGTCGAGTGCTCCGTCGGAAAGTGAACCGAAACCTTCGTCAATGAGGAGGGTGTCAAGGTGGATCCCACCGTTTTCCGCGCGCACCACTTCCGCTAAGGCAAGCGCCAGGGAGATAGATACATAGAATGTTTCCCCTCCCGAAAGTGTGCGAACGGAGCGCTGGACCGGTTCGGGGCCGGCGTGGTCAATAACAGCCAGCCCGAGACCGGTTTTCGACTGGTGACTGCCTTTCTCCTTTTCGTCCGTTCGGATGAGTTCGAAACGCCCGAGGGAAATATCTGTGAGCTGCTCATTAGCGACTTCAACAACTTGCTCGAAACGGTGTTGTAGCACGAAGGTTTCCAGGGGTACTTTCGTTACCGATTCGGGACCGGCGGTAGCTAAGGAAGCTAAACGTACAACCGCCCCGGAATGCTCACGCACCGCCCGCCACGCTTGTAGATCCCGCTGAGTGGTATATAGGCGTTCCCGCCCGGATCGTGCCTGGTTCTCCGCCCGGGTGGCGTGCGCCCGCGCTTCTTGAGCAGCGCGGCGTGCCAGTGCACTGGCTTCTTCCGCCCCTGTGACATCAGCCCGGGCATCTTCAGGAAGCTCAGCGAGCTCCGGTTCGGCAAGTTCACGCTTCACATCGCGGCATTCCTCATCAAAAGCGGTGATGGAATCCTGGAGGTGTGCCTCGTCCGCCCCGTTGAGCAGGGCAGCGTTCACAGATTCCGCATCCGCGAATTCAGTGCCGGCCAGAGCCGCCGTGAGTTCTTTGCCGCGAGTTTGTTCATCTTCACGCGCAGCGAGTACCCCGCTGGCGGCAGTGTTCCAGGCATCTTGGGCTTCACGCAGATCATCAAGAGCCGCGCGGCGCTCCGCGATAGAAGCAAAGCCGGCGTATTCCGCGCTGAGGCGCGCGAGTTGCTCGCTGATATCACGAGCATGGGCGGTGCTGGCAGCCTCTAAATGTGCCACGTCGCTACGTAATTGTTCCAAGGATGTTTCCCGCGAACTAGTTTGTTCGGCAAGCTGCGCGAGCCGCTGCTCCAAGTCGAGAACGCGCAATGCCGCCTGTTGTGCCGCATTCAAGTCAGCACGGGCGGCAGCTAATTCCGCAGTGGCTACTTCGGTAGTGACATCCCCCGCGATGGCACGTTGTTCCGTAAGCTGGGCTTTTATTTTCTCCAGGTGTGCTAGGCAGGTGCTGTATTTTTCCCGGGCGGCGGAGGCTGCTTCTTGGGAGATTTTCACCTGCGCGGCGGTGGCGCGAACAGCTTCCGGGGGAGCGGGAGCCGGGTGGGTGCATGACCCGCACACCGGGCAGGGCTCGTTCTCACGTAGCTGCCCCGCTAATTCACCGGCGGTGGACTGTACCCACGCATCGGTGATTTCCCGGGCGTTACTTTCCGTTTCCTGGACCTGGCTGAGGGCATCTGCCAGCGCGGCACGAGCTTCTGCTTCCGCGTTTTCACTGGCGGCCACCCGCTCCAATACTTCGAGGAGACCCGTGGCGCTGTGTACCCGCTGCGCGGCCGCGGGCTCACCACTCGCGATGGTGCGGGCCGTATCTAACTTGCCCTCCACATCCTCGCGTTCAGCTGCGGCAATAGCAGCTTCATCGCGTAGCTTTTCCATCGCGCTACGGCGCTCGGCAAGCTGTTCGGTAGCGCGGGCAGCTTCCTGTTGTTTGCGCTCTACCTCATGTTCCGCGCGCTCCAATTCGGTCAAGCGCCCGCTGGCTTCGCTTAGCTCCGTGACCGCACGTCGCCCGGATTCCACTCCGGCAGGGGTGATATCAGTAATGGGGTTAGCAACCCGCCCTGTGCTCGCGCCCAATTTCGCGAAAGTAGCAACGAGGTGGGCCTGAGCTTCTGCGCAGGCATCGGCGCAATTACGGCTTTCTTGGCGAGCCCGTGCCAACGCGTGAATATACGGGAGTAGCGGGGTAGCGGCGCGGTGGGCCGCGAGGCGAGCACGATCCGCGGTGATCGCATCTTTGCGTTCGCCGAGTTGGCCTGCCCGGGCGCGCAGCTCCGTGCGGCGTTCGATGCGGCTAGCCAGGGTGCGCTGCGCGTTTTCGTGCTCCTGTGCCCGCTCAAATACGTTTTCTGCTTCTTCGGCCCGGGCGAGCGCATCGTTAGCACGTTTCGCGGCAGTGGCGAGAGCTTGCTCTAGGCCAGCGACCACCTTTTCACCTTCGGCTGGTAAATCCACGCCTTGAGCGGCGGCGGTAAGAGATTCACTTTCTTCAGGTGGCAGTTCCAAGGCGGTCGCGGTATTCGAGACGGCCCGCACGAAGGTTTCCTGAGCGCCCGCAATAGCACCGCGCGCTGCGCGGGCGTGATCCGTGAGCCACTGGGTAACAGAACCAAAAACCCGGGTATCGAAAATCTGGGTGAGAAGCCTGGTGCGTTCTTGGCTTTCTAGCCGTAGAAATTCAGCGAATTTCCCTTGCGGGAGCACGATAGTTTGCAAGAATTGTTCCGCATTGAGGCCGAGTAGATTGCTGATATACACCCCGACATCGCGAGCTTTGGTCGCGATCGGCGAGCCGCCATCTATATCTCCGAGGTCCACTGCGGCTTCGGAGAGCTTCCACAATTTCGCGGTGGCGGCGGTGGGGGAGGAATTACCCGGCTTGGTAAAGCTAGGGGTGCGCCGCACCCGGAACGTACCCGCTTCGATGGTGAAAATAACGTCCGCGTAGCTGGTGGTGGAGGGATCAACATGCGTGGAACGCAGGCGCTCGGTTGAACTTTCTTTCCCACCGGCTACCGTACCGAAAAGCCCGAAAACAACGGCGTCAATAATGGTTGATTTTCCCGCCCCCGTGGGCCCTTCCACCAGGAAAAGCCCGGATGCTCCCAGGGCATCAAAATCAATGACTTCCCGCCCGGCGAAGGAGCCGATACCCTGAAGTTCTAAGCGGCGCAACTGCATGAGCCCTTACTCCTTTTCCCCGGTGCGAACGGCTTCCCATGCCGTTACCATGACATGATCTTCTTCCTCCGTGAGATCCCGGCGCCCGCTTTCTGTCATGAATTGGCGCAACACGCTCAAAGCATCAAGCCGCCGGGTATCTGCCGTGCTGTGGCGGGTAGCGGCCGGATCCACCACGTGGCGAATTTCTAAGGCGTGCGGGAAAGCGGCCCTTACCCGGGTGGTCAGATCTGCCGGGCGGGCTGGATCGGTCACGAGAATGCGCGCGAATTTGCTCCGATCATTATGGTGTGCCGGGCTGAGCACCTCAGTTAGCGGCGCTTCGATAGTGACGATGGGGCGCCATACCGGAGCGGGAATGAGCTCTTCTTCCACTAACACTCCGCCTTCAAAAGTGAGAAGAACAGAAGATTTAGGCCGGGTTTCTGAGAACGAAAAAGCGATGGGTGAACCCGAGTAGCGCATAGGAGGCAGCTCGCTCATGCCAGAAGTACCCGGCTCTGGCGCGCCACCTACCCGCTGCGGAGAATGTAAATGACCGAGAGCCACGTAGCTGAGGCCCCGGGTAGCGCGTTCCCCCGCACCATCCAGGGCGAAAAGCGAGGCGGGAACAACTTCTACCCCGCCCACCGAAATATCGCGTTCGGATTCACTGGCCGCCCCGCCGGCAACGAAGGCATGTGCCATAACGATACGGGCCAATGGCTGGCCGGCGTGCGGGCCGTGCTGGATATCCGCGGCAATACGCCCCACAGCTGCGCGCATCACCGCGGCGTGCGAGCGCTCTAGCAACTTTGCGCTATCCGAATCATCCACACCAACGCGCGCATCACCGCCCGCCAGGCGGCGCCGTTCCACATCAGGATCCAAATAGGGAACGGGGTAGACCAGCGCTCCGAGCTTCCCGGCACGGTCCCGCACCTCTACCGGCTGAGTGCAGCGCAGCGGATCGGTGCGAATAACAATACGCTCCTGGAAAAGTTCCGCACCGAAGCCCAGGCGCTGGGGGGAATCATGGTTCCCGGAGATCAAAATGACGGTGGTGAGCTGCGCGAGCCTCCGCAGGGTGCGCGAAAAAAGCTCAACCATGGGAGCGGGTGGAACGCTGCGATCATAGACATCCCCGCTAATAAGGAGGGCATCTACCTCACGTTCCCGCACGGTATCCACCACGTGATCCACCCACAGCTCAAAGGCGGGAGTGAGATCCGCCCGGTGCAGGGTGCGCCCGAGATGCCAATCGGAGGTGTGCAAGATCTTCATGGCTTCAGCCTACTGTGGGGCTACGACAAAAATTTTTAGGCTTCCGCCTGACCCCCGTTGACCGGGTCCTTATCCGACCAAGGGAAGGCAATCCACGAGTCGGTATGCAAATAGGCATAATCAGGTTTGAGTACCGAGCGCGACTTTTCGTAAAGGACCGCCACTCGAATCTCCGTGGCGTACTCTTCGCAGAGTTCCTTGACGAAGCGGAGGGTACGCCCCGAGTCAGCGACGTCGTCGACAATTAAAACCTTTTTGCCCGCCATTCCACGCACGTCACCGGAGGGTTCCACCAGGCGTGGATCTTTAAGCGTGACGCCGATACCGGTGTAAAACTCGACATTGAGGACAAGCATGCTCTTGAGGTCCAAAGCGTAGGCAATTGCGCCGGCGGGAAGCAGTCCGCCGCGTGCCACGCTCACGATAATCTCCGGGCGGTAACCGGAATCCCAGATGTCGCGGGCGAGTTCGCGGGTGACCTCGCCGAACCGCTCCCAGGTGAGAACTTCGCGCGCGGGCGCACTCGTGGGTGCGTTTGCGGGCGCGCTGGCGGGAAGGCCCTCGTTCTCGATTAACGGCTCGGCCTTATCACTGCGTCCCACAGTTCCTCCTTCGGCTAGTTCCGGTTATCCGGGCGCGTCTCTTCCCCGCTGCCCGGTTGCATATGTGTCTCATTAATAATTGCTTGGGCGGCCGTGTGCAACTTTCCATTGGTCACCAGCGCACTTCCCCACCACGGGCCCGGCTTGCCCTCCAGCGAGGTGAAGGTTCCCCCGGCCTCTTCCACGATCGGCACCAGCGCAGCCATATCGTAAACATCCAGGCCCGGCTGCGCGGCAATATCAAAAGCGCCCTCGGCAAGTAGCATATAGGGCCAGAAAGCCCCGTAGGCACGAGTACCCCAGGTGGCGCGGGCAAAGGCGATGAGCGTATCCATGCGCCCCGTTTCGTCCCAGCTCGAGAGGGAAGAAAAACCGAAAGCAGCCCGGTCCATTCGATCAATATCGGAGACGCGCAGGCGCTGGGGTTCGCCCCCGTTTTCACTCAGCCACGCCCCGTTTCCACGGCTCGCCCACCAGCGCCTCCCGAGCGCCGGAGCCGATGCCATACCGGCCACCATCTGCCCATTTTCCTCGACACCGATGAGAGTGGCCCACACCGGGTTGTGACGCACGTAGTTGCGGGTGCCGTCAATCGGGTCAATAATCCAACGCCGCGGAGCGTGCTCGAGGCTGCCGCCTTCCTCTTCCCCGTAGACGGCGTCCCCGGGAAAATCTCGCTCCAGATACTCGCGGATGAGCCGTTCGGCGGCCCGATCTGCGTCGGATACCGGCGAATTATCAGGCTTCGTATCCACGGTGAGACGGCGGCGTTCATAACGTTCCAGGGTAAGGGCGTCCACGGCATCCGCAACGGTGTGCAGAAAGGCGATGGTGGCGCTGGTATCCATTTATTTCTCCCATTCTTCAAAGCCGCGCGAGGCGAGCACACGGCGTAAGGAACTCACTCGCTCGCGCAGGCGTGGATCGGTGAGGCTATCGAGGGCACATTCGGGTTCGGTGGCTGCATGGCTGCATCCGCGTGGACATTCCAGCGCGGTTTCTTCCAGGTCGGGGAAGCCGTGGAGGATGTCGGTGGCATCCAAGTGGGCCAACCCGAAGCTGCGCACCCCGGGCGTATCGATAAGCTGCCCACCACCGGGTAGCGGAAAGGCGATAGCGGAGGTGGAGGTGTGGCGGCCTTTTCCGGTCACCTCATTGACGTGCCCGGTTTCGCGCGCCGCGGCGGGCACCAGCGCATTGAGAAGAGTGGATTTACCCACCCCGGAATGGCCCACGAGCACCGTGGTTCGCCCGCGCAGCGCCGCGCGCACTGCTTCCAAGCCCGAGTCCGTTGCAGGTTCCCCGGCCGCGGGAGTTGCGTCGTCGTACCCTAAAGCTGTTGCAAGAACCGGTACCCCGAGCGGTTCGTAATACGCGCGCAAGGCGTCCGGGCGCGCCAGATCCGTTTTGGTGAGGATGAGTAGCGGATCCATATCGGCATCGCGCGCGGCCACCAGGCAACGGTCAATCATGCCGCGCCGCGGTTCGGGTTGCGCGAGCGCCGCCACGATCGCCATCTGATCCGCGTTCGCCACAATGGTACGTTCGCGTTCGTTTCCTTCGTCCGTGGAACGCGTGAGTTGCGAGCTGCGTTCCTCGATAAAAACGATGCGGGCCAGGGTGTCCTTGCGTCCGGACAGGTCACCGGTCAGGCGTACTTTATCTCCAACGACGACGGCGCCCCGGCCCAATTCCCGCGCTTTGACCGCAATGATGCGGGTGCCGTGGTTCATGAGCACGGTGTAGCGCCCGCGGTCAATGGTGACGACCTGGCCGAGGGGCCGGTCGGAGTAATCGGGCCGAATCTTCGTGCGCGGCCGCGAGCCCTTTCCGGGGCGCACCCGCACGCGCGGATCGTCGGTACCGATATCCCTCATCGGCCCACCAGGTCTGTCCACATATGGGCGAAACGCGGCATGGTTTTCCCGGTGGTGGCAATATTTTCCACGCGCAGTCCGGGGATGCGCAGGCCGAGGATCGCCCCGAAAGTTGCCATGCGGTGATCCTCGTAGCTGCGGATGACCGGGCCTTCGCCCGTGGCTCGCGGGGCCGGCCCACCCGCCCCGCTCGGCACCGCTGGCGGGGTGATGATAATGTCATCGCCTTCTTCGCGGGCGGGAATTCCCACGCCGCTCAGTTCCGCCGTGATCGCGGCCAGACGGTTGGTTTCATGCCCGCGTAACTGCCCGATATTGCGCAGCGCGCTCGGCCCGGTCGCAAAAGCCGCCACCGCGGCGATTGTGGGCGTGAGCTCGCCTACATCGCTGAGATCCGCGTCAAGCGGGGCAATGTCCCGCGGCCCGGTGAGTTCGAGGACGCCATCCGCGCGCAGGTGGGCGCGCGCTCCCATGGCCGTGAAAATATCGACGATCTGCGCCCCGGGTTGGGTGGTGCGTTCCGGCCAGCGCGGAATTTCCACGGTTCCACCCGTCACCATAGCGGCGGCCAGGAAGGGGGATGCGTTGGAAAGATCCGGTTCTAACACCACTGTTCCCAGTTGCGGTATGCCAGGATGCACATGCCATTCCACCGCCGGGTGCTCGCGATCCGCAGGCGCCCCGCCGGCCGCGAATTCTTCAACCTGAATACCGGCCCGGCGCAGCACGTCCACCGTCATAGCCAGGTGGAAAGCGGAAGGAACCTTGGGCCCCACCGAGCGCAGCACCAGCCCGCCTTCGCAGCGCGGACCCGCCAGCAGCAGTGCGGAAATGAATTGCGAGGAGGCGGAGGAATCAATCTCCACCGTTCCTCCGGCCAGATGCCCCTGTCCGTGGACCCGCACCGGGAGGACCGCCCGCCCGGCGCTATCGCTGGCGGCATCAACCTCCACTCCCAGGTCACGCAGGGCCCGCACGACCGGGTCCATGGGGCGCACGCGGGCGGCGTCGTCGCCATCAATCACAACCTCACCGCGCGCGAAAGCGGCCAGCGGCGGTACGAAACGCATGACCGTGCCGGCGAGCCCCGCGTCAATGGTGGCGCCGTGGAGGGGAGCGGGGGAAATATCGAGAATATCCTCAGCTTCGGTCGCGCCGCGCTGCCAGGCCACCCCCACGCCCATATCCGCGAGGGCGCGGGCCATGAGCTCGGTATCGCGGGCGCGCAGGGGCGCGACGATACGCCCAGCCGTGCCGGCTTCCCCCAGCGCGGCGGTGATGAGGAAACGCGCCATAAGCGATTTGGACCCGGGAACGTCCACGCTGCCGCGAACGGGGGATGGGTGGAACGGTGCTGGCCACAGGTCAGTCATTTAGGAACGCTTCGCCTCTCTGATTTGTTCGCGTGCTTGCGCCCGCACATCCGCGAGCTCATTGCGCTGATCGCGCCATTCGGAAACACGGTACCCCAGGGAAGGCTTGCCTTTGCGATCCGTCCACGCCAGCGCGGCGCCGCCGGCCAGCCCGAGCGCGCCGAGCAGCCCGCCCAGCACCTCGCGGCGTTCGCTCTTTTCAGCTGCCCAGACCGGGTGATTGGCCAGGGCTACCGGGATTTGGGTGAGGGCGAGCGCAGCTCCGGATAGACGCTGGAATTTGCCGATGGAGAGGAAAGCCCCGCCGATAAGCTGGACGGCGCCCAGTGCGCGAGTGAGAGTGGTGGTGTCAACGGATTCGAGATCAACCCCGGCCATGCCGGCAAGGCCGGCGATGTTCTCCACCCGTTCCTGGTGGTCCTCGGGGTGGCGTACCGCGGATAACCCTTGTGCGATAAAGGGCGCGGCGAGCAGGGGCCGCGCGAGGAATCGAATCATACCCATACCTATATTGTTACACTAAATCGGGGAATATACCTGCGTTTTCCGGGCGTTATACCCATGTTAGTCCAGCAGACGGGCTAGGCTAGATCATGATGAGCACAGACCTAATAAGAAGCGCCCCCGATGAAACCGCCGCCGAACGCGCCGCGCGGTTCGAGCGGGATGCTCTTCCGTATCTCGACCAGTTATACGGGGCCGCGATGCGCCTCACGCGCAATCCTGCCGACGCTGAAGATTTGGTTCAGGAGGCCTACGCCAAAGCCTTCTCGGCTTTCCACCAGTATCGGCCGGGCACGAATTTGAAGGCGTGGCTCTACCGCATCCTCAATAACACCTTTATTTCTAATTACCGCAAGGCGCAGCGCCAGCCCAAGCAGGCTGATTCCTCGGAAGTGGAGGATTGGCAGGAATATCGGGCGGCTTCGCACGCGTCCTCGGGGATGATGTCCGCGGAGGCGGAGGCCCTGGAGAATCTGCCGCAATCGGAAATTCGCGATGCTTTGAGTGCGTTGCCGGAGGACCGCCGCATGGCTGTCTACCTTGCGGATATTGAAGGCTTCTCCTACCAGGAGATTGCGGACATCATGGAAACACCGATCGGAACGGTGATGTCCCGTCTGCATCGCGGGCGTAAGCAGCTGCGGGAATTGCTCGCGGACTACGCGCGTGAACTCGGCTATGGGAAGAAGGAGAAGCAGTGAGCGGTGAGGATAGGTTGCAGCGCGGGGTAGAAGACTCGTTCCGGAACCGCGGAGTTGAATTGGATAGCGCGGCGGGGGAGTGTTCCTGCAGGGATATTACGGATTATCTTTTCGAGTATCTTGATCACCAGCTTTCGGCGGTGCAAAGCGAGCGTTTGCAGGCCCATATTTCGGGCTGTTCGCGCTGCACGGAACGGGCCGAAGCGGAAACTCACGTGCGTGATATTTTACGAGCTTCGTGCCGGGAGGTCGCGCCGGCGACGTTGCGGGTGCGGATTGCACAACAGATTTCGATCTACCGGCGCACTACCCGCGATTTCGGGTAGTGCGCGTTACGCTTCGCGCGGATGCCGCGCCGGTTCGGGTATTTTCGCCACATTGTGCCGGTTTTATTTACCTGACCGGCAGCCCTTGGTAAGCTAATGTGGTTGCTCGTTTACGAGCTGAGAAAACGTGACGTGAGGAGAGAACATGAGCCAGCGTGGTCGTAAGCGCAAGGATCGCCGCAAGAAGAAGGCGAACCACGGCAAGCGCCCCAATTCCTAAAGTGGGGTGCTCGCTGTTGCGAGAAGTGTAGAGGGTCCGGTTTCCGGGCCCTTTATTTTTACGACGACGCCGTTAGCTGGCGGAATGGGCTTCGGCGGGGTACGCCGCCGCTCAACTCGATCCAAGATTCCATCAGAATAATCCCAATAGCCACATGAGTACCAGCGGGGAGGGGGCGTGTTTTCACAGCTGTACTGCGATTGTTTTACAGGTGCAGTACACCTCGGAAAACATACCCCCGAGCCGGCGGGGTATATCCCTCTGGTGAATGCCGCGGGTGGGATCAGCCACCTCTACGGAGAGCACGCGGCTAGTCATCTATATTTTCCTTATGGGAAAGCATGTACTGGAAGCAGATGAGGATCATGGCGGTCAAGAATCTTTGCATTGGCATGGCCGCGGTCGGCACCGTGTCGCGCTTCCGGGCTATCGCTTCTTTGAGGAGGGACAAACTGGTGTCTCTTTTGAGACGTTGTTTGCAGCCCATTTGCGTGGATGTGCGAACATCGAATTGCATGACCCGTTCATCAGCCATTCGTATCAGGGGCGTAACCTCGTCGAACTAATGGCGGTTGTGGCCCTCGTGAAAAATCCCGAAAAGCGATGCCGCTTTCGGCTGCATACACTTACGACAAAAAAGGTGGAGTACCACGGTGGTCGGGTTAAAATGTTCGAGAAGATCGCGAAAAATGCCGCGGCCCAGGGTATTGACTTCGAGGTGATTTTCGATCCGGACGCTCACGACCGCTGGTTGCGTACCGACACCGGCTGGATCATTTTCCTAGGGCGTGGTATCGACATCTTCCATAACTTCGAGGGTGGTGCTTACGCCTTCCCTAGCGCGCGCCAAGAGTTTAGGCGGGCACGCGCCTTTAGTATTTCCTATGTTCGGAAGAATCAGTAGGGACAGCCAGTTTCCGTGTGGTAGCACTGCTTGGATTTCTCATATCCTGAAAACTCGCCGCGCTACTGTGCCATCCCTACTACTATGTGATGCATACAAGCGGTGCGAACGTGCCCGCACGGCACCCGCACCGCGGTGACTAAAAGGGGGAGTGGTGGCTGATTCCCAGCTTCGTAAAGGCGTGCTTGAACTCATCGTGCTCGCCTCGCTTTCCAGGGCTCCGGCCTACGGCGGGGCATTGCTCCAGCGCCTGGAAAATGCGGGTATGGCGGTATCAGCCGGCACCCTCTACCCGCTTCTTAACCGCCTCAAAAAGGCCGGCCACCTGGCCATTCATTGGGAGGAATCCCCGGCCGGGCCCCCGCGCAAGATTTACACGATTACCGCGGCTGGCCGCAGCTACGGGGAACGACTCGCTGGCGAATGGCGCAACCTTGCCGCCGTCGTCACATCCCATCTCACCGCCCTCACAACCGACCGAGGTGATAACAATGCCGGAGCCTAGCTCGCCTACAACCCCCACATTCTTCGGAATCCCCGCTTCCCTGGAAGCCCGGCGCTCCCGCGAAGCCCGCTCGCGCTGGTTCGAACCGGAAAATCCCCGGATTTTCGTGCCGCGCAGCTTCGGAGTTGGCTGGGATATTAATATGGGCGCGCTCGCGGTACGCCTGGGAATGATCCGCCCGGATGATTCCCTCCCGGACCTGGAAGACTATATTCCTCCCCACATCAGCCGCGCCCTCAGCATCGCGCCCGCGCTTGGCGGAACGCTCACTGTGGGAGCAGCCGCATTGGTGGCCCGCCGCCACCGGCTCCTTCCCTCCGGTTTTCGTGCCAACCTGCGCCCGCGCGGCATAGTTCCGGCAGCGCGGGCCGTGGCGCCCGCCGCGCTCCTCGGTGCTACCGGCACGGCGCTCGCGGCCTGGAGTAATCGCGAACGCGTGGATGTTCCAGCCGCTGCGTTCGCCACCGGATTACAGGCCACGGCTCTCCTCTCACTTGCGGCACAGGACCGCTATGCCAGCCACCGCCCAGTCTTGGCATCCCTCCTGGCCGGATGCACCGCGGTGGCACTTCCTGCGGTGGCAGCTGGCGTCGTCGTCGCTACTACGCGCGGCGCGCTACGGAATCTGGACCGTGTGCTTAAACGCGAGCATTCGGAAAACCCGGCCGCGCGCGGTGTCGCACCCTCACCCGATACGAAAGAAACTGAGTAACCATGGAAGATTTTCTTGCTTTGCCCGCGGCGGCGCAGATCGCCCTGGGAATCGTGGCACTGATTCAACTCGCCCTGCTGATCACGAGCCTGGTGCTGCTGTCGCGGTGGCCGGAGCGGCAGCTCGCCGGGGTGCCGCGCCCGGGGTGGGCGGTGATTATTCTGCTCGGCTCGCTGGTGGGGATCTTGCTGTTCCTCCTTATGTACGCGCGGGCGCGTCAGGCATTGGCGCAGCGGCAGGCCTGGGAAGAACGGCGGGCTGCCGCTGCTACCGGGGCAACCGGTGCCGCCACGGAAACTACGTCCCCGTCACAATCCGCCAACGCGAGCGACACGGTGCGTGAGCTCTATGGGTAGCATGTACGCGGTTCGCACCGAAAATCTCAGTAAGAATTTCGCGGGGCTCGCCGCCCTCACGAATGTTAATTTGCACGTTCCCGC
Organism: Actinotignum schaalii FB123-CNA-2; assembly: GCF_000411135.1. Classification (GTDB taxonomy): domain Bacteria; phylum Actinomycetota; class Actinomycetes; order Actinomycetales; family Actinomycetaceae; genus Actinotignum; species Actinotignum schaalii_A. The sequence goes on along the minus strand of NZ_KE150262.1, from coordinate 131,401 downwards.
GGGCTCGGTGTACGGGTTGATCGGCGGAAACGGCGCCGGGAAAACTACCACAATTAAAATTCTGCTGGGGCTTATCGCCGCCAGTTCCGGCACGGCGCGGGTGCTCGGGTTTGAGCGGGGGACGCTGCCGGCTGCTCCGGTGCCCGGCGTCGCCTACCTTCCGGACGTACCCAGCCTGCCGGGGTGGATGAGCGCGCCGCAGGCCCTCGAATTTTTCGGCGAGGTGTCCGGGGTGGAACGCGCGGTGGCTCGCCGCCGGGCCGCTAATCTACTCGAGCTGGTGGGCCTGACCCGCGCCCCAGGGAATATCGGCGGGTTTTCCCGCGGCATGACGCAGCGCCTGGGAATTGCCCTGGCGCTGGTGGGTGCCCCGCGGCTCCTGGTGCTGGATGAACCGACGAGCGCCCTCGATCCGCTCGGCCGCGCGGATGTGCTGAATATTATTCGCGAGCTGGCCGGGCGCACCACCGTGCTTCTCACCTCGCATCTGCTCGCGGATGTGCAGCAGGTGTGCGACCACGTGGGGATGTTGCACGAGGGCACGCTCCTGGCCGAAGGGCCCCTCGATGAAGTGCTCGCGCTCTACCGGCCCGAACGCGCCACGGTGCAGGTGAGCGTGGCACGCGAGGAAACCGACGCGGCGCGTAGCGCTATCGCGGCAGCGTGCGGGGCCGCGGGCGTGGAGGCGCAACTTGATGTCGCCCCACCCTCGCTCCAGCATGTGTACGAATACCTCTCGCGCGGAAGGGTAAGCCAATGAGTTCCGCAGAAATCCGCACCGGCAACCGAGCGGTGCTGCGCTACGACCTGCGCCGTCTGCTGCGCGTGCCCAGCACCTGGGTGGTGCTCGGTCTGGCGCTGCTGCTCGCGGCGGTCTCCCCGCTGACGGCGCTCTACGCTCCCGATATTATTGCCGCGCTGGCCGGGCCGGATACCGCGGCGGCGCTCGGCGCAGCCATGCCCGAGCCCACCTGGATCCAGGCACACGCGCAATGGGTGAAAAACCTCCACCAGATTTTCGGGGTGCTTTTCGTGATGCTCGGCGCCTACCAGATCGTCACGGGGATGCTCGGCGGCGCGGTGGTGTTGATCGTAACGCGTTCGGTGAGCCGCACGGCCGTTTTCGCCGGGAAAATGCTGAGCACGGTGCTCCTGGTGGCAGCGGTGGCTTTCGGTGGCAGCGCGGTGGCCGGCCTTCTCACCCGCATTCTTTTCGACGACGGCGCCGTGCTCGCGCTCCTGGGAGCCGCGGCACTCTGGCTGCTCGCCATTGTTTTCTTGCTTTCCGTGGTGGTTCTGGCCGCAGTGGCAACGGGAAATATGCTGGCCAGTGCTGGTATCGGTTTCGTTGCGTACCTCGTGCTAGCTTTCGGCGGCATGTGGGAGGCGGGCGCGCGCTACAGCCCGCTCGGTTTGAATGATGCGGTGGGTGCGGTGGCGAGTGGTGCTGAGGTCCCGGGCCTGTGGTGGATAGTAGCGACGACGGCGCTCGCGGCCTTCGCGCTCCTCTGGCTCGCACTGCGCCTCTACCGGAGCCGCCCGCTCGGGTAAGCGGGAGGGGAGTACCTCTAGAGAGTTCGTACGGAATGGCGTACGCTGCTGGTATGAACGTTATAACCACTACCGCGGCTAGAGCGAATCTGTATCGTCTTATCGATGTCGTAAACGAGGAAAGCACCCCGGTTACCATTTCGGGGCAACGCCATAACGCTGTCCTGGTTGGGGAAGATGACTGGCGTGCTATTCAAGAAACCTTGTACTTGTCGAACATTCCCGGTTTCGTTGAGTCGGTAAAGGAGGCTCGGCGTGAGGGTGGCACGAGTGAGGCTCTCGATTGGTAGAGGCGTGGTCGTTAGAATTCTCTCGTCAGGCTCGAAAAGACGCGAAACTTCTCTCTCAAAGCGGTCTTAAAATCAAGACCGCCCAGTTGCTCGAAATCTTAACGCGCGATCCCTTTGAGACACCGCCGCGATACGAGAAGCTTATTGGTGAACTTTCGGGATGCTTTTCGCGAAGGATCAATATTCAGCATCGCCTTGTTTACGAAGTGGATGAAAAACGTAGGTGTGTCACGATTCTAAGGATGTGGACGCACTACGAGTAAATCTGGCAAGCGTTAGCGGCGCTCTGGCTGCTCGCGATCGTTCTTCTGCTTTCCGTGGTGGTTCTGGCCGCGGGCCTGTGGGGTGGATAGGAACGACGACGGCGCTCGCTGCCTGCGCGCTCCTCTGGCTCGCACCGCGCCTCTACCGGAGCCGCCCGCTCGGGTAAGCGGGCCAGGGGGCCAATGCCGTTCTGGTGAGCGAGGATAACTGGCGGGCCCTTCACGAAACTTTGCGCTTAGTGAGCACTCCCGGCTTCGCAGAATCCGTTAAGGCGGCCCGCCACGAGCGCGGCACAAGCGATCCGCTTGAATGGTAGAAAATAAGCGGCTCCCGCATTACGTTCAGTGCGGGAGCCGCTTTGCTGCCGGCTAGTCCCGGTGCTCGTTACCGTACAAAAGCACCGCTTCGCTCACCCGAGCTTGGGAATCCGGGCTGAGCCGCAAGAGACTGAATTCTTTGAGAATACGGCGCACGAAATCCTCATCAGGGTATTCGCCCCACCGGTATTCTCCCGGATACTTGTCAACCAATACGCGCGCCATATTATAGATTTCGCGCAGTGGAATCTCGTTGATGCCTCGGCCGGGATAGGGCCGGTAGTAATGCCAATTCTCCGGGTAGACATCCTCAGGCCATACGAATTCTTGGCCATCGGAATCATCAACGAAAATCTGATCCTGAGGGATGAAGGTATCGAGTATTTTGTTAACCTTCTCGGAAGTTCGTTGCCGCCCGAACCTCTTAACAATCGCTACCCGCAAGGACTGCAGAGGAAGCGGTGCACTCTCTTCGATCATCTCCCGCACAGCTTCGCGAACTTCGGCTGTTCGCGCGGTAGACATGGGGAATTCCAGCTCCTCCCGACTTCCCAAGAGCGACGTGTCCGGGAGAGTTAACGGTGCTGGGCATGGCGGAATATCGGTACCCCAGTCATCAACGCTCGCGCTTGTTTGACGGACAGATTCTCCGGGTTTCGTGCCGTGTTTTTCCCAGGCTTCACCAAAACGCCAGCGTTCCTCAGAAGTATTAGTGGGATTTTCCGGGGTGGCTGGTTTGAGAGCGACTCGAATTGTACTTCGCTTCGGTTGCGGGGCAGATTGCGGGGTTGTTTGCGGGTCCTCCTGGGTGCCGTGCTGCGCTGGCTCAGCCGCACGTTTCGCTTTTGTGTGCGTGCTGCGCTGCGCCGAGGGGACTTCGCGCCAGGTGAGGGCCGGTTCAGCATCCGGGTCCTGGTGGGCGCTTACTGACTTTTGGCCGGCGCTCACTGGAGTGCGGCTGCCTTCCGGGGCCGAGGTGAACTCCGGCTTCGGAGTAAGTTTCGCGTTTCGAGTGAGCTCCTCGCCAGCCGCGGCATCGCTATCCGCTGCTGCCTGGCGGGCGAGTTTGGCTTTGCGGCCGGCCAGCTTCTTCGCGGCCCGTTCCTGGCGTTTTTCTGCCTTCCGTTCCTCCGCCGCGTACCGTTCCTTGGCTGCCCGTGCCGATGCATCAATGCGGTCAATAACCCCGGCCGCATCGCGACGCAGCTCCGGAAGCCACACCCGTTCCACCGCGAGCCACCCCATCATGGAGGTCAGCAGCTGCGGAGTGATATCCCGATCAGTCACGGTGGGGAGCGAACTCCACTTTTCATCATCGAACATGACAGCCAGAAGCCATACCTTGCTCCCCGGCTCGCGCACCACGATATCTAGGGTGTAACTCGAGAGGCCGTAATCGGCCTCCACTTCCCAGCCGCGCTCGCGCAGTTCGTGCATGAGTCGGTCACGGACCGGGTTGTCGTTAATGCTCAGGGCGCGGGGAAGAGCGGAACTTCCTTCCGCATCCGTATCCACCGGTGCGGTAGCTGCGCCGTCGTTCTGAGTACGGGCGCGAGCCCGCAGCATATATTCACGCAAGTCCTGCATTCCGCGCGAGCGGGTGCGATTGAGGTCGATGTCTTCCGGATCGAAAGAAGTGACCACCAGCACCTCGCTGCGGGCCCGGGTAATGGCAACGTTGAAACGGCGCTCGCCGCCCTCGCGGCTGAGCGGCCCGAAATTGAGAGGAAGGGGGCCGCCCGGCTCGCGCGGTGAAAATGCGGTGGAGAAAATAATGACATCGCGTTCGTCGCCCTGAACGTTTTCGAGGTTCTTGACGAAAAGCGGATCCTTTTCCTGTTCCATTGCGGCGCGGATAAGAGGATCGCGCGAATCTTCCAGCAAGTCCAGGATGAGGTTGCGCTGCTGGATATTGAAGGTGACGACTCCGATTGATTGGTGCGCTAATGCCGGGGAATTGAGGCGCCGGTGAATATCACGCACAATTTCTTCGGCTTCCACCCGATTCGTTCGGAAAGTGGCACCGCGGCTGCGGTCGAATACTCCATCCACGCGCCGCATACTCACGCCTGCCCCGCCAAAAAGTGCCGCGTTACCGGGCGAGGGGAAACTGGAGAGTTTGCCTTCGTAATAGGCCTCATTAGAGAAGGCAATGAGGGATTCATCCCGGGAACGGTAGTGCCAGGACAGCCATAGCCGCGGCAGGCCGGATTCGACCGCCTCGGAAAGAATCGATTCCAGATCACTGACCACCGTCTCCACGAGGGGTCGATCCGGATCGTCCAGGTCCTCATCATCACCGCTGAACGGGCCGGTTTTCCCGAACCGCGTAGGCGGCATCTGCCGGCTATCCCCGGAGATAATAACCGCTTTGGCGCGGCCGATGGCCCCCATTGCCTGATCAACGGTAATTTGGCTCGCCTCATCAAAAATGACGACGTCGAAAACTACGGCAGTCGGATCCACGAACGTGGCAAGCGATGCCGGGCTAGCAAAGAAACAGGGCGTGGCTTCCAGGATCTCCTCGGTGAATTCTTCGAGCAGTGAGCGGAAACTGCGCGCTCCGCGTTTGCGATCCAGGTTACGCCGCAGAGTTCCCACTTTCCCGTGGAGTTCCCCGGGGCGGAACGAACGCCGCGCCATAAGGGTAGCCGGTAGCGCTTGGGTGGCTTCACCCTGGATCGCGGCGAAAGCTTCCTGGAGGCGAGTGAGATCCGAACTATTTTGTTCCGAAAGGGAAATATGACCGCTGAAAGCCCGCATGCGCTCTTCCGCGCTGGTGGAGGCCACCCCGCGGCGGAAGGCGAGGGAGATATCACGGTCGGGAACCTCACCCATTTCGATTTGGTGCTGGAATTCTTCCAGGCCGTTCTCACGCAAGATCGCGGTGGCACGGCGCCATTCAACCGCGGCAGCCAGGGAATCACGCCCGGCTGCTGACCAGCGCGGATACCATTCTTTAAAAACGCTCATCCACCGCTTCTCCGAGGGGAGTTGCAGATCGGCGGCATTCACCCAGGAATTCCAGGTGGTGCTGATGATGTCGAGCGCAGCGCGAGCATCATCCAGGCTGCCGGCGCGGCGGGTTAACTCCACCAGGGCGGGGAAACGGGTAGAAAGCTCCAAAGAACGCTGGAGAGAATCCGCGGCCTCCGCGAGAGCTGCCGGAGCACTCGGGTCGCTGAGAGCCACACTCACGCGCTGGCGAGCTCCCGGGATATTCTCTAGTTCGGTCTCCAGATCAGCTAAGGCGCGGCGCATATAGCTCAGCCGGCCGAGCGCGGCCCGGACTGCGTCAGGGGAGTGCTCGCCTTCAACATCCGGTTCCTTCCCGGCGGGCAGCGCCGGAATAAGGGCCGAACGGTACGCCGCCAGGCGCTTCTTCTTCCCGAAGAAGCCGCCCTCCGCGAGCTCAGCAAGCGCGCGGCTAAGTGCGGAGGTATCGCCGTACGCGAAGAACGTGGGAGAGAAAATCTCAGTGAAAAACTCCAGTTCGGGAGCGAGCCGGGAAAGCTTATCGGCAACCGTCGCGATTTTCCACGTGGAGGAAGCCAGCTGCCGGGCCTCATCCGGATCTAAAAGGGGTGATGTTCCATCAAGTGCCTTACGTACGTCCCCGAGTGGAACACTTTCGAGGGTATCGGCCAGTTCCGGGTACTTCTCGCATTGCGCGGCCATGCTCGCGAGCCCGTCGAAAGCATGCATAAGCTCAGGTACCGGGGCGTGATACGGGCCCACCAGTCGCCAGGCGGACATCGCGGATAGATCGGTACTGCGTGCTCGCACCGCGATATTGGGCAGCGCTTCATCAATAGCGGCAATGGTTACCCGCGCATTCGGAGCGGTGACGAAGCGTTGCGGAACTACCGCGACCGCTCCCTCACCAAGATCGAGAGACGCGGTGACGGCCGACCAGAGAGAATGCCCGGCCGCATTCATTCCGTGCACGAGCGCCGGGTAGGCCGCGAGCGGTTCTAGACGGGAACGCAACAGTGCCCGCGCATTATCCCAGCGGTGCATATCGTAATGGACACTCGCGTCAATCGCACCGCGCAATTGATCCCGAATCGCCTGGGGGCGTTGCTCCCCACCGTGTAAATCAAGAATAAAAGGTGCCAGGCCAATGCGTTCCATGCGTGTTTTGACGACGTCGAGCGCGGCCTGCTTCTCAGCGACGAATAGTACCCGTTTCCCCTGTTCCAGGAGATGGGCCAGGATATTCGTGATGGTTTGGGATTTTCCGGTTCCCGGAGGCCCCTCCACCACGAAGCTATATCCCTTGCCGGCAGCCGATACCACGCGCATCTGCGCACCATCCGCGGGAATAGGAAGATTGAGTTCCGCCTCGTTCGGGGTAATCTGCTCAATCGGTGGGAGGTCACTCGGTTCCACGAAGCTTTCCCCGGGATGCAGCGTCAAGTGTTCAAATACCGGAGATTCCATGAAAATATCCCAGTGATCGCGCAGATCCCGCCACATTCCGAACGTGGAGAATTTTGCGATACCTAGGTAGACATCCCGAGTCACCGTAAAGGGAAGATTCTCGCGCACCAGCGCGGCGGAAATCTCACGGAGCGCGTAGTCAATATCAAGACCGGAAGCATCAAGTTTCGGCTCCGAAAGCGCGGTGATATGCACGCCGTGTTCCTGATGGAGCCACTCCACCAGAGAATGATTGGGGGTGGCCTCGGCGCTGTTATCGGCTTGGATCGTGAAACGAGAACGGCCCGAACCGCCCCCCAGCCGTACCGGGAGGAGGAAAAGTGGTGCGCTGGCATCTTTCCCGTTTTTACTCGTGTAGCGCATCGTTCCGAGCATGAGATAAAGATTGGCTGAGCCGGTTTCCTCCGCCAGCGTTTTCGTGGTACGAGCCAAGTTCTTAAAGAACTCGGTGTAGCGGTACTCCGTTACGTGCCCGAATAGGATGCCGCGCTCGCTCAGTTCATCGCTCACCTCGGCATCGGATAAATCACTCACGTCCGTGGTTCCGCGCAGGAAACGATTATCGGAAAGATCATCCTGAGCGCGCATCGTAATACGATCCCCGCTGGAGATACGATCGTCGATATCCGCCAACATTCCAGCCCGGACCTCAAATTCCAGAACTTCCTTGGCCGGTTTGATATTGAGGAGGCGGTTGCGCAAGGTGAGATCCAATAGCTCGCGCTTCCAGCGCTGCACCCGGGCCGGGGCCGCATCGCTGGTATCCAAAGTGAGATAATCCGCGGAATCCTCTCCGGTCAACTGCTGTGCCAGTTTCCCGGCAGCTCGAATAGCCGCGGCGGGGGAATGTGCGTGAGGAGCAGGCGTGGCGGCCTCGGCTGTGGCGGAGGCCGCGCTTGAGGCGTCCGGCAGGGCGGCCGCCGGCGGGGCTTGAGTGGGAAGCGGGCGCAGGCCGTCTCTGTGCGATTCCACCAGACCGATGAGAGCAAGAACAGTACCGTCTGTCAGCTTCGCCTTGGTGCGATTGAGGTTATCCGGGAAGCTGAGTGCGGCGTCGTAAAAAGCAGCATCCAAGGCAAGAACCGCACCGGAGCGTAAATAATTATTGATGGAGGCCGGTTCGGTAATAACCGGTTCACGCAGGCCGTCCTCCGTGCTCGCAATACCCACGAGGGCGTGCCCCGGCACCAAAATAATCACGGGGAGTAGCCCGCAGGATTGTGCCAGGGCCGCATACGTAAGAACGAGGTCTATGCAGGTCCCCGCTTTCGCGGTGAGAACCTCCTCCGTAGTGCGGATGCGCTGACCGGTATTTTCGAAAGAAGCGGGCGGAGTGACGTAACGGATATCTTCAGCCGCTAAAACTGCGTACACAGCCGACATGATTTGAAGCACCCGTTCGATACCGGCCTGGTATCCCTGCACGGAAGCATCACCGGTGGCTTCCTTAAGCAAATCGGAAACCTTGCGTACCAGCGCGGGAATTTGCGGGGCATTGGGCTGCGCAAAAGCTGCCAGGGACTCAAAATATGCCGGAGCGTGGAACCACTCATTCGGAGCGAGGATACGTATATCGGTCCGGGCATACCCGGAAGCGGAACTCCCCTCGGTACGCAGGTGCGCTTCCAGGGTTCCGGGTTGGGATTCGGTGGCCTGTAGCAGGGGATTGCTCGGGTCGAGACGGGTCTGCGCGAGGAAACGCGGTGCTACCGGGGTGGCCTTTCCGGCCGGAGTTCGGGAAGGGGGATCGTGAGGTCGAAAAGCGGATTCGTGCCGATGCGAGCGGAAAGTTCCAGATGCGCCTGCTCGCTCGCCTCGCTATCCGAAACGTTGGTAACAAGAATGTTTTTGATAACGGGAACCTGGTTATGGGCAAGCGCCCAGCCAGTTTTCCCGGCGTAGGAGATCTCAACGCGAAGGATTCGGGATTCCACAACAAGAACGTCGACTCCCTCAGATCCCACTCCGCTCATTCCCGCTAGTGCCTTTCCGTACGGTGTTTCGTGCGCCGCGTCCTCATTGGCAATCGGCGATATTTTCGACAGTCCACCCGATATGTTACTCCGTATCGCTCCCGGGCAGGCGGGTATTTTAGTCCGCGGAACGATGCGCGCGTCCAATATGTGAACAATGTGTCTCAGAATCTGGAATTTACATTAGTCTCCAGAGTGCGCGGTTTCCCGGCGCGGTAGGCGCCGGGCGGCGTCGTACTAGAAACGAACTCCGCGTGAAGGTTTCACTCGGAAACGGAACCACCCACGGCATAAGAGAAGAGAAGGAGGCCCGCGTGGCTGAAGGATACGTGCACTGGAATGGCGAACTGAATACGGAAGCCACCCAGCTACTTCGCGCGGGCGGCGCCATGTGCGTGCTCCCCACCAAGGTTGGCTATATTATCGCGACTACAGATTCGGCCGGTCTGGAACGGAAATTTGCGGTGAAGAACCGTAAGCGCAATAAGCCCGCCGTGGTGCTGTGTGGCTCCATGCAAGAGCTGGAAACCCTGGCGCAGCTGACTCCGGAAATCCGCGATTTTTACCAGAAGAACTGGGATAAAGATATCCTCATGGGCTGCATCCTGCCCTGGCGTGCCGAGGCTGCTGAAAAATACATTCCGGAAGAAGGCGAAGCACGTAATCTGGTGCGCGACGGACGCGGAACCTCCTGTTTCGTGATTCGCTACGGCAGGGCTGCCGAGCAGATCGCGGCGGAGCTGTGGGAGAAGGATGAGAAGCTGGTCTTTGCCTCCTCGGCGAACCCTTCCGGGCGCGGGAACCGCGGCAAGGTGGAAGGGATCGGAACCGATATCGCCACCGAAGCGGACCTGGTGATCGAAGCCGATGACTACGTGACGTCCATCCAGCCCGATGCCTCAGAAGCCACGCGATGGGAGCAGGGGGTAATGGTGTCTTTCGTAGATGAATCCGGGAAACTGGTGCCCGAACAGAACGGGCAGCGCATGGTTGCCCCGGCGCCGGTACTTATCCGTAAGGGTGTGTACCTGGATCGGATTCTCCAGCTGCTTTCCGAATCATTCCTCAGCTGGGATTTCCGGCAGGGAGCATACTACTAAGCCACTAAAGAGCTTCGCGAATCCCGAGCCACTGGTTCCACCCGTGGTGGAGCACCAGCCAGGCCATAAGCCCGTAACCGGCCTGGCGGGGCGTATAACCCCCGCTCAGGTCCATATCGGTATTCCACTGCTCGTGGTCAACCAGCGGGCTAAAAGTATCCACGAAGGGGAAACGGCGCCGCTCGGTCACATCCCGGTAGGCATTGGACAAATTGAGCTGCACATCGCGGGGCAGATCCGGGCGCGGGGGCGGGCCCACCACGAAGGGGCGCATCCGCATACGGTCCGCGGAATCCAGCAGATTCGCCAGGTGCAGGCGCGCCCGCGCCATGGTGCCCCCGCGCTCCAGATCGTGACTACCCAGCCCGATAACCAGGCGCGCCTCAATATCCGGTCCGGTACGCAAAGCAACTTCCCGCTCCCAGCGCTCCGCCATCTCCGAAATCGTTTCACCGGGCACAGCCAAAGTGAGGGGGAGAAGCGGAGGATCGGTGAGAGTGCGTGCCATAACGCGGCCCGTCCATCCGAGGGCCCGCGCATCGCCGTACCCGGCCACCAACTCATCGCCTATGAAGATGACACGTAAAGAATCCACGGCTGCCTCCCTTGTTACTACGTAAATCCTACCGTGCTCGCCGCGCGGGACGCGGGAATCGCTAGACTGCAAGAAGTACCTACCCTGGAGTTTATGTGACCAACGCTCTTCTCTTACTTCTTGGCATCCTCCTCACGCTGGGAACCGCGCTTTTTGTGGCCGCGGAATTCTCCCTGGTGGCCCTGGATCCTGCCGCGGTGGAATCACGCGCCGCTGAGGACCCGGCCGCCGCCAGTGTGGCCGGACGCCTCCACCACCTCTCCCTCTTCCTGTCCGCCTGCCAGGTGGGCATTACCATCACCACGATTCTGCTCGGCTACGTGGCTCAACAACCCCTCACGGAAATATTGACGGGCTGGCTCGGTGCGGCCGGGGTGGCACGTGCTGCGGCGGTTGCTATTGCCGCGGCCGCGGCCTTCCTCCTCGTCAATCTCTTCTCCATGCTCGTCGGGGAATTGGTGCCGAAAAATATGGCGCTGGCCGAGCCTCTGCGCACCGCGGCCCGGGTGGGCGGGCCCCTGCACGCCTTCAGCGTGGTCTTCAAACCCGTGATCGTGTCTTTCAACGCCACCGCGAACTGGTTGTTGCGCCGCATGGGCGTGGAACCGGCCGATGAAATATCCGGGGCGCGCTCGGGTCCGGAACTGGGTGCCCTGGTGCGCCAATCCGCGGCAGCAGGAACCCTGGAGCCCTCCACCGCACGCCTGCTGACCGCCTCCATCGGCGCGGGCGGGCTCACCGCCATCGATATTATGACCGACCGTGGCCGGGTGGAGTACCTGGAAGAAAGCGCCTCCGCCGCGGATGTGATCACCGCGGCGCGTACCACCGGCTTCTCGCGTTTCCCCGTGGTGGGTGAGGGCGGCCTCGACGATATTCGCGGATTCGCGCACCTGCGCCCCGCCGTGGCCATTCCCGCCGAGCGGCGCGCGGAGGTGCCCGTTACTTCCTCCTCGGTGATGCGCGAAGCATTTGCGGTACCCGAAACGATGGAATTACCCGAGCTCCTCGTGGTGCTTCGAGATATCGGTGGCCAAACGGCCGTCGTCGTCGACGAATATGGCGGCACCTCCGGAATCGTGACGCTCGAGGACGCCGTGGAAGAAATCGTCGGCAATATTTCGGACGAACACGACCGCCGCGGCGGAGGCGCGCGCCGCACCGCACCGGGAACCTGGGTAGTGCCCGGATTGCTGCGCCCGGACGAAGCCTTCCGTATCTGCGGGGTGCGCCTGCCCGAAGACGGTCCCTACGAAACCCTCGGAGGGCTGATTATGGCCGAACTTGGCCGCATCCCCGTGGTGGGGGACACGGTGGAGGTCGACGACGCCCAGCTGACCGTGCGCGCTATGGACGAGCGGCGCGTGGAAACGGTGGAGGTGAAAATCCATGAGTAATACCCTCGCCCTTATTCTCACCGTGCTGCTGCTCGCCGGAAACGCTTATTTCGTGGCCTGCGAGTTTGCGCTCACCGCCTCGCGGCCCTCTCGCCTGGAACCCCTGGCGGAAAGTAATCCGCGCGCCGCGAAAACCCTGGCGGCCTCCCGCAACCTCAATGAAATGCTGGCCGCCTGCCAGCTCGGCGTGACCCTGTGCTCGGTGGCTCTCGGGGCGCTCGCGGAACCGGCGCTCGCGGCCCTGCTGCTGGTACCGCTGGCTGCTGTGGGTGCTGGGGCGGTTCTCGCCCACACCATCGCTTTTGTGCTGGCCCTGCTCCTGGTGACCGCCCTGCACGTGATCCTGGGAGAAATGGTGCCGAAGAATCTCGCGGTCACCCATCCCGAACGCCTCGGCATGCTCTTCGTGCCCTCGCTACTGATTTTTGATCGCATCTTCCGCCCGGTAACCGGATCCCTCAACTGGCTCGCGGTTCATATCGTTTCCTGGATGGGTATGAAACCCAAAGACGAGGTCATCTCCGCTTTTACCGCCCCCGAAGTAGCGGCGATTGTGCACGCGTCCCAAGCGGCCGGGGTACTCCAAGATACCCAGGGTCTTATTACCGGGGCGCTGGAATTTTCCGAACATCAGGTGGGGGACACCATGCTGCCCCTAGATAAGGTGGTGACCTGCCCGCGCACCGCCACGCCCGCGCAGGTGGAACGGCTGGTGGCCGACCACGGGTATTCACGTTTCCCGCTGGTCAGTGGCGGGAATATCGTCGGGTATATTCACGTGAAAGATATTCTCGACGCCGCCCAGCGCGAACTGCCCATTTCCGCCCGGTTGGTGCGCCCGGTGCGCAGCCTGGCCGCCAGTACGGGTGTGGAGGATGCCCTGCGGACTATGCAAACCTCGGGTACGCATATGGCCATCGTGGAAGATAACGGAAAGGTAACGGGTGTGATCTTCCTCGAAGACGTGATTGAGGACCTCGTCGGAGACGTGCGTGATTCCATGCAGCGCCGTTCCTAAAACCGCGAGATAGCGCCGATATAGTGGTATGTCATGAGTGTGCTTCGGGAGCGGGATGGCGTGGCTAGCGCGCGGGGCACGACGGGTCATGTGGCGAAAACTCTTTGCCTTTCGAGCGCTGACCGTTATCATTTTGTAACAGTAATAGGCCGGTGGAATGACCGGTCTCGGGGTGGAAATTATAAGGAGAGCAGTGAGCGCGGCACACCACACCTCTCGCGGCGGGCGCAGGGCTGTCCGGGCGAGCGAGGCTCCGCAGGAGCGCGTTGGGAAACGCGCCGTGCGCAGCACCGCGGATGTGGGTGCGGAAAGCTCGCGGCTTGCAGGCTCGCACACGGCCCCGTCACACGCCGCGCGCGCATCACACGTAGCGCCTGCTGCGGATGCGATTCCCACTTCGCATGCCGTGTCTGCTTTGCCTGAAACTTCTGCTGGCCGTGCCCGCCGTGCTGCCGCGCCGGTATCCCGTTCAACTTCCCGGGCGGTGCCTACCGCAGAAGGTACTGACCGGGTGCGCGCCCCCGGCAAACGGGCTGAAGCATCACAATCCGCGCGGCGCGGGCGTCGCGCTGCTGCCGTCGCCCCGGTCGCAACCGTAGAAACGGCCGCAACGGTAGCAACAGTTGCAGCGCTCGCTCCGGTTGCTTCAACCTCAACACACGCACCGCTCGCAACGGTGCGTGAGCTTCCCGCGCGCGGCAAACGGGCCTGCACCGCGGTACCCGCAAGCACCGAGTCAGATACCGCAGCGCTCCCCACCCCGGAACTGAAACCGCAGGTAGAAGTGGGGCGCGGGGCCGCTTTCGGCGTCGTTCTTCCTTCTTCTTTGACCGTAGCCGCTTGCGAGGCAGCGCCTACCGCAGGAATCGGCGCCGCGGGGGGAATTACCGATAGCGAGGGCACGGAAGTCCTCTCCGAATCGGAAATTGGCGCGGCGCTGCGTGCGGGTGAAGCCCGCGGGCGCGCGCAGAACCGGGAACGTTCAGACCGTATCCTGGCCGGGGCTGCCGCGCAATGGGCGGTGGCGCGTTCCGTTTCTCCCTACCGCAATATTCTTATTGGCGCGGTGGCTTGCCTGGGTATGGTACTTCCCGTCATGTCCACCTTGCAGGGGAATGCGGCGCAGGCCGCCAACCCGGCTTTTGTGGCACCCGTAGCGGAAGAATTCACCACCCCGGCCCAGCTCACCGGGGAAGTCGGTGCGATTCAGCGCGCCCAGGCCCGCACCGCGGCAGAAAATCCGCGTCGTGCCTGCCCGACCTCCGCCGGGGCCTCCGGCACCCGCGCCGCTTTTGATATCCCCACGGATCGCCTCATCGTTAAGCCACTTCCCGAGGGCAGCTACCGCCTCACCTCGCCTTTCGGCACCCGCGTGGATCCGATCTCCGGTGAGGTATCCTCCCACGCCGGGCAGGACTTCGGCGCTCCGGCCGGTACCCCGATCCATGCCATTGCCGACGGTGTGGTCAAGCACGCCGGTGAAGGCATCCAGGGCCGCTCCAATAATCTCATTATTATTGAGCACACCATTAACGGGGAAAAGTTCAGCTCCTGGTATATCCATATGTACGACGACGGAGTTTTCGTCAAGGCCGGTGACAAAGTCAAGGCCGGTGACGTGATCGGAGCGGTGGGTTCGAATGGCTATTCCACTGGCCCGCACCTCCACCTGGAGATTCACGCCGCCAATGACGAACTCCTCGACCCGCTCGCCTTCCTGGAAGAACGTCAAGCCCAGCCTCTCGAGGCGGATTGTAAGTAATGGGGCGACTCTACGATATTGATGGGCCGGCGCTCATCATCGCCCACCGCGGTGGCGGTAACGAATACCCGGAAAACTCCCTGCGCGCTTTTGATGCTGTTTACCGCGCGGGATTTCGGCATATCGAATCGGATGTGCATACTACCGCGGACGGGGTGGCGGTTATCCTCCACGATCCGCTTCTGGACCGCACCACGGACGGGGTCGGCCCGGTCAGTGCGCACACCTGGGCGGAAGTTGCGCAGGTCCGTAACGAAGCCGGGGAACGCCCGCCGCGCCTAGACGAAGTCCTCGACGCCTTCCCGGATGCTGTTTTTAATCTCGACGCGAAATCCGATGCGGCCGTGGAACCGCTGGTGGCGGCGGTGCGGCGCACCGGGGCTGCCAGGCGGGTGTGCCTGGCAAGTTTCTCCCAGCCTCGCGTGGAGCGTATGCGTAGTCAGCTCCCGGGAGCCACATTTTCACTGGGCCGCTCCGCGGTGGCCTGGCTTATGGCTCTCTCCCGCTTGCCCGGGGTGCAGGGGGTGCGCATCGCAAAATTCCCCGGCTCGCAGCGCGGCTTCCAGGCAGTTCAGGTGCCGGTTGATATCGCGCTGCCCCGCCCGCGCTCGCTACCCCGCCCTCTTTCACGCTTGCGCCGCCGCGAGGAGGAGGACGGTAAGCTCGGGCGCCCGGTTCCCGTGCTCACCGCTCGTTTTGTGCAGCTCGCTCACGCGCAGGGTCTGGCGGTACACGCCTGGACAATTAATTCGGCCGCGGAGGCGGAGAGACTCCTTGACCTGGGTGTTGATGGCATTATTACCGACGAACCGAGCACTATGCGCAACTATTTCGACCGCTCGCAGTACTCGGTGCGGATTTAAACCCCGGTAGCGGGAGGGGAGCGTGGCAGGTAGCGGCGGCGTCGTACCATCTCCCGCACCGCGCTCGCACCGCACGCTCTCAGCGCAACCACCGCGCAAATAGTGACGAAACAAACAAGAAATGCTAGGCTTAAAGTTCCTTGCGGTGCATCGAAGCGCCGCACCGCCACATAAAAGGAGTTGTGATGAAGGCTTGGCAATTTACCAATACCCACGAACCTCTTGTTCTCAATGAGGTTCCTGAACCCACGGCCGGTCCGGGCGAAGTAGTTCTGGAGATGAAGGCGGCCGGTATTTGCCACTCGGATGTCGGTCTGCTCACGGACGAGGGCTGGCTATCTATGCTCGCCAAACGGCCTATCACCATCGGGCATGAAAATTCGGGCGTTGTGGCCGAAGTGGGCGAGGGTGTCACCGAATACCAGGTCGGGGACCGCGTAGGTGTGTGCCCCACCACCGCGGCCGGCGCCCCGGGCTACAGTTTCGATGGCGGTTTCGCTCCAAAAATGGCGGTTCCGGCCGAAGCGCTTGTCCCGCTTCCGGACGGGGTTGATTTTGTTCTGGGCGCCGCGGCAACCGATGCCGGAATGACGTCCCACGCGGCGGTTGTGACCCAGGGTGGCCTGCAAAAGGGCCAAACCGTGGGAATTATTGGCCTGGGTGGGCTCGGGCAGATCGGTGCGCGGGTGGCGGTTCTCGCCGGCGCGGATGTGTACGTGGCTGAAATCAACGAAAAGGTGTGGCCGCTGGCCGAAAAGATCGGCGCCAAGGGCGTAAAAGGGAACATCAAGGACTTCTCGGATATTACCTTTGATCTCATCGTAGACTTTGCCGGTTTCGGCACCACCACCGCGGACGCCGTGGATATTATTCGCCGCGATGGCACCGTGGTGGTTGTGGGAATGGGCAAGCTGGAATCCCTTATTTCCACGAAGAGTCTCATCCTCAACCAGTGCCGCCTCATCGGTTCTAACGGCGGTACCAAGGCAGATATTGCCGGGATTTACGAGTTCATGGCCACCGGGAAACTCACCCCGCAGGTCACCACCATCCCCTTCGAGGAGATTCCCGAGGGTATCGAGAAGCTCAAGAATCACGAGGTCGTGGGGCGCCTGGTTGTTGAGTATTAAGTAGCGGTGGCGTGTTGCGCCCGCGCGCGTTGCGGAACGACGGGGCGCTTGTGGAACGACGGCGCAGCTCGGGCCACCAGCGTAGCGCGATGGGCCCGCATATCTTTCGATACGCGGGCCCATCTTGATGCGATTTGTGCCCCGAACAGGATTCGAACCTGCGGCCTTTCGCTCCGGAGGCGAACGCTCTATCCCCTGAGCTATCGGGGCGCACTGCGCTACTTTACCACGTTGGTAGGCGCCGGGAAAAATACCTGGATTCTTACTTGGAGTTTCGTATCTTGTGCGTCTGCGGGTGGCGGTGCAATTTTGTCGGGGTTAGCACGTACACTTAGACACGTGACTCCGGAAGAACTCAGTGCATGTATCGCGGCGGAAATTAACGCCGCACGTAATGAAGGTCAGCTTCACCTCGATGGTGATATTCCCGCGGTGAAAATCGAGCGCCCGCGTTCGCGTGAGCACGGGGATTGGGCCACGAATGTGGCCATGCAGCTCGCCAAGCGCGCGGGAATGCCCCCGCGCGATCTAGCCACCCTGCTGGCCGGGCGCCTCGAGGGCGTCGCCGGCATTGCCCAGGTAGAGGTTGCCGGCCCCGGTTTTATTAATATTCGCCTCTCCGCGGGTGCCGCTGGGGAATTAGCCCGCACCATCGTGGAGCAGGCGGAGCGCTACGGCTCCTCGCAAGCCGGCGCCGGGACCACCGTCAATTTGGAATACGTCTCCGCGAACCCCACCGGTCCTATCCACATCGGAGGAGCGCGCTGGGCCGCGGTGGGGGATACCCTCGCCCGGATTCTCAGCTTTACCGGCGCTAATGTCGTGCGCGAATACTATTTCAATGATCACGGCAACCAAATCAATCATTTCTCGGAAAGTTTGCTGGCCGCGGCACTGGGCCGTGAAACCCCGGAAGATGGCTACGGTGGAACATATATTTCCGATATTGCGCAGCAGGTTATTTCCCAGGAACTAGCTGCCGGGCATCCCGATCCGCGCACCCTCCCGGAAACTGAAGCTCAGGAAGTATTCCGCGCCGGTGGTGTGGAGCTCATGTTCGCGGAGATCAAGAATTCCTTGGCTGATTTCCGGGCTGAATTCGATGTGTTCTTCCACGAACAATCCCTCCATGATTCCGGAGCGGTTGCCGCGGCCATCGAAAAACTCCGTGAACGCGGTGTTATTTACGAAGAAGATAATGCGGTATGGCTGCGCTCCACCGATTTCGGTGATGATAAAGACCGCGTCATCGTGAAATCGGATGGGGAAACCGCCTACTTCGCCGGTGACATCGCCTACTACCTCGATAAGCGCCACCGCGGTGCCGATCATGCCGTCTATATGCTCGGCGCGGATCACCACGGTTACATTGGGCGCATGTACGCCATGGCCCGCGCGTTTGGGGATACCGCCGGCAAGGGCGGCAATATGGAAATCCTCATCGGCCAGCTGGTCAACCTCAAGCGTGACGGCGTTCTGGTGCGTATGTCCAAGCGCGCTGGCACGGTGGTGACCCTGGAGGACCTGGTGGAAGCCGTGGGAGTGGATGCGGCACGCTACTCGCTGGTGCGGGCCTCGGTGGATACCACCCTGGAGCTGGACCTCAATGTGCTGGCCTCGCATACCAATGACAACCCGGTCTACTACGTGCAATACGCGCACGCGCGCACCGCTAATGTGGCTCGTAACGCGGCCGAACACGGGGTGCGGCGCGCGGATGCCTTCACGCCGGAGCTGCTGGAACAAGCCGATTCCGATCTCATCGGGCAGCTCGCTCGCTTCCCGGAAGTGATCTCCCTGGCCGCGGCCAATCGCGAACCGCACCGGGTGGCCCGCTACCTGGAAGAACTGGCCGGCGCCTACCACACCTGGTACGGCAAGGCCCGGGTCACCCCGCGCGCGGATGAAGAAGTCAGCGATCTGCACCGCACCCGCCTGTGGGTTAATGATGCAACCCGTCAGGTTCTCGCTAACGGGCTGCACCTGCTCGGGGTCAGCGCTCCGGAGAAAATGTGAGCGCCGCTGTGAGTGCTCTCGAGCAGCTGCCCGCGCCCGTCCCGGATGGTTCACCCACCGGGGTGTGGTCAACTACGGTGCGCCGGGTTCCCGGCGATCTCGAGGTGGGTGGCTGTTCGGTAAGCGGGCTGACCGCGCAATTCGGCACCCCGCTCTACATCCTGGATGAAGTAGATGCCCGCGCTCGCGCCGCCGCCTGGGTGAGCGCTATGCGCGAGGCTTTTGCGGAGTTGGCGGGAGCGGATGTTTACTACGCCTGCAAGGCTTTTGCCAGCGTGGGTGTAGCTAGGTGGATGCTGGAAGAAGGCCTCCACCTGGACACCTGCTCCGAAGGAGAGCTGCGCATCGCCCTGGCGGCCGGAGCGCGGGGGCACCAGCTCGGATTGCACGGAAATAATAAATCCGCGGCGGAAATTGAGCTGGCCCTGGAGCATGAGGTCGCCCACCTCGTAGTTGATTCCTTAGCCGAAGTGGAGCTGGTGGCGGAGGCTGCCGCGCGCCGCGGGCGGGTAGCGGCCGTTGTTGTGCGAATAACCTCCGGTATCCACGCGGGCGGCCACGATTTCATTGCTACCGCTCATGAGGACCAAAAATTCGGCCTGTCACTCACCAGCGGTGCCGCCTGGGAGGCTATCCGGCGTATTAGCGCCAATCCGTGGCTGCGCCTGGTGGGATTGCATTCGCATATCGGCTCCCAAATCGTGGCCACGGATGCTTTTGTGGCTGCGGCACGCGCCATCCTTGACCTGCGGGCTCGGGTGGCGCGCGAGCTGGGGAGTGTTATCCCCGAAATAGATCTGGGCGGTGGCTACGGGGTGCGCTACACCGGTGCGGATCCGATTCCGCCTTCCCCACGTGACTTCGCCACCGTGCTCGCCACGGAAGTTGCCCGGCACAGCGCCCAGAGTGGCATTCCTGCCCCGCGGATATCCGTGGAACCGGGCCGTTCCATTATTGCCCCGGCCGGTATGACGCTCTACACGGTGGGAACCATCAAAGATGTCCACGTGGATACTACCCGCACCCGCACCTATGTTTCGGTAGACGGGGGAATGTCCGATAATATCCGCCCCGCTCTCTACGGTGCGGATTACACCGCGGCACTCGTGGATCGAGTCCAGGCCGAGGATGCAGATTCTTCGCGCGTATGCCGAGTTGTCGGTAAACATTGCGAATCGGGCGATATTGTGGTGCGCGCCGTCGCCCTCCCGGAAGATATTCACGCCGGTGACCTGCTTGTCACGCCGGGAACCGGCGCCTACGGCCGGGTCATGGCCTCCCATTACAATATGCTTCCCAGCCCGGGAGTTATTGCGGTGCGTGATGGCCGGGCCCGCTGGCTTATTCGCGGGGAGACCGTGGCCGATCTCTTCGCGCTGGATGCGGATTACCCGGCCGCGGATTCCCCGGCCACCACTGCTGAAAACTAGGGCGGTTGCCGGCCCGTAGCGCACCTTCAGACCGGCAACCTGCACGGTTAGAACGCTAGCTCTCCGGAAGCACGGCCTCCCTTACCTGCGTGGGCTTTTCCCAGGTATCCGGGGCGCTACTCCAGGCGGAGATAGCATCCACTACCGGGCGCAGTTCGGCTACCGCAATCTGCCCGGCTGCCGTGGTATGCCCGGCCTGACCCCAGGTTCCCGCGGACCCGAAAATAGCGGAAGTAATGCGGCTCATGGTGCCCAGCGCCCCCATGGCGATGGTGATAAGAGGGACGTGCAATTCCTGGCTGGCCCGATAAGTTGCATTGAGCACCGTCACCACATCGCCCGGATGGGAGGGAGTCACCGCAATTTTCGCGATGGAGGCCCCGTGCACCTGCAAGAGCCGCAAGCGATTAACGATCTCATCTTCGGGCGGGGTGGAACGGAAATCATGGTAGGAGCCAATCACCGGTATCTGGGCCCGCGCCGCTTCCTGAATAATACGTTCGGTCCAGGCTTCGGTGCGGAACAGCTCCGCATCCACCGCATCCACCAGCCCGGATTGGATGAGGCGTATCACCAGGGGGCCGTAATCATCGGGCAGAATTGCCTTCTGGCCGCCCTCCGCCGCGGAGCGGAAGGTGCCCAGAATCGGTAGGTTCGTGGATGTACGCAAAAGGGTTCCCACCTCGGTGAGGGTGGAAAGGTCCTCAAGGAAATCCACGCGCCATTCCAAGACGTCAATGTCCTGTGCGGGAAGCTTCGCTACCTGTGTCCGCAGCTCGTCACCGTTGGCGGGCGTTATGGACACGAGGATTTTCGTCGGCCCGGAGCCGAAGGCGACGTCCTTGATTTTCACAGTGGGCATCGCGCACCTCGCTTTCTCTTCGTGCATCACTCGATGCATTTTCCATGGGGATATTGTACCCATCTGCGTGGTGAGCACCACACCTCGTTTCGGTGCCACGCGGAGCCCATGCATCGGTAGCGGGCGGGCCAACAGCGCGCATCGGCTCCACCTTCGCTAGGCTAGGACACGCGAGGACAGCTAGGGGGCCGGCGCATCGCCCGGACCGAGCCGGCACCCGCGCAGGCCGAGCCGGCAGTCGCGCGGCGCGTTCGTCAAGATAAGGAGTAGGCGTGAAGGAAGTCAAGGTTGCCCTGCTGGGGGCGGGAACGGTAGGAAGCGCCGTCGTCCGCCTGCTGCAAGCCAATGCGGAAGAATTTAACCTGCGAGCCGGAGCGCGCCTGCGCGTGATCGGAATTGCGGTGCGTAACCTGGAGGCCCCGCGCGATCCTGCGATTGATCGCGCACTGCTCACCACCGATGCCCACGCCATTATTGCCCAGGCGGATATTGTTATCGAATTGATGGGCGGTATCGAACCGGCGCGCGAATATATTTTGGCTGCTTTTGCCGCCGGTGCCTCGGTGGTCACCGGAAATAAGGCGCTGCTGGCCGAACACGGTCCAGAATTGTACGACGCCGCGGCGCGTGCCGGCGTTGACCTCTATTACGAGGCCGCGGTGGGCGGGGCCGTTCCGGTGGTGTACGGACTGCGCGAATCCCTCGCCGGGGATCGCGTTACCCATATTCTCGGAATCGTCAATGGCACCACCAATTACATTCTCGACGAAATGACTACCAACGGGGAAAGTTTCGATGCCGCGGTGAAAAAGGCGCAGGAGCTTGGCTATGCCGAAGCTGATCCGAGTGCCGATGTGGACGGGTACGACGCCGCGGCAAAATGCGCCATCCTGGCCTCTCTCGCTTTCCACACCCGCGTCCAGCTTTCGGATGTGCATACCCATGGAATCCGCGATATCACCCCGGAGATGATCGCTTCGGCCGGGCGGGGCGGGTACGTGGTCAAGCTGGTGGCTTCCGCCAAGCGGCGCGCGAACGGCATTGAATTGTACGTGGGCCCCACCCTTATTCCTGCTCAGCATCCGCTCGCCACCGTACACGGAGCCTATAACGCCATTGTGGTGGAGGGTGAAGCCGCTGATCGGCTCATGTTTTACGGGCCGGGAGCTGGCGGGAATCCTACCGCCACCGCGGTGCTCTCCGATCTGGTGGCCGCCGCGCATCACCGCGTGCACGGCGGGCTGGCCCCGCGCGAACTGGCTTACGGAGAGCTGCCGATTCTGCCTCCCGCCCAGGCGCGTTCGCGTTTCCAGCTGAGCATGGACGTGGCTGATCACGTGGGTGTTCTCAGCGAGGTTACCGGTACTTTTGCCCGCCACAATGTGTCCATTAGCGGGGTTACTCAAGAATCGCCCACCGCGGACCACCTGTGCCGTCTCACGGTCACCACCCACGAAGCCCTCCAAGCTGATGTGGAAGCGACCATTGCGGATCTCTCCGCCGCCGCGGGGCCGGCAACGGTGAGCACCGCGAGCTTTGTGCGGGTGGAGGTGGCCTAATGCGTATCGCCACCTCCGAAGCGCGGGTGCGGGTCCCGGCGACCTCCGGCAACCTCGGTCCCGGTTTTGATTGCATGGGTATGGCGCATAACCTCTGGGACGAGGTCAGCGTGCGCCTCACCACCGGTGCCACCCGGGTGAGTATCGAAGGGGAGGGCGCGGATGTTCTTCCCACCGGAGAAGATCACCTCATCGTACGGGCCCTGCGCCGCGGTTTTGAGGCCGCGGCCCTGCCCGGCGTCGGCTTCGAGCTGCACTGCGTTAACGCAATTCCGCAGGGGCGCGGCCTCGGTTCTTCCGCGGCGGCCGTGGTGGCCGGCTTACTTTTAGTGCGCGGCCTCGTGGATCGCCCCGATATATTCGACGACGGCGTGCTCCTCTCCCTCGCCACCGAATTTGAGGGACACCCCGATAATGCCGCACCGGCAATTTTCGGGGGCGCCGTCGTTACTTGGATGGAAGGAACGCAGGCCCGGGCGGCGCGTATCCCCACCGCGGTGGAAACCACTCTCCTTATTCCGGGTGAACAACTCCTGACTGAAAAGGCGCGGGCCGCATTACCGGATACCGTTCCGCACGCAGATGCAGCTTTTAATGCTTCGCGCACCGCGATGCTTGCCCTCGCCCTCGAGCACTACCCGGATTTGCTGTGGCAGGCCACCGAAGATCGCCTCCACCAGGACTATCGCGCCGGGGCGATGCCGGCATCCGCGGACGCGGTACGGGCCTTGCGCGCGGCCGGGTTCCCGGCCGTTATTTCCGGTGCGGGCCCATCCGTGCTAGTATTTTCACGCCTTGACGCTGACACAGTATCTATGATGCAGCGGCGTGGATTTACGGTGAATACTGCTGGAATGTCCACACAGGGCGCCTATCTGGTGTAGACTAAGGTCTAACCGACGTTCTTATACCGGTTATTTCCCACGTACTTGAAATTGTCATAAGTGCGTTAACAACCCCTGAATTCCGAGGAAGGAACCTCGTGACGGAAACCCCAACATCAGGCGCAATCTCAACGATGCGGGTGCCGCAGCTGCGCGCGCTCGCCGAAGAACTCGGCCTGGACATTGACCCGAAAGCTAAGAAGGCGGACCTGCTCGCGGCCATTCGCGAAGTTCGCCCCGCGCGGCGCGGGCGGCCCCGTAAGGAAGATAGCCTCGCCAATATCACGAAGCCGCGCGAAAAGTCCGCTGCTGCCACCACGGCCAAGACCGCAGCGAAGAAAGAAAGCGAAGCGGTTGCTACCGAAGCCGCGGAAGCTGTCGCTCCGACTCGGAAAACACGAACTGTTACCCGCGCAGCGGTATCGGCACCCAGTGCGGAAAGCGCCCCGGTAGCAGCTCCCAGCCGTGAAGAACGGGAAGATCGTGAGGAGCGTAAGGTGCGGCGCCGGGTGCGCCGGGATCACCGCGAACCGGTTCATATCGATTTGCCTGAACCAAAGCCGGAAGCCGGCCAGGCCGCGCGTCGCTCCGATTCCCTCAGCGATGAAAATACCCTCGCGGTTCTGGATGCCATTGGCGATGCCGCGGAACGCCGCGCCGGTGACCACCATGACACCACCTCGGAACGCCGCCGCCGTAAGCGCAACCGGCGCGGTGAAGAACATGACGAGGCCCGCCGCTCTCGGCGCACCGCGGAACGCACCGAACGTACTGATCGCACGGATCACGAGGCGGAGGAGTCCGCGCCGGCTTCGAAGCCCGAACGTGAGGAACGCCAGGAGATTCCGGCCGGCAAGCGCCAGGCGGAGGATACCCTCGTTCCCGTTGCCGGCATTGTGGACGCCCAGGGTAACCAGATGGTGCTGCGCACCGGCGGCTACCTGCCCGGCCCCAATGACGCGCAGATTTCCACCGCGCTGGTGCGCCAGTACGGGCTGCGCCGCGGGGATGCTGTGGTGGGCGCTATTCGTCAGCACGATGAGGATAATTCCTCGCATAATAACCGTAATAACAAGCGTAATCCGCGCCGTCGTTACAATAACCAGAACAATAACCGTTCCGGTAATCAGCTTGTCCAGGTAGATACTATTAACTCCCTGCCCGCAGCCGAAGCAGCGCGCCGCCCGGACTTCAATAAACTCACCCCGGTCTACCCGGATGAGATTTTGCGTCTGGAAACCGAACGCAAGGGCCTGTCCACCCGCGCTATCGATCTGGTTGCTCCTATTGGTAAGGGCCAGCGTGGTCTCATTGTTTCTCCGCCGAAGGCCGGGAAGACCATGATTATGCAGCAGATCGCCAAGGCGATTGCCGCTAATGATCCCGAGGTTCATATCATGGTGGTCCTCGTGGATGAACGCCCCGAAGAAGTGACGGATATGCGTCGCATCGTCAAGGGTGAAGTGATTGCTTCTACCTTTGATCGCCCGGCTTCGGATCACACCATCGTCTCTGAACTCGCTATCGAGCGCGCTAAGCGCCTGGTGGAACTCGGTCAGGATGTGGTGGTTCTCCTCGATTCCCTCACCCGCCTTTCGCGTGCCTACAATCTCGCGGCCCCGGCCTCGGGGCGCATCCTCTCCGGTGGTGTGGATGCCGCGGCACTCTACCCGCCCAAGAAGTTCTTCGGTGCGGCGCGCAATATCGAAAATGGTGGTTCGCTCACGATTATCGCCTCCGCGCTGGTGGAAACTGGCTCGAAGATGGACGAAGTTATTTTCGAAGAGTTCAAGGGCACCGGCAATATGGAACTGCGCCTCTCGCGCCAGCTCGCGGACCGGCGTATCTTCCCGGCGATCGATATCAACGCCTCGGGTACCCGCCGCGAAGAACTGCTTTACAAGCCCGAAGAACTCAAGGTCATCTGGCAGCTGCGCCGGGCCCTGGGCACCCTCGGGGTGGATGAAGCGGCGGACTTCGTGCTCAAGCGGATGCGGAATACCGAAAATAACGCGGAATTCCTCGTGTCGATTATGCGTTCCATGCAAGGATCGCGCGGCGAATAAGCCGAATAAAACACGGCGGGAAGATCCGGCCGGGGGTCGGGTACCGAGCACGCGCAGCACGTCATGATGTGATACGCGCACGGTACCTTGTCTCGGCCGGGCCGCCCGTGCCATAATTTTCTGTCGGCTCCCGGTTCACCGTGATACGGAGAACCGTGCTCGGACCCGGGAGCAGCTACGAACCAAGGAGAGATAATGAAGCAGGGAATCCATCCCGATTACCACGAGGTCTCCGTGACCTGTACCTGCGGTAATGAGTTCACCACCCGTTCCACCTACAACGGTGACCACATGCGCGTGGAAGTGTGCAATAACTGCCACCCGTTCTACACCGGCAAGCAGAAGATCCTGGATACCGGTGGGCGTGTGGCTCGCTTCGAGGCACGCTACGGCAAGCGCAAGAAGTAAGCGCCACGGAAAGGAGCGTCACCGCAAGGGCGCTCCTTTTCTTTTTGCACTATTGTCGGTAGAGCTGCCACAGTCCCGTGGCGGTAGGGCACGCGCGGGGTGCGCGTGAAGAAAGGTCCTCGTTATGGCTGATACACGTCGTGAGGTTGCCGAGCACCATCTCGCTGAATTTGAAAAAATCGAAGCGGATATGGCCAGCCCGGAAGTTCTCTCCTCCCCGGATAAATTGCGTTCACTCGGGCGGCGCTACGCCGAACTCGGGCGGGTGGTACGCGTGTACCGGCGTTTCCTCCAGGCCGAACAGGACCTGACCGAAGCCCGGGAGATCATCTCCCAGGGTGGGGAGGATGCTGAACTCTTCCGCCCCGAACTTCCCGGAATGGAAGAACGCTACGAGGCAGCCTCCCAGGAACTCACGGAAGTCCTCATTCCCCGCGATGAAGATGACGCCCGCGATGTCATTATGGAAATCAAAGGCGGGGCCGGCGGGGAAGAATCCGCCCTCTTCGCCGGGGATCTGGCCCGCATGTACGAACGTTACGCCACCTCCAAGGGCTGGACTTGGGAAGTGCTGGGTGCCAACCAAACCGAGCTGGGTGGCTACAAGGACCTCGAGGTCGCCATCCGTTCCCGCGGGCAGCTTGAGGATCCTTCCGACGGCGTATGGGCCCACCTCAAGTACGAGGGCGGGGTTCACCGGGTGCAGCGCGTACCCGTGACCGAATCCCAGGGGCGCATCCAGACCTCCACCGCCGGGGTGCTTGTTTTCGCGGAAGTGGACGACCCGGGCGAAGTGGAAATCGCCGCCAATGACCTGCGCATTGACGTGTACCGATCCTCGGGGCCTGGCGGGCAGTCCGTGAATACCACCGATTCGGCGGTGCGTATCACCCACCTTCCCACCGGGATCGTGGTGTCCATGCAGGACGAAAAATCGCAGATCCAAAATCGCGAATCTGCTATGCGGGTGCTGCGCGCGCGGTTGCGCCAGCTCCAGCTGGATCAGCAGGCCGCTGAAAACGCGGAATTGCGTCATTCCCAGGTGCGTACCCTGGACCGTTCCGAGCGCATCCGCACCTATAATTTCCCGGAAAATCGTATTTCCGATCATCGCACCGGCTACAAGGCCCATAATCTCGACGCGGTCCTCGATGGGGATCTGGATGCCGTTATTGATTCGGCCCGGATTATGGACGAAGCGGCTCGCATGGAAGCCGCGGAAGAAAAGTAGAGAGCAGCCGAGCGCTATGACCACCTGGGCGGAATTGCTGGCAGGTGCCACCGCGCAGCTCACCGCGGCCGGGGTGGATTCGCCGGCCGCCGATGCCCGCTGGTTGGCCGAAGCGGTGGCGGGCAGGCGCCCCCATCCGCGCGATACCCCATCTCCCGCCCAGTGTGAGCTTTTTGCAAGCTACCTGGCCCGCCGCGCCACGCGCGAGCCGCTGCAGCATATTACCGGGCGGATGTATTTTCGCTACCTCGAGCTGGTTTCCACGCCCGATGCGCTGATTGTGCGCCCGGAAACTGAGATCGTAGCCGAACGTGCCATTGAGCACGTGCGTGCGTGCGTGGCCGCGCAGAGCCGCGGTAACGCCGCATCTCTCAAGAACGACGGCGCAGCGGCGGCGCGCTCCCGCGCCGCCGCGCAGCAGGCAGGCCCCCTCGTCCTCGATTTGGGCACCGGTAGCGGAGCCATTGCCCTGAGTATTGCGACTGAAGTCCCCGCCGCCCGGGTGATCGGCGTCGACACAGATCCCCGGGCCCTGCAACTAGCTGCCACCAATAATGCCCGCTACGGGTCACCCGTCACTTTCCTACACCACGATGTAGCTGAGCCGCTCCCGGAACTGGACCACGCGGTGAGCGTCGTCGTCGCTAATCCTCCCTATATTCCACCCGATACGCCCGTTTGTGCAGAAGTACGGGCCGATCCGGCGCGCGCCCTGTGGGGCGGGGGAGCGGACGGCCTGGACCTGCCCAGGCTTTTTGTCGCGCGCGCGGCGCAGCTATTGCGGGACGGGGGTATCCTCGTTCTCGAACACGCGGAGACGCAGAGCGCGCCCCTGCGCGAGTATGCCCGCAGCGTCGGTTTTACCCGGGTGGCAACCGGCCGGGACCTGGCCGGGCGGGAACGTTTTTTGGAGGCAGAATATGGACACATGTGATGCCGCGGTAGCCGCCCTCGCGCGCGGCGAGCTCGTGGTTCTCCCCACCGATACCGTCTACGGGCTGGGTGCCGATGCGTTTTCGCGCGCGGCTGTCACCCGGCTCCTCACCGCGAAGGGGCGCGGGCGCGATAAGCCCTCCCCGGTTCTTGTCGCGTCGATGGACGACGCCGCACGTTTGACCTCCGGCATCCCGGCCGGCGCCCGCGCGCTCGCGGCGGCGTACTGGCCCGGGGCTCTTACCCTCATCCTCCCCGCGAATGACAGCATCGGCTGGGATCTGGGCGAAACCCACGGCACCGTGGCGCTGCGCATGCCCGATCACCCGCTCGCCCTGGAGCTGCTGCGCCGCACCGGTCCGCTGGCCGTATCCTCCGCGAATCTTACCGAGCACGCGCCGGCCCGCACCGCCGCGCAGGCTCGCGAGCAGCTGGGAGAGAAAGTCGCGGTATACCTGGACGGAGGCACCGCACCGGGCGGAGTGCCGTCCACCATCGTGAGTTTCGCGGGAGAACGGGCACACATCCTGCGCCACGGCGCTATTCCGGACGAGGATATTGCCGCGGTGGTGCCCTTGGGCTGAAGCGGTTCGGCGGCGGCGCACTGATGCAGGAGCCGGGCCGGCTAGACTGAACGGCAGCGGTCAAGGTAAGGAGAGAGCGTGCGCGTTTACCTGCTCATGATGGTGCTCAGCTGCGCCATCACCTACTTCCTCGTCCCCGCGATTCTGCGCCTGGCGCTACGCGTGGGTGCCATGACACAGGTGCGCGAACGCGATATCCACACCGTGCCTATCCCGCGGCTGGGCGGAGTGGCCATGTTCCTGGGCTTTTCAGCTTCTTTCGCTATTGCCTCTCAGATCCCCTACCTGCATCGGGTGCTCGGGCCCGCCTCGCAAGCCTGGGCGATCTGGCTGGGCGCCGGGCTCATGTGTCTGGTGGGTGCCATCGACGATATCTGGGAACTGGATTGGATGACGAAACTGGCCGGCGAGGTGCTGGCTGCCGGGGTCATGGCCTGGCAGGGCGTCCAATTCGTCACGCTGCCCTTTATGGGCCTGACCGTGGGCTCCACTCGCCTTTCGATTTTCTTTACCATCCTCATGGTGGTGATCACGGTGAATGCCGTGAACTTCATGGACGGTCTGGACGGGCTGGCCGCCGGGATCGTGGGCATTGCATCCCTGGCTTTCTTTATTTATTCCTATATTCTTACTCGCAATGCCACCCCGGGGGATTACACGTCGGTGGCCTGCGCGGCCGCGGCGGCCACGGTGGGGATGTGCGCGGGTATCCTGCCGCATAATTTCCATCCGGCCCGTATCTTTATGGGTGATTCGGGAGCGCTCATGCTCGGCATGGTGCTGGCCGCCTCCGCAATCCAGGTCACCGGGCAGATCGACCCGCAATCGACCTCCCTCGGTTACGCGCTCCCGGCATATCTGCCGCTGCTGCTGGCCCTCGCCGTGGTGGTGCTGCCGCTCTCTGATTTCATCTGGGCCGTCACCCGGCGCCTGGCCCGCGGGCAGTCTCCTTTCCACGCCGACGCCGGTCACCTTCACCACCGCCTGCTGCGCCTGGGGCATTCGCATACCGGCACCGTGCTCATCCTCTATTTGTGGACGGCCATTTTTTCATTCACCTGCATTTTGCTTATTGTGTTACCCGCCCGGCACGTCGCCCTGATTGGAGCGGCCGGGGTGGTGCTCGGTTGCGTGGTCACCTTCGGGATGTTCGGGCGACGGCGCAGCTCGGCAGCGCGCGGGGAGCGCATTCCGGAGGAGAATGCCGGAGATGCGCCCATTTCCGAAGTGGAGCCGGTGCGGGAAGCGGAGGAGGCATCATGAGAGCCCAATCCGGGTGGCGAGCTGCCCCGAGCGGAGGCGCCGGGCGATTGCTGCACCGTGCCCAGCTGAGCGCAACACTCGGTTGCGTCGTCGTCGGAATAATCGGGGTGGCGGGGTGCCTGCTTGCCGGCCAGGGCGAGCATGCCTGTGCCATGGGCTGGGCCACCCTCATTGCGCTGATACTCCAGGCGGTCACCTGGGCTAGTGCGCGCTACCTGCCCGGCGGGGCCGGGTGGGCCCTGGGCGGCTACGCGGTCAAACTCGCGGTGGTCTTCGGGGGACTCGGGGCAGTGCGAGCCCTCACGAGCGCGCCGGTGGGAACCGCGGCGCTGGCACTTGCCGGGCTCATTATCTGCGCGCTCGCAATGCAATCTTGGGTGGTGCTGCGCGCTGATCTGCGCGCGGACACACCGTGAGCCTGGCTCTGTGTAGGACTGCGCCGCGCGTACTCTTCGGGACCAGGGCGCTAAGTCCTAGTCGTGCAGAGGCGGCAAGAGTAACGTAGACCACTGTTCACGGCGGCGAAGTTCAAGGCCGTGCGGTGATGACAATTGTGATTTCCACGCTAAGATAAGTTAGCAGTGCCGTTCAGGCGGGGTTCCCGCCGCGGAAAGATTCGATGGAGAGGGTGAGCGCATGGCAGTCGGTTCGTTCGCGAATCTGAGCATGCTCGGCCTGCCGATGGAGAACGACGGGTTCCACGCCCCGGGAGTTGAGGAATTCTTCCCCGCCCCCATCTTCTTCGCCGGCACGCCATTTGAGATGAATCGCGTGATGGTGATTCGTCTTCTTGCGGCTTTAGTTCTTCTGGTTTTCTGCGTTATCTACGCCAAGCGCGCCAAGCTCATTCCGGGCCGCGCGCAGGCCGCGATGGAATCCTTGCTGGACTTCTCGCGGGTGCAGATCGGTGAAGAAATTCTTGAAGGGCAGGCACGGAAGTACCAGCCCCTGCTCGCTACCATTTTCCTCGGTACTCTCTTTATGAACCTGACCGGCGTTATCCCGGGCTTGCAGCTCGCGGGTACGTCGGTTATTGGTATGCCGCTCATTTACGCCGTGGTGGCGTACGTGGCTTTCATTATTGCGGGTATGAAAGAACGCGGGGCGGGTACCTTCTTCAAGGAACAGCTCTTCCCGCCCGGGGTGCCCTGGCCGATTTACATCATCATGACGCCCATTGAGTTGCTCTCCACTTTCATCATTCGGCCCGTCACACTGACGGTTCGTTTGTTGGCCAATATGCTTTCCGGGCACATGTTGCTCGTGCTTTGCTTCCTGGGTACCCACGCGCTCTACTTCTCCATGGGCGGGGGTCTCGGCATTGGCCTGGGTACGGTTACCCTGGTGGCCGGTATCCTCTTCACCGTTTTTGAACTTTTCGTGGCGTGCCTGCAGGCGTATATCTTCGCCCTGCTCACCGCCGCGTATATCCAACTTTCTATTTCCGCCCACTAAAAACAACAAGAAAAGGACAATCCCATGACTGGATCTGCAGCAGTTCTCGCGACCATCGGTTACGGTCTCGCGGCCATCGGCCCCGGCATCGGCGTCGGCCTCATCGGTGCGAAGAACCAGGAAGCTACCGCACGCCAGCCCGAGATCCGCGGCTACCTGCGTGTCAATATGTTCCTGTCCATCGCCTTTACCGAAGCACTCGGCCTGATCGGCTTCGCCGCGGGCTTCGTGTTCGGAGCTTAAGCAATGTATCTCGCTGAAGAACACAGTGTTATTATTCCGGCCATCCCGGATCTGCTGTGGGGCACGGTATCTTTTCTCATCGTCGCCATCGCGGTGTATAAATTCGCCTGGCCTACGTTGACGAAGATGCTCGATGAGCGGCGGGAGAAAATCGAAGAAGGTTTGCTCGCTGCCGAGCGTGCCCGCGAGGAAGTGGCTCAGGAACGTGCCACTATCCAGTCCGAAAAGGATGCCGCGGTGCGCGAAGCCGCGGATATCCGCGCCCAGGCACAGTCCAATGCCTCCGATATTATCGAGCGTGCGCGCCGGGAAGCCGGTGAAGAAGCGCGGCGCATTTCCGCCGCGGCCCAGGTTCAGATTAAGGCTGATACCGACGCCGCCGCGCGGATTCTCCGCGCGGATCTGGGTACCATGGCTTCGCAGCTGGCCGGTCGTATCGTGGGTGAGCAGATTCGCCTCGATCCGAGTGTAAATCAGGGCGTTGTCGATTCGTTCCTCGATAATCTCGAGGAACAGGCGCGAACGGGGGCGTAATGCGGTCCACGAGTAAGCAATCCGCCGCCGCGGTCACCGCCGAGTGGGACGCGCTGCTTCAGGAACATCCCGGCCGGGAAATTGACTTGGCGCGCGAACTTTTCGCCGCTGCAGACGCCATCAATGCCTCTCCCTCCCTGCGTGGAACCCTCGCGGATACCACCCGGGCTGGGGCGGCACGGAAAAGCCTGGCAGGTACCATTTTCGCCGCCCACGTGAGCGCACCGGTTCTTACGGTGCTGCGCGCGGTAGCGGGGCGGACGTGGACGGAGGACGCTGATCTCGTCACGACCGTGGATACCCTCGGCGCACACGCCGTGCTGGTGCGGGCGCGTGGCGCCGGGGTGCTCTCCGGCGTCGAAGATGAGCTCTACCAGCTCATGCGTACCCTTAAAGAAACTCCCGCTCTACGCATCACGCTCTCCCGCGAGGAATACTCCGCGGAGGAACGCGCCGCGCTCTTTGATCGCGTGGTTCCGAATATTCGGGAGGAAACTCGGGTGCTCGCGCACCGCGCCCTCGCGCGAGTACGGGAGATGACCCTGGCCGCATTACTCATGGAGTACGCGGCCCAGGCAGCTGAGTTGGGTGATGTATCCGGAGTATCGGTGCTGGTAGCCCAGCCGCTCACTCCGAGCCAAGAGGAACGTCTCCAGCGCGCCCTGACCGCGATGTACGGAACTGAAGTTTCCATCCACGTCTCGGTAGATCCGACTGTGGTGGGCGGCATGCGTATCCAGCACGGTTCGGATGTTATTGACGCGACGCTGCAGTCCAGAATTAAAGATGTACGCGATAAAGTCGCGGCCATGCCGGCGGCACCGGCGAGCAACAGGTAAGGAAAAAGAATGGCTGATCTGACAATCCAGCCCGAAGAGATTCGGGCAGCGCTCGATAACTTCGTGCGTAGCTACACGCCGGAGCAGTCCGAGAGTGAGCAAGTTGGTCACGTCACCATGACGGCGGACGGCATCGCCCGCGTGGCCGGCCTGCCCGGTGCGATGGCCAATGAACTTCTCGTTTTCGAGGATGGCACCCGCGGACTGGCGATGAACTTGGAAGAGCGGGAAATCGGCGTTGTGGTTCTCGGCGACTTCTCCAATATTGAAGAAGGTCAGGAAGTGCGCCGCAGCGGTGAGGTGCTCTCCGTCCCGGTGGGCGACGGATACCTCGGCCGCACGGTGGATCCGCTCGGCAAGCCGATTGACGGCCTGGGCGAAATTGAGAATCTCAGTGGCCGGCGTGCTCTAGAGCTGCAGGCTCCCGGCGTAATGATGCGTAAGTCGGTGCACGAACCGCTAGAAACCGGTATCAAGGCGATTGACTCAATGACCCCGATCGGGCGCGGGCAGCGCCAGCTCATTATTGGGGATCGCCAGACAGGTAAAACCGCCCTCGCGATTGATACCATCCTTAACCAGCGTAAGAACTGGGAAACCGGGGATCCTTCCAAGCAGGTGCGCTGCATTTACGTGGCCATCGGCCAGAAGGGTTCCACCATCGCTTCGGTGCGCGGCACCCTGGCCCGCTACGGCGCGCTGGAGTACACCACTATCGTGGCTTCCCCGGCATCTGATCCGGCGGGCTTCAAGTACCTGGCTCCCTACACCGGTTCGGCCATCGGCCAGCACTGGATGTACGAAGGTAAGCACGTGCTCATCGTCTTTGACGATCTGTCCAAGCAAGCCGAAGCCTACCGCGCTGTGTCCCTGTTGCTGCGCCGCCCGCCGGGGCGTGAAGCCTACCCGGGCGACGTTTTCTACCTGCATTCGCGCCTGCTGGAACGCTGCGCCAAGCTCTCCGATGAGCTGGGCGGGGGGTCCATGACCGGCCTTCCGATTGTGGAAACCAAGGCGAACGACGTGTCGGCCTATATTCCGACCAACGTTATTTCCATTACCGACGGTCAGATCTTCTTGCAATCCGACCTCTTCAACTCCAATCAGCGCCCGGCCGTGGACGTGGGTATTTCGGTGTCCCGCGTGGGTGGCGACGCGCAGATCAAGGCGATGAAGAAGGTTGCCGGTACCCTGAAGATTACCTTGGCGCAGTACCGTTCCCAGGCGGCCTTCGCGATGTTTGCTTCCGATCTTGATCCGGCTACCCGCCAGCAGCTCACCCGCGGTGAGCGCCTCATGGAACTGCTTAAGCAGCCGCAGTACACCCCGTACCCCATTGAGGAACAGGTGGTCTCGGTGTGGGCTGGCTCGAAGGGATATCTCGATGATGTCCCGGTGGAGAAGGTGCACGATTGGGAAGCCCGCATGCTCGACTACGTGCGTCACAACTCCTCGGTGCTGGAAACCATTGCCTCGACCGGTGAGATGGATAAGGATCTCGAAGCCGAACTGGAAGCCACGGTGAGTGCCTTCACGGAGTCCTACCGCACTGCCGAAAACCTGCCCGCGGGTGGGGAAGAGGATGTTCCGGCCGAGCAGGCCCGTGAAACTCTCGCGCGGCCGACGAAGGGTTAATCGATGGCCGGCGAACAGAGGATTTACAAGAGCAAAATTCGTGCGACGAGCACCCTGCAAAAGGTGTTCCGCGCGATGGAGCTCATTGCGGCCTCGCGTATCGGCTCGGCGCGCCGGGAAGCGCAGGAACTGGACCCCTACGCGCGGGCGGTAACCCGCGCGCTCGGGTTGGTGGGGCGCCACGATTTTGACGCCCAGCACCCGCTGATGCGCGAGCGCACCGATACCAATCGGGTAGCGGTGCTCGTGGTGACCTCCGATCGCGGCATGGCGGGAGCTTATTCCGCCAACGTGTTGCGCGAAGCGGAACGCACCGTGGAGAATCTGCGCGCCGAAGGTAAGGATCCGGTGCTCTACGTGACCGGGCGGCGTGGCCTGCAGTACTTCAAGTTCCGCGGGGTGAATATCGCCGGGGAGTGGAGTGGTACCTCGGATAAGCCCGATCCGGAGCAATCCGATGAAATCGCGCGCACCCTCCTCGAGGCTTTCACCGCTCCGCCGGAAGAAGGCGGCGTCGCCGAAGTTCACGTGGTCTACACCCGTTTCGAATCGATGGTGAGCCAGGTGGTGCAGGTGCGCCATATGCTTCCGCTAGCCATTGTTGACTACGGGGAAGGTGATTTGGAGGATACCGGATCGGAATTCTCGGGCGGCGGTACGGAAGAAACCGAACCGCTCTACGATTTCGAACCCTCGGCACACGACGTTTTCGAAGCGCTCGTGCCCATGTATGTTCGCAAACGTATCTCCTCGATTCTTCTCATGGCGGCGGCCTCCGAACTCGCCTCGCGCCAGCAGGCGATGCACGCGGCTACCGATAACGCCGCTGAACTTATTGAGAAGTACACCCGGCTCGCCAATAACGCGCGCCAGGCTGAGATCACCACCGAGATCACTGAAATCGTCTCCGGTGCCGATGCCCTAAGTAACGGATAACGCGCTTCGTAACGGATAAGGAACACACTATGACTGCACAACTAGAGGAGCAGACCGCGGACCTGGCCACAACCGGCCGGATTACGCAGGTCATTGGCGCCGTCGTCGACGTCGAATTTCCGTCCGACGCGCTTCCCGATATCAATAACGCACTGAAAACCACGGCTACCCTCCCCGCCGGTGACGGAAGCGTCATCGAGCAGGAGATGGTCTTGGAAGTGGCCCAGCACCTGGGTGATAACGTGGTGCGCACCATCGCGATGAAGCCGACGGACGGTCTGGTGCGCGGCGCCGTCGTGATCGATACCGGTGCCCCCATCACCGTTCCGGTGGGAGACGTGACCCGCGGGCACGTCTTCAACGTCGTGGGCGAACCGCTCAACGTCTCTCCCGATGAGATCGAGGTGAAGGAACGCTGGTCGATTCACCGTCAGGCTCCCGCTTTCGACGAACTCGAGCCGGAAACCCAGATGTTCCAGACCGGCCTCAAGGTTATCGACCTGCTCACCCCGTACGTGCAGGGTGGCAAGATCGGCCTCTTCGGCGGCGCGGGCGTGGGTAAAACGGTCCTCATCCAGGAAATGATCCAGCGCGTGGCCCTCGACCACGATGGTGTTTCCGTATTCGCCGGGGTGGGCGAACGTACCCGCGAAGGTAACGACCTCATCCACGAAATGGACGAAGCCGGGGTTCTTGATAAGACGGCCCTCGTTTTCGGCCAGATGGACGAGCCGCCGGGGGTGCGCCTGCGTATCGCGCTGTCCGGTTTGACCATGGCGGAGTACTTCCGCGATGTCGCCAACCAGGACGTGTTGCTCTTCATCGATAACATCTTCCGCTTCACCCAGGCCGGTTCGGAAGTATCCACCCTGCTCGGGCGCATGCCTTCCGCGGTGGGCTACCAGCCCACCCTGGCCGATGAAATGGGTGCGCTCCAGGAACGTATTACCTCCACGCGCGGGCATTCCATTACCTCGCTGCAGGCCATTTACGTTCCCGCGGACGATTACACCGACCCGGCGCCGGCAACCACCTTCGCCCACTTGGATGCAACCACCGAGCTCTCGCGTGATATCGCCTCCATGGGTATTTACCCGGCGGTGGATCCCCTCGCCTCGACTTCGCGTATTCTGGACCCGCAGATCGTGGGCCAGCAGCACTACGAAGTCGCGACCCGCGTCAAGGCAATCCTCCAGAAGAACCGCGAACTTCAGGACATCATCTCCATCCTCGGTGTGGATGAACTCTCCGAAGAAGACCGCCTGACCGTCGCCCGCGCGCGCCGGATCCAGCAGTTCCTCTCGCAGAATATGTACACCGCGGTGAAGTTCACCGGCGTGGAAGGCTCCACCGTTCCGGTTGCGGAAACCGTTGAAGCGTTCCGCCGTATTTGCGACGGCGAGTACGATCATGTCCCCGAGCAGGCCTTCTTCAATATTGGAGGCATCGAGGATCTGGAACGCAAGTACCACGAACTGCGGAGCGAATAATGCTGGACGTTGAGATCGTTTCCCAGCGGGAGTTGGCGTGGCGCGGGAATGCCGAATCGGTAACCGCGCCCGGCACCGAAGGCTCGGTGGGTATCCTCACGGACCACACCCCGCTTGTTGCTCTCCTCACGGAAGGCAATGTCGAGGTGCGCGGCTGCGCGGACGGGCGCGATCGCAGCTTCACAATGTCCGGCTCCGGCTTCCTCACGGTGACCGCGAACCAGGTTATTGTGGTGGCCGATTCGGTCAGCGAGCAGTCGGTCAACGGGCAGTAGGCGGAGAGCGCGAATGAGCTGGCAAAGCGTAGCACTGATCGTCGTGCTGGTTCTCCTCGCGCTCCTCATCTACTTCCTGGCGCGGGTGCGGTACCTCTTCAACCAGTGGGGGTCTTCCCAGGCGGCAGTACGCCGGCAGCACCGCTGGCATACCGGAGTGGTGTTTTTCCGCACCGATGCGCTGGAATGGTTCCGGGTGGCCTCCTTATCGTGGCGCCCGGCGCTGCGCCTCGACCGGCGTTCACTGAGCATTAACCTGGTTAAAATGCGTGACGATATCGCCACCGCCCGCGTGGGGGATGCTCATACAGAAATTGATATGGCCATGAGCCGCCAAGCGCATACCGCGCTGGTGGCGTGGGCGGATTCGGCCCCGCCCCGGGGAGATTGGGTGTTGTTCTAGATGCGCGTTGTTTTTGCTACCTGTTCGGTGGATTATTCCGGACGTCTCGACGCACATCTCGAATCAGCCACCCGGCTCCTCATGGTCAAGGCGGACGGCTCGGTGCTGGTTCATGCAGATACCGGTTCCTACAAGCCCCTCAACTGGATGATGGGCCCGACCCTCTTCACCGAAGAAGAACCGAGTGCCGCCGAACGCGAGGCGGGTGTGCGCACCATTTGGAACGTGGAGCACAAGAAAACCGATGACCGGCTGGTTATTCGGATCTATGAGGTCTTTTCCGATTACGAGCAAGACCTCGGGGAAGATCCCGGCCTTATCAAAGATGGTGTGGAAGCGCATCTGCAAAAATTGCTCGCCGAACAAGTGGAGCGCATCGCCCCGCAGGCCACGTTGGTGCGCCGGGAATACCCCACCGCTATCGGCCCGGTGGATCTTATGGTGCGCGACGGCGAGGGTGGCTATATCGCCGTCGAAATTAAACGCCGCGGCGAAATCGACGGGGTTGAGCAGCTCACCCGCTACCTCGATTTGCTGCGCCGCGACCCCCTTCTCACCCCGCTGCGCGGTATTTTCGCAGCCCAAGAAATTAAGCCCCAGGCTCGTGTGCTGGCCGAAGACCGTGGTATTGACTGTATGATCTTGAACTATGACGATATGCGTGGCATAGACCACCCGGAGGATCGACTGTTTTAGGACGGGATAATGGGGTTCTTATACGGCCGGGCAGCGTTGCCCGGCGGCGTGCGCGAATGCGATATCGCGTGGGACAACGGAGTTTTCACGCGGGTAGCGCCCAGCGAAACGCGATTGCACAAACCTACTAAGAACGACGACGCAGCTCCCGGCCACCAGGCCGCTGCGGCCGCGGGTGCCGATTCCGGCGGGGAGCTGCCCGAGGGTTGGCTTATCCTGCCCGGGCTGGTGGATGAACATTGCCACGGCGGGGGAGGAGCATCCTTCCCGGATGCTGCGGATAGCGCGGAGGTGGCGCAGGCAGCTGGCGAGCACCTGGCCCACGGCACCACCTCCATAGCCGCGGCCCTGACCACTCTGAGCGTGGAACGCATGGAGGCCGGGGCACGCCTGCTGGCCGATGCGGTGGAGGATGGGACCCTGGCGGCGATTCTTATCGAGGGGCCATTCCTTTCCAGCGAGCGGGCCGGGGCCCAAAACCCCGCCTATTTGGAAACCCCGAGCGTGGAGATCGCCAGCCGGCTCCTTGATGCGGCCCGCGGGCACGCCTGGGGGATGACGCTTGCCCCCGAGTTATCGGGGGCAAGCGAGGTGGTGGACCTGTTGCTCAAGCGCGGTGTGGTGCCCACCTGGGGGCATACCCACGCGGAGGCAGGCCCGGCACGTGAGCTCCAGGAGCGGGCGGTGGCGGGCGGGGCAACCCCGGTGGCCACCCACCTGTTTAATGCCATGCGCGAATTGCGTCACCGCGCGCCCGGCCCGGTGGCCGAGTATTTAGCTGCCGCGCGCCGCGGCAGCTGCGTCGTCGAACTTATTGGAGACGGCGTGCATATTAGCTCCGAGCTGGTGCGCAATGTGGTCGAAATTGTGGGCCCAGAAAATATCGCGCTCATTACCGACGCCATGGCGGCCGCAGGCATGGCGGATGGCACCTATGAATTGGGCGGATTGCGTGTGCACGTGACCGACGGGCAGGCGCGGCTGCGCGGGGGTAATCTCGCGGGCGGCACCTCGCATCTCCTCGATATTGTGCGCACCGTGGTCGGTGCGGGAGTGGAAGTGAGCGACGCCGTCACCATGGCGAGCGCCACTCCGGCCCGCGTGATGGGCTTGGATGACCGCGGGGCGCTCGAAGTGGGCAAACGCGCGGATCTGCTGGTGGTGGATGAGGAACTGCGCCCGCGGCGGGTCTACCGGGCCGGGAAGCTGGTCGCGCAGGACGGCAAGCTGGTGGCGTAGCCGGGCGTGCACCTTGTGTAGTGCGGCGCGCACGTTGGTAGTTTGACGCGCGCGGGTAGCCGGGCGGCTGCGGCGTCGCACGGCGCGCTAGTGGACTCAGCGCGCTTAGGGGCTACCATGGAAGAATGCGCCGGTCGAAAAAGTACTCCCGTCCCGTTCGCCCGCTGAATATCAGCGCGGCGATGGGTGGGCTGCGCTATGAGAACGGCCGGGATGGCGCCACCTACAAAGTGCGGCGCATCGCCAGCGCCGCGAAGGACTATGTGTGCCCGGGCTGCGGCGGGATTATCCGGATTGGCGAACCCAATATTGTGGCGTGGACGGAGGACACCATTTGGGGTGCCCAGTACGGGGTGGATTCGCGCCGCCACTGGCATCCGGGTTGCTGGCAGCACCGCGGCCGCGCCTAACCGGATTCCCATTGTGTGACCGGCGCAAGTAGTTTTATATTTGCTTTATGGTCTTGACCGAGACTCAGGTGAGCACCCGGGAATTACGCGAAAATCTTTCTCAGATTCTTGAAGAAACTACCCGAGAAGGAAAGCGCTTCATCATCGCGCACGAAGGTAAAGCTGTTGCCGCTCTCGTCACCGTCGACGATCTTCACGCCTTAGAAGAATTCGAGATGGCTCAGGATATCGCTGCCTATGAGTATGCCAAGCGTACTGATGACGGTGTACGCATTACCCTGGAAGATTTCAAGGCGGGTCTCGCGGAAGAGGGCTGAAGAAGCCCGGTGAGGATCGCCAGAGCCGCCGTACCCGGGGTAAGTTCCGGTAGCGGCGTTACAATCGAGTTATGAAACTTGCCACACATATTCACGAAGGTGCGGGTATTCCGCTTGTCCTGCTCCACGCTATGCCGATGACGTCCCGGATGTGGGAGGGCGTGCGCGCTGAGCTTTCGGATCTGCACACGATTGCTATTGACGCCCCCGGTTTCGGAGACTCGCCTTCCGGTCCTGAGGTCGACGCCGCCGCGGGCGCCACCACGCCACATATCAATTCCTACCTGACCGCCCTCGAAGAAACTCTGGCGGAATACGACTCCATCGTCCTCGCCGGAATTTCCATGGGCGCTACCGTCACCGCTGCTTACGCCCTGCGCAATCCCCGGCAGATCGCCGGGCTCGCCCTGCTGGACGGCTCGATCTTGGGGCCGGAGCCTTCGCCCTCTCCGCGAGAAAAAGCCATTGAGAAGCTCGCCTCGGGCCAGAGCTGGGATGTGCTGGCAGGCTGGGTGAATACCATGCTGAGCTCGGATGCCAGTCCGGAGCTTAAGGACAAGGTTGCCGCCTATTTCAAGACGGTAGATGCCGGGGCTTTCTCCTGGTTGCAGCAGATGATGCTGACCCGCCCGGATACTCGCGGGGTTATGGAGCTTGATGTTCCCATTCTGCTGCTGCGCGGGGTGGATGATCCGAATGCCAAGCATGAAGAATTTGCTCAGCTGCATGAGGCACGTCCGGATCAACCGTTCGTGGAACTTGAAGGTGCCGGCCACTTCTCCGCGGTGGAAAAGCCGCACGAGGTCGCTACCGCACTGCGCGAGCTCTACCAGGCAGCTACTCGTTAGCCGCTCAGCGCTTGGGCTAACTGCGCCTGAGGGCGTGGCCGGGGGACACGAGAAGTGCTCCGGCCACGCCCTCAAACTATGTTGGTAGATGCTATACGGCACGGCTGCGACCCGCGGGAGTTGTGTTCTAGCGCTGAGCGGCCGCCGTCGTGAGATTCGGGAATCACACGGCTCTCAAGAATCGCATGAGTCTTAGCGGGGCCACGAGGTGTTTTCAGAGCTGTAGTGCATATGTCGTACGTGCGAAGTACACCTCGAAAAAACACCTCTGCCCCAGCTCGTGAGAAGACGCTACCGGTTGTCGGTGGAATCTCCGTGTTCTTCTCTGGCAGTATTGGATTCTGCCGCTGCGGGAGACTGATCCCCTGCCTGATCTCCTGCCTGTTCTCCGGCCTGTGCCTCGCCCGCGGAAGGTGCGTCCGTTCCGGAATGTTCGCCACCCGCGGTACGTTCCTCGGCGCTGCCCACGATTTCATCCAGGGCCAGCGGGATATTCGAGGTAGCCAGCATGGTGCGCATATCCTCCAGGTAGGAGGTGAGGGTGCGCCGCTGTTCTTCCAGGCCCGCCACGTGGGCATCGGCCTGGCGCTGCGATTCTTCCGCGGCTTCACGCGCTTCGCGGCGCATCCGCTCGGCGTCTTCCCGGGCCGCGCTCACCAGTTCACGGGCCTCGGTCTGGGCTGCGCTCAGTGCCGCACTTGCCTCAGCTTCCGAAGATGAAGTCAGGGCATTAGCCCGCTTCGTGGCTTCCGCCAGGCGGCGTTCCGCACTGGCGGCCCGAGTCTCGGCGTCGTCGACAAACTTCGCCATGGCGGTACGCGATTCTTCATCGGAACGCGCGCGGGCCGCGGCCGAATCCGCCCGCAATTGCGCAACTTCACGTTCAGCCTCCGCGCGGATCTTCGCGACCTCTGCCTCTGCTTCGCTCCGCAAACGTGCCACTTCAGTTTCAGCCTCGGTGCGCAATTGCGTGACCTCTTCTTCGGCTCGGGTACGCGCCTGCGCCAATTCCTGGGCGAGAGTCGCGCGCCGCTCCTCTTCCTCGTGGGTGAGCCGGGTGGCCTGCTCGGCCTCATCGTGACGCATTTTCGCCTCCAAACGCTCAGCTTCGCGCTGGGCCGACGTCACCAGCTCCTCGGCTGTGCGCCGCGAGGTCGTTGTCAATTCGGTGGCTTCCGCCTCGGCACGCTGGCGCACCTGAGCGGCCTCGGTACGCGAGGTATCCAAAGTTTCCTGCGCTTCTTTTTCCGCGGCGGAGGTGAGATTTTCCGCCTGCGAGCGCGCCCGGGAGAGCAGTAGCTCCGCATCGGCATTCGCCCGGCTCATGACGTCCATCGCTTGCTGTTCCGCCCCGCGCAACAGTCGCTCCACTCGGGTGCCCAAGCCCGAATAGGACGGGCGTTCATCCTCGCGCAAACGGCTGTGTAATTCGGTGAGTTCACCGGACATACGCAAAACCTGGGCATCCAAACCCGCTACTCGCGACCGAGCTTCGGCGAGCGCATCCGCCAGCTGGTGAATGCGTTCATCGACCTGAGCTTTGTCGTAACCCTTGCGTACTGTTGGAAACAGTTCTAAATCCGCCATAACACCCTCTCCGCGCGCTGCTGGATAGAAATTGCTGCCCTAAGCCTACCGGTCAGCGCACCCGGTGGGGGTAGTGCTTGGCATGTGGTGAACGCTGTGGAGCTCACCACCATCGGCCGGAACGGAGTTTTATAACGGTTAGATAACGGTTAGGCTTTTCTCTAAGCCTAAAAGCGCGGCCTTGCGCCGAAAAATTCCGCCACCGAGCAGGTCACGCGGTAGTTTTAACGTAGGAATTGTCGTCGATGGTCTTTCGCCGGTGCGGTTGTACCGGGCCGCAAGCCGGAGTGAGAAGGGGAATGATGAAGAAGAACGGAGGAGTCGGTCTCGCGCTCGCGGGCTTGGCGATCCTGGTGGTGGGCATTTTGCTCGGCACCGTGTGGAAGCCTGCCTCCAGCGTCTCCGCCACCGTGGCGCCGAGCGGGAAAGGCGTGCTCGTCACGGCCCCCGGCGTTCTGGATATGGGCGGGACCGATGTGGACGTAGCCGTCTCCGGCCCCGCGCAGGACACCATTTCTGTAGGCGCCGGCTTTTCCGGTGACGTGCTCGCGTACGCGGAGGGCGCACCCGGCGCCACCATTACCGGTATGAACGACGACGCCGCACTGACGCTGACCACCTCCCAGGGGGAAGCGGACCCGGGCAAGATCCTCGCCTCGGATATGTGGTTCTCCAAGGAAGAAGCTAAGGGGAAGGTGGAATTCACCTATACCGTGACCTCCCCGGGCGCGGAATCCCTCATTATGCAGACGTCCTCCGGAGCGCTTCCGCAGGTGGAACTCACCTGGGCGCTACCGGGTGGGCGGAATTGGTCTCTTCCCGTGAGTCTCCTCGGGCTTGTTGTGGGGCTTATCGGGGTGGCATTGCTGATGACCGCCACCAAGGACCAGCGCACCTTCGCGGCGAAGGTGCGGGCTGGGCAGGATGAGCGTGTGTCGCGCGCGAAGCGGGCCGCGGATGAAACGACCATTATGCCGGCGGTGCCCGCGGGAGTTGGCGGTGCCGCCAGCGTGGATGCCGCGGCTCGGGCCGCTGCGGATTCTGCTGCCGGTGACCGGGTTGCGGCAACCGGGGGAGCGCTGGGCGCGGGCATCCTCATGGAAAGCCCACGTGCCCAGGAACTGCGCGAACGCCCCCTCGATCCGGCCGACCGTATCGAGCTGATCGCTCCGGAGGAAGGAGCTCCGGAGGAAGGAAAGCCGGAAGAAGGTACGGAAGTCGCGGCAGAACAAGACACCGCAGAAGAATCGGTTCCGGAAGAAACGCCCGTGGAAGAACCCGAGGCCGAAGAGCCGGCAACCGAGGAAGCGGAAATTGAAGAACCGGCGGTCACGCTCCCCGGCCCGGATGAGGAACCCGGCTACCGCGGCTCGCGCGCTGAATGGCAGGCCGCGGCGGATTCCGGCATCCTTCCCGCCATCCAGATGAAGGACGGTGTGCCCGTCAAGCCCGCGGAGCTCAGCGATGCAGACCGCTCGAACAACTCCGACGCCACCGGCAGCGATAGCGATACCGCCGCGGAATCCGATCCGCAAAGCTGGTGGACCATCTGGGGGCAAAGCCGGCCCCGCGCGGGTGCCGGCGCGCCCAGCTCCGCGCAGACCGCGCAGCCCGGCGAACCCGAACAGCCCACACAGAACGACGACGAGGAAGGAACGACCCATGCGTAAGGCCCTGGCCGCACTCGCGGCACTGGCATTACTGGGCGGATGCTCGGCAAGCGCCGTCGTCCTGGAACCCACCCCGGCTCCGGCAAGCCCGCGTGCCGCGCTTTCCGATAAACACTTCACCGAGCGGGT
Organism: Actinotignum schaalii FB123-CNA-2; assembly: GCF_000411135.1. Classification (GTDB taxonomy): domain Bacteria; phylum Actinomycetota; class Actinomycetes; order Actinomycetales; family Actinomycetaceae; genus Actinotignum; species Actinotignum schaalii_A. The sequence continues at coordinate 86,756 of NZ_KE150262.1, read as the reverse complement.
CGCCCCCGCGATTTTCGAGCAGCTAACCAAAGCCGATGCCGCGGCCAGTCCAGAAGAATTCAGCGGGCGCGGTTCGGGCCCCTTTAGCGTGGAACGCAGTGCCCACTACGCGCTCAAACGCATTCTGGCCGATAGCTACGACATGCCCGCGCTCTCCACCACCATTGATTCGGTGGCAATTTCCGGGGCGGAAGGTTTCCCGCGCAGCGCACTAGCGGTGGTGAAATGGCCGGCGAATACCACCTCCCAGGGACTCAATGTCTTTACCCAGGGTGCGGCCCGGGAAAATTGGGCGCTGTGGGCCGCCATGGATATTCTGCCCGGTAGCGTCATCCCGGAAATTCCCGCCGGCCCGGCCGGTGCGCAGCGCGTGGCCGCGGATAACGGCGAAGGCGTGGTGGCTTCTCCCCAGGCCGCCCACGATGGCTACCTCGGTACTCTCAACGCCAAGGGAAGCGCTCTGAGCTACGGCTCGGATGCCGATCCGGCCGCCCCGGACGCGGTGCGCACCCAGCTCTCCCAGACCTATGATTCTCTGGCCGGCGCGGTACAGGGCGTGGGAGCGGTTAGCCAGGCTTTCGGTCCGGCCCAAACCACCCCGGAGAGTTTCCGCGCCAGCGACGGCGGTATCCTCACCGTTTTCCAGGTCAATCAGGCCCTCGAAATTCGGCACACCGCTCAGGGCGGCTCCATTAAGGTCACGGACGCCAAAATTGCCGGGCTGGCCACCGGCCAGGCCAATACCGAGGTCACGGTTCAGGGAACCATGCGCCTCAACTATTCCTTCACCGTGGCCCTGAAAATCCCGGCGGCAGGCGCCGGTAACACAACGATCACCACGGTAGCGGCATCGAAACCGGTGCTCACCTCGGTGCAGAACGGAGGTTAATATGGCAGATATGTCCATGCGCGGCCCGGTCGATTTAGCGGCCCTGGCAGCGGCGAAGAAGCAGGAAAACGCGGCCCCCGTGCCCGGCGCCTACCTGACCACCCTCACCGCGGCCGACCTCAACGCCGAAGTGCAGCTCTCCGCGCAGGTTCCGGTTATCGTGCTTTTTGTGGCCGACGGCGAGGCTGGCGAGCTGGGCACCGCTCTGGAAGGCGAAGCGCGCCGGCGCGATGGCCACATCCGTATCGCGGTGGTCAACGCCAGCACCGAAGCGGAACTCGTCCAGGCTTTCGGGGTGCGGACCATCCCCATGGGTATCGCGCTTATCGGCGGTCAACCCGTCCCGCTTTTCCAGGGGGCACCCACCACGGCGCAGCTCACCGAACTCGTCAACCAACTTCTGGCTGCGGCCAACCGTGCCGGCGTGGCCGGCCGGGTTAGCGGGAAAGCCGATGAAGCGGGCGAAGCACCCGTCAATCCCCACCACCTGGCGGCTCTTGAAGCCCTGGACCGGGGAGACCTCGACGCTGCGGAAGCCGAATTTGAGGCACTCGCGGCAGCGGAACCCGATAGCGAGGTAGCCCAGGTGGGCCGGGCCCAGGTGCGCTTGCTGCGCTCCACCCGCGGGCAGGACCCGCAGGCCGTTATGGCTGCAGCGGATGCGGGTGGGCCGGGTGATGCGGCGGCGCAGATCGCCGCCGCCGATATCGAGGTAGCTGCCGGTCGCCCCGATCTGGGATTCGCCCGGCTTATCACCGCTATTAAGGTCACCAGTGGGGATGCGCGTGAAGAATTACGTACCCACCTGCTCGAACTCTTCACCGCGGTGGGGGCGGATACCGAAGTTGTGCGCAAAGCCCGCCGCGACCTTGCCTCCGCGCTCTTCTAAAGCGGGCGCGGGTCTCATAAGGCCGGCGTTAGTTTTCTAGCGGCATAAGATAACGAGACGCCCGAAGCCCCAGGGATCGGGCGCCTCGTGCCGTGCCGCTTAATGTCAGCGCGGAATATTTCGGGGCGATCTATTCGACCGGCACCAGCCAGACGGTGGTATCCGCCGGGATCATCTCTCCTTCACCCAAGGAACTGGCCGCCGGATCCGAGGCCAGCAGGACCCGCCAACCGGAGGGAAGCGGAGCAGCGTCGTCGAAGACCGTGAGCATAAGAACCGGTGGACGCTGCGCATGCGCAGCCCGGTTGCTGTTCGCGGCGCGATTGACATAAGCGAGCACGCCGGCGCCGTACTCATCGCACACATCCTCGAGGGAACCCACCCCGAGCTCCAGCTCATCGCGCAGGCGTAGCAGGGTGCGGAAGAAGTGGAGCGGTGAGTGCGGATCGGCCTCCTGCACATCCACCGTATAGCGCGCCCAATCTTCACCCTGCGGGAGCCAGGTGGCACCGTCCGGGGAGAAACCGAAACCGGGCCGACCCGATTCCCAGGGGAGCGGGACCCGGCAGCCATCCCGCCCCAGTTCCGCTCCCTGTGTACGGGCGAAGGTGGGATCTTCGCGCACCTCATCCGGGAGCGACGTATGCTCGGGCAGATTACGTTCCTCGCCCTGGTAAATGTAGTAGACCCCCGGCAGTCCGGCGGTGAGCTGATGCCACGCCAGGGCGCGGCGGGCCCCCAGCTCGCGATCCGGTTGTGGATCATGAGCCCCGATGCCGTTGGCTCCGCGGGAAGTGTCCCGGTAGCCCAGGCGCGAGCACACTCGCACGCCGTCGTGGTTCGAGAGCACCCAGGTGGTGGGTGCCCCCACCCGATCCGATTGGCGCAGGGACTGCACAATAATGTCGCGGAGTGCCTCGCGCTCGAAAGGCGCGGCCAAATAAATGAAGTTGAAAGCCTGGTTCATTTCGTCGGGGCGAATATAGCGAGCCAGGCGTTCCTCGGTATCCGCCCAGGCCTCCGCCACCAGAATACGTTCGGGAGAGTACTCATCCAGCACCGCACGCCACTCGCGGTAAATCTCATGGACCTCATCGCGGTCAAAGAACGGCGCCGGTTCGGGTTTCTCCGTCACCCCGGCCATTTCCACCGCCCCGGACCAATCGGGAAGTGCCGGATCTTTCATGAGCCCGTGGGCCACATCCACCCGGAAGCCGTCCGCACCCCGATCCAGCCAGAAACGCAACGTCTCTAAGAATTCTGTCCGTACCGCGGGGTTGCGCCAGTTGAGATCAGGCTGCGAGCGATCAAAAAGATGCAGGTAGTAGAGGTCCTCCTCCGCAGCCGGGGTACCGGCAACGAAAGGCAGATCGCGTACCCGTGACCAGGCCGGCCCGCCGAAAACGGAACGCCAATTGGTGGGAGGCTCGCTACCCCCGTTCTTCCCCGCGCGGAACCAGAACATCTCACGTTCGGGGGAGCCGGGGCCGGCTGCCACCGCGCGCCGGAAAAGCTCGTGATCCCACGAAGTATGGTTGGGGACGATATCAACGATGATTCTCAGGCCGGCTTCGTGCGCGGCCTCGATGAGGCGTTCGGCGTCCGCGAGAGTACCGAAACGCGGATCAACATCACGGTAATCGGACACATCGTATCCGGCGTCGAATTGCGGGGAGCGGTAGAACGGCGAAAGCCACACCGCGTCAATTCCCAGATCAGCTAGGTAATTCAGCCGGCCCTCGATGCCGCGCAGATCCCCGAGCGGCCCGCCCGAGGAAGCAAAAGAACGCGGGTAAATCTGGTAAATAACCGCGTCACGCCACCAGTTTTCACGCTCGGAAGCAGGGTGGAGGAGCATGGGCTGTCCTTTCAGTTAGGGGAGGAGGGAGTGGCCGAAGTGGGGGAGGGTACGGCTGTACCGCCGGTTTCCGCTCCGGGTGCCGCAAGGGGCGCGGCCGCGGTGGTGGAACGCACCAGTAATTCTGCCGGGAAGGTCATGGATGCCCCTGCTTTGGTGCGCTGGGTTGGCGTCAGATCTTCCATGGCTGCCCGCAGCGTAGCGCAGGCGGCGTGCGCGATAGCTGCCACCGGCTGACGCAAGGTTGTGAGCGCCGGGCGCATGAACCGAATAAGTGGAGAATCATCAAATCCAACAATCGATACATCCGCGGGCACGCGCACCCCGCGCCTCTCCAGGGCATCCAGCGCGCCGAGCGCCATAATATCTGAGCCGAACACCATGGCGGTGCACCCGCGCGCGAGGAGAGCTTCGGCCGCCCGTGCACCACCGTGGGCGGTGAAGAAAGTTTCTGCAACAATCACATCGGCCCCGGGTAGAACCTGGGCGATAGCCTCGCTAAAACCGGTTTCTTTGCGCTGGCCGGGGATATAGCGGCGCTGCCCGATGCCCAGGCCGATCCGAGTGTGCCCGAGCCCGGCTAGTAGCCGCACGGCCTGGTGCATGGATTCGGCGTCGTCGGTAGAGAAATCAGGTGCCGGAACCCGCGGATTCGCCCCGTTAATCGTGACGAAGGGAAGGCGTTCGGCCAGGTGCACGTACCGTTCCGGGGAGGCCTTGGAATCCGCGTGCATACCCGAGACGAAGACCAGCCCGCACACGTCGCGGGCCGTTAGCGATGCCACCGCTTCATCTTCGGTGAGGGCTCCGGGGGCCTGGGTTGCCAGGGTGGTGGTGTACCCGGCAGCGTTAAATTCCCGTTCGAGCTCCTGGTAGAACACCGGGAAAATGGGGTTGGTCAGTTCGGGAAGAAGCAGCCCCACGGTGCCACTTGCCTCGCTCAGACGCGGCGGGCGCTCATAGCCGAGCATATCGAGAGCTGCCAGCACCGCGGTGCGGGTTTCCTCGCTAACATTGCCCTTCTGGTTAATCACGCGCGACACCGTCGCCACGGACACTCCCGCGTGGGTGGCAACATCTTGCATGCGAATTTTACTCATGGGTACCGAGACGTCCTTGTGCTGGTCGGCGCGGTGTGCGCCGTCGTGAAACATCGTACTGAGGCTTTTCTGAAAACTCCAGCGCAGGAGTGGAGCTGCGGCGCGTGAATAGTGGGAACGTGTTCGCAGTCCGCGTGTTTGCGCGCCGTTACGCACAGAACGACGACGCAGCTCCCCGCCCTCCGCCACCCCTACTCTGAACGTGTTTCTGAAAACAAACAATGCTAAAAGGCTGTAATGTCGCGGAAAAGTCCGCAAGAGTCTCCGGGTGGAATGTAACAGCGTAAAAATGACTGCAAAAAGGGGTGAAAATTACCGAATGATGCGCTACCCTCAGAGATAACGGGGAGCGTGATGGTGCGATCCCGCGTAGCGAAGAATCAACGCAAGGAGTAAAAATGCGACGGAGCATAAGCGCGATGGCCGCGGTATCGGCGCTGGCCTTTGTTTTAGGTGCCTGCGGTGGCAATGGCGGTGCGTCGGATAAGAGCGAAGCACCTGCCGGAGCCAGCTCGGCAGCACCGGCGGCCGGCGGCGGGGCCACCATTACGGTGTGGACGGATTCTAACCGCCAGCCGGCCCTGGCAAGCGCCGCGAAGAAATTCGAATCGGAAACCGGCAACCACGTGGAGCTCGTGGTCAAGGAATTCGGGGATGTCCGCGCTGAGTTCCTCACCCAGGTCTCGAACGGTCAGGGCCCGGATATCACCGTGGGTGCCAATGACTGGCTCGGTGAGTTCGTAGCGAACGGCGTCGTCGCCCCTATCGAATTGGGCGATAAGGCGAAGGACTTCAATGACGTGGCCACCACGGCCTTTTCCACCGGCGGGAACCTGTACGGCCTGCCCTACGCGCTGGAGAACCTCGCGCTCATCCGCAATACCGCGCTGGCGGATTCCACCCCGGCCACTTTCGATGAGATGATCGCCAAGGGCAAGGAAGCCGGCGTCAAGTACCCCTTCCTCATCCAGACCACCGATAAGGGCGATCCTTACACCTACTATCCTTTCCAGCAGTCCTTCGGAGCGCCCGTTTTTGAGACGAATGCGGACGGTTCCACCTCCAAGAACCTCGGCATGGGCGGAGCGAACGGCGAAGCGTTTGCCACCTGGCTGAGCGAGCAGGGCAAGGCCGGCGTTTTCGAAACAGCGATGACGTATGACATTGCGGTCGATGCCTTCAAGAAGGGCGAATCGCCCTATATCCTGGGTGGCCCGTGGATGATTGAGGACTTCCGCAGCGCTGGCCTCAAAGTCGCGGTGGAGCCGATTCCGGCGCCCGGTCCCAAGGCGGCCACCCCGCTGGTGGGCGTGCAGGGCTTCTATGTTTCCGCGCAGTCCAAGAACCAGATTGTGGCCAACCAGTTCCTCGTTGATTACATGGCCACCCCGGAGGTACAGCTGGATATTTACAAGGCCGGCAACCGCCTCCCGGCGCTGACCGCCGCGGCTCAGGAAGCCCAGAAGGACGAGGTCACCGCAGGTTTCGCCAAGGCGGCCGAAGGTGCCCAGCCGATGCCCACCATCCCGGAAATGGGTGCGGTGTGGGTGCCCTGGGGCGTCACCGAAGCTCAGATCATTGACGGCGCCGAACCGGTGGCCGCATGGCAGAGCCTCATCCAGAATCTGCAGGCAGAACTAGCCAAGTAAGCTGCAAAAGCGAGGGTGGCTCGGAGATTTCCGGGTCACCCTCGCGTCAGCGAAGAGGTAAGTCATGAGTACGGAAACGGAGAACCGAGCCGGGCGTGCGGCGTCGTCACGCTTCAGCGGTCGCGCGGAAAAGAAGGTCCCGACGGTGGAAACCTCGCACGCGCGCACCTGGTCGGTGGGTTTTGTTATCAAGCTGGTCCTCATGGCGCTGGTCAACGCGCTGGGGATCTACATTATCGCGGCGGCTTTTAACGAAGGATCGTGGATCCTGGTAGCCGTCTTCACGGTACTGCTGGTCATTGTGGATTACGTGTATTTCTCGCGGAAACACCTGGCACCCAAGTACCTCACGCCGGGGCTGGTATTCCTCGCGATTTTCCAGGTGTTCGTTATCCTCTACACCGGATATATCGCTTTTACCAACTACGGCGACCGCCATATGCTCACCAAAGAGCGCGCCACCGAAGCACTGCTGCTCACCTCCACCCAGAGGGTCGAAGGCAGCGCACAGTACCCCCTCGCGGTCGTGGATGCGGGTGGGGAACTCGGCTTCGCTATTGTGAACGACGACGGTGCAGTGCTCGTGGGCACCGAGGATGCACCCTTCGTACCCGCAAAAAATGCCCAGGTCAGTGGCAAACGGATCACCGAGGTGCCCGGATATGAGATCCTCACGCCCGCCCAGATCGGGGCGCGGCAAGCGGAGATCACCGCGTTGCGTGTCCCCATGAGCGAGGACCCGGGCGATGGATTTATTGGAACTCAAACAGCCACAACCGGTTTCGTTTTCCAATCAACCCTCAAGCACGACGCCGCGGCCGATACCCTCACCGATATCACCACCGGCAAGGTCTATCACGCGGATTCCAGCGATGGCTTCTACCGTGCTGACGACGGTGAAACTCTCAACACCGGCTGGCGGGTGACCGTTGGCTTCAAGAACTTCGCCGATGCTTTCGGGGATGCCCGCTACGCCAGCCCCTTCCTCAAGGTGCTGGTGTGGACTTTCGCTTTTGCCTTCCTCTCAGTGGCGACCACCTTCCTGCTGGGTATGTTCTTCGCGCTGGTCATGAATGATGAGCGGATGCGCGGGCGCAAAATCTACCGCACGATAATGCTGCTGCCTTATGCCTTCCCCTCCTTTATGACGGCTTTCCTTTTCGCCGGCATGCTCAACCCGAAGTACGGTTTCTTCAACCAGGTGCTTTTCGGGGGTGCGGAGATCGGGTGGCTCACCGATCCGTGGCTGGCCAAACTTTCGGTGATCCTGGTGAATTTGTGGATGGGCTTCCCCTACATGTTCCTCATCTGCACCGGGGCACTGCAATCCATTCCGTCCGAGCTCAACGAGGCGGCGGAGATCGACGGTGCGGGTGGTTTCAAGCGGTGGCGCTATATTACTTTGCCGCAGCTCATGATCCAGGTGACCCCGCTCCTTATTTCCTCCTTCGCCTTCAACTTCAATAACTTCAACCTTATCTACATGCTCACTCGCGGTGGCCCGCAATTCGCGGATGCCTCGGTTCCGGTGGGCTCCACGGACATCCTCATTTCGATGGTGTACCAAATTTCCGGGCTTTCGGGTGCGGCAACGAAGAATTACGGCCTGGCTTCGGCCATGTCCATCCTCATCTTCGTTATCGTCGGCACGATTTCCCTCATCAGCTTCCGGCGCTCGCGTTCAATTGAGGGGGCACAGTAATGGCAAGCGAATCTACAGTCATGGCGGTTCCCGGGGGCGCTGGCGCGTCCGGGCGCGGCGGTGCATCCGGCGGCGCGGGCGTGACCGCACGCGGCGCTGTTCCCGTGATCGAGGAGAAGATCAGCCATAAGGAACGCCACCACAATAAGGTGAGTTTCGGGCGCTGGTTTTCCCAGGTGGGCTTCCGGCACCTGGTCGGGCTTTTTGCCGTCGTTTATTCGGCCTTCCCGATTATCTACGTGCTTTCGGCGGCCCTCAACCCGAATACCAAAACGACGCTGACCTCGGCGAACTCCCTTTTCTCGGAGATCTCCACCCAGAACTTCGCCCAATTGGGCACTTCCACGATGTTTTGGCGTTGGTTCGCCAATACTCTGGAGATCGGAATTTTCTCCGCGCTCGGGGCTGTTCTCATGGGCGCGGCCGCGGCCTACGCATTTTCACGCTTCCGCTTCCGGGGGCGTAAAGGTGGGTTGCTGGCCCTCATGGTCATCCAAATGTTCCCGCAGCTGCTGGCATTCGTGGCAATTTTCTTGCTGCTCAGCCAGCTCGGGGAGATTGTGCCGGTGCTCGGCCTGGATTCCAAGCTCTCGTTGATATGCGTGTACCTGGGCGGGGCTTTGGGCGCCAATACCTTCCTCATGTACGGAACCTTCAACTCCATTCCTATGGAGCTGGACGAAGCGGCGAAGATCGACGGCGCTAGCCATTCGCAGATCTACTGGACTATCGTGCTCCCGCTGGTGACCCCAATCCTCGCGGTGGTGGGGCTGCTGGCCTTCATCGGAGCCTTCAACGATTTCATCCTGGCCTCCACGATCCTCTCCAAAGAAGAGAATTGGACCCTGGCCATTGGCATGAATATCTGGGTGGGCGGCAATGAGAAGCAGTGGGGCTGGTTCACGGCCGGAGCGGTTATCTCCGCACTCCCGATTCTGCTCCTCTTCCTCTTCCTGCAGCGCTACATCGTTTCGGGACTGACCGGCGGGTCGGTGAAGGGGTAGCCCGGTGCCGGTTCGGGAGGTCGGTCACCTGGTGGCGCATCGCCGGAGCTAAGCTGCTGCCCCCCGAAATAGTTGCTCATAACCCGGACTTTCCGTCGGTGATATGCCGAGGAAAGTCCGGGTTATTGGTTTTTCAGCAGGGAGGGACTATGTGTTTTCCGAGATGTACTTCATTTGTTGTACATGCGAAGTACACCTCGGAAAAAACACCCCTGCCTCGCCGCCGGCTCGGGCCGATTCGGCTCGGCAGGCCGGCGCTGAGGGCGTGTGTGTCCGGCGTAGTGGTACTGGAGAACATCGGGCCTGACAGAGTGGTACTGCACGACAGAAAATCGGGTGTTGGCTGTAGCTCCAGTACCACTTTGTGTGTAGGCAAAGGCGTGGGCCCGGTGGTCGAGTGGTCGATCACCAGGCCCACTGTTGCGCCGCTGCCAGGCGCCGCCGCGAAGGAGCTAGTACGCGGCCCGCGCCGAGGCGGTTATTTTAAGCGGCTGCTTGAGGTGCTGCGCTAGGCAGCCGCGGCTGCCTCGGATTCCTCCGCTTCGGCCTCGCGATTCGCGGATGTTTCGGTTTCGGTGTGGTCGGCGGCGGCTGGGTCGCGATCTGCGCCCGCGCCAATACCCGCGAGTTCAGCGCCCGCGCCAGCACCCGCAGCTTCTTCCTCCGGCGCGTGGTGCAGGTAGACCACCCCGAGCGGGGGCAGCTGCACGGGTGCCGAATAGAGCCGGCCATTCCAGCCGACCTCCTCCGCGTGGACCTCCCCGAGATTGCCCACCCCGGAACCGCCGTATTCCACCGCGTCCGTATTGAGGACTTCCTTCCAGGTGCCCCCAGCCGGCAAACCGATGCGGTAATCGTGGTGGGGGATACCCGCGAAATTACAGGCCACCACAATGACGTCCTTACCGTCGGCGGAGCGCCGCAGGAAGGTAATGACGTTATTATCAGCGTCCGATCCGTCAATCCACTCGAATCCGTGCGGGGTGAAATCATCACTCCACAGGGCCGGGTGATCCACGTAGATCTCGTTGAGCCTCTTGACAAGGGACAAGATGCCATCGTGTTCGGGCTGGTCGGTTAGCCACCAGTCGAGAGATGCGTCGTCGTTCCATTCGCGGATCTGCCCGAATTCCTGGCCCATGAACAGTAGCTGCTTACCCGGATGCGCCCACTGGTAAGCGAGCAATTCGCGCACGCCGGCGCGCTTTTGCCAGTCGTCCCCGGGCATCTTTTGGTAGAGCGAGCCCTTGCCGTGTACCACTTCGTCGTGGCTGAGGGGCAGCAGGTAGTTCTCCGAATAGGCGTAGACCATGGAGAAAGTGATTTCCCCGTGGTGCCAGCGCCGATTGACCGGTTCTTCCTCGAAGTAGCGGATGGTGTCATTCATCCAGCCCATATTCCACTTGAGGCCGAAGCCGAGCCCGCCGCTATCCGTCATCGCCGTGACGCCCGGCCAGGAGGTGGATTCTTCCGCGATCATCATGACGCCGGGGTTGCGCCGGTAGGCGGTGGCGGTGACTTCCTGAAGGAAGGAAATCGCCTCGAGGTTTTCCCGGCCACCGTAAATATTGGGCTGCCATTGCCCGGCTTCCCGCGAGTAGTCCAGGTAGAGCAGGGAGGCCACGGCGTCCGCGCGGATGCCGTCGAAATGGAATTCCTCCAGCCAGTACAGCGCATTGGCGACCAGGAAGTTGCGCACTTCGCGGCGCCCGAAATCGAAGACCAGGGTGCCCCAATCCGGATGTGAGCCGCGCTGCGGATTCGGGTCCTCGTAAAGCGCCTGGCCATCGAAACGCGCCAGCGCCCACTCGTCGGTGGCGAAATGCGCGGGAACCCAGTCGGTAATCACCCCGATGCCGGCCTGATGCAGCCGGTCAATGAGATAGCGCAGATCATCGGGGGTGCCGTAGCGCGAGGTGGGGGCGTAGTACCCGGTCACCTGGTAGCCCCACGAGGGCGTGAAAGGATGCTCCGCGACCGGCATGAATTCCACGTGGGTGAAGCCGCAGTACTTGACGTGCCCGATGAGCTGGTCGGCGAGCTCCCGGTAGGAAAGCCCCTTGCGCCACGAACCCAGGTGAACTTCGTAAATGGAAACCGGCCCGGACGCCGGATCGGTACGCTGGGCCATCCAAGCGTCGTCGTTCCATTCGTAAGTGGATTCGGTGACGATGGAGGCGGTGGACGGCGCGGTTTCACTGTAGCGAGCCATGGGGTCGGCCTTCTGGTGCCAGCTCAGATCCTTGTACTGGATCTCAAACTTGTAGCGCGCCCCCGCGCCGGCGCCCGGTACGAAGAGTTCCCACAGCCCTGAACTGCCCAGGGAGCGCATCGCGTGCAGGGAACCATCCCAGCCGTTGAAATCACCGACCACCCGCACGGCGAGCGCATTGGGAGCCCATACCGAGAATGCCACGCCCGTCACGTCCCCGAGAACGGAGGGGAAATGGCGCACATGCGCGCCCAATGCGTTCCACAATTCTTCGTGGCGCCCCTCCGAAATGAGGTAAATATCGGTTTCACCCAGGGTTGGCAGGAAACGGTACGGGTCATCCCCGCGGCTTTCCACACCCCCGTAGGAGGCCACCACCCGGTAGTCGGGCACGTTGGGGGTATCGAGAACCGCGCGCCAAATCCCGTTGTATTCGTGCACGGCCGGCACCCGCCCGTCCAGCGTTTCAATAAATACCGCATCAGCGAGCCGCCGAATGGTGCGAATCGTGACGGTGCTGCCGTTGGAATGGGGCCCGAGGACATCGTGGGGTGCGTAGTACCAACCCTTGGAAACAGCCTCGAGCGTGCCTTCATCAACTTCTACGTAATCAGACATGTGTGCCTCTCTGCACGATGGAGCGTAGGCGGTCAGAGCGGGAAACCACCCGCGCGCGCCGGTGATGTGCTGTGTCCTGCCAAGCGGTATCGCGGAATTTCCGGGAAGTACCGCGCGACTATCTACATCTCCCAGGATACCGGAAAGATGCGCGATCTCGGGCTGCGGGCGCCTGCCGTGGACAGCGCGCGGGCCGGGTGCGGGGAGCTTGCGGGCGCGGGTGGTGGCGTGTCAAGGGCGACGACGCCGCAGCCCGCCGCGGCCGCGGCGGGCTGACCTGCTGATCTGCTAGTTCTCGAGCAGGCGGTGGACTCCGCCCAGGGGCAGATCGATCCAGTCCGGGCGCTGATTGACCTCGTAGACAACTTCGTAAAGTGCCTTGTCGAGGAGGAGGGCGCGCAGCAGGGGCCGGTGCTCGGAGGGAATGTCGCCGTAGCCGGCCAGGAATGCGCCTTCGGCGGCTCGGGTCCAGGCACGCATGCGAGCAGCGGGCTGTCCATCGCGTTCGCCCTGGCCACCGGCGTAATCGAAGGAGCGCAGCATGCCGGCCACATCGCGCAGGGCGAGGTCGGGGGTGACACGCTCGGAGAGTGGCCGCAGGGGCTCACCTTCAAAATCGAGGGCCACCCAGCCGCGCCCGGGGACATCCACGACCTGCCCCAGGTGATAATCTCCGTGAATGCGCTGGAGGGCCGGCCAGGGGGTGGCTGCGGCAGCGGCGAAAACTGCGGTGATGTGCGCGCTGTGGTTTTCCAGCTCCGGGACTGCCGCCAGGGCGGCGCGGGCGCGGGACTGCCAGCTGGCCAGCTGCGCTTCGCGCAGCTGCGGCGTCGCCGCGGTGGTGCCGAGTCGGGTGGCGAGCGCGGTGTGGAACGCGCGGGTCAGGGCTCCTAGCTCGCGGATACGCTCAGCGAAATCGCCCAGTAGCGCGGCGGCTTGATCCGGCGCGGCGGGCGGGCAATTCGGCGCGGGCACATCCGCGGCAGCAGTCGAAGTATCCGGGCCGGGCGAATCCGCGGCGGGGAAGGAACTCGTGACCACGCGCCAGGCGTCGTGGGCGCCGGTGAGGAATTCCTGCGCCACCAGCACATCGCTGCCCGCTGCGGCCGGGCCACCCACGAGCGCTGCCGAACCCCATTGCGCGGGGACTGTGCCGGTATCCGAAAGCGCGGCCTGCAATTCCACATCCGGGTTCGCCCCCGGGCTCAGCACCCGAAACAGCTTGATAATGAGGGGCACGGTGCTGGTCTGGTAAATAATCGAGCTATTGGATTGCTCGCCACTCAGCGGTTGGGCACTGCGGTAGCTGCCCGGGAAGCCGGCCGGACGGGTGACCAGGTGGAGGGTGCTCGCGCCGGGCCGGTTACCCGCGTTGCTGGCCGCCGGGGATTTGATGCTAGGTTTGCTGCCCGGCTGGCCGGTGGCAGCCTCGAAGAGGAAGCGCTGGCCGGCAGGATGCGTCGTCGCATCGAAAATAACGTGGCCGTGGGCGCGGGTAACCAGGGCGGTTTTGCTTGGGAAGGGTGCGGCTGGCGCCACGGTATCGGGGGCAAGGAGCAGCGGGACGTTATAAAGCACGGTCCCGGCTTCGATAATGCACCAGGTGAGGGTGAAGGACTCTGCTCCGCATGCAAAGTCGGCACGGGCGCGCAGGTAGAGCGGGTGGGGCTCGCCCCGGTACCAGCGCCGGGCGTGCATCCACGACTCAAGTTCCGGCATCCGCTCACCAATATCCCAGCTCACGCTACGCTCCCTTCGTCACGCGCTGCGCTGTCCGCAGCGGCGGGCGTTTCCGCAGGTGCCACTCCCGCAGGTGCCGCTCCCGCAGGTGCCGCTCCCGCAGGCGCCGGCAGCGCCGCATCCACCTGCGCCGGGCGGGATAGCGCCGCGAAGTCCACCTGCTCTCCGCTTTCTTCCGCTCGTGCGCCCTCTACCGGGCCGGGCTGCGCCTGTCCGGGTGCATCCAGTTTGAGCCAGAAGAAATCACGGCTGCCCAGCGTTACGTCGTAGCTACCATCGGCGCGAACCTCCGGGAAACCGGCCCCGCCAAACACATCCGTGACCAACCAACCGGCGTAATCAGGCAGCTCAATGCGCCCGGCACGCGGGGTATTGGCCAGGTTCATGATGCAGAGGATGGTCTCCTCCGGGCAGGAACGGGTGAAAGCGAGGATCGCGTCATTATTCGCTTCACGCAGCACAAAATCACCCGAGCCCATGGCCGGGTGCCCGCGCCGCACCTCCAGAATCCCGTGAACCCAGTGGAGCAGCGAAGCCGGCTGTGCCAGCTGCGATTCCACGTTGACCGCCTGGTAGTTATAGGACAGCGAAGTAATAGCCGGCAGGTAGAGCTGGCCCGGATCCGCGGTGGAAAAACCGGCGTTGCGATCCGGACTCCACTGCATGGGGGTGCGCACGCCGTCACGATCAGGCAACCAGATATTGTCGCCCATCCCGATTTCGTCCCCGTAGTAGAGGTAGGGCGAGCCGGGCAGGGAAAGTAGCAGCGCGTGCGCCAGCTCAATTTCCGCCCGGGAATTCCCCAGCAGTGGGGCGAGGCGGCGGCGGATCCCCACGTTGGCTCGCATGCGCGGATCATCGGCATACCAGCCGTACATGAGGGCACGTTCCTCCGTGCTCACCATTTCCAGGGTGAGTTCATCGTGATTACGCAAGAATGTACCCCACTGGGCCCCGGCCGGAATCGCGGGCGTGCGCTCCAGAATCTCCCGGATCGCGGTGGCACGCTGGTCGCGCAAGGCGTAATAGATACGCGGCATCACGGGGAAGTGGAAGCACATATGGCATTCGGGCGCTTCTTCCGTCCCGAAATATTCGACGACGTCTTCCGGCCACTGATTCGCTTCCGCCAGCAATAGCGTGCCGGGAAATTCCTCGTCGAGGACCCGGCGCACTTTCGCGATAAACGCGTGCGTTTCCGGAAGGTTTTCGCAATTTGTGCCTTCCCGCTCGTAGAGGTAGGGGATAGCGTCCAAGCGCAGCCCGTCTACCCCCAGTTCGCACCAGAAACGGAAAACGTTGAGGACCGCCTCGTGCACCTTGGGATTATCGAAATTCAAATCCGGTTGGTGGGAGAAGAAACGATGCCAGAAATACTGTTTGCGCACCGGGTCGAAAGTCCAATTCGATACCTCGGTGTCCACAAAAATAATTCGGGCATCCTCATATTTTTTATCGGTATCTGACCACACGTAGAAATCCCCGTAGGGCCCTTCCGGATTAGCTCGGGAGGATTGGAACCACGGGTGATCCGCGGAGGTGTGGTTGATAACAATATCGATAATCACGCGGATGCCGCGCCGGTGGGCCTGATCAACGAGCTCCCGAAAATCATCCATCGTGCCGTAGCGGGGATCCACGGCGGTGTAATCGGCAACATCGTACCCGCCGTCCCGCCCCGGGGAGGGGTAGAACGGCGGGATCCAGATACAGTCGATCCCCAGCCACTGGATGTAATCGAGGTGCGCGATAAGGCCGCGAATATCACCGACGCCATCAGCATCGGTATCCCCAAAAGCCTTGAGCAGGACCTCGTAAAACACCGCGTGGCGGTACCACTCCGGATCATCGCTGAGCCCGCGGTGTTCGGACTGGGCGACGCGAGGCCCGGACGTGGCGGCATTGAGGGAAGGAAGGGACATGCAATCAGGCCTTTACCGAGAGGATATGCGCCGGGGTAGTGAAGGGGTTGAGGCGTACGAAGGGCCGGTTATTCCACTGGAAGTGCCCGCCGCCCAGCTCATCCACCACCTCAATATGCTCGGGCGCGTCGCCCCGCGGTAGGCCGCTAGCATCGAAGGTACCGAAAGCGGACATATCCAGAGAGATCTCCGCTTCCTGGGTGGTGTGCGGGTCGAGATTGAGCACCACAATCACCCGGTCCGCGGTTCCCGAAGGAGTTTCCTCCGGGCGCGCCACCTTCGTGAAGCACAAAATATTCGGGTTCGACGTGGGATTAATGGTGATCCCGCGCAGGCGCTGGAGGGCCACGTGCTCCTTGCGGATCTCATTGAGACGGGTGAGAAGCCCTTGGATACCGTAGGGGTCGCGGCTGTAATCCCGCGGGCGGTATTCGTACTTCTCGTTATTATTCATTTCTTCGAAGCTACCGCGCGGCTCCGATTCCACGAATTCATACCCGGAGTAAATCCCGTATGTGGGCGAGCCCGTTGCCGCCAAAATCGCGCGGATTTTCCACCCGTTCGGGCCGGAATGCTGCAGGTAGGGGGTGAGGATATCGTGCGTCGTCGGCCAGAAAGTGGGACGCAACATCGCATCCGATTCCCGACCCACCTCCCACAGGTAGTCCTCGATTTCTTTCTTTTCATTACGCCACGCGAAGTAGCAGTAGGACTGGTGGAAGCCTACCGCGCCCAGGCCCCGCATCATCGGCGGGGCGGTGAAAGCCTCGGCCAGGAAAATAACCTCCGGGTGAGTCTGGCGGAATTCGGCCAGGAGCCGCTGCCAGAAACTCACCGGCTTGGTGTGCGGATTATCCACCCGGAACAGCGTAACCCCGTGCGAAACCCACGTTTCCAGCACGCCCTTGACCGCCTGGTAGATGCCTTCCGGATCATCATCAAAATTGAGCGGGTAAATATCCTGGTACTTCTTCGGGGGATTTTCCGCGAAAGCGATGGTACCGTCCGGGCGATGCAAGAACCACTCGGGGTGTTCGTGTAGCCACGGGTGATCCGGGGAGCATTGCAGCGCAATATCGAGGGCAACTTCCATGCCCAGATCCCGGGCGGCGGCCACAAAAGCATCGAAATCCTCGAAAGTGCCCAGATCCGGGTGGATGGCGTCATGCCCGCCCGCCTCACTGCCGATGGCGTAGGGGGAGCCGGGTTCACCGGGCTGGGCGATCAGCGAATTATTCTTCCCCTTGCGATCGGTCAGGCCAATCGGGCTAATCGGGGTCAGGTACACCACGTCAAAGCCCATGGAGGCGATGCGCGGCAGATCTTCGGCCGCGGTGCGCAGGGTTCCGGAATGCCAGGTGCCTTCATCGTCGCGCCACGCTCCTACCGAGCGCGGGAACATTTCGTACCACGCGCCGTGCAGGGCCAGTTCGCGGTCCACGGCGAGGGGGAAGCGCGCCGATTCACTCACGAAATCGCGCACCGGGTAGCGTTGAATAATATCTTCGACGACGCTGGAGGTTACGGCCGCGAAACGTACCGAAGCCGGGATGGACTTTTTTCGAACGACGTCGATAGCGTCATTAATCGCCGGCCGGTCTTGTGAGCCGCGCGGCAGCAGCTTCGCCACCCTCTTGAGTAGCTGCTCGGCTTCGAGGAACACCAGGTCAATATCCTGGCCGACCGGGAGTTTCGCTTCGGCGGTATGACGCCAGGTGGCCAAGGGATCCGACCACGAACGCACGAAGAAAGCCCAATCGCCAGGCGCGGTGGGGGTGAGCCAGCCTTCGTAACGGCCCAGGCCCGGGCGTACCAAGACCATGGGAGCACTCTGAACTTCGCGACCCTGCGGATCAACAAGGACAGCTTCGCAGCCGAAAAGATCGTGCCCTTCACGCCATACGGTGGCCTGCACGGGGAAAGCTTCGTTGACGGTTCCCTTAGCTGCCAACGAGCCGTTTTGCACGCACGGGGTTACATCCATAATCGGGATGCGGGCGATATTGGCGCGTGGAGCGGGGGCGGGGGCCACGGGAGCCTGCGGGAACGCCGGCGGGTAGCCTTCCGGGTTCGGGCGGCCGTGGGTGGTGGGGGAGGTGGGGGAGGTGGCGACTTTCGCGGTGGGTTCCGCAGGTTTCGCCGCGGTTTTTGTGGTTTTAGCCGTGCTGGTGCTTCGCGTGGATTTCGCGGTGCTGGCCTTGGCGGGGGTTTTTGCCGTTGTGGTGCCCTTTGACGCGCCGCTGGTTTTCGCGGTGCTGCTGCTCTTCGTCGAGCGCCGGGTGGTCGCAGGTTTCTTCGACGCTGCTGCCTTTGTGCCTGCCGGTTTCTTCGTGGCGGCTGGCTTCGCGGCCGCGGGCGTAGCTGCGGGCGTGGCTGCCGGCTTCTTTTCGGGCGTGGGGGCCGAATTCTTCGCGGGCGTCGTCGGTTCAATGGACATGGCTTATCTCCTCGTATCCTCGGGCGACATATGGCGGGCGTGCGCGCAAACGGCAGCGATCCCACGGCTCGAGCGGCGGCGCGCGAGCCGATGATGCGTCTGTGTAAGGATGCTCACAAGCCCAATCCTATTAGGTTTCCGGGCTTCTAGCACACCGGCCCGCGGGGGGGGTGGACGCGTGGCAGGCTGGCTGCGTCGTCGTATATACGAGTCTAGGCACGGCGCACGGGAGGGACTATGTGTTTTCCAAGCTGTACTGCACTTGTTGTACATGCGAAGTACATCTCGGAGAAACACTCCGCCTCCCGTCGGCTCGGCTAGCCGGCCTGCGTGGGATGCAAAACGTGCGTTTTGGACCGTGAACCTCGTAGAATGTACGTCCCTGACATAAATCCGGGCTAAATATGTCACTGGCGTACATTTTGTGGGCGGGCCACGGTCGGGAGGTGGCTGCCGCGGTGGGGTGAGGCTATCGGCCTGCCGTGCGGAGGGGGTGTTTAACCGTTGTAGTGGTACTGGAGAACAGCGGGCCTTACAGAGTGGTACTGCACGACAGAAAATCGGGGGTTGGTTGTAGCTCCAGTACCACTTTGTGATCCAGCCCGATGGTAGGCGGTCAGGTTCGCCGTTAGGTTCGCAGAAAGCAACCTCCTGACGTGGAACTCTATAAAAAGCAACGTCCCAACGGTGGAACTAGCAGGATGCAACATCTCGATATGACGTGCCCGCAGAAAGCAACGCCTCAGCGTTGGGTACCGCAAAAAGCAACTCCAGCGCACGAAATCGGTTTCTTAATGTAGTTGGCGTTGCTTTTTGTGTTTGGCGGTGGTAGCCGTTTAGTAGCTGAGCAGCGCTAGCGGCGTGATGCGTCGCCCGGGGCGCTCAGTACTTCCTGAAAGCCCGCAATTTCTCAGCTTTCTGGAGCGGTGCAGCCGGGCAGACTCCGGCGCCCCGCGCCTGCCGCGCGGCTAATACACCATCTGGAGTGCCTCACGCACCTCCGCGAGCGTCTTATTGGCGCGCTCATTGGCGATGTCAATGCCCCGGCGCACAATCCCATCTACGTAGCCGGGATCCTTGACGAGCTCGGCGCGCTTAGCCCGGATAGGGGCAAACATCTCATTAATTGATTCGGTGACGATCTTCTTCAGAGTTCCGGCCCCGCCGTCGCCAATTTCATCCGCGATCTCCGCGGCGGGCCGTCCCTGCGCCAGCGAAGCCAGCAGCAGCAGATTCGCCACTTCGGGGCGGTTTTCCGGATCGTAGGTAATATGCCGATCCGAATCCGTGACCGCTTTTTTGATGCGCTTGGCGGTTTCATCCGCGCTCATACCGATTTCGATGGTGTTACCGCGCGATTTGCTCATCTTGGCGCCATCCAGCCCCAAAATAGAGGTGCCTTCGGAAAGCAGGGCTTGCGGACGCGGGAACACCGGGGTTTCACGCCCGGCCGGGCGGCCGTAGCGAGCCTCAAAACGATCAGCGATCACGCGGGCCTGTTCGAGGTGGGGGAGCTGATCCTTACCCACCGGCACCAGATTGGCTTTGCAGAAAAGAATATCCGCGGCCTGGTGCACCGGGTAGGTGAGCAGTAGCCCGGACAGGGGCCGCCCGCCGGTTGCCTCGTGTTCCGCCTTGACGGTGGGATTGCGACGCAGTTCGGCGTCGGTCACCAAAGACAGGAAGGGGAGCATGAGTTCGTTGAGGCCGGGAATAGCTGAATGCGGGAAAATAACCGCGGCATCCGGGTCGATACCCACCGCGAGGTAATCAGTGGCCAGGGAACGCACCCGCTCCCGGATAGGGCCGGTACCATCACGATCTGTAATGACCTGAAAATCGGCGATCACAAGCCAGGTTTCCACACCCTTACGCTGTAATTCCACCCGGTTGCGCAGCGAACCGAAGTAGTGCCCCAGGTGGAGATTCCCGGTGGGACGATCCCCGGTGAGAACCCGGAATTCCTCCGGAGAAGTAGTGATCTTCTCCTTGATTTTCTCACTCAGGCGCTGCGCATGCGCCAGGGACGCGGCGGACGTGGACCGTTCGAGGGATTCCTCGACACTCATACCTTGCTCCTTCAGTCATACACCCAGGCCATGCCCCGAATTTCCCGGAAGCATGCTCTGCTTGTCTATTGTAGGCGCCGCTCGCCCGCTACCGCTCCGGATTGGCGAAGTACAGCTGCATCGTCAGCGGCTCCACCCGGGTGGAGGCCCCGGGCTGGTAGATACGCTCCGAGGACCGCGGGGTGGGCCAGGAAGAATCCCAGGCCAGCGCGAAGGGATTACCGCGCCCCTGCGGGAACCGGATAGGAACGTGGTGATTTGAGCCGTTGATGACCACGAGCGCATCGGCGTCGCGCTCAGAACCGGAACGCAGCATTTGCAACAACCGATTCGAAGGATCGAACCACCGGTGCTCGGGCATCGGTTCGCCGGTATCAGCAAACCACTGCAGATCGGGAATGTGATCGCGCCCGGAGGGCGATTCGGTGTAGAACATGCTCGGGCGCAAGACCCGGTGTTCGGAACGCAGCCGGAAGAGGTACGCCACGGTTGCCTGCAGCTCGCGCTGCCATTCCTCGCGGTCCCAATCCAGCCAGGACACGTGATTATCCTGGCAGTAGGCGTTGTTGTTCCCGAATTTCGTATCGGCAAATTCGTCGCCGCCGTAGAGCATGGGTACCCCGGCGCTGAAAACTAGCGTGCCGATGAGGTTGCGCATGGTGCGGGGGCGTGCCTTGAGCACGCCCTCGGGAAGCGGGGAGGTATCGGTGCCTTCCCCTTCTACCCCGTGGTTCCACGAGCGGTTGTTATCGGTGCCGTCCCGCCCGTTTTCTCCGTTGGCTTCGTTGTGCTTGGAATCGTAGGAGACCAGGTCGTAGAGGCTGAAACCATCGTGCGCGGTAATGAAATTGACGGAGGCAAGCGGCCCGCGCCCGGAGGGGGAACGCCCGTGCCCGAAAAGATCGGCGCTGCCGGCCAGGCGGGTCGCCACGTCGCGCAGGTCCCCGCCCAGGCCGCCGCCGGCAACCGCGCGCTGATCGGCCACCCAGAACTGCCGGATGGAATCGCGGTAGCGGTCATTCCAGTCCGCGGTGGGCGGCAAGAAATTACCGGTTTGCCAGCCGTTCGGCCCCAGATCCCAGGGCTCGTTAATGAGCTTGACGTTGGAAAGAATGGGATCGGTGGCCATCGCCAGGTAGAGGGGGTGGTTGGTATCGAAATGATCGCCCCGGCGTGCCAGGGTGGCGGCCAGGTCGAAACGGAATCCGTCCACGCCGATCTCGCTCACCCAGTAGCGCAGCGAATCGAGGGTGAGCTGGAGGACGGGCGTGCGCCGGAAATCCAGAGAATTCCCGGTGCCCGTGGTGTCATAAAACTGGCCGGGCTGGTTGGGTACCTGCATGTAATAGGTGGTTTGCCCGAAGCCGCGTAGCGAGACGGTGGGTCCGTTGACCCCGCCTTCACAGGTGTGGTTATAAACCACGTCAAGGATGACTTCCAGGCCGGCATCGTGGAGACGTGCCACCATATCGCGTACTTCTTGCAGCACGGCCAGGGGTCCAGCGGCGCGCGCGGTGGCGGTGGCCAGGCTCGGCTCGGGAGCGAAATAGGAGAGGGTGGAATACCCCCAATAGTTGGTGAGATCGCGTTCGGTGAGGAACGGTTCTGACATTTTCGCGTGGATGGGCAGTAGCTCCACGGCTGTCACGCCCAGGGAACGCAAATAATCGGTGACGATCGGGTGCGCTAGGCCGGCGTAGGTCCCGCGTAATTCTTCGGGGAGGGCGGCTAGCTGCTGGGTGAGTCCGCGCACGTGCGTTTCGTAGATAACCGTGTGGGACCAGGGCGTATACGGGTGGCGGATATGCGTTTCCGTGGGTGCGGTCACGACGCCGCGGCACATGGCCTCCAGGGAATCGGTATCGTCACGTTGCGGCGGAACCGGGACGGGATCCAGAGCGTCATTCACCTTGTGCCCGTACAATTCGGGTCCCAAGCGCGGGGTGCCGGTTATGGCCCGCGCGTAGGGATCAAGAAGGAATTGCGCGGGGTTAAAACGCATCCCGGTATCGGGATTCCACGGGCCGTGTACCCGGTAGCCGTATTCTTGACCGGCACGCACCCCGGACACGTGCCCCACCCAGGTGGTGAAACTCGCGTCCCGATGCAGGGAATAGCGACGCTCGGTGATACCCGAGGCACTGCGATCAATAAGGCACAGGTCAACAGCGGTCGCGTGCGGAGCCAGGACAGCGAAATCCGCCCCGGTATCGGTGAGGTGCGCCCCCAGACGCACGGGCCGCAATCGGACGGGCAGAGCACGCTCGGAGGCGCGCGCCACGTACCGGGATGCGGTCGGGGAAGTAGCCGGTAATGAAGTCACCTTCGTATTGTCGCAAAATATCGGCGTTCGGCAAGAATCCAGAAGAGTGATATTAGAATTTTGGTGGAAGGGCGACCGGCACGCGGCCGGTTCCGGAAGGGGCACGATGGTGGGGTACGACGGCGATTTAATCCTGGCACGCGGGAATCTGGACCGGGATGAACTTTCCCGAAACGACCCGCAGCGCCTGGCGGAATTGGCGGAAAATGCGGGATATCTGCTTATTTCGGGGTGGGGTGCTGTCCTGGATAATGACGGTGCACCCCTCCTCTTGAGCCGCGGTGAGCTCCCGCGCGCCACCGCGGATTCACCAACTGTTTACCTGGGGAAAGTTGCGGGGCGCCCCTATTTTGCGTGCGATCTCACCACCGTTATCGGCGGTGGGCCCACTCGTGATAACCCGGAAGTGGATGCTCCGGGCTACCGGATTGGCTCGCTGCAAAATTACGCACCGTCCTGGAGCGCGGATATGTCGGCACTGGTGACCGCGGCGGTAGCGATCCTCAATACCTGGCGTGCTACCCGCTGGTGTGCGGTATGCGGCCAGCGCATCACCGTGGATAGCAGCGGCTGGAGCGGGCAGTGCCCGGAAGGCCACGTGGTCTTTCCGCGCACCGACCCGGCCGTCATTATGGCGGTGCTTGATTCGAATGATCGTATTTTGCTGGCGCATAACGCGCGCTGGCCCGCTGGGCGGCACTCCGTACTCGCGGGTTTTGCCGAGGCGGGGGAGTCACTGGAAGCGGCGGTGCGCCGCGAGGTGCGCGAAGAAGTAGGTGTTCCGCTGGGCGAGATAAGCTACTTCGCCAGCCAGCCCTGGCCCTTCCCGCGTTCCCTCATGATCGCCTACGTGGCGCGGGTGGAGCCGGAGGCGGAAGTCCGGGCGGGTGGGGCGGATGCCCTGGTGCGCGTGGACGGGGAAGAAATCGACCATGCCGCCTTCTACAGCGCCGCACAATTAGATGCGGCCCTGCGCGAGGGTAGCCTCACCCTGCCCGGACCTTCCTCGGTGGCCGCGGCTCTCATCACCGAGTGGTACGGACCCGAAATTCGGCCCTATCTGGGCTGGTAATAATTAGCCCGAGTGCCGCTCTAGTTCCCGGGGGAGGCGAGTTCAGCGAGTTTCGCTTGCACTTCTTTCAGGCTCGGATTTGTCAGGGTGGCGCCGTCGGCAAACTCAAGGGTGGGCACCACTTTATTGCCGCCGTTGAGAGCCGCAACCTTGGTGGCCGCGGCCTCATCTTCTTCAATATTCACCGCGTTCCAGGTGATGCCGGCCCGCTTGAGCTGGGCGGAAAGGTTGCGGCAGTAGCCGCACCAGGGCGTTGTATACATTGTGAAATCAGCCATGGAGTGATCTTAAGGTGCGAGATGTTCGGCGCGCCACGGGTTTCGATGAGGGGAAAATTTCTGTCGGGGGCGTGTGGCATCCTGAGAGAGCAAGGAGGAACACGATGGACTCACCCGAGGAATTGCTGGAATTTCTGGATCCGGATCAGCGCGCGGTCGCTACCGCTTTACGCGGTCCGGTGTGCGTGCGTGCCGGGGCGGGCACCGGGAAAACTCGGGCTATTACCTACCGGATCGCCTACGGGGTGCGCAGCGGGGTTTATGCCCCACACAACGTTATGGCGGTTACCTTCACCTCCCGCGCGGCCGGGGAATTACGTTCGCGCCTGCGGGATCTCGGGGTGGGCGCTGTACCCGCCCAAACATTCCACGCCGCCGCGCTGCGCCAACTCTCCTACTTCTGGGGTACCGCGGTGGGGGGCACCATCCCGCGGATCACCGAATCGAAATTCGGGCTGGTCTCCCAGGCTGCCGGCCAGATCGGTCTACCTACCGATAAAGTGAGCATCCGCGATCTCACCGCGGAAATCGAATGGGCTAAAGTCTCGATGATCAGCCCGGATAACTACCCGGAAGCCGCCCTGGCGGCCGGGCGCGGGGAAGTCGCCGGCCAGCTCAGTAGCGATATAGCGCGGCTGGCGAAAACCTATGAAGAAGTGAAAACCGAACGCCGCGTTCTCGATTTCGATGATGTTCTCCTCCTCCTCGTCGGGATCCTGCTGGATCGGGCGGATATCGCTCGCCAGATACGCGAGCAATACCGCCACTTCGTGGTCGATGAATACCAGGATGTTTCCCCCCTCCAACACCGCCTGCTGCAGCTATGGCTGGGGGACCGGAAGGATCTGTGCGTCGTCGGGGATGTTTCCCAGACCATTTACTCCTTCGCTGGCGCATCCTCCTCCTACCTCGCCCGCTTCCAACAGGAATACCCGCGGGCTCGCATTATCGAACTCACCCGTGATTACCGTTCCACCCCGCAAATTGTGGCGGCTGCGAATACCGTTATTGCCGATGATGTTTCGGAAGGCGCGGTGCAGCTGGTCTCCCAGCGCCGCTCCGGGCGCCCTGTTACCTTCCGGGAATACGAATCAGAGGGGGCGGAAGCCGCCGCAGTTGTGAGCGCGATCCAAGCGCTCGCCGCGGAAGGCACCGCGCTCTCGGAGATAGCCATTCTGTATCGCACCAATGCCCAATCGGCGGAATTTGAGGCAGCACTGTCCAAAGCGGGGGTGTCCTACCAGGTGCGCGGGGCGGAAAAGTTCTTCTCGCGCCGTGATGTCCGCGAAGCCATGGTGGCCATGCGCGCCGCGGCACGCTCCGGGGTGCATGGCCCGCTGGCGGATAACGTGCGCACCGTGCTGCGCCAGATGGGGTGGCGGGATGAAGCGCCGGCCACTGCCGGCTCCGCGCGGGAAAAATGGGAAGCCCTCCACGCCCTCATCACTCTCGCGGAGGATATGGAGGATAACCGGGCTGCCTCCATGGCTGATTTCGTGGTGGAACTGGAAGAACGCGCCGCCACCCAGAATGTTCCCGAATTGGAAGGCGTTACGCTTTCCTCCCTGCACGCCGCTAAAGGTTTGGAATGGGAAGCGGTTTTCTTGGTGGGGATGAGCGAAGGACTCATGCCCATTTCCCTCGCGAAGAAACCTGCGGCTATTGAAGAAGAACGCCGCCTCCTCTACGTGGGAATCACCCGGGCTCAAGAATTTTTACAGCTTTCCTATGCCGCCTCCTCCGGGCACCGTTCGGGCCGGAAAGTCTCCCGCTTCCTTACCGGGCTGTGGCCACAATCAGAAGAGGAAGAAACCTCGCGGGCCACCCGCTATCGGCGGCGCTCGCGGGCCGCTGCGGAAGAATTCGCCGCTGACTACCCCGAAGATGTGGCACTCTTTGAGCAACTCGTAGCCTGGCGGGCCCAACGCGCCCAGGCCACCGGCAAACCCGCCTACACAATTTTCCATGACACCACGCTGCGGGCGCTCGCGATAGCAAAACCGCGCAGCATCCACGCACTCGCCCAAATCAAGGGGGTGGGAGCTACAAAACTCGCTATCTACGGGGAGGAAATCCTCGCCCTGCTGGCCGAACACTGAGCGCAAGCGCTCCTGGCCGGTTATTCTTAGGCCGCTGCGGGGCCTGCTTCGCAGGGGCAACGCTCATGCGAGGAAAGCGCAACCCGGTAGGGGTAACCGGGCAGCGGCGGCACTACCCACTGGGTTCCCCGAGCATAGTCCGCTTGCCCACCCAGGGCTACAAGCGCGCTGTGCACCGCGAGCGCTGCCGCGAGGGGTACCCCGGGAGTGAAGGGAGCATTTCCGCGGGTGCTAAATACCTGGGGAGCCAGATAGCGCCAGGCAGGATCCGCGTCCATCGCTGCGAAAAGCAAACACCGAGCACACGGCCCACTCCCCGGAACCACCACCGGGCCCACCCGAATATCAATATCCTCGATATAGGCCAGCAGATAAGGAATGCGCTGCGTTTCCCACGGGGAACACCGCAGCGGATCAGGTAGCTGCAAAGAGGTCACCAGCGCGAGATCGGGACGGCCCCATTCCCAAGCAGGCCCGGCCGGTTGGGCGGCCACGCGATTTCCGCGCCCGGTGGCCGCCGCTTGGTTCGCGTGCTTCGCTTGCTTCGCGGCCCGTTCTATTCCCAGCGGCGTAACCCGATGGGCCTCCGCAGCAACCTCGATGACCGTAGTTCCCCAGCCGCGCTCGCGAAAGTAACTTTGCAGTGCCTGGTGCCGCGCGAATGTACGCCAGCTTGGCCGCCGGAAAATTGGGTGGTCAGTGCCGTGGGGTCTGCTGGTATCCGAGGTGAGAATATAGCCCAGGCCACCGGCAGCAAGAACTGTGCAGATCTCTACCGCCAGGGCATCCAAACGCTCAACGAAAACTGTGCGCCAGGCCAGGTCGGGGGAACCCGGCGGGGAAGTTTCTAGCAAGTCGGAATCCCGAAGCGTGCCCAGAAGCGAGCGTGCCCGCTCCTTGCTCACCGCGCGCCGCTTACACGCATCGAAGAATTCGCTTTCCGTACCGACGGAAGCTAAGGAGGAAACTACCTGCTGTTCCGCCACAGAAAGCCCCGTTAGCCGCAGTGCGACGCGCGGATCAAGACCGATCTGCACTTCATGCGTATCTGACCAGTACACTCCCAGCGGCGAGCGAATCATCATGAGACCACCTTGATAAACACCATGGCCTCAGCATAAAAAGCGCATCGCACCAGCGCGAAAGCCCATCCACAGGCACGGGTATTATCCCCAGAGCTGCCTTAGTTATCCACAGCGGGTTCTTCAGGTCACTC
This sequence comes from Actinotignum schaalii FB123-CNA-2, assembly GCF_000411135.1. Classification (GTDB taxonomy): domain Bacteria; phylum Actinomycetota; class Actinomycetes; order Actinomycetales; family Actinomycetaceae; genus Actinotignum; species Actinotignum schaalii_A. Next base: position 59,679 of record NZ_KE150262.1, on the reverse strand, counting down.
GGGTCTTTCGGGTCCCGCGGGTCACTCGGGGCGCGTGGGTCCTTCAGGTCACTCGGGTTGCTCGGGTCCTTCAGGTCCGGACGTGTCGGTCGTGCTCGAGTCCCCGGTGGCCTGGTGCGGCGTCGTCGTACCGAAACCCGGTTCGTGCGGCGCGTTGCCGAAAGGCGTGCCCCCATCACTATTGCTCAGAAGCTCCGCGAGGAAAGCATCCAGCTCCTCATCCAGCGCGGAGGGTTGTTCCGCGGGGGAGAAGAAACGGTCCGGATCGTCGAGGTGTTCGGGGAGCGGCAGTAAATCGGGGTGCTTCCAGAGCGCGTCGCGCCCCTCCATGCCACGTTCCCGGGCGGCGCGTGCCCAGAAGGCTGCCGCTTCACGCAAACGCCGCGGCGCGATATCGAAACCAACAAGAGGGCCGAAAACGCGGTTCGACGGCGCTTCGGTTACCTCGCGGCGCGTGAGAGCCTCCGACAGCTTCATACTATGGGGAAGCTGGGCCGCCACCGCGGTGCTCGTGACAGCGCTGACCCAGCCCGCCACCAGCGAAACAATATGCTCGAGGCGCTCCAGCGTAGCCTGCTGGGTGGGGGTGCGGGTGAAAGCGAAAACCTCATTCATGTCCAGGTCCGGCATCTGCCCGGACATGAGCTGTTCGGGATCGAGCTGGAGCTCGCGGACCTTCTCCTCGATGGCGTCGGTATCGATGGCGATATCGGCGGCGTAGGCGGCCACGGCGTCAAGAATCGTGCTGCGCAACCACGGTACCTGGGAGAAGAGCCGGGCTGCGGCCTGTTCGCGCACCGCCACGTAGAGCTCAACTTCACGCGCATCCACATCCAAGCCCGCGGCGAATTCCGAAATATTAGCCGGCACCAGCGCGGCCGTTTCGCCCTCCACCAGCGGGAAACCGGCGTCCGCGGTGCCGAAGGAAATGTGGGCGAGTTCCGCGAGCCCTTGGCCGTATTGCATTCCCAGTAACGACGCCGTCATTCCGGAGAGCATCCCCTCCAGCCCGCCGGGAATCCCCCCGAGCATCCCGCCCGATAGCATCTGGCGCATCTCCTCCGGGGCGCGTTCGAGCTGCGCGCTGAGAGCTTCACCGAAAGCCCGCGCGAGGTTCGCACCTACCGGAGCGGTGAGTTTCCGGAAGGTCGGGAGGGAATGAGCGATCCAGTCCAGGCGCGACCACACCTGGTTCGGGCCGCGCGGCGGATCGAAAACCGTGACCGGGTCAAGCCACAAACTTGCCACGTCCATCGCGGAGCGGGCCTGATCACCCGCGGCGGCGGTGGGAAGCCCCGGCCCGGATTTATTCACGGTATCCCGGGCGACCTGCTCCCCGATTTTCCAATTGACCGGCCCCTCACCCGAGGAACCGAGCATGGCGCGGATCTGATTCATCACCAGCCCGATATCAGCCGGCAGGCCCGCGCCGGCCGCGCCGCCCATCCCGGGAAGCCCGGGGAACGCTCCGCTGCCCGTGCCGGTGCCAGTGCCGTTCCCGGATGTTGCATCGCCGCCGGGGGCGAGGGACCGCAGGATTTCCTCGGCCGCCTCATCGCCGAGGACTGCCCGCAGCATCTTTTCCCATTCGTCACGCGGCTGTGAATTCTCAGTCATTCTTCTCCTCGAGGTCCACCACTAAGCCTAAAACACCGCGGGCCCGCGCGGGTAGGCGCCTCCGCCCCTGGCGCAGGAGCCGGGGCCCGCGCGGTACCGGCACGCTGTCGTGAACGGCGGGATAGGCGAACGGCGGGATAGGCGAGCGGTGGGATAGGCGAGCGGCGGGACACGTGAGCAGCGGGACACGTGAGCAGCGGTAGGACTGAGCCGCGCGATCAGGCATGATGGAGAGGTGATGAAAAAACGTGGTCAGGCAGGTAGTCCCCGTTCCGCGCGCCGCAATTCTCGGGCCGCGCGCCGCAGCGGCTTTATTTTTGCGAGCCTGGCGGTCCTCGCCCTTCTGCTCCCGGGTGCCTACACGGTGGAAATGGCCGGCCCGGCCCTTGACGTGACCGGAGAAGTGGCCGGTACTCGGCTGGTGAACGTGGAGGGCGTGCCCACCTATCCCACCGATACCCAGCTCTATATGACCACGGTGTCCGCGGCGGGCAACCCCGAGGTGGGAACCCTGGGTGCACACGCACTCTGGGCGTTGGTTGACCAGGAATCTCAGCTACTGCCGGTGCGCCTGCTTTATCCGCCCACGCTTTCCAGCGCGGAAGACGATGCCCGCAACGCCGAACTGATGAATAATTCCCAAACCGTCGCGGCCGGAGTTGCTTTGGAAAAGGCCGGCCACCACGTCACCATGAAGCTGCGGGTGGCGGACATTCCGGAAGGCTCTCCGGCGGCCGGTCAGCTTGAAGCAGACGATATTATTACCGGCATTGCTGCCCCGGGCACCGCACCCACCACCGTCTCCACTTTCGGGGAACTTTCGAAAGTCCTGCACGCTACCGAACCGGGGAGCACCGTCACGGTTTCCTACCAGCGCGGCGGCGAAGCCGGCACCACAACAATTATTACCGCGCCCTTCCCGCCGGATGAAACCGGCTGGATCCACCCCGGCTCCCTGCTGGGAGTGTCCCTCGCTGTTGAGGACGTGCAGCTCCCGGCCACCGTCACCTACGCGGTGGAAGGCATCGGCGGGCCCTCGGCCGGCCTCATATTTGCGCTGGGCATGTACGACGAACTCACTCCCGGCTCCCTGGGCGGCAGTGCCGTTATTGCCGGCACCGGCACCCTCGCTTTCAACGGGGAGGTGGGGCCCATCGGCGGAATCCAGCACAAGATCGTGGGGGCGCGCGAGCGGGGCGCCACCGATTTCCTCGCCCCGGCCGCGAATTGCGGGGAAACAATCGGGTACGAACCGGAAGGCTTACGTATCTGGGCGGTCCGGAATTTTGACGACGCCGCAGCTGCCGTCCGGGCCATCGGCGCGGGGCGTACCCCGGCACTCCCCACCTGCCAGGATATGGCTGCGGGCCGGTAGGGGCGTGTTCGCGGGCGGCGTCGTCGTACCAAAAAACCGTTGACGCACGCGCGATTCTCAGCTTTTTCCGCTATGTTTGATAGGGAATAGTGATGGCCGGGCGCACCCCTGCGCCGCGGAAGAAGTTGAGGATTTCGTTTGAGTACAACCGCACATCCCCGTTTGAGGCGGGAGACGCCGGGAGCTTTTTGGTGGACACTGGGTGTTCTCGCCATTCTGCTCGTGGCGCTCGTCGTCGGATCGGGCGTTTACACCGACGTTAAATGGTACGAACAAATCGGCGCGGCTCGCGTGTTCTGGACCCAATGGGGCTGGACCATCGCGCTGGGCACCATTGGCACCCTCCTGGTTGCCATTGTGCTGTGGCTGAATTTCCGCCTCGCGCGCACAAAAGATGAGGGCATCCAGGCCCCCAGCGTCGCGGGCTACCGCAAGGCGGCGGAAAAGTACCGCTGGGCCACCAACCTGGGCCTGCCGCTGCTCGCCGGCCTGATTTTCGGCGCGCCGCTGGCGGGTGAATGGCGCACCTACCTCATGTGGATTTTCCGTACGCCTTTCGGGGATACGGATCCGCAGTTCGGGCGCGATGTGGCCTTCTACGTCTTCACGCTCCCGGTGCTGCAATCAGCGTTGAGCTTCGCGATTACCCTGCTGGTGATCGGGGCGATCGGTGCGGTGCTGGGCCATTACCTCTACGGCGGGGTCACGGTGGATTCGGGCAAGGTGCGGGTACGCAACCGGGCTCGGGTGCATTTCTCCGTGCTGGGGCTGCTGGCCTTTATCCTGGTGGCTGCCTACTTCTGGTTGAGTCGCTACACCCTGCTGCTGTCCAATAATGATCGTTTCTCCGGGGCGTCCTATACGGATATTAACGCCAAGCTGCCCGGGCTCACGATCCTCGCGATTACCTTCCTGGCTATCGCGGTGCTTTTCGTGATTTCGGCGCTGCGCGGTTCCTGGCGGATTATTACCGCCGGGCTGGTGGTGGCCCTGGTCACCGGGGCCACGGTGGGCTGGGCCTGGCCGGCACTGGTGGAGCGCTTCCGGGTCACCCCGAACGCTATCGAGATGGAAACACCGTATATTGACCGCAATATTTCGGCCACTCTCAAGGCATACGGCCTGGATAACGTGGAGACCATTCCCTATAACGCCCGCACCGATGCGGAAGCCGGGCAGCTGCGCAATGACGCGGAATCCACCGCGCAAATCCGTCTCCTCGACCCGAATATTGTGTCCCCCACCTTCAACCAAATGCAGCAGAACCGCCAGTACTACGGTTTCGCCTCCCAGCTGGCGGTGGATCGCTACAACCTCAATAAGACGGACCGGGATACCGTGATCGCGGTGCGAGAACTCAACCTGGACGGCCTGGGCCCGGACCAGCGCAACTGGGTCAATGACCATACGGTCTACACCCACGGCTACGGCGTGGTGGCTGCCTACGGTAATACCACTTCCGCCTCCGGCGCCCCGCAATTCCTCCAGTACGGTATTCCCTCCCAAGGTGAGCTGGGCGAATATGAGCCGCGCGTGTACTTCGGGCAGAACAGCCCCGAATACTCCATCGTGGGGGCTCCGGAAGGCACCGCGCCCTGGGAAATTGACTATCCCTCCGATGCCGCGGAAGGCTCGCAGGTTCTCAATACCTACACCGGCGACGGCGGCCCCTCGGTCGGGAACTTCTTTGACAAACTCATGTTTGCCATCAAGTTCCGCTCCACGGATATTTTCTTCTCCGATCGTGTGACTTCCGAATCGCAGATTCTTTTCAATCGCGACCCGCACGAGCGGGTGCGCAAGGTGGCCCCCTACCTCACGCTTGATTCCAAGGCTTACCCGGCCGTAGTGGATATGGACGGGGATCCGGCCACTCCTAAGCGCCTCGTGTGGATTATCGACGGGTACACCACCTCGAATAACTATCCTTATTCGGCGCGGGAATCCCTGGCCGCGGCCACCACGGACGCCCTCAACTCGCGCGGCATGTACGGGGCGGCCTCCGGCCAAGACGTCAATTACATCCGTAACTCCGTCAAGACGGTTGTGGATGCCTATGACGGTTCGGTTTCCCTCTACAAGTGGGATGAGAAAGACCCGATCCTGCGGGCCTGGGAGTCAATCTTCCCGGGTATGGTGCAGCCGATGGACAAGATGTCCGGTGATCTCATGGCGCATGTGCGCTACCCGGAGGACCTGTTCAAGACGCAGCGTTCGCTGCTGACCCGCTACCACGTCAAGGACCCGGCCTCCTTCTACTCCGGTGGTGACTTCTGGAATGTTCCGAACGAACCGGCGGTGGATACCGCTGGGGCTAGCGGGATCGCCGCGGCGCAAACCGATAGCAAGCAGCCGCCCTACTACCTGACGTTGCAGATGCCGGGCCAGGATTCCGCGGAATTCTCCCTATCCACGGGCTATATCCCGGGCGGGCAGACGGATCGCAATATTATGACCGGTTTCTTCGCGGTGGATTCCAATGCGGGATCCACGCCGGGGGAGAAACGCGAGGGGTACGGCAAGCTGCGGCTCCTCGAGCTGCCGCGCGACCTCACGGTACCCGGCCCGGGCCAGGCGCAGAATAACTTCCTTTCCGACCAGAATGTTTCCCGCGCGCTCAACCTGCTGCGTTCGGGTGGTACCACGGTGCGGATGGGTAATCTGCTCACGCTCCCGGTGGGCGGTGGCATGCTCTACGTGCAACCGGTTTATGTGCAGGCTTCGCAGGGCACCACCTACCCACTCATGCAGTACGTGCTCACTGCTTTCGGTGATGGGAATATCGGATTCGCGCCCACCCTGGAAGAGGCTCTCAACCAGACTTTCGGGGGTGATTCGGGTGCCCAGGCCGGGGACGCCGGATTGCAGAACGTCAAGGAAGATATTTCCGCCGGTGATGGCAAGGCGCCCGCGGCGGGCACGCCCGGTACTACCCCGGGCGCCGCGCCTACTCCCGGTACGACGACGCCCGCCCAACCCGCGCCCCAGCAGCCCAGCGCTGCACCGGGTGCCGCGGCTCCCGCTCCGGCTCCGGCCGCGGGTGGCACCCCGCAGGAGCGTTTGGATGCCGCGCTGCAGAGCATGAAGCAGGCGGTGGGTCAGGCAGATAGCGCGATGAAGAGCGGTGACTGGGCGGCCTACGGTCAGGCTCAGAAGAACCTGCAGACAGCGCTCGACCAGGCCATCGCAGCCCAGAAGGAGCTAGAAGGCGCTCGGTAAGCCGCGGTAGCAACCTGGCTAGCAGCCGACTTAGTGGCGGCCACCCGTTCGCGGGTGGCCGCCACTTGGCGTTTCTGGTGTCTTTAGCCTCTCTACCCTCTCTACCGGCTCTCTAGCGCCGGGAGCGGGAGGCGGGTGGCAGGGCTAGTGCCTGAGCGTTTATTCATAGGTTGAGCTGGGCGAATGCTGCGCGGCGTCGTCGATAAAGATACGGCGTAACCGTGGTTTCGCGCGACCGCTAGTGCAAGAAGTAGTAGAAAAGCTACGTATTTATGGATACTTATTCGGCTGGTGCCCCAGTCTCGGTATATTCAGTTTTATGAATGCTGTTGTGGTGGCTGTTTGTTTGATGCTCCTCCTCGCGGTACTTCGTGTTCACGTGGTACTGGCTCTGTTTATCGGCGCGCTCGCCGGTGGTTTACTCAGCGGGATGGGCCTGGAGGGGACCATGGTGGCCTTCCAGGAAGGCCTGGGTGCCGGGGCGAAAATCGCGCTCTCCTATGCGCTGCTCGGTGCTTTCGCGATGGCGGTGGCCCATTCGGGGCTGCCGAATCTGCTGGCACAGTGGATGCTCGGCCATCTGCGCAGCTCTGACGGGACGGGTGCTCGTAAGCGTGCTTTCACCCGCTGGGCCATGCTGGCGGGGATTTGCGCGATGGCGGTGATGAGCCAGAACCTCATCCCGGTGCATATTGCTTTTATTCCGCTGCTTATCCCGCCGCTCCTAGTGGTCATGAATAACCTGCGCCTGGATCGGCGCGCGGTGGCCTGCGCGCTCACCTTCGGATTGGTGACCACGTACATGTTCCTCCCCATCGGCTTCGGAAAGATCTTCCTCACCGATATCCTGCTGGGGAATATCGCGAAGGCCGGCATGGATGTGAGTGGCATCAACGTGATGAGCGCCATGGCGATTCCGGCGGCGGGGATGGTGGTTGGGCTGCTGCTCGCCGTCTTTGTTACCTACCGCAAGCCGCGTGAGTATCGGGATGTGGCGGTGGATACCGGCGCGGCCGGGGGCACGAACACGGGCGGCGTGGCCGGTGCGGC
>NZ_KE150262.1:0-51343 GCF_000411135.1 Actinotignum schaalii FB123-CNA-2 | reverse complement strand
TACCGCATCGCGGTCTCACTCGTGGCAATTCTGGTGTGCTTCGGGATCCAGCTGCTCCTCAACGCGGTGGATTCGGACGCTGATGCGCTGCTGGTTGGCGCGCTGGTAGGGCTGTGCGTTTTCATTTTCTCGCGCGCCATCAAGCTCCACGAGGCCGACGACGTCTTCACCGGCGGCATGAAAATGATGGCCCTCATTGGCTTCATCATGATCAGCGCCCAGGGCTTCGCGAATGTGATGAGTGAGAGCGGGCAGATTGAACCACTTGTGAACGCCACCGCGGCGATGTTCGGGAGTAATAAGGCGATGGCCTCGCTCGCCATGCTGCTTGTGGGGCTGCTGGTGACGATGGGGATCGGATCGTCTTTCTCCACGCTGCCGATTATCGCGGCGATATACGTGCCCCTGTGCGTCACGCTAGGATTCTCCCCGCTGGCCACCGTATCGATTATTGGCACGGCGGGCGCGCTGGGCGATGCCGGTTCACCCGCTTCGGACTCTACTTTAGGGCCGACGGCGGGGCTCAACGCCGATGGCCAACATGACCATATCCGCGACTCGGTCATCCCCACCTTCATCCATTTCAATATCCCGTTGCTCATCGCGGGTTGGATTGCTTCGCTGGTGCTGTAGCGCAGCGGGGTTGGCTAGCAGGTATTGGTTCTCACATGGTTTGAGTGGGAATTCCGGGGCTGGCGTAGGCCCGACGCGGATATGGCAAGAGTGCCTGACCGGTATTTCACCTGGTCAGGCACTCTATTTCGTGGCGGGGAGAGGATTTGAACCTCTGACCTCCGGGTTATGAGCCCGGCGAGCTACCGAACTGCTCCACCCCGCGGCGACTTTTCTACTATACGGGCTTCCTGGGGCAAATGCAAGTGTGGTCTTGATCTCCTTGGTATGGGTATGTTGTGGGGGTGAAAATTTATTCGAGACGAGAGGCTTTATAGTGTGAATTTCGCGAAATTGAGTGGTATAAGTAAACTAAGAAAAGTCAAGATATGCACATAGCTATGGGGGCGCGGTGAAGCTGCAGCATCTAGAAGCCTTTGTTGTGGTGGCAAGGGTTGGGTCGATTAAAGAAGCGGCAGTTGAACTGAACTGCAGTCAACCATCGGTCACGAAGCAAATTCGCGAATTGGAAAAGACGTTGGGTCAAGAACTTCTTGACCGGTCTGGGCGCGGAATTCGGCTTACTCCTGTAGGTGTACTGTTCGCCGGAAGAGCCCGAGAGATTCTCAGCTTGTCGCGGCGCACGGTCGAAGAGTTCAGTATGTTGCACGGTGATATTGGCGGGCATGTGGTTATAGGCACTGTTGAGAGCGCCGCTGTCGTCGATGTTGCTCGGGCAATTAAATGTGTGCGGGATAAGCATCCTGGAGTCGGTGTTACGCTGCGTCGGATACGCAGGGAAACCATTCTAGAAAGGCTCGCGAGCAATGCACTTTCTTTCGCTATCGTTCCGGATTCCTGGGATCTAGCGGGATATGAGAGGCTTCCCTTGTCAACGCGGGACCGGTGGGGGATTTTGGTTCCCGCTGCGTCTTCTCTTGCGGCTAAGAAAGGTGTGAATGTGGAGGACCTTGAAGGCCTTCCGCTCATTTGCCCGGATGATAGCGTGGGTCATCGCCAGTTGGCTCGGTGGCTGGATGAGCACAGCGATCAGTGCCGGGTTATTTATGACGTGGTCTACCACGCGCCACAATTGGTTGATGCCGGGGTTGGCTATGCGATTATCAATGATTGTTCTGCGGGTAGGTGCTCACCTCTCGGTCTGGTGTTCGTTCCGTTAGTGCCAACCACGGACTCCTCCACGAGTCTCGTGTGGGATCCGAGCCGTGCACTCACGCGAGTGGAGCTAGCATTCCTGGAAGAGGTTCGAGGTGTCTGCGCACAGGCAATCCGGTGACTTGGTGGGCGTCATTACTGCCGCGAGCTTCATTCATGGCAGTTCCATTGTGCAGCGCGTGGCGTAAATATGGTTCTAGCGTCCTGAAACGGTGGGGCGTCCTGGAAATTAAGAATCATTCCAGCTTTTAATGGAATAAATATTAATAGTACAAATAGTTCTAGCGTTTTTATCGAATGGACGAAGTCTGGTGCAATGGTGCGCTAACTCGGCGAAGTGCAGCCGATCACTAGTTATTTACTTCACAGTTTGCCGGGAAATTTCTTAGAAAACCATGCTAAATGGGTAGAAAGTCCCCCTCTTTGGATGGTGTGGGTGTGTGAAGTTCCAGGTCAGAGTTGTAATCGTCCGATTAATAAAATGTCATTAATCGCGAAATTGCAATTTATAGTTATGTTACGATTCTGAATGATTTAGCTGGTGTGGCGCGTTACTTATTGTGTTTTGGTGATGCTCAGGCGCATCTCCTTCACAAAATTCACCTAAGTGGCGATATGCGCACCCGCAAGTCATCCGATTATCTACCAAAGGAGAAAAGATGTCTCACTACACGGGGGCGCCTAAATCGGCACCCGGCATTTTCACTCCGGCTGGCACGCGAACGCGGGGGGGGGGGGGTACTCTCCGCAAGAAACTGTGGGCCGGTCTCACAGCCGCAGCGTTGTGTTTGAGTCTCACCCCCACATATAGTGCGCCTTCTGCACAGGCGTATGAGTTACAACGTTCGGACGGCAAGCTTGGTGAAATTAAAGGTTCGGTTTACGGCCGAGTTTTCGTAGACCGAGTGGACAATATTGCCACGTTCGATAAAGGGGATGAAGGTCTGCCTGGCGTAAAGGTTTACGCGCAGTGGGTTGACTTTAACAATAAAAAGCTGAAGGGTGCTGTCTCGCCGGTTTATTGGACCGAAACTAAAGCTGATGGCAAGTACTCAATTAAACTTCCAAACTGGACTGACGCTCTAGGTGTCGAACATGAATGGAGGGCGCAAGCCGGTCAGGGTTTGCGGATCTGGGCTGATAATCCCGATAAAGCTAAGTACGTTAATTCGTTTGTCGAATCCGACGGTGTATTTGTTAACAACGGGATGACTCAGCGTTATGTGGGCACGTGGAATGCATGGCCGCAGTCCGCCGCTGAAAACATGAATATCTCTTATCAGGAGCGTCCGAAGATTCAGGAAATGTTCCCGGATGAGAGTACCTGGAGGGAAACGACTAACCAGGAAAATGGCGGCTACGTTAACGGAAGCGTTTTTTATGATCAAAGAAACTACTTTGGTGCTCCGAAGGCTGTCCGCAATTTCCAAGACGGTTTCGGAGATGTAGCGGTTCCTGGGGTTAAGGTTGTTGGTACCTACGTCCAAGACGAGGTTGCGCGCCGTTTCGACACGTGGAAGAGCGAGCACAGAGGTTATACCCGCGAGCAATTCAAGGTCGCTCAGCGCGAGATTATGGCGAAATATAAGGAAGAAACAGGGAAAAGCCCGTGGGCTGAAACCGCTTACGCCATAACGGACGCTCAGGGCTCGTATCATATCCAGTTCCGAGGCCTTTGGGGTGACAGTTACACCTTTAAAGGCATCATGAAGAACGGGACACACGGTGACCTTGTTCCGGAAAATGCGACGAATGCCTCGTGGCTGAAGGGGGACTTTGGCTCACGGCATGTTAATGTCGCGTATATGTATGTTGCCCCCGTGTTGCCGGAGGGCGTGGGTGGAGCGCTTGATAACTTCCCTGACAACATGTTCGGTCCTGGGGATAAAGTTCCGGACTATGCAACTCTTGGTGGAATGAGTGATCTCCACAACCAAGATTTTGCGCTCCGTATGGAAGATCGCGATTTCCAGGTTCTTGAGTACAACCAGACAGATAAACCAGCCGCGCCGGGTGCTACTGTGCAGACAAAGGCCACTGGTTTCGTGCCGTCGAGTGGTCACGAAATCGTGTGGACTGATTCTGAAGGTAACGAGGTTCATAAGTGCATCTCGACCTCCTCGAATCTGGGAGTTGTGAATTCCTGCCCCTTGACCGTTCCGGCTGATCTTGACCATGACGAAATCTATACGGCCACGATCTACCCCGAAGGTTCGCGTGATACTGCGCTAGCAAAGGACGCATTCGCTGCAAAGCCAACTCCTGAGTACAAGCACACCTTGGTCGACCTCGATACGACCGAAACTGTTGCTTCCCCACTCCACAAGGAAAATGGTACGAAGCCTCGGGATGCGAAGTATTCGCCTCTGGATGACAATGCAAAGATCCCCGCGGATCTTTTGGCTGATGTTGACCAGTCCAAGGTAAAGGTTGGCCAGCAACCTTGGGCGACGGTTAACGAGGATGGGACCATCTCGCTCGCTCCGACCAGGGGGCAAGCTGAACCGGGTGAATATCTTGTACCCGTCAAGATGACGACACCCACCGGGGAGAAGATTCTCCTTGCGCCGATTACTGTGCGCGATCCGAACGCTGATGCCGATAATGATGGCACTCCAGATCTGAAGGATCAGTGCCCGTCTGTTGCTGGGCCGGCTTCTAATAATGGTTGCCCGGCTTGGGGTGATGGTGATGGTAAGCCTGGCTCGGATGTGACGCTTGCGAAGGATCCGGCTAATGGTCCGATTCCGGATACTGCTACGTGTGAAGCTTCCAATGGTGCTACTTGTTCCTTTGATGGGGACGGCAATGTTGTTGTGAAGGTTCCTGGTGACGCTACTCCGGGTACTGAAATCACCGTGACCGTCAAGGACGGCGACAAGGCCTTCGATACTTCTAAGGTAACGGTTACCGAGCCGGACAAGCCCATCTGGAATGACGGAAGCAGTAAGCCGGGTGTCCCGGTTGATATTCCTAATACCGGCGGGCCGGTACCTGACGGTACAACGGTGGAAGTGAACGGTCCGGGTACTGCGACACTCAATCCTGATGGTTCGATCACGGTTACTCCGGATCCCGATGCGAAGGATAAGGACGAGGTCGTCGTTACTATCAAGGATCGGGATGGTAAGGAACTGGATACCGTGACTGTGACGGTGACCGATCCGGATACCGATGGTGACGGACTCACCGATGGTGAAGAGAAGAAGATCGGTACTGATCCGAAGAACCCGGATACCGACGGTGACGGCATCAATGACGGTGATGAGGTCAATGGCACCAAGAATCCGTTCAAGGATGACAAGTCTGACCCGAACGGTAAGCCTGGTAATACCGATCCGCTCAACCCGGATACTGACGGTGATGGACTCACCGATGGTGACGAGGTGACCGGTGCCAAGAATGGTGGCAAGGCGACCAACCCGAACAAGGCCGATACCGATGGTGACGGTATCAACGACGGTGACGAAATCAAGAACGGCACCGACCCGTTGAACCCGAACGATCCCGGTAAGCCTGCGCCGAAGCCCAAGAAGGTCAAGAAGACTCTTCAGGTGACAGGTGCAACGAGCGTCGGTCTTGCCGGCACGGCAGCACTCCTGCTGCTCGCCGGTGGACTCGTGGTGACGCGGCGCCGCAAGGCATAAGCTGCTGAACTAATCGCATAACACAAGCGAGGGGCTGGTAGAGAATCCTCTAGAGGATGATCTACCAGCCCCTCCTTGCAGATGAAGCCGCTCGCACGAATGACGAAAGCGACCTCCGCCACGGCCCAGGAAATGCCCGCCTGCATGCACTACGCTGGTGATGCCGCGGTGTGGCACGGCGGCTTCCCTGAGATTGAAAAGGTGGCTCGTCATGTTTGAGACACTGCGCTGCGCCCGCGAATGGACGTTACGCCCGGGCAGCCTGCTGCGTCGCTCGCTGGTATGCCTCATCGGCGTGATCCTCACCGCCATCGGCATCACCATGGCCCTCAAAGGTCACGCCGGCGTGGATCCTTTCACGGCCCTCCTCCAGGGCGTCAGCCACGTGACGGGCCTGTCTTTTTCCTGGGTGGTCCCGGCGGTCAATATCGCCCTCATCGCCCTCATTTTCCCCTTCGATCACAAAGTCTTCGGGCTGGGCACCGTCCTCAACTTCACCCTGGTCGGGGTACTCGTCACCAGCTTCACCGGCATTCTCGATTCCATCTACGTTTTCACGTATTCCATCCCCGGGATGCTCGCCCACCTCGCGGTAGGGCTAGTTATTTTCGCGCTCGGGCTCTCGCTCTACATCACCCCGGATATCGGGCAGGGCGCCGCCGACTGCATCGTCCCCGTCCTCCTGCGCCGTTTCCCGGGCCACTCCTACCGCACCTTCCGCGTGGCCCAGGACTTCATCGTGGTCCTCATCGCCCTCGCACTCTTCCGCTTCGACCTCAGCAGCGGCGTGATCGGCATTGGCACCGCGATTATGGCGCTGGGAATTGGCGTCGTCGTCGATTTCTTCAACCGCACCGTCGCGTACCGCCTGGTAGGTACGACGACGCCCTACACGGCCCGCCCCGCCCCCGCTATCACCGAGGAATAAAACGCGAGGTCAAAGCGAGGCCGCAGGCGCTGGCGCCGTCGTCGTTATGTTTGCGCCTAACCCTACGCACACCGCACCGACTCCTACGCGAACCACCTCCGCACCGCGGCTGTGATTTCCCGGTCGAAGGCATCATCGGAGTGATGCGCCGCGATCCACTCGCGGAAACTCCCGCCGCAAGCCGCATCCAGATCCGCCCGGCACTGCGCGGTGCGGGTAAGAACCCTGGTGAGCATGGCCGCGGCGGCCGCGGTATCGCCATCCGGATAGAAGAAGGGATAGTGCTCGGGCAGCAGGGCGCGGGCCCAGGCTACGTCCGGGAATACCCCGAGCGCCCCGGCGCCCAGCGCCTCCACGTAGGACAGCCCGTAGGATTCCTCCGCGGCCGTGGCCAGGAACGCCGTGGTATGCGCGAGAGCCTCGTAATACGAAGTGCGGGTATCGGTGAGCGGCCCCACGTGCATCCACGGCAGGCGCGAATACGTCATGGCTTTCTCGGAAACCAGATGCGCTTCGTGCAGGCGCATCTCCACCGTGAGCGGGATAAGCTCACGCACCCGGGTCAGCACATCCATAAAGAACTCGGGGCGTTTGCGCGGGGAAAGGTAGATCGCGGGGTAGAGCACCACCGGGACGTCCGGCTCGTGCCGCTCCTGCACGTGATCGAGGCGGAAACCGAGATTCACCCACCCCAGCTTCAGGCGCCCGGCCAGCGGCGGCACCGTCCACTTATTGACCATCTCGCGGATCTCCCCGGCGGTGCGCTCCGAATTCGCGAACGTGGGGAAGAGTGCGCAGGAAAGCGCCACCGGGGCGATCTCTTCCGCGCTTTCCAGGGTGGACACCGGCAGCCACACAAAATTCATAAGGCGCGGGGCGGCGTGGCCAGCCTTGCGTAGGCGCTCCCACAGGGCTGGAGTGTCATGCACGTCCATGGTGATAACCACCGTATCCGGGGCAAGATCTTGCGCGGATGCTGCCGCCGGGTCAAGAACCGCGGCGCCCGGGTCAAGAACCGCGGCGCCCGGGAAAATACGCAAGAGACGCCGCAGCAGGGTGGCGCCGGCATCCTGGCCGACTATATTTCCTTCCGGGCTGAGCTGCGCGCCGGACCAGTGCACGGCGATATTCATGCCAGGACTCCCTTCTCGGGTTCAGAGGTGGGTTCAGAGGTGAATCCGGATCCGGGTTCGGATTCTGATGCGGATGCAGATTCTGATGCGGATGCGGGCTCGTCCAGCAGCGGATCCTCCGTGGAGGCCTGGATTCGCATGCTGTAGAAGGAGCGGTAAATAAAGACGAGCGCGAGGGCCCCGAAGCACACCGCCAGGCCGGTGACCACCGCGGTGAGATTCTGGGCATTGAGGCTCACGGCCAGCTCCACGGCGAGCAGGCCGAAGAGGGTGGTGAACTTAATAATCGGGTTGAGGGCCACCGAGGAGGTGTCCTTGAACGGATCGCCCACGGTATCACCCACGATGGTGGCATCGTGGAGCGCGGTGCCCTTCGCGTGCAAATCCACCTCCACGATCTTCTTCGCGTTATCCCAGGCCCCGCCCGCATTCGCCATGTAAATAGCCTGGTAGAGGCCGAAAATAGCGATGGAAATGAGGTAGCCGATGAAGAAGTACGGCTCGATAAAGGCGAAGGACAGCGTGGCGAAGAAAACCGCCAGGAAAATCGTGAGCATTCCCTGCTGCGCGTACTGGGTACAGATTTCGACGACGCGCCGCGAGTCATCATGGGAAGCCCGCTCCGCATTCTTATCCAGGTGGATGGAATCCTTGATGAACTCCACCGCCCGGTAGGCCCCCGTGGTCACCGCCTGCATCGACGCCCCGGAGAACCAGAAGATCACCGCACCCCCGCTGATAATCCCCAGCAGGAACGGGGCGTGCATGAGCGACAGCATCTCGATCCCGGCGGTCAGCCCGCCGGTCAGCCCGATAATAATGGAGAAAATCATCGTGGTGGCACCCACCACCGCGGTACCGATGAGCACCGGCTTGGCGGTTGCCTTGAAAGTATTGCCGGCGCCGTCGTTCTCCTCCAACATGAGCTTGGCGCGATCCCACTGCGGCGCGAAACCGAAACCGGAGCGAATGTCGGCGTCGATATCAGGAAGGGCCTCAATGCGGGAGAGCTCGTAAACCGACTGGGCGTTATCGGTCACCGGCCCGTAGGAATCCACCGCGATCGTCACCGGTCCCATGCCCAGGAAACCGAAAGCCACCAGACCGAAAGCGAAAACCGCCGGCGCTAGCATGAACTCGCGCAGGGTGGCATCCGCGATCACGAATGCCCCGGCCATGAGCCCCACAATGGTGATACCCAGCCAGAAAGCGGAGAAATTCCCGGCCACCACGCCGGAGAGAATATTGAGGGAAGCCCCGCCCTGGCGCGAACTTTTCACCACTTCACGCACGTGCCGCGAGGTCGTGGAGGTGAAGACCTTGACCAGCTCCGGGATGAGCGCCCCCGCGAGAGTCCCGCAGGTGACGATCGTGGCGAGCGCGAGCCACAGTGCGCCGTCGTGCCCACCCAAAACGAGCCAGGAGATCCCGTACACGCAAGCAATGCAGAAAATCGAGGTGAGCCACACGAGTGAACTCAGCGGTTTTTCGAAATTGAGGGTGGTGGCCTGCGCGTAGCGGGTCGCGGCCAGGCGCGCATTGAGCCCGTAGGCCAAGGCCGAGGCGATAATCATCGCCACCCGCACCGTGAACACCCACACCAGCAGGGTGGCTTGCAGCGCCGGATCATGAACGGCCAGCACAATAAAGGTCACCAGCGCCACCCCGGTCACCCCGTACGTTTCGAAGCCGTCCGCGGAGGGGCCCACCGAATCCCCGGCATTATCACCCACGCAATCGGCGATAACACCCGGGTTCCGCGGGTCGTCCTCATCAATTTTGAACACGATTTTCATGAGGTCGGAGCCAATATCGGCAATCTTCGTGAAAATACCACCGGCGATGCGCAGGGCCGACGCCCCCAGGGATTCCCCGATGGCGAAGCCAATAAAGCACGCCCCGGCCACATCCGCGGGCAGGAACAGCAAAATGACGAGCATCATCAGCAGTTCCAGGGAAATGAGCACCATCCCGATGGACATCCCCGAACGCAGCGGCACCTGGTGCAGCGGCAGCGGGCGCCCGCGCAGCGAAGCGAAAGCCGTGCGCGCATTGGCCAGGGTGTTCACGCGAATCCCGAACCACGCCACCGCGTAGGACCCGCCCATACCCAGCAGCGAGAACGCCACCACAATCGCGAGCTTGCCCCACGTGAAGCCCACGAGGAACTTGTAGTAGACCACGATCACCGCGGTGATGAAGGCCCAGAGCACCAGCAGGAATCGCCCCTGCTTGACCAGGTAGGCCTTGCAGGTTTCGTAAATCAGGTCCGCGACCTCGGCCATGGCCCGATGCACCGGAAGCTTACGCAGATTCATATACGTGATGAGCCCGAAGCACAGTCCCAGCACGCATACCCCCACCCCGATGAGGAGGAGCAGCCGGCCGGAAACCCCGCCCACCGCGCTCACGCCCGACAGGTCAGGCAGTACGATATTTGCTTCACCTCCGTGCACAGTTGCCGCACCGGCGGGCGCGCTCGCGGATGCGGCGCACGAACCTAGGGCAACGGGAGCCAGCGCGAGCGCCCCGAGCAGGGGGAGCAGCCGGCGTGGACGCGAGGTGTTCTTGTGTGTGGATACAGAAAAACAACGTCCCATAATTACCTCGACATAAAATGATGAGGCTCCTTTGCCTCTCTTTCATCCTAGGTCGGCCGGGCGATCAGTAATAGGGACCAGGTACGACGACGCCACACAAGTGTGCGCCACTTTCGCCGCGAGAGGCCGGTCGTCGCCGCGTCTAGGCCCGAGGTCCCACGGTGGGTGGGTCTTTCGGTGCGGGGGCTTTCGGTGCGGGGTCTTTCGGGGTGTCCGGACAGGCACTCTGAGCCGGGCGGGCCAGACCGAGCGCTCTGAACCGGGCGGACTAGATCGCGCTTTCTGAACCGGCGAGGCACTACGTGTTTTCAGAGCTGTACTTCATTTGTCGTACGTTTGAAGTACACCTCAGGAAAAACACCCCGCCCCGCCGCTGCGGAGCTCCGGCTCTGCGGGCGCGCGAGGCGGACTGCGTATGTGGATTGGCTGGGGATGGGGTGAGTCATATCGGTATACCGGTGTTGCAGATGGGTTTGGTTGGCGTAGTGGTACTGGAGAACGTCGGGCCTGACAGAGTGGTACTGCACGACAGAAAATCGGGTATTGGTTGTAGCTCCAGTACCACTTTGTTCGTGATCGCCGCGGGTGCCCTCTCGGAGACCGGAAAATGCATCCTCTCGACCGTAGGTCTTGTGGAAAGCAACGCTATGACGGCGGGGCCCACAGAAAGCAACGCTATGGCGGTAGGTGCCGCAGAAAGCAACGTCATGACGGCGGGGCCCACAGAAAGCAACGCTATGGCGGTAGGTGCCGCAGAAAGCAACGCTATGGCGGTAGGTGCCGCAGAAAGCAACCCCAGTGCATGATTTGGAAAACTTAATGTATTTGCTGTTGCATTTTGTGCGGAGCGGGAAGTGGGGCACATGGAAGTGGGACAAAGCACCGCTCCCCGAACGGCGGACCGAAGTCCGAGGTTCGGGGAGCGGTGTTATTGGCCAGTTTCCAGCCCGGCGCCTCATGCCAGCTCAGCGCCCGGCACCTGTTCAGCGCCCAGCGCCCAGCGCTTAGCAGCAGCCGGTGGAGACATTCTCCTCGTCGAAGGCTGCGCGCTGACGCCAGAAATCACGTTCGGCAAGCGGCGGATGATCGGGGTGTTCACGGGCATGCCGGGCTACGTATTTGTCGTAGGCCGATTCGCCGGTGAAGTCCCGCCACAGGCTGCGAGCATGTGCCGCGAAGGCGCGAAGCTGGGTAATAAACATGGACCTGATCTCCTAGTGCTGGGCGGACTCGGAAGAATCCGCGTCGCTGGCAGAGCCCGCCTTGGCTGCGGGCGCCGTCGTACCAGAACCATCGCCAGAACCATCGCCAGAACCAGCACCCGCACCGTGCGGTGCCGCGCCCTTACGGTGATCGAAACCGGGAATCAACGCCGGGTCGCCCACGACGGCGTATTCCGCCACCACCTTCTTCTCCAACTTGGTCGGGAAGAGCTGGGTAGGCGCGTAGAAGTTGGATTCCTGGTAAGGATCTTCGGAATTCACGTACTTCTTCGCGGTGATAACCCGGATGATCTTGATAATCGCGCAGACCAGCACGAAGGCCACCGTGGCCAGGAAGATGACGGAGAGCCAGCCCTGGATGAAGGTGTTGCGCACAATCGCGGACTGGATACCGATGGCCTCGGTGTCGCCGGCGGCCTGCGCCTTCGCGAGCGCTGCCTTAGCGTTGGTGTTCTGGGTGAAGTACCCGATGGCGGCGTCGGAGGAGAAGATCTTCTGCCAGGACGCCGCGAAGGTGACCACCAGGTCGAAGGCCGCGGCGATGCCCGGGATCCAGGCCCACTTCGCCCAGCCCTTATTGACCACTACCACGGTGCACAAAATAAGCGCCATCGCGGCAATGAGCTGGTTAGCCACCCCGAAGAGCGGGTAGAGGGTTTGGATACCGCCGCGCGGGTCGGTCACGCCCATGAGCAGCAGCGAGCCCCAGGCCGCCACCACGATGGCCGTGGTAATCCACGCGCCCACCCGCCAGGAGGGATCCTTGAACTTGGGCAGCACATTGCCTAGCGCGTCGCCCAGCTGGAAGCGGGCCACGCGGGTCACGGCGTCCACGGCGGAGAGGATGAAGAGCGCCTCGAACATAATCGCGAAGTGGTACCAGAAGCCCATCATGGCCTGGCCGCCACCCACCTGGTGCAGAATATGCGCGATGGCCACCGCGAGGGTGGGCGCACCACCGGTACGTGAGGTGACGGAGGTTTCCCCAACGTCTTCGGCGACCTTATCGAAGGCCTCCGCTCCCACGTAGGTTTTCTCGTTGCCGTTCTCATCCCAGGATTCCCACCGGGCTTCCACCGAATTGCCGTGCGTATCGGTGACCGCGAGGTTTTGCACCGCGGCGGCCGAAAGCTCGGCGCGGTTATCGGTCATCTGCACGATGGCCGTGCCCGCCAGCTTATCGGTGGTGTGCTCGGAGGTATTCATACCGAAGTAGATACCCATGTTGAGGGACGACGCCGCAGCCAGCGCCATAATTGCCACGAAGGATTCCATGAGCATCCCGCCGTAGCCGATCATGCGAACCTGGGATTCCTTCTGGATCATCTTCGGGGAGGTACCGGAGGAAACCGTTGCGTGCATCCCGGACAGTGCCCCGCAGGCGATGGTAATAAAGAGGAAGGGGAAGAGTTCCCCGGCGAAAACCGGTCCGTCTGTATTCGAGGCGAATTCGGTGACGGCCGGCATTTCCACCAGCGGGCGCACAATAAGAATGCCCAGGGCCAGTACCACGATGGTGCCGACCTTCATGAAGGTGGACAGGTAGTCACGCGGGGTGAGGAGCAGCCACACGGGCAGCACGGCCGCGAAGAAACCGTACACAATCATGCACCACACGAGGGTGGTGGGGGACAGGTGCAGGAACGCCTGGCCGAAATCGGATTCCGCCACGTAGCGGCCTCCGATAATCGCACCGAGCAGCGCAATGAATCCAACGATGGAGACCATTGTGATGTTGCCGGGCTGGACGAAGCGCAGCCACAGGCCCATACATACCGCGATGGGGATGGTCATACCGACGGCGAAAACGCCCCAGGGCGAATCGGCCAGCGCGTTCACGCAGATCATGGCGAGCACGGCCAGCACGATCATGAGCATCACGAGGATCATGACGGCGGCCACGGCCCCGCCGATCTTCCCGATTTCATCTACGGCCATCTGGCCGAGGCTGCGTCCGCCGCGACGCATGGAGAAGAAGAGGACGAGCATGTCCTGGACGGCGCCGGCCACGCACACCCCGAAGATAATCCACAGGGTGCCGGGCAGGTAGCCCATCTGGGCGGCCAGCACCGGGCCCACCAGCGGGCCGGCACCGGCGATAGCGGCGAAGTGATGCCCGTAGAGCACCACGCGGTTCGTCGGGTCGAAATCGCGTCCGTTATTGATGCGTTCGGCCGGCGTCGCGTTGGAATCGTCGGGCTTCATAATGGTTTTTTGAATAAAGAGCGCGTAGAAGCGGTAGGCGATCATGTAGGTACAGACCGATGTCACCACGAACCACGCCGTATTGACTTGTTCACCGCGATAGAAGGCGAGCATGTACCAGCCCGCAACGCCGAGGGCTGTTACGAGGACCCACACCGCGATGCGCGGCAGCGTCCACTTCGTATGCGGTTTTGTTCCGACCGGAACACCGTGGCGGTTCCGGATAATATATTTTTCCTCTTCCTCAGAATACTGAGGAAGAGCAGTGTCAGCTGGTGCACTCATAGCTGAAACTCCATTTATAGGGCCGGCGTGGTCCGCGTGGACGGCAGCGCTGGCATCTTGTGCGGATCCTCGGTTGAGTACCCGGGTGGCGTACGCCACCACATCCGATAATAAACGCGTGCAACAGTCTTGCGTTAACTTACGTTGGCGTTACCGGCCCGTTTGTGAGCTAGACCACCTAAATTGTGGCTTGCCGCGATGAAGTGCGACGACGCCGCCAGCTGCCCGCGGGTTGGTTTGCGGCGTAAATGGCTCCCTCGAGCCGTTTTCTCCCCAATCGCAAGATGTAGGGGTGGCGGGCGGCCGATGCCCCTAGGGGTAGTGGTGAGAGTGTATGTATGCCGCGAAACGCGGCCCTGTGAAAATGTGTCACACATCATAAAATGGGCGGGGTGGAGCTGAGAGTGGCGCGACGTCGCCCTTTACGGGGGTGGTGGGGATGCCCGCGGCGCAAAAAACGCGCCCGTGTGGCCTACAAAGCACACCGGTGTCATTCCGGACGACTACTATATGTAGTGTTCGATTTTTACGGAGGCACAAGATGTTGATTGATACCTCAACGACCACGGGGGTAGCTGTTACCAAGCGTGACGGTCGGTCGGTTAGCTTTGACGCCGGTAAGATCTACCGCGCAATCGCGCTGGCAATGAACAGCCAGGGCATTGACGATTACGCATTCGTTGAAGAAGCCACCCGTACGGTGATCGATCATCTTGATGCTGAGAAGCTTGACGTTCCCACCATTCAAACGGAAGTGGAAAACGTGCTCATGGCCTCCCGCTACCCGCAGGTGGCGCGTGCCTATATCGAATACCGCCACGATCGCGATACCGCGCGCGAACAGGCCATGGATATTTCGCGTTCCCTGGATAAGCTCATGCAGCGCGATAAGACCGTGGTCAATGAGAACGCGAACAAGGACTCCACTGTATTTAACACCCAGCGTGATTTGACCGCGGGTGCGGTGGCCAAGGCATACGCTCTCAAGTACCTGCTGCCCCCGGCGGTGGCCAATGCTCATATTAAGGGCGATATCCACTTCCACGATCTGGATTACAACCCCTTCCAGCCCATGACCAATTGCTGCCTCATCGATATTGAAGGCATGCTGCGCGATGGTTTCCAGATCGGCAACGCCCGGGTGGAATCCCCGCGTTCCATTAACACCGCAACCGCGCAGATCGCCCAAATCATCGCGAATGTGGCCTCCAGCCAGTACGGTGGCTGCTCGGTGGATCGCTGCGATGAGGTGCTTGCCCCCTACGCGGAACTCAATTACGCCAAGCACCTCAAGGATGCGCAGCGCTGGGTCGCTGAAGATAAGCGCGATGAGTACTGCTGGGAAAAGACGAAGAAAGACATCTACGATGCCATGCAGTCCCTGGAGTATGAGATCAATACTCTCTACTCCTCGAACGGGCAGACTCCTTTCGTCACCCTTGGTTTCGGCTTGGGTACCAACCGTTTCGAACGCGAAATCCAGAAGGCAATCCTCACCATTCGCATTAAGGGCATCGGGGCCGATGGCCACACCGCGATCTTCCCGAAGCTGGTTTTCGGGCTGCGCCGCGGAGTTAACCTCAATCCCGAGGATCCTAATTACGACGTCAAGCAGCTCGCGCTGGAATGCTCCACGAAGCGCATGTATCCGGATGTCCTCTCTTATGATCGCCTCACCGAACTGGAAGGTGATTACAAGGCTCCGATGGGCTGCCGTTCCTTCCTGCCCAAGTGGGTGGATCCGGAAACCGGTGAGGCCGTGAACGCCGGGCGTAATAACCTGGGCGTGGTCACTCTCAACGTGCCGCGTATTGCACTGCAGGCGCGCGGGGATAAGCAGCGTTTCTGGAAGATCTTTGATGAGCGCATGCAGGTGGTTAAGGAAGCTCTGGTCTACCGCGCCCAGCGCTGCGAGGATGCCACTCCGGAAAACGCCCCCATTCTCTACCGCTACGGTGCCCTGGGTATCCGCGCGGAAGAGGGCGATGAGGATGTGACCAAGTTCTTCCACAACCAGCGTTCCACGCTGTCCATTGGCTACATCGGCCTGTACGAAGCGGCTACCGCGTTCTACGGCCCCGAGTGGGAGCACAATGCCGAAGCAAAGGAATTCACGCTGGATATCGTGCGCCGCCTGAGCGCGTACGCTGACCAGTGGAAGAAGGAGTACCCCTACTGGTTCTCCGTTTACTCCACCCCGGCCGAGTCCCTGACCAACCGTTTCTGCTCCATGGACCGCGAGCGTTTCGGTGCGGTTCCGGATATCACCGCGAAGGATTACTACACAAATTCCTTCCATTACGATGTGCGCAAGAAGATCACTCCCTTCGAGAAGATCGACTTCGAAGCGCCCTACGCGGAGTACACCAAGGGTGGCTTCATCCACTATTGCGAGTACCCCAAGCTGACCCACAACACCGCGGCTCTGGAAGCGGTATGGGATTACGCTTACGATAAGGTGGCCTACCTGGGTACCAATACCCCGATTGATAAGTGCTACGAATGTGGCTTCAGCGGGGAATTCGATCCCACGGCGGAAGGCTTCAAGTGCCCGAACTGCGGCAATGATGATCCCGACCGTTGCGACGTCGTCAAGCGGACCTGCGGGTACCTCGGCAACCCGGTCAAGCGCCCCATGGTGCACGGCCGGCACGAGGAAATCATTTCCCGTGTCAAGCACATGGACGGTCCCTGCGCCTAAGCTCCTCGCGGGCGCACTATCGCAAGGCTCCCCGCACTCGGCGAATGTGCCGGGCGCGGGGAGTATTGCGACTCAGGGACTGTGAAAAGGTAAGGAAGAATGCGAGAATTGCGCCTGCTCACCACCCCGCCGGATGCTCCGGGGGTGCACCAGCCCAAGCGCCCGGGCGCCTGGGATGGGCGGCGCCTGTCCCGCAGCTACGTTGCCGATTACAAGCCCTTTGTCATGGTGGACGGGGAAGGGGTACGCTGCGCAATTTACGTATCCGGGTGCCCCTTCAAATGCCCGGGCTGCTATAACGTGGCGGCCCAGAGTTTCCGCTACGGCACCCCCTATACCGAAGAACTCGAAGAACGCATCCTCGCGGACTGCGCGAAAAGCTACGTGGCCGGGGTGTCCTTCGTGGGCGGGGAACCTTTCCTCAATACCCCGGTTCTCCTGCCTTTGGCGCGGCGTTTCCGCGAGCGCTTCGGGAATACCAAAACAATTTGGAGCTGGAGTGGATACACCTTCGAGCAGCTCCTGGAAGAAACCGAAGATAAACGCGAACTTCTTTCTCACGTGGACGTGCTGGTGGACGGGCCCTTTATCCAATCCCAGTTCATTCGGGACCTGACCTTCCGCGGCTCGAAGAATCAGCGCATTATCGACGTACCCGAAACATTTGCCGCTATGCAAGCCGGGTGCGAAGCCCCGGTGCGGCTCTGGAAAAATGGAGATTACGACTAACGTGACCAGTACTCACCCCGCCGCTCAGGAACCTGCCGTTCAGCCGCCGGCAACGATGCCGCGCCGCAGCCGCGTTCTTATCGGAACACTTCTCGCCATTATGACCACCGGGGCGCTCACCGCCTTCTCTATTTTTGTGCGCCCGCTCGCCGCCAGCCGCGGCTGGGCACCCCCGGATATCATGCTGGCTTTCGGGCTCGCCTCCCTGGTGGTGCCCTTCATTATGATCGCTTCGGGTACGCTGCTGCGGCGCGGCTACGCGGCCCAGATGATGGCGGTGGGCGGTATCTGCTTCGGGCTGGGGCATATCCTGGCCGGCCTGGCACCCTCCCTCCCGCTTTTCGTGCTCAGCTACGGACTGGTCACCGGCGGCGGCCAGGGTCTCTTCTACTCGGCCGCGCTCACGAATACCATGCGTTTCTTCCCCGACCGGCGCGGCATGGTGGCCGGCCTGATCACCGCGGGGATGGGAATCGGCCCCATGATCATCGCCCCGGCCGGCCAGCACCTCATCGCCGGATACGGCGTGCGGAGCGCCCTCGTGATTCTCGGAATCGCTTTCACGGTCATTAACGCAGCTGCGGTTATCTTCCTGGTGCGTCCCTTCCGGGAAGAATACGGGGCCTATTTGCCCCGCCCGGCGGGCACCGCCGCAGCCGCCGGGCCGCGCGCGAGCCTCAGCCCGCGCCAGATGCTCGCCACTCCCACGTTCTGGCTTATCCTCGCTATTTTCGTTATGGCCGCGTTCGGTGGCATCATGGTGAACGCCAATATGGCGCCGCTTGCCACCAGTATTGGGTTCGACGCCGCAACCGCGGCTCTCACCGTCTCGCTTTTCGCGGTTGCGAACGCGGCCGGGCGGCTGGCCTGGGGCTGGCTTTCCGACCGTATCGGCATCCCGCTGTGCCTGGTGGCGGTGCTCGGTTGCGCGGCCGGTGGGCTCGCGCTTCTTGCGCTATCCGGGCGCGGGGCGACGGCGCTCTTCCTCACCGGAGCCATCCTCGTGGCCCTGGCTTTCGGGGGCACCATGAGTCTCTTCGCGCCGCTGACCATGCAAAGCTTCGGGCCGCGCCATAACGGAACCAACTACGGCCTCATGTTCCTCGGTTTCTCACTGGCCGCCGTCGTCGCCCCACGCTGGGCCGCGGCAAGTGCCGGTGCCCACGGGGGCTCCTTCACGCCCGCGCTCTGGGGAGCTTGCGTACTGGCAGCGGTCGGTCTTTTCTTGGCCGGACTTTTCCGCTGGTGGAAAGCGCGCTCACCACGGCGCTGAGCTTTCCCGTAAAGTGAAAGAAACAAGGAGGTAGCTATGGCTCAGCTCTCTGCCCGGCGTATCGGGCATCTTCATTTCACCGCCGTTAATGATCGCGGTGCCAGCGTGGAAATCGGGAAAGGCCCCGAACAATTTACCCCCGGGGAACTCATGCAGCTGGCGGTGGCCGGGTGCCAGGCCCTCAGCGCGGATTCCCGTTTTGAGCAGGCGCTCGGGGAGGATTATCACGCCACGTTCACGGTGAGTGCGGATGCGAACCGCGAGGAAAACCGCTTCACCGCTTTCCATACCGCCCTCGAGGTGGAGTTTGCCGATATGCCAGAAGAGGCACGCGCTGCGCTACTGGGGCGGGTGGACCGCGCCATTGAGCGGGCGTGCACGGTGGGTCGCACTCTCGACCACCCCGCCCCGCACAACCTGGAGATCCGCGACGCTGCGGGTAACTAGGATGCCTTCGGGTACCACTGAGAAAGGACAGCAAGCATGAGTACCGCTAGCTTGAGCGCCGCCGGAGTGAGTATCTGGCTGGATGATCTATCCCGCGAGCGTATTGCCTCCGGGAATCTCGCTTCCCTCATCGATACGCATACGGTGCGGGGCGTGACCACGAATCCCACAATTTTCGCCGCGGCCCTGCGCAACGGGGAAAGCTATACCGAGCAGGTGGCCGCCACCGCGGCGGCCGGCAAGGATGGCGACGAGGCCATTTTCGACATCATTATCAAGGACGTGCAGGACGCCTGCGATATATTCCGCCCGATCTTTGAGGAAACAGGCGGGGAAGACGGGCGTGTTTCCATCGAAGTCTCCCCGGAATTAGCACACGATACCTCGGCTACCGTGGCCCAGGCCCGCCAGCTGTGGGACCGGGTGAACCGCCCGAATGCCATGATCAAAATCCCGGCCACGAAGGAAGGCCTGCCCGCTATTACCGAAGTGATCGGGCACGGGATCTCCGTGAACGTCACCCTGATTTTCTCCCTGGCGCGCTACGGCGAGGTCGTGGATGCCTACCTCGCCGGCCTGGAAAAGGCCCAGCGTTCCGGGCATGCCCTCAGCGATATTCACTCGGTGGCTTCGCTTTTCGTTTCCCGCGTGGATACTGAAGTGGATGCCCGCCTGGAGAAGATCGGTACCGAGGAAGCCCTGGCACTACGCGGCAAGGCCGGGGTGGCCAATGCCCGCCTGGTCTACGAAATCTTCGAAAAGAAATTCGCGTCCGAACGTTTCACCGTGCTGGCCGCGGACCACGCGCATGCCCAGCGCCCGCTGTGGGCATCCACCGGGGTGAAGAACCCGAATTACCCGGATACCCTCTACGTCACCGAGCTGGTGGCTCCCGCAACCGTGAACACCATGCCGGAGAAAACCCTGGAGGCCACCGCGGATCACGCGGACATCACCGGGGATACCGTGCGTGAAAACTACGGGCAGGCACACCGGGTCTTCGAGGAACTCGCCGCGGTGGGCGTGGATATGGGCGATGTGGCCGCCCAGCTCGAACGCGAAGGCGTGGAGAAGTTCATCGTCTCCTGGAAAGAACTGAGCGAAACGGTCAGCGCAGCGCTCGCGGCTGCCCGCTAAGTCTGCCTGTTCTACCCTGCCCAGTGCTGCACCACCCGCAGCGCCAGCTCCGGCATCTGCGCGGGTGTGTAGCGCTGGTCGATGGGTAGGGCGAGGACATGTGGCCAGTCGATCATATGGGTCAGGCGCGGCCAGAAAGCGGGGGTGAAAACTCCGTGGGCGGCGAGGCGCTCGGCCCAATGGTGCGGGGCGGGCCAGTGCGGCGGTAGGGCGTCCAGGTGGAGCGCGAGCGCGTAGGGAGCATGGCTAGCGGGCGCGTTGCTCGCGGTCGCGGTGCTAGTAGCCGCGCAGCTTTCTTCCCCGCCGCGGAATAGCGCAGCCTCCGGCACCCCCTCGTTCAGCAATGCCGCGCGCAGGACCCGGGCATTTGCACGCCGCCGTTCCAGCGCCGCCGCAATATCCAGGTGGCTGAGAATATCCCGGGCGGGCCCGCTCATTGAGCTCGGGTTGAGAGCGGCATCGATGGCGGCCTCAGCTGCGCCGTCGTTCTCCTCCCCGCGCAATTGCAGCAGGCCGCGCCGGGTCGCTTCGCGCGCCGCCGCATTACCCGCAGCCGCGGCGGGAAGCGAGGGGCCGAGCGCCCAGGCGCCGTCGGGAATCGGAAACCACTTCCGCAACGATGCCGCGGCATAACGTGCCGGGACGTCCTGGGTAGCGGCACCGAAGGGTGCGTGCGTGAGATCGGCGACGACGACGCCACCGCGGCCCTCCCACTCCGCAAGCACGGCGCGCAACTCGGGCGCGGGCCAAGCTCCGAAGGTGGTGGAGATGAGGACCGCGCAGCGCAGCGGGTCGGTGAGGAGCGGGGCGAGCCGGGCCGGGGCGGGCAGGAGATCCGGGCCGACCTGCACCCAGTGGACCCGGATGCCTTCGAGCTGGAAAGGCTCGACCGCGGTCGCGCACAGAAAGCCCGGCGCGATGATGCGGCGGATACCGCGGGCGGCGAGAGCCTGGGCGATAAGGCCGAGGGCCTGGCGCCCCGATTGCACCAGCATCGCACCGGGCGGAACCGGAAGAGCACGCGGGGCGCAGCGGTGCGGGAGAGAAGTGAATTCGCCGCCGAAGATCACGCTTGGGTGCCGTTTCTAGAACGTGCGGCTGCGTAGGAGAGTAGATACGCGGTGCATAAACTCCTTTAAAAAGCGTTCAGCATCGACCGTGAGTGCTACCTTGACGGTCTTATGCGGATTGTTAAGGCGCTGCTCGTCTCCGATTGTCCTGCCGCGGAAAGGTTCTGACAAATCGACCTTCAGATTAGTTGTGAAGAAAGAGGCGAGCGATGGATCTATTGCTATAGCTACCGCGAGCGGATCGTGAAGTCCACAGCCTCCTAAATACGGGGCGATTGTGCCGTATGCCTGGATGTATGAATCCGTTATCTCAGCCACGTAGTTCGCTGCGGGTGTTCCAATTTGCCGCCAGGCTGCGGTTTCTTTGTACGTAAGGAGTGTTTGTAGTGTCACGTCTAAACCGACCATGGTGATCGCCGTTCCAGAACGGAACAGTATATCGGCAGCTTCTGGATCCTGGGAGATATTTGCCTCTTGTACTGGATTACAGTTGCCCGGAACTGTTAAGGCACCGCCCATGATGGTGATCTGGCATCCATTGTGGAATTCTGGGTCTTTTTCCAAAGCCTGGGCAAGGTTAGTCATCGGTCCAGTTGCCACTAGTGTTAGATTCTCGCCATGTTCCTTTGCGGATTCGATAAGGAAGTCACAAGCAGGTGCATGTTCAGGCTGACGGTTGGATTTCGGGATCTGTACGTTACCGAGGCCGTTTCTACCGTGAATGAGTGCCGATGCTTCTTGGACATCGAAGGTAGAACGTTGGAGTGCGTGGGAAGCTCCGGCAAATACGGGAATGTCTTGACGACCGAACAGGTCAAGAAGGGCGAGACTGTTCTGAACGCCCGTATCCCGTTGAACGTTCCCGAACGTTCCGGTGATACCAATAATTTCCACTTCCGGGGAACCTAAAGCGTAGGCAAGCGCCAGGCAATCGTCGATTCCAGTATCAAGATCTAGGATTAGCTTCTTCATTGAAAACTCCTGTGGGTGTTGAAATTTCTTTGCAGGTCCTTATGTATTGGAAGTGGGTGTTGACGCCGGGGAATGCGCGTCAGAATCTGCATCTTTCCGGGGGTTACGCTCCTCTCGCATGAGTCGTTGGAGCCAGTAAAGATCAATGACGACGATTGCTGTATTCATGATAACCATAGGCCAAATGCCCAGTATGAGGTTGTAAATAGCGGCGATACCGCTGCCGACAAAGTTCCAAAAGCGAAACTTTCTTTGGTTAGGCAGGATTAGCGAAAGAACGACAAGGAGTGATCCTAGCCATCCGAAAGCCTCAAGTAACGTTTTCTGATCCATACGTACTTACCCCCTTGTGAGTACATGTCCAACAATAGATGTAGATGTAGAGCAACTTATTGACAAGATAGCACAGCTGTGACAGGCTTGTAGAACAACTTACAAGATGAAGGAGGTAGTCAATGAGGACTATTGATTGGATCGATGGGCATATTGAACTCATTGACCAGACGAAACTGCCGGGTGAACTGGTGGTACGAAAAGTGTCAGATCTTGACGAGCTTATTGACGACATCAAGCGACTGGCTGTACGCGGTGCACCCGCTCTCGGAGTGTCTGGAGGGCTCGGTGTCGCACTAGTCGCTCAACAGGGCTTGAGCGGAAGTGACTTAGAAGATGCTGCAGATCGCCTCGCAAATGCTCGTCCGACGGCCGTCAACCTTTCCTGGGGCGTTAAACGCGTTATGCAGTACGCGAGTAAAGGTAAAGACAGGATTCTGGAAGAAGCTCTCAAGATTCGCGATGAGGACATTGCTTCGTGTTACTCCATGGGGCAATATGGCGCGGATCTTATGGAAGAACTGCTTGGTGAAGGGCAGCATTCGGTTATGACTGTCTGCAACACCGGTGGTTTGGCGTGCGTGGAGCGGGGAACCGCCCTCGGTGTTATCCAGACCATGTTTGAGCGAGGAACTCTCAAGGAAGCGCTTCCCGTTGAAACTCGTCCCCTTCTGCAGGGCTCGCGGCTTACCGCGTGGGAACTCCAGCAAATGGGAGCACCTTACCGACTCATTGTTGATTCCGCGGGGCCTTTCCTACTTCGTCGGGGCTTTGCCCAGGCGTTCTTCGCCGGCGCAGATCGCATTGCAGCTAATGGTGATACTGCTAATAAAATTGGTACTTACTCGCTGTCGCTCGGCGCTAAGGCGATGAATCTTCCGGTCATTATCGTGGCTCCGGAATCTACGATCGACATGGCGACGAAGACGGGTGCTGATATCAAGATCGAAGATCGTGGTAGCGAGGAAGTTGCAAACTTCCACGGAGTCCGGACAGCTCCTGAAGGCACAGAAGCTATTAATCCCGCTTTTGACGTGACGCCGCACGAGAATATCACCGCTATTGTCACGGATCGGAGAGTCATTCGTATTGATCGTGGTGAAACACTCGCAACGGTACCTCTCGGACCAATTCGCACAAAATAGAAATTAGCTAAGGAGAACAGCGTGGCTACTTCAAAGGCGAAGTCAAAGCTTGCGGCTATCTTAGGTGTCGCTGCCCTGTCACTCACTGGGTGCGGTGGAAGTGACAACGCCGATAACGGAACTGCTAATGGCGGTTCTGATGGCCCTACTTATATTTACCTGACAAATGATCCCATCGGTGTAAACAAGTTCCTGGAATCAGGAAAGATTGGTGTTGAAAAAGCCGCCGAAAAGCACGGTGGAACCGCCAAGGTTTATGAGGGAAATTCAGACCAGACCTCGATCCGGCAAAATATGGATCAAGCGATTGCCGAAAACCCTGACTATATCGTAACGATTACGTATTCCTACACTGATGTGGCGTTCGAATATGCGGAACGTTATCCGGACCAGAAGTTCATTCACATTGACGACTGCCCGCCGGGCCCCTACCCGTCAAATATGTACTGTGCAGTCTTCCGCGAGCACGAAGCTGCCTATCTACTTGGATATGAGGCGGGGTTGCTCACAAAGAGCAATCGCGTAGGCTCGGTCGGAGCGGTGGACATTCCGTTCATTCACCGGTACACCGATGCGTACGCAGCGGGAGCCAAGGCTGCCAATCCTGCGGTCTCCGACCAACAGCTGTTCATCGGCGGTGACAGTCCCTTCTCCGATCCTGCACGAGCCAAGGAGCAGGCATCTGCTTTAGTTGCTCAGGGAGTGGACCATATCTTCGCGGTAGCTTCCGGATCCAACGGTGGCATTTTTGAGGCGACTGGAAGTGGCGGTGTAACCGGGTACGGCGTAGATGTGAATCAGTGCCCGCTGACTCCTGGCGGAGTTGGTGACGGCACTCTGAAACTCATGGATTCGCTGATTCCACAACTTATCGACAAGATTGATGCTGGACAGGCTGAATCATTCTCATCCTTCGGCTTGGCAGAAGGCGGAATGGATCTTGTTTCGCTCGCTCCGGGTGCGGCCGAATCGCAATGCACGGTCATGGATCATCCTGATGTGGTTGCGAAGCTTGCGGAAATCAAGCAAAAAATTATCGACGGCGAAATCACGCCACCTGACGCAACCGGCAAGTTTAACTAATCCCAATGGAGTGGGGCTGGAAACCTACACGGCCCCACTCCAGTTTTGTAAGAAGGGAGGATGCCAATGCTTGATATCGAAATGAGAGGCATCACAAAATCCTTCCCCGGTGTCCAGGCGAATAAGAACGTCACTTTTTCGGTGAATAAGGGTGAGATTCATGCGCTCATGGGCGAGAACGGCGCGGGGAAATCAGTCCTGATGTCTATCCTGTCTGGACTTTACACTCCGGATGAAGGTTCGATCTTCCTCGATGGGAAGGAAGTCCACTTCGCAAGCCCTCTGGATGCCATCAGGGCAGGAATTGGAATGGTATTCCAAGAGTTCCAGATGTTCCCGTCCATGACGGTTGCTGAGAATGTTGTGTTCCGAAAGGAACCAACAACCGGAGGATTGATTAATCGGTCTGAAGCTGTCGAAATTGTTGAAAGTTACGCGCAACGTTTTGGTTTGGATGTTGATCCACTTATGCGCGTAGCAGATGCGCCGGTAGGTCTTCTGCAACGCGCCGAGATCATTAAGGTTCTCTATCGAGGTGCGAAGGTATTGATCCTGGATGAACCAACGGCCGTGTTGACGCCGCAAGAAACAGACCAATTATTTGATGTTTTGCGGCAGCTCAAGAAGCAGGGTCAGACGATCATTCTTATTACCCACAAACTCCGTGAGGTTATGGAAATCTCTGATCGGGTTACTGTTTTGCGAGATGGGCAAGTGGTAGCTCGAATGAATACTGCTGAAGCAACTCCGGAATCAGTCACGCACGCGATGACGGGGCGTGATGTTGACCTTACGCAGGCGCCCTCCCAACTCGCTCCGGGACGCACGGTGCTTGAGGTGAAGAACCTCTGCGTTCAAGACTCCCAAAAGCAAGCGAAAGTTCGTAATCTCTCGCTCGAAGTTCGCGAGGGAGAAATTCTTGGAATAGCTGGAGTAGCCGGAAATGGACAAAGCGAATTAGCGAGTGCCATCGCGGGTCTGATTCCAATCACGAGCGGTTCAGTAGCCATATCGGGATCTGATGTTACTAGAGCAACTGTGCGGAAACGGCGCGAAAAGGGACTTTCGTATATCCCGGAAGATAGGCAAGGCGTGGGCGCGGCGCCCGATGCATCTGCTGAAGAGAATCTAGCAATGGGGCACCATCGCAGCAAAGAATTGACTAAACGGAAAGGAATCATTGATCGCACTGCCCGTGCATCTTTCGCACGACGGCTTATTGAGAAATTCTCAGTCAAGATCGCGAATGAGAGTATTGCGGTTGGCACCCTTTCTGGTGGAAATCTGCAAAAGATACTCATTGCGCGCGAATTGGAATACAACTCACCACTATTAGTAGCGGAGCAGCCAACCCGTGGTGTTGACATTGGAGCTATTGAGTTTATCCATTCGACGTTGACCCACTATCGAGATGCTGGTGGTGGAATTCTCCTGATTAGCGCGGAACTCAGTGAGATTCTCTCGCTATCCACTCGCGTTGCCGTCATGTATGAAGGCGAGATAGTAGCCGAGATGCCAGTTGGCGAAGCCACTGAAAGCAAGCTGGGCCTACTCATGGCAGGAGGTGTACTAAACAATGAAGACTAAAATGAACGCGACTTTGCGTTGGTTGGCGGGGCCGATTCCTCTGTCAATTCTTGCTGCGTTTATAATCGGAGCGATATTTATCGCTGCTGCGGGGTATTCACCCACAGATGCCTATAAAACGATGGCAGAGGGCTCATTCCTTACCTCTGCCGGAGTGACGAATGCAATTCAGCGAGCGATTCCTCTTACTGGAATGGCAATGGCGACAGCGGTTGCTTTCCGATCCGGGATTCTAAACATCGGCACTGAAGGTCAAATGATCATGGGCGGGCTAGTGGGCGGCATGGTGGCTCTCTATATGCCTGGTCCCGGCATGCTTGTCATGCTATGTGCCATTCTCGGTGGCATTATCGGCGGAATGCTCTGGGCGTTGCTCTCTGGTGTTTTGCAGTTCTGGCCCGGGGTACCAATCCTCATCACGTCGCTTCTACTCTCATATCCGGCTCGCTTCTTCGCGTCGTGGATGATTCGATACCCGTTGAAAGACCAGTCATCGCAGATGGTTGCCTCGGAACAGATATCTCTTGACGTTCAGATCCCCATGCTTCTCCCCTTGAAATCCGGGCTCGGCAAGTCGATATCGGAAAGCCTTGGACGAGGTAACTTCATTTCCACTATCGGTAATTCTGTGAATTGGTCATTCGTTATCATTCTCCTAGTCGTGATCGGAATGGCGTACGTGAACCGGAATACCATTTTTGGATATGAATCCGGCCTCAACGGCAAGAATCCAATGTTCATTCGGTACGGCGGTGGGAGTGAGCGGAAGCTCAGCCTCCAAGTTATGGCTCTGTCCGGTGGGATAGCCGGGCTTGTTGGCGTGATGCTAACGATCGGAGCTCCCGAAACACGTCTTATTGACGGAGCTCTGCTATCGTCCGGGTACGCATGGACCGGCTTGATGGTTGCACTTCTAGCCCTGTACCGTCCTTACGCAGTTCTTATTGCGGGGTTGTTCTTCGGTGCCATTATGGCAGGCGCTGGTTCAATGAGCCGAGGTTTGGGAATGTCTCCCCAGATTGCTGCCGTAATTCAGGGCGTCGTTATCGTTTTGATCGTATTCAGGGTTGCGCTTCCGTCCTTCAAGAAGAAGCAGAAGATAGACCCTGATGATGAAACGACAGGTAATACATCGCCATCACAATCTCAGGCCGAAAAATACGCCTTTGCTGAAGGAGGCGAGAAGTAATGTTTGATGCTGCACTCATCGATTCTATTGTTCGAGCTCTTATTCCAATTTTGTTTGCTGCGCTCGGCGGTTTGATCTGCGATAAAGCAGGCATATTCAATATTGCGCTTGAGGGGCAACTCTTGATCGGGTGCTTCTTTGCGGTGGCAACTTCGTATTACACCGGCAGTGCTTTCCCGGGTGCGCTGGGAGGCATGTTTGCTGCGGGAGTCTTTACATTGATCTTGGCCTATGGGAGCGTCAACCGCGGGGCGGAACCAATCGTTATTGGCGTCGCTATGAATATTCTGGCGACGGGCGTCACCTCCTTCCTTTTGGTGGGGCTTTTCCACACATCGGGTACCTTCGTGGATCCGCGGATCGTAGGATTGAAAACCTATTCGATCCCCTTGCTCAGTGACATTCCGTGGATTGGAAATGCGCTATTCAGTCAAACGGTGCTGGGCTACCTCGCATTCGTACTTGTTTTCGTCGCATGGATCGTTATCTTCCGTACGCCACTTGGGTTGCGGCTTCGTGGGGTTGGAGAAAAGCCACTCGCGGCACAAACCCTTGGCGTGAATCCCGTTTCGTACAAGTACGCTGCGGTCATCATTTCGGGCCTCCTGTGCGGACTAGGTGGTGCTCAGCTGGCATTGGGGAACGTTGTGCAATTCTCTGAAGAGATGTCCGCTGGGCGTGGGTGGATTGCGGTTGTGGCAGTCATGCTCGCACGTTCTCATCCTATTGGGGTTCTCGGTGCCGCGGCCCTCTTTGGTACGGCTGAAGCGCTTGGTTTCCGAGCGCAGGGAATTGGGATTCCGACGCAGGTAACCGATGCCGCACCGTATGTCGTTACTTTGCTAGCGCTATTGCTTACGACAGTGAATTTTGTCAAGAAAAAGAAGGAGGAGACGAAACGTGAATCCATTGACACGTGAGGAAATTGCACAGCTGCTAGATCTTTCTGAGCTTGACCAGGAAGGAGGACTGCATCGGCAAACCTATGCGGATGAGTATTCCACGGCGATCTACTACCTCGTGGGTGGAGATCAGTGGTCTGAACTCCACAGATTGAGCGGTCCCGAGGTATATCACTGGTATGCCGGGGCACCGTTGCTTCTAGTCGAAATAGATGAAAGCGGTGAACGCAGGGAAACGATACTCGGGAACGATTTGAGGGCAGGACAGCGACCTCAGCACGTGGTGAAAGCTGGCGTGTGGCAAGGATCGATGTCTCTAGGAGAGTGGACTCTCCTGGGTACAACTATGGCCCCAGGCTTTTCTTGGGAAGGGTTCGAAATCGCAAGTAAGGAGATGCAGGATGCCTATGGGATAAAGTCATTGCAAAAGCACGACGAAGGGAAATGATATGACTCTGAGCCCTATTTATCCGCATTCTGATAACCCGGTAACTCCAGTGGTCACACGCGCCCCCAATGTCGGTGCGGCCGCGGAAGTGGCATCGGTTCTAAGAAAGAGAATCCATTCGGGTGAGTGGGAACCGGGCGAAGCGCTGGACTCTGAACCGGTGCTTGCAGCGGAACTTGGGGTATCTCGAAATACCTTGCGGTCGGCATTACAAGAGTTGGCCGCTCAGGGTTTAGTTATTCGTCGCCGGGGCTCAGGAACCTTTGTTACTGACGTGCAAGCGGTGATGGCTTCTAACCTCTCAGAGTTAACATCGATGACTCAGACAATTGCGTCAGCGGGGATGGATCCAACGATTCGATATACCGAAAAACGTCTCCGTGCGGCAACCGAAACAGAAATAAAGCTACTGCGTCTCGAGGATGATGAACCAGTTATCGAAACTCGTCGTGAAGTAGAAGCGAATAAAGCGATGGTTTCGGTATCGTTCGAAGTCATACGCGCCGGAATCTTCCCTCCTGGATTCGATGTGCAGTCGATACACGGCTCGATTTTTGCACTATGCGATCTTGTGGGGCACTCGATCAAATACGCCTCGACCGATCTACATGCGGTTGTAGGGAGCGATTTTGGGATGCAACACGAAGCTCGTGACGAGTCATTCTTAGGGTTGTACCAGTTGCATTTTGATAGAGATCATTTGCCGATTCTGTTCGCCAAGACGTATTTCCGCGAGGGACGTTTTCAGTTCTCGATGATGCGAGTAAGAAGTTGACAAACACATGGAGGAAAATTGTACAAGACGACAGAGGAGTTGGTGGATAGCCTGATTCGGCACGCACATACTGCAGTATCCTCGGGACTAGTCCTGGGATCTGGCGGTAATATTTCGGTGCGTATCCCTGACTCCGATGAGTATTTTATTACCAAGTCGGGTACCTGGCTTGATGAACTAACCCCGGCATCTTTCGCGAGAATGAAAATTGGGCAAACCGGTCCTTTCGATTCTCGGCCCTCAAGTGAGTGGAAACTCCATGACAGAATCTATCGGACCCGTTCGGATGTCAATTCGGTTTTCCATTTACATCCCCAAACGGCAGTGCTACTCAATGCTCTGGGTTACGAGATTCGGTTCTTTACGCTTGATGATGCTTTGTACGTGAAGTCTGTTGGTGTTGTTCCCTATTATCCCAATGGGTCGGACGAACTTGCCGATGAGACTGCGCGTGAGATGGAAAAACATAACTGTGCAATACTTGCGCACCACGGTTGCTGCACGGTTGGCGAAGACCCTGAGATGGCTTTCAGGCGTGCATCCCTATTAGAACAGGCTGCTCAGAACACGTACCGAGCAATGTTGCTCGGGGATAAAGAGACCGCATTCCCCGAAGGAGTGGAGCTGATTCACGCATGAGCGAACTAAAAGATAAAGTCGTTTTGATTACGGGAGCCGATGGGAATCTCGGTTCTGGAATTGCTCATGTCTTTGCGCAGGCGGGTGCTTCGGTCATCGTGCACTCTTTGCGTGAAAGCACCAGAGCAAATGAACTTGCAAAAGAACTGCGTGATATAGGCGTATCTGCATTCCAGGTGGTTGGAGATATTTGCTCCGAAGCCGACGTTGACGAAATGATCGAAGCAGCGTTCCAACAGTGTGGAAATGTTGATGTGCTCGTCAACAATGCTGGCGTTCAACCTGTGATCTCGCTCGAAGAGATGACGGTCGGGCAATGGAAGCAAGTAGTAAATGTCAATCTCAACGGGACGTTTATTGTCTCGAAAAAGATGGCATCTCGGATGGTGCACGCGAATGTAGCTGGCTCTATCATCAACATCGCCTCGGTCGAGGCATCGATTCCGGCAATGAATCACGCGCATTACGATGCCTCCAAAGCCGGGGTAAAAATGATGACGCGCAATTTTGCTTTGGAATTTGGAAAATACGGGATCCGAGTTAACTCGGTTTCACCTGGCCTCATCGATAGTGACGGTAGGTTGGCTGAAAGTTGGCCGGCAGGTTACCAAAGTTGGATGGCGGGGGTTCCGCTCCGAAGAACAGCAAATACACAAGACATTGGCCGTGCGTGCGTCTTCCTCGCATCGGAGTCGGCCAGCTTTATTAGTGGGCATGACCTTGTTGTCGACGGTGGCATGTCCGCAGTAGCAGGATGGTGATAGAAATGCCAAAGGTGGGAATCATTGGTGGGTCCGGACTATATGAACTTCTAGAGGACCCAGAACATGTTGTTGTAGATACTGAATATGGAAGGCCTTCGTCTGCAGTATCTATTGGAGAAATCGGAGGAAAAGAAGTCGCTTTCATGACACGGCACGGTAAGGATCATGGCGTTCCACCCCATATGATTAATTACCGGGCAAATATCAAAGCGCTTCATAATCTTGGTGTTTCTACGCTGGTTACCTCGTCTGTGGTGGGGTCTCTGCGTGCTGACTACGCACCGGGAGACTTCGTCATAACGGACCAGTATTTTGACCGCACCTGGGGCCGGGATCAAACCTTTTACGAAGGACCCAAGGTTATCCATGTGTCGGTAGCGGATCCATACTGTCCTCGTTTGCACGATGCTGCGGTAGCAGCGTTGGACAGCTTGCAAGAG
Source organism: Actinotignum schaalii FB123-CNA-2 (assembly GCF_000411135.1). Taxonomy (GTDB): domain Bacteria; phylum Actinomycetota; class Actinomycetes; order Actinomycetales; family Actinomycetaceae; genus Actinotignum; species Actinotignum schaalii_A. Next base: position 19,900 of record NZ_KE150262.1, on the reverse strand, counting down.
AAATACCATGACGGTGGAACTGCAGTGGTTATCCAAGGGCCACGCTTTTCCACTCGTGCAGAGTCACAGGTGTTCCAAAAACTAGGGTTCTCCGTCATCTCAATGACACAACACCCGGAAACGACTTTGGCTCGTGAACTGGGGATGTGTGTCTGCAATCTCTCGTTTGTTTCAGATCTGGATGCGGGAGTTGAAGGCGTTCAGGATGATCCGGTTACCGCGGGCTTGGTGTGGCGAACCGTGGCCGATGGACAGCCTCGAATTAAAAAAGCACTTGCGGAAACTGTAGCTCGCTTGGAGGTGGACCCTTCTTGCCCATGCCACGATGCACTTTCAGATATTTAGAATTTCAAAGGAGAAATAGATGAGTAAGAATGAATATGTTCCGCTTCGGCAGGGGCAGGATGAAACGTTGGCTCTCACGAAAATCCCGGTAGCGGAACTTGCGGATCGAGTTTTGGTCGTTGGTGACCCAGATCGAGCGGCAAAAGCTGCTGGTCTTCTTACCAACGCAAAGCCCATTGCAAAAAATCGCGAATACCATTCCTACGTTGGGGAATATGGAGGAAAACTCATTACGGTTGCCTCGCATGGCGTCGGTGCTGCGGGGGCCGCGTGCTGCTTTGAAGAGCTGTGTCGAGGCGGCGCAAAATACATCATCCGTGCTGGTACAGCGGGTGGCGTACAGCGCGATGTGGTCGACGGAGATCTTCTTGTTGTCACTGGTGCTGTGCGCTGTGACGGCTACACAGAACTTGTCGTTCCTATGAATTATCCTGCGGTTCCTGATCTTCAGGTTACAAGTAGTCTTGTGCACACCGCGGAAGAATCCGACTTGAATACGCATTCGGGAGTAGTTATTACCAGCGCTAACTTCTATCCGAGTCCGATTCTTGGCAATGACCAACCAAAATGGCGCGATGCCGGGGCAATCGGAGTTGAGATGGAGGTAGCTGCGCTATTCATTACGGCTTCAATCCACCGAGTCAAATCGGGCGCGATCTTGGCCATCGACGGCAATCCCCTCAAGGATGAGGACGAGGACATGACCTCCTACGAACCTGATCGTGAAATTGTTACAAAAGCTATTGATGCCACATTGGAAACTTCGCTGAAGGTGTTAGCTTCATTGGAATAAGCACAATACATTGAGGCACTGAACGTGCCGTCTTACTAGAGAAGCACAATGAGTAGAGCAATACCCAGCGCTGCCGCGAGTCCTCCCAGCCCGAGGCTCAGGTAGCGCTGGGTTTGCGCTTGGGAGCGGGCCTCGCCTAGCTCCGTACGGGCTTCGGCCAGCTCATCTTCGCCGGTGTCCAGCTGGACGCGGGCGGCGGCCAGCTGCGCTTGAGCCTCGCGCAGCTGCACCTCAAGAGTGCGGATCTGGCTGGTGTAACGTTCCTCATGCGCGGCGGAGGTGCGCGCCGAATCCACGGTCAGGCGTGCTTCCCGAGCCCGACCCGCCGCCTCGAGGGCCGCGTAGCGCCGTCGTTCTTCTTCTAGCTGCTGCTCTAAACTACGCACGCGCGCAACCAGGCGGGCCGCGCGTCGCATCGCGTCCTCGCTGCGGGCCTGCGCAGTCACGGCACTTTGTTCCACGCCCGAGGCGTACACCACGCCCGCTTCCAACTCTTTTTCACGACGGCGCAAATCCGCCACCAGGCCCTCTAGCTCGGTCACGCGGGTCTGGAAAGTGGCGACCTCCGCCCGCGCACCCTCGCGCTCGCCGCGCAGCTGCGAATTTTCCGTGCGCAACAGTTCCGCTTCGTGGCGGAGCGCGGTGCCTTCATCGCGAAGCTTCTTGTGCTCTGCGCGCAACTTCTCGCACTCCGCGCGCAGCTGGTCACGCTCGTCCCGGAGCGAGGCTTTTTCCGTGGTGGAAGAAGGCGCGGGCTTGGAGGCGCGTTTGCCGCGCGTGGGGGTATCAAGTGCCCGCGAACCGCGCCGCCGCTCCGTAGCCATGCCCCTCCTTTGTCCGCGCCTGACTTTACCTAATAAACACGGCGCGCGCAGATGTTTATGACCGGCCCACGGCGGTCTTTCCTGGCTAAATACCGTGAGCGTGAGCGATGCCACTCTGGCTTCGCAAAGGCGACGGTCGGCACGGTGGTGACAACCCAGATGGCCTGGCCGTTCCCGCCCGGATAGGCGCTACCCTTGGAATCATGACGAAAGATCAGCTCACCGGCACGAATCGCCGCACTCGCGTGGATCAGCTCACGGGCGCGGATCAGCTCACCCGCACGGAAACGGATTCGATGGGCCCGGTTGCGGTGCCCGCCGCGCACTATTGGGGCGCGCAGACGGCTCGCTCGCTCCAGCATTTCCCCATCGGTGGGGAACGTTACATCTGGGGTGGTCCCCTGATCCACGCGTTCGGGTTGCTCAAAGGTGCGGCCGCCCGCGCCAACGGTGAGCTCGGGGTGCTGGACGAGCAGCTTGTTTCCCTTATCACAGCGGCCGCCAGCGAGGTTGCCGAGGGGGTTCTTGACGCGGAATTCCCCCTCAAGGTGTTCCAGACCGGTTCGGGCACCCAAACAAATATGAACGCCAATGAGGTGATTGCCGCCCGCGCGAATGAAATTGCCACCGGCCAGCGCGGCGGCAAAAGCCCGGTTCACCCCAATGACCACGTCAATAAGGGCCAGTCGTCCAACGATGTGTTCCCGACCGCGATGTACGTGGCGGTGGCTCGGGAGACGCACCGTCACCTCATCCCGGCGGTGGAGAGCCTGGCGGCTACACTACATGCCCGCGCTCGCCAGTTTTCTGATGTAGTGATGGTGGGGCGGACCCATCTTCAGGATGCCACCCCGATCCGCTGGGATCAGGTGGTGGGCAGCTGGGCGGCGCAGCTGGAGGGCGCGCTCGCGGGGGTGCGGGCCAGCGTTGCGGGTCTGTACCAGGTGGCGCTCGGCGGGACCGCGGTGGGCACCGGTCTGAATTCCCATCCGTGTTTCGCGGCGCGGGTGTGCGAGCTGTTCGAGGAAGCTACCGGTTTGCCTTTCCGCCCGGCGGAGAATCTTCCCGCGGCTCTGGCCGCGCACGATGACCTCGTGGCTTTTTCCGCGAGCCTGCGCACGTTGGCTGGGGCAGCCATGAAGATCGCGAACGATATCCGCTGGTATGCTTCTGGCCCGCGAACCGGTATCGGTGAGATCGCGATTCCGGATAACGAGCCGGGTTCTTCGATTATGCCGGGCAAGGTGAATCCGACGCAGGCGGAGGCCCTTACGCAGGTGTGCGTCGCGGTTTTTGGTTACGACGCCGCGGTGGCTTTCGCCGGCTCGCAAGGGAATTTCCAGCTCAATGTGTACAAGCCGGTCATGGTGTTTTCGGTGCTGGAGGCCGTGCGTTTGCTCGGTGACGCCCTGCGCACTTTCGAACGTTTCTGCGCGGCCGGCATCGCCCCGCGCACCGATGTCATCTCCGCGCACCTGGATCGCAACCTCATGCTGGTCACGGCACTCGCCCCTCATATCGGGTACGACGCCGCAGCCAAGCTGGCTCGCGCCGCCCAGGCCACCGGGAGTTCGCTGCGCGACGTCGCCTTAGCTTCGGGAGAGGTGAGTGCGGCGGATTTCGATGCCTGGGTGAATCCCGCAGCGATGACCAAGCCGGAAGCTCGCTAGGTGTCCGGCGCTAGGTGTACCTCTAGGGGAGCGGCGTACTTTCGGGGCTAGCGGGGCTAGCGGGGATGGCGAAGCCGGCACGGGCGAGGAGTTCGCGCAGGTAGGTAGCTTCGACGTGGTAGCCGTGCGCGGTGGGATGCATCCACGCTCGAACATCGGAGGATGAGAAGGGGGAGACCAGCCAGGCTTCTTCATTATCGTGGAAAGCTTGCGCACGCGGTTCGTGCCCGGCGAATAGCTCCTGGGTGGAGGCAAAGAGGAAACGCGCGGAGCTGGTTTCTTCCCGCAATTGGGCGGCCGCGCGTTCTTGCAGGGCATCCGCAGCATCCTGGAGCCGGGCGAGTGTAGCCCCCGCACCGTAACTTTCCGCCACCGGCGGGATGAGGTAGGAGTGTTCAGCGAAGAGCCGCGGGTAGCCGACCAGGATAGCGGTGGCCTGGCCCTGGGAGGCGGTATCGATGGCCCGCAGGATCTCTACGGTGGCTTCTTCGATAGCCGGAAGTGCCGCGGTGGCCTTGTTCATGGCATCTTCGCAGCTATTCGGGGTACGGAGCACGAAACATGAGCTGATAATCCGGGCGAAGTTGGCGTTGTTGCCGCCGGCGGTGAGGAAAACGACCGAGGTATCGGGAGTGACGGCGCTGACTTGTTCGGCAATATCGGATGTGCGCGCCCCGGAACACGAGGCGTTGGTGTAGCTGGCACCGAGTTCGCGGGCGAGCGGGGCCGAGTAGTTATCCGGGGAACGCCGGCAGGTATCTTCTTCGTAGTTGCCTGCCCCGTTACCGGAGGAAAAAGAATCACCTAGCTGCACGATGGCGGTGATGGGCCGCGGGGTGGGAGAGGGTGGGCCACCGGCATCGCTGGCGGGTGTGCACGCCACACAGCTGAGTGCCACGGCAGCACGCGCTGTACGTGCACTCTGCAGACCGCGGTAGAAGGCACCCGCGCGCGGCATTTAGGCCACCTGCCAGGCCGCATCCGGGGTAGCGGGAAGCAGATTCTGCGGGATAGCAACACCGGGGCGAGCCCAGGCTTCGTATCGATAGCGCAGCCCAGCGCGCGAGGTATGCCAATCGTTTCCGGGTGAGCGCAGCCGGAGTTCCCAGCCCGGGCCGATGGCGGGCGCGAAAATATCGGCATCCACATCGGCATCGATAACGGTACGGATGAGTATGTGCGAGCATTCCCGGGTTTCGGCATAGATCCCGGCGCCCCCGCATACCCAAGCCGCATCCGCTCCGGTAGCGCGGGCCAGCGCGAAAGCTTCATCGAGATGTGTGGCTAGTTGCGCACCGGGAACCTCGAAATCTTGCTGGGTGCTCACCACGATGGTGGGGGAGTGGGGCATGGGCCGCCGCCCCGCCGAGATCCAGGTTTTCCGCCCCATCATGACGGGCCGCCCGCGGACCGCTGCCCGGAAGAAGGCCGAATCTTCCGGAACATTCCAGGGCAGGCGCAAGCCCTTTGCGAGGGCGTGATCATGCGCTTCCGCCCAGATTTGTGCAATGAGCATTCTGCCTCCTAAACCGAGACTGCGCCGGTGAGTTTGGGGTGGTGCTGGTAGCCTTCCGCCGCGGAAATATCATCCATCTCATAAGAGAAGAGCGAATCCGCTTTGCGCAGTTCCAGGGTGGGGAAGGGATAAGGTTCGCGGCTGATCTGTTCACGCACCTGATCGAGGTGGTTGAGATAGATATGGCAATCCCCGCCCGTCCACACGAAATCACCAACATCCAGGCCAACCTGCTGGGCGATCATATGGGTGAGGAGAGAATAGGAGGCGATATTGAAAGGCACCCCGAGGAACATATCCGCACTGCGCTGGTAGAGCTGGCAGGAAAGCTTGCCATCTGCCACATAGAACTGGAAGAACGCATGGCAGGGCTGGAGAGCCATCTTATCCAGATCCGCCACATTCCAAGCGGAAACGATCATGCGCCGCGAATCCGGATTGGTTCGCAGGGTTTCCAAAAGCTGGGCGATCTGATCGATATGCCGGCCATCTGGTGCGGGCCAGCTACGCCACTGGTAGCCGTAAACCGGGCCGAGCTCACCATTTTCATCAGCCCATTCATCCCAGATGGTGATGCCATTGCGTTGCAACCAGTCAATATTGGTAGAGCCGCGTAAGAACCACAGCAGCTCCCCCTTGATGGGCTTCATCGCCACAAACTTCGTGGTGATACGCGGGAAACCATCCGCCAGGTGATAGCGCAGCTGGCGCCCGAAGACAGAGAGGGTACCCGTGCCGGTGCGGTCCCCCTTGCGAGTTCCGTTGGCGAGGATATCGGCAAGCAGATCTTCATATTGGCGATTAATCATGAACCCATCCTACGTGGTGACTCCGACAGAAAAATTGGCTGCGAAAAGTTACCCGGCAAGGCAGTTCCAGGAAAGGTGGTATGCCGGGCGAACTCCCTAGTTTTGCGCGATGATCTCGCGGATAAGCGCGGCGTCGCGCTCCACCACTTTCGCGGCGTACTGGGCCACCTTCTCTTCGATTTTCTTGCCGACGAAAGGAATGGAGACCTGCACGTCCCCGGTCACCGTGACCGTGGCAGGCCCCTCCCCGGCAACCTGGAAATCAGCGCTGGCGCGGACGGGAAGTTTGGCTTCCAGCTGCGCTGCGACGTCGTTCCCGGAACGGGTAAAGACGATGCTGGCAGCTAAACCGGAAGAAAGAAAACGCCGCGCCTGCGCGGGAAGCTGCTCAGCATCCACCTGCACCGTAAGGATCGCGCGTTCCGCGCCGGGCGTGAAAGAGGACGGTTTCGTGCGGAGCGCGGCGAGGCGACGGTCGGCGAGTTCTTCGGACATGAGGACAGCGGCGACGGCGCTCGCGGGGGCGTCGATCTCATAAGAATGTGAAAATTGCATGGCTATATTTTCCCGCATGAGTGTGACAGGAGGGAAGCACGGCCGCTTTTTTCAGCGCAGAACCGGAGCGATGCTTGGGCGTAGCACACGTGGAATTTTTGTGTAACCAAATAATCGGGGTATCTACATCGATAAAATACGCGAGGTGTAGGTAAGGCTCGTGGAATTTGGTAACCGGAGGGCAATCTTGCCTCTGCCTAGAATCTTGGACATGTACGGCTCAAAGATAGCCTCCTACTCTTCCGTTTCCTCGACCTGAACGTAACGATTTGCGATCGGAATCCACGTCAGCATGACGATGAAAAGAACGATTGCTATTCCGAACACTGTCACCACTGGACTCCGATCTGCGCCCCAGCCAATGATCGGGTTGATGAGGATTCCAATGAGACTTCCCAGTGTGCTTGCAACGTTTAAAACCGTCGCACGGCGCTCGCTCGGAATTTCCTTGTTGGCAACTGCCCGAGTGATGGGTCCACGCGCAAACATGCTGACAATCACCAATGTGAAACCGCTGATCACACATATGGTGTGGGGAATGGTCATCAAGATGAATCCGACGACGCCGTATCCGAAAGCCAGGAGAAGACCTGCTCGCCGACCGACTCGCTCAACGATCACCCCGGAGAAATGATCGTAAACTGCCGCAGCTAATTGTGCGCCACCAACAATTGGGCGCCAAGGAACGATTACGCCACACCAAGGTGAGTGGTCTGGTAGCTGTTATCGGATCACCCAATATCTACATCCTTATTCGTGTATCAGCGTCTATGCCGTTTTCGGCCCGTTCTCGCTCTCGCTCTCGCACCAGCAACCGGTAGGCAATTTCAACGCAGCCAATCACCGCCGGGCGCGCCGCCCGCGGTTTGCCCACCGCCCGCGCCTTTCCGCTCCCGTGCCGCTTCCTCCCCGGCCAGGTCTCGCGGGGCGGGCAGACCGCGCATCCGGTCCAGGAAAACGTAGATAAGAAGAAGGATACCCAGGTAGGGCAGCCCGGCATACCAGGCTACCGGCATGAGCCAGAACAGCGCCACGAAAATCGCCAGGCAACCGGCCATGACCGCCAGGTTCGTTACCGGGGCGCCCCAGAGGCGAGCCGGAGGGAGCTCGAGTCCCAGTTGCTGGCGGCGTCGTCGAAAAGCAATATGGGTGGCCATTACTAAAGCCCAGGTGAGCAGGGTCCCCACCGTGGCGCAGCCGTACAAATACGAGAAGCCGGCCTGCGGGGACGTGAGCGCCAAAATACAGGCGACCACCATCCCCACCATCGCGAGCATGACCGCGCCGCGCGGGGTGCCTTTCGGGGTGGTGCGCGCCGCGAAAGCGGGGGCCATGCGGTCGGTGGCCAGCGCGTGAATCATCCGCGAGGAGGTGTAGAGGCACCCGTTCGCCGCGCTCAGCGCCGCCACCAGCAGCACCGCGTTCATAATATGCCCGGCCGCCGGAATTGCCGCGGCGTCCAGCGCGTGCACGAAAGGCGATTGCGAAATATCGTGGAGCGGCTCGGCGGTCACCGTCCACGGCTGCATCGCCACTACCACCGCAATCGCGCCCACGTAGAAGAGCAGCAGGCGCCAAATCATGGTGTGGGCCGCGCGCGGAATATCGTAACGGGGATTCCCGGACTCCGCGGCCGTGACGGATACCGTTTCGATACCGCCGAAAGAAAAAACGGCCATGCACGCGGCGATAAAGACCGAGCCGGCACCCAGCGGCATAAACCCGCCGTGCTCGGTGAGATTGACCAGTCCCACCGGCTCGCTCGCCGGCAGCCCCACAAAAATAATAATGAGGCCAAGAAGAATAAAGACCGAAATAGCCGCCACTTTAATCATGGAGAACCAGTATTCGGCCGTGCCGTAGAGCCGCACGGTGGCCATATTCAGCCCCACAATAAAGAGGGAACAGGCCACCGTCCCCACCGCGCTATTAAGCTGGGGCAGCCAATGCTGCAAATATTTCGCCCCCGCGGTCACCTCCGCGCCCACCGCCACGATATAGGTGACCGCCAGATTCCAGCGCGTCACAAAGGCCCCCAGATTCCCCAGGTATGCCCCCGCAATGGTGCCGTGCCCGCCGGGAACGGGATGCGCGCTGACCATCTCCGCCAGCGCCCACACCACCGAGAGCGCCAGCAACCCGGCCAGCGCGTAGGAAATAATCGTGGCCGGCCCCGCCAGCGAAATCGTGGCGCCCGCGCCGAGGAACAGCCCGGTTCCCAGCGCCCCGGACAGGGCAATCATGGCGATTTGCGGGGAGGTGAGACTGCGCGCCAGCGCGGTGTGGTGATCGGTGGCGCGAGCGCGAGACGAAGCATGGTGGCGTGCGGCCATGCGGGCTTCCCTTCGTGGATAGAACGACGACGCAGCGCGGCACCGCCCCACCCGGCCTCCACCGCCGGCGCAGCCCGGCCCTCGCACTGCCGTGAATATAACTAACGCGGAACTACTAGTGTACTCGCGTGAGCGACTACTCTTAGGGGTATGCCATCTCTCGGTCATATCTTGGAACGGTCCCAAACGCTCTCCGCTTCGCAACGCGAATGGTTGCATCAGCTGGTGGGGGACTGGCAGTTAATCTCCGATTTCTCCTTCGCTGATCTCGTGCTCGTCACCCCGCTCCAGGATGAACGCTTTATTATCGCGGCGGCCTGCCGCCCGGCCACCAATGCCACCGCGCTGGATAACGACGTGGTCAATATGACGTTCGATCCGGCCGATTCGGAGAAATTCCGGGAGATTATTGCCACCGGGCAGCGCGGCACCGTCTATATTCACGGCCTGCGTTACGAAGGTTATCCGGTGCGCCGGGCGGGGGAGGATCCTTTCGCGGTCCTCGCCCTGGTGTATTCCCAGCGCTCGCGCAAAGAAACGGTGCTGCGCCATTCTTCCTATGAGGAAATTGAAGAGCAGCTTCTCGATATGGTCACCCAGGGTCTGTTCCCGATGGAGGGTACCCCGAGCGGTTTCCGCCACGGTGCTCCGCGCGTCACGGACGGTTTCACCCATATCGATGCTGATGGTGCGGTGATTTTCAATAGCCCGAATGCGGTATCTAATCTGCATCGGCTTGGGATCCGGTCCACGTTTGAAGGCCAGCTGCTGGCCGAGCAAATCACCTCAAGTATTGACGCGGAAACCCGCCTGGATGATGCGCTGCCGGTGGTGCTGCTCGGGCGCGCCCCGTGGATGACGGAACTGGAATTACGCGGGGCGGTGCTTTCCCTGCGGGCGGTGCCGTTGTGGAAGGACGGCAAGCACGTGGGCGCCGTCGTGCTGTCGCGCGATATTAGCGAGCTGCGCCGGCGCGAATTGGAACTGGTCAGCAAAGACACCACGATCCGCGAAATTAACCATCGCGTGAAAAACAATCTGCAGACAGTTTCCGCGCTGTTGCGGATGCAGGCGCGCCGCGCGGACGACAAAAAAGTCATCGAGGTGCTTTCCGAGGCGCAGCGCCGCGTGGAAACCATTGCTCTCGTCCACCAAATTCTTTCTCAAACCGTGGACGAGATCGTGGACTTTTCCGAGGTCCTCACCCCGCTTATCACCATGGCTACCGATATTGCCTCCACGGATGTGCGTGTTTCTTCCGAGGTGCGCGGCGAATTCGGGATGGTGGACGCGAATACCGCTACCCGCCTGGCAGTTGTTCTCAATGAACTGGTCTCCAATGCGGTGGAGCACGGTCTGCCGCACGGCGGGCATATTGTGGTGAGCGCGGACCGTGAGGGCGATGTCCTCACGGTGCAGGTGAGTGACGACGGCGTGGGCGTGCCCACCACCGGTGTCAAGCAAGGCTTGGGCACCCGGATTGTGCGCACCATGGTGGAAGGCGAATTGCACGGCACCATTAAATGGGAAGCGCGGGACGGCGGTGGCACCACCGTTACCCTCACGATTAATGTGACGGCCGGGCTGCCGCCCACGGATGAAAAATAGTTTCCGCTCCCGGCGCGCGTAAGAATTAAGTACGAGGACACAGAGCGCTAAGTACGACGACGCAGCCCACGCGCAAAGCGCGTGGGCTGGTAGGGTTTGGGCCGCTTCGCCTTAGGAGGCAAGTTCGCGTACTCGCCGCGCGCGGGCGGTGCGGCGGCGCAGCCGGCGGCGTTCATCTTCGGAGGTGCCACCCCATACGCCCGAATCCTGGTTGTGTTCGAGGGCGTAGTTCAAGCAGTCGTCACGGACGGTACATTCCTGGCATACCCGCTTGGCCCGATCCGTTTGGGCCAGGGCCGAGGCCGAACTACCAATCGGGAAGAAAAGCTCCGGGTCTTCCGTCAGGCACGCGGCACGCGAACGCCAATCCATGAATCCTCCTTTTCCCCGCCACTCGCGGGGTATTCCCGCTCCTGCGGGATAGCTGCATATGAGACCCATATATCTTGGCAAAGAGCAGCGCCGCGGTAAAGAGCCTGCCGGTGTGATATTTCAAGGCCCGGGCTTTTCGAGATCCTCTCTTGTTATTCCAGGCTTAAACAACTATGGGTGCGGCCCGCCGTACCTTGGGGGTTTGAGGTAACCGGGCGGTGAGGGACAATAGGAGCATGAGCATTGACGAGGCCCGCCACCGCTGGAATGAGATTGCCCCCACGCTGACCCGCGCGCAGATCGCCTACCATTCCTGGGCCGATCCGCTCATGACGGATGACCACTACGACCGCCTCATTCACGAGCTGCGCGATCTGGAAGCACGCTACCCGGAGCTCGCGGCACCGGATTCCCCCAGCCGCGCCGTCGGGGCACCTGTGAAGAACGACGACGCAGCCACGCTCGCAGCGGGTGCTCTGGCGGATGAAGGCGCGGAACCGGAGCAGGGTACCGGACCGGAGCTCGGCGCCGGATCTTCGCTCAGCGCCGTGCCCCTGCCCGGTGCCCAGCCCTTCGCGCCGGTGCTCCACCGCGAACGCCTCTACTCCCTCCAGGATGTCTTTTCCCTCGAGGATCTGCGTTCCTGGTACGCCGCGCTCCCGGGAGTATCCGGGGAATCCGGCGCCCCCGTCACCGCAGAAGCAAAAATCGACGGCCTCGCCATCAACCTGCGCTATAACAACGGCGCGCTCACGGTAGCCGCCACCCGCGGGGACGGCGTGACCGGAGAAGATGTCACCCGCAATATCGCCACCATCGCTACCATTCCACAGCACCTGCGCGGCAGCGATATTCCGGATGTCATGGAAGTGCGCGGGGAAGTTTTCTTCCCCCTCGCCGAGTTCGCCCAGTTTAACGCCGATCAGCGTGAGCGCCGCGAAGCAGCCGAACGCGAGCGGGCTGCCGCGGAACAAGCCGGGGATACCGCAGCGGTGCGCGAAGCTAATCGCATCATCCGCTCCTGCCGCGAATTCGCCAACCCGCGCAATGCCGCGGCCGGCTCCCTGCGCCAAAAAGACCCGGCCGTCACCGCCTCCCGCCCGCTCTCCTTCATTGCCCACGGCATCGGGGCGCTCGCGGGCGTGCCAGCCTCCCTGGCGGAAACGCTGTCCACCCAGGCCGGCGTATACGAAGCATTTGCGCGCTGGGGCCTGCCCATTTCTCCCTACACCAAACTGGTCTCAACCTGGGATGATATTGAGGCTTTCGTGGCGGACCTGGCCACCCACCGCTACGATCTCATCCACGGGATTGACGGTGCCGTCCTCAAAGTTAATGACCGGGCGAGCCAGGCCGGGCTCGGCTACACCTCCCGCGTCCCGCGCTGGGCCATCGCCTATAAATACCCGCCCGAAGAAGTGGAAACCACCCTCCTGGATATCCAGGTCAATGTGGGGCGCACCGGGCGCGCCACCCCCTACGCCATTATGGAACCCGTACTCGTGGACGGCTCGGTTGTTACCCAGGCAACCCTCCACAACCGCGAAGAAGTGGCTCGTAAAGGCGTGCGTATCGGCGACGTCGTGATCGTGCGCAAAGCCGGGGATGTCATCCCCGAAGTGGTCGGCCCGGTCCTCCTCGAGCGCGACGGCACCGAACGCGAATGGGTCATGCCCCGCGCCTGCCCCTCCTGCGGGGCTACCCTCGCCCCCGCCCAGGAGGGCGATGTCGATATGCGCTGCCCCAATGCGCAATCCTGCCCAGCACAACTGGCCGAACGCGTGGTTCATATCGGTTCGCGCGGAGCGCTGGACGTGGAGGCCCTCGGTGAAGAAACCGCACTCTGGCTCACCAACCCCGACGCCCGGCGCCGCGAAGCACTTATCGCGCTCGCCAGCGGCCACCGCCTCGAAATCGAAGGCCCGGACGGGCGCAAAAAAACCCTGCGCCTCGCGCGCGAAGCGGCACGCGAACTGGGAATTGTGGACGACGACGGCGCTATCCTCGACTCCGAGGTGATTATCCCGCCCGCCGTGGTCCGCAGCCTGGGTGTTCCCGAACCCCAAGAACCGGTGCTCCACAGCGAAGCCGGACTCTTCGCGGTGCAGGCCGCGGATGTGGCAGACACCTGGGTGTGGAAAGAAATCCGCAGCGCCGGCCAACCCACCGGTGACTACCGCTACGTGCGCGCCGCCTGGACCAAACCCACCTGGGGAAGCAGCGCCGGCCAGCGCGTCATCACCAAAGAAAGCGAACCGGGCAAAGCCCTCCTCACCATGCTCACCGAGCTCGAAAAAGCCCGCGGCAAAGAACTGTGGCGCAAACTTGTGGCCCTCTCCATCCGGCACGTCGGGCCCACCGCGGCCCGCGCGCTCGCGGCCTCTTTCCCGGATCTTTCGCAGCTGCGCGAGGCTTCCGTGGAGGAACTCTCCGCCGTGGACGGCGTGGGAGAGATTATCGCCCGCTCCTTTAAAGAATGGTTCGAGGTGCCCTGGCACCTGGAGATTATTGAGCAATGGGAAGCCGCCGGGGTAGTTTTCGCCGATGATACCGCGGTCGCGGAGCAGGTTCCCCAAACCCTCGCGGGGATGACGATTGTGGCCACCGGCTCCCTGGAAGGCTATACCCGCGATTCGGTCAAGGAAGCGATCCTCAAGCATGGCGGGAAGGCCGCCGGCTCGGTTTCCAAGAAAACCACCGCGGTGGTGGTGGGTGAGAATGCCGGGTCGAAAGCCGCTAAGGCTGAAGAACTGGGCATCCCGCGCCTGAGCGAAGCGGAATTCACCGCGCTGCTGCGCACCGGCCAGTTGCCCGCATAAAACTAAACAACGCAAAAACCGAGCGGCGTGCAGCGGCGGCGCGGCGGGACGGCGCTGCGGCGTCGTGCCCCTTGCGACCGGGCGCGGCTACAGCAGCACGGACCGCAACGCGGTTACAGCAGCGGCGCCAGCGGAGCCATGATTTTTTCTGTCACCCGTGCCAGCGCGCCGCGCTGACTCCATTCCTCCAGGGTTAGTTCGTGGGTATTACGCAGGTCAAATTCGAAAATCTTCTCCATGACAGCCGCGAAACCGGCATCGTGAATCGACATATTGATTTCGAAATTCCCCCGCAGGGACAGCCGGTCAATATTTGCGGTTCCCACGGTGGACCAGGTGGAATCCATCGTCATGGTTTTCGCGTGAATCATGGCGTCCTGGTAGAGGAAAATGCGCACCCCGGCGCGCAGCAGCCGCTCGTAATGCGGGCGCCCCACCCAGTCCGTGTAAATATGATTGGAGTACTGCGGGATGAGAATCCGCACGTCCACCCCGCGTTCGGCCGCATCGGTCAGCGCATCGAGCATGGGCGCATCCGGAATGAAATACCCCATGGTGATCCAAGCCCGCTGCGAGGAGCGTGCCAACGCATCCAAATACAGCGAAGAAATGGGATAAGTATTATGAGCGGGGGAATTCGTGACCGCCCGCATGCGTGAATCCCAATGGTGGGTGAGAGCACGGCGCAAGGTGGGATGATCGCGTTTGCGGTAAGCATTCCACATATCCACAAAAGCCACGTCCAGTTCCCATACCGAGGGGCCCTCCACGCGCAGGTGAGTATCGCGCCATTCCGTCACGTACAGGCCGCCGATATTGTAGCCACCCACGTAGCCAACGCGCCCGTCCACGGTTAGGATCTTGCGGTGATCGCGCCCCTTATCACGCGAACGCCCGGTAAGAATACCGGTGCGCACCAGCGGGAAATTCATCCAGTGCAGGTTCGCGATGCGCGGCGGGTGCCGGAAGGAAGGCGGCTGGTTGAGATTCCCCCAGGTGTCCAGCAGTACATGCACCTGCACCCCGCGGTGGGCCGCAGCGATAAGCGCATCGCGGAAACGGTGCCCCACATGATCCGCTTTGACAATAAACCACTCGAAATAAATATGATCCCGTGCGTTATTAATATCGGCGAGCATAGCGCGGTACACGTCCGCGGCGCCGGTATACAAGATTGCGTGGTCGCGCCCGACCTGCACCGCTTGCGGGGGTAGGTGCGGATATGAATTGACCGGTGGGGTGCGGCGTTTGCGCATTTCATCCACAACGACGACGGCGCCCGCGGCGGTCAGCGGCGCCGCGGCCGCGAGCATACCCGCCGTGCGCAGCACCCGGCGCGAAGTCCACTCAGTCATAGCGCCAATTGTAGACGGTGCGCCATCGCGCGGTGCAACCGCGTAGACTTGAGCCATGTCGTCATTTTCTAAGGAAGAGGTAGCGCGCCTAGCGGACCTGTCCCGCATCGCCCTGACGGATACCGAGGCCGAAAAAATGGCCGGTGAACTTTCCGTCATCGAGGATGCAGTAAAGGCGGTATCCGAAGTTGTTACGCCGGATATTCCCTTTACGTACAATCCGCTTCCGCTGGCCAATGTCAAACGCCCCGATATTCCGGGGGAAACCCTTGATCGTGAGGAAGTCCTCGCCGCGGCTCCTGCCGCCGAAGAAGGTAAGTTCCTCGTCCCGCGCATTATGGGGGAGGAATAAATGAATAGCTTGTTGCTCAAATCCGCCGCGGAGCTCTCCGCGCTGCTGCGCGCCGGGGAGATTACCTCCGTGGAGCTCACCACCGCCTGCCTGGATCGCATTGAGGCGCTCAATCCCAAGGTCAACGCTTTCCTGTACGTGGATCGGGAAGGCGCGCTGGAGGTGGCCCGCGGGGTGGATGCTGCCCGCGCGGAAGGCCAGGAACTCCACCCGCTGGCCGGTATTCCTATCGCGGTGAAAGACAATATTTGCACCCGCGGGATTCCCACCACCGCGGCGTCGAAAATCTTGGAGGGGTGGCGCCCGCCGTACGATGCGAGCGTCGTCGTAAAAATTAAAGAAGCCCGGCTCCCCATCGTGGGCAAAACCAATATGGACGAATTCGCGATGGGCTCCTCCACGGAGCATTCCGCTTTCGGGCCCTCGCGCAACCCCTGGGATCTGAACCGGATTCCGGGCGGTTCGGGTGGCGGTAGTGCCGCGGCCGTCGGTGCTTTTATGGTGCCGCTCGCCCTCGGTTCTGATACCGGCGGGTCGATTCGCCAGCCCGCCGCGGTCACCGGAACGGTAGGAACAAAACCCACCTACGGCGCGGTTTCTCGCTTCGGTTTGATCGCCATGGCATCCTCGCTGGACCAGATCGGGCCGGTGACCCGCACCGTGGAAGATGCCGCGCTGCTCCAGGAATTGCTCAGCGGGCACGATCCTCACGATTCCACCTCGCTTCCCGACACTCCTTCTGGGCTCGTGGCGGCCTGCCACGGCGAAGCCGGGAGCTGGGAAGGTGCCGGAAGCGATCCGGAGCGCCCGCTCGAGGGTCTCAAGGTGGGCCTTGTGGAAGAAATGCACGGAGAAGGCTACGCGCCCGGCGTGCTTGAGGCTTTCGAAAACGCGGTGGCGCGCATGCGCGAACTCGGCGCGGAAACGGTGGAGCTTTCCTGCCCCAGTTTCCACTATTCGCTGGCCGCCTACTACCTCATTATGCCCGCCGAAGTTTCCTCCAACCTGGCCCGTTTTGACGGGATGCGTTACGGCCTGCGGGTGGAACCCGAAGAAGGGCCGGTCACCGCGGAAACCGTGATGCGGGCTACCCGCGCAGCCGGTTTCGGTGAGGAAGTCAAGCGGCGCATTATTTTGGGAACCCACGTGCTCTCCGCCGGAAACTTCGATGCTTTCTACGGTGCGGCGCTGCGGGTCCGCACTCTGGTCCAGCGTGATCTGGAGCAGGCCTTCTCCCGGTGCCACGTGATCGTTTCGCCCACCTCGCCCACGGTGGCCTTCCCCTTCGGCTCAAAAACAAACGACCCGCTGGCTATGTACCTCAACGACATCGCCACCATTCCTGCCAACCTGGCTGGAATCCCGGGTATTTCGCTGCCGGCCGGACTTTCGGAAGGGCTACCGGTGGGCTTGCAGATTCTCAGCCCGGCCCGGGCCGATGCCCTCATGTACCGGGTGGCCGCGGCCATCGATGCCGCGCTTGGACACAACGTCCCCGCTGCCTGCCCCGCGCGGGATTGGGAGGAATAAAGCATGGATGAACTCATGAATTACGAGGACGCCGTCGCGCGTTTCGATCCGGTGATCGGGTTGGAAGTGCACGTCGAACTGTCCACAAAGACCAAGATTTTCGACGCCGCACCGGTGGCTTTCGGTGCCGAACCCAATACCGATGTGCAGCCGGTTTCCCTCGGGCTTCCCGGTTCTCTCCCGGTGGTTAATGAGGCAGCGGTGGAATACGCGGTGAGGCTGGGCCTGGCCCTCAACTCCCGCATTAACGAGCTCTCGCGTTTCGAACGCAAGAACTATTTCTACCCGGATCTGCCCAAGGCCTACCAGATCACCCAGAACGCCCAGCCGATTATTCTGGGCGGCTACCTGGATATCGAACTGGCCGACGGCACGCCCTACCGTTTCCCCATTGAACACGCGCATCTGGAAGAAGACGCCGGGAAGAATACCCACGTGGGTGGGGCGGATGGGCGCCTCCAGGGGGCGCGCTACTCCCTGGTGGATTACAACCGTTCCGGGGTGCCGCTTATTGAGATCGTTTCCGATCCGGCTACCGGGGTGGGAAAGAACGCCCCGGAGATCGCCGGTGCCTACGTGCGCGGGATCCGCGAACTGGTGCGGGCGCTCGGAATTTCCGAGGGTCGGATGGAGCGCGGAAATATCCGCGCGGACGTCAACGTGTCCCTGCGGGAAAGCCCGGATGCTCCTTTCGGTACCCGAACCGAAACGAAGAATGTCAACTCTTTCCGCGGCATCGAAAACACCATTCGCTACGAGATTTCCCGCCAGGCGGCGATTTTGGCCGCCGGTGGCACGATTCTTCAGGAAACACGCCATTACAAGGAAGAAATTCAGGGAACTATCGCCGGGCGCGTGAAGTCCGACGCGGATGACTACCGTTACTTCCCCGAACCGGATCTTGTCCCGGTGATGTGCACTCCCGCGTATGTGGAGGAGGTGCGTGCGGGGCTGCCCGAACTACCGGCCGCGAAGCGCGCCCGTATCACCGAGGAATGGGAGCTTTCCCCGGAGGAATTGCGCGATCTCATCAACGCCGGCGCGGTGGATCTGGTAGATGCCACCGTTCGGGCCGGGGCAACGCCCGCCGGAGCCCGCAAGTGGTGGATGGGTGATATCGCCCGCTACGCCAAGGATAACGACGTCGAACTCGAGGATGCCCCGATTACTCCGGAGGCGGTTGCCGAGCTGGACGGCCTCATCCAGAGCGGACGCCTCAATGACAAACTGGGGCGCCAAGCGCTCGCGGGAGTCCTCGCCGGGGAAGGTAGTCCGGAGGAGGTTGTTGCCGCGCGCAATCTGGAGATTGTGTCCGATAGTGGAGCCCTGGAGAAGGCCGTGGATGAGGCCCTGGCTGCCAATCCCGACGTCGTCGAAAAAATCCGCGGTGGAAAAGTGCAGGCCGCCGGTGCAATTATCGGTGCTGTCATGAAGGCGACCCACGGTAAGGCCGATGCCGGTGCCGTGCGCGCCCTCATTATGGAGCGCGCCGCGGCTGAATAAAACCGCGGTAGTCAACCGGACGAAACCGGGCATATTTCGTGAAGGAGGCGCAGGTGGCGCGAACACAAGCAGGTACAGAGCGACAATCTGACGTGGCATCACCTTTGGGTGAGGCCCAGCAGTTCGCGCCACCGCCCTCCCAACGCGAGATTTTTGCGGCCCACGAAGGCGGCAAATTAGAAACTCAGGCGACCGCTGCTATCGAGAACCGTGAGGATCTGGCCCGGGTGTATACGCCCGGGGTGGCGCGAGTTTGCGAAGCGATTCACGCCGAGCCGGAACTGGCCCGCCGTTATACGGTGAAATCCAATACCGTGGCGGTGGTGACAGATGGAACCGCGGTGCTCGGCCTGGGGGATATCGGGCCGCTCGCGTCTCTTCCCGTGATGGAAGGCAAGGCTGCGCTTTTCAAGCGTTTCGCCGGGGTGGACGCCTGGCCGGTGCCTCTGGCCACCACCGATACCGAGGAAATCATCGCCGCGGTGCGAGCCATCGCCCCCGCGTATGCCGGTATCAATCTGGAAGACATCTCCGCCCCGCGTTGCTTCGACATCGAAAAACGCCTGCGTGCGGAACTTGATATCCCGGTCTTCCACGACGATCAGCACGGCACCGCCGTTGTGGTGCTGGCCGCCCTCATGACAGCGCTGCGCGTGGTCGGGAAGAAACCGGCCGACGCACGTGTGGTGGTATGTGGAATCGGTGCCGCCGGCACCGCGATTATCCGTTTACTGTTGGAATACGGGATACGAGATATCGTTGCCGTGGACCGCGCTGGCACGCTCGGTCCCTTCCGCAGCGAGAACAACCCGGGGCACGCCTGGGTTGCAGCCCGCACCAATCCTCGACAGATCGACGGCGATGTGCGTGCGGCCCTGCGCGGTGCGGATGTTTTTATTGGCGTTTCCGGCCCGAATATTCTCGACGGCGCAGCTCTGGACACCATGGCTGATAACGCCATCGTTTTCGCCCTGGCCAATCCCACCCCTGAAATTGCCCCCGAAATTGCGCGGGAGCACGCTGCGGTGGTGGCAACTGGCCGTTCGGACTACCCCAACCAGATCAATAATGTGCTGGCTTTCCCGGGGATCTTCCGCGGTTTACTCGACGCTCATGCCACAGAGGTTAATGACGCGATGCTGCTGGCCGCAGCGCAGGCCCTCGCCGATCTCGTGGGGGATGAGGCTTGTCCTGATTACATCATTGCTTCCGCCTTCGATGAGCGCGCGGCAGCGGCCGTGGCGCAGGCGGTTCGCGAGAGTGTGGCGGTGGCCTAGCGGCGGCCTTGAGGTGAACGGGATGCGATCAAGGAGCCTCTGCTTGGGTCTATTCGTCGACTTCGTTTAGAGATTTCGAGTGCTTTTGGGTCTGTTTGGCCGGGTTTTTGGGTGTTTTCCAAGTGTTTTCCGCTTATTTAGCCAGGTGTGGTGGGTGTCTCGTTGGTTTGGTTTGCGTTCGTGGGGTTGGGCTTGTAAGCTTGTTATCCGTCGCCGAGAGCCGGAAACGCCTCGAGGTG